>JBBIRS010000018.1:0-6088 GCA_037441675.1 Planctomycetales bacterium | reverse complement strand
CATGGCCAGTAAAACTCCCAGTATGGTCCACGCATGTATGATGCGATAAGTATCAAGACAATGATTGCTAGGCTAATCAGAATGAAAACGATGTTCTGGCGCAATCGTTCCCTGGCAAACCAAACACCAATTGAATTAATAGGACTTTTATCAAGATATGGCCAAAGAATTAGAAGAACTACGAGAATAGCCGGGATGATTATTCCACCAACTAGGGCGCCATTTATAGTTATCGGACCAAGATGAACCGTGGTTATCGCAACAAGCTCCTGAAGCCATAAGAAGTACCATGGCGCTTTTGCTGGATTTGGAGTAAGAGACGGGTTTGCAGGCTCTTCCAGCGGGGCTTGAAATATCACCGCAAGAATAAAAGAGACAAGGATTGTTACTAGACTCACGAGGAGAATTCGCTTAGTTAGATTCGGAACGGAATTTACAAAATGCTCACTCTCATTTGGGATAGATGCCTCAACAAACACAGTTCTTCCAGGCGTAATTCCCAAGAGAGAATAGGTTTTGGCTGGGCTTACCTGGGTAGGGGTTGACTTTAACTCGCGCACAAGTTTGTCATCGCAAGCTAGCCCACCATCTTTCCTAACCCTCCACATATGCCATAAAAATAGAATGAACACAAAAACAGGAAGAAAGAAGACGTGCAAAACGTAAAAGCGTATGAGCGTGCTCTGTCCAATTTCATTCCCACCAAGAAGAATAAACCTAGCCCATTCACCAATGATTGGAGCAGCGCGAGCAATGTTTGTGCCGACAGTTATCGCCCAGTAGGCTAACTGATCCCATGGAAGAAGATAGTCGGTAAAGGAAAGAAGAAGCGTCGCTAGAAGCAAAAATACGCCAATAACAAAATTCATCGGGCGATTCTGCCGAACGCCTATTCCGTTTCTATATGCAGCGGTCAAAAACACTCTTGCCATATGGAGAAACACAGTGGCAACCATAAGATGAGCGGTGATACGGTGAAGGGAGCGGATGAATCCGCCGAAGGAAACCGCATATTCTATGTCCTTTACCGAATGGTAAGCACGCTCAACAGATGGAACGTAATAAAACATAAGTATCACACCGGTGACAGTTAGGATGAGGAAAAGAACAAAAGATACTGTGCCGAGCCAAAAACTGTAGGAGAATGACAGGGAACGCTTGCTAACCTTGACGGGAAACCAGTGCAAAAGAAAGTTAGTAACCACCGAATCGGATGCTTCACGCTCGCTACGCGGATACCACGACCAGAATAGTTCCGATAACCTTGAAAAATCAAAGAGCTTTTTTGTTCTCAGTTTCATAAGTTGACTCGCAGTTGAAACATCCTTAAACTGTCAGCCTCCAACCCTTATCCACGGGCTTTTTTGCATCCACGATAAGCTGACCATCATCGGGCGCTACCTCTAGTGCAAAGTAAGGTAAAGGCTTTGGCGCAGGACCAGCGTAGTTCGTTCCATCACCGTAAAACTTTGAGCCGTGGCAGGGGCAGTGAAACTCCCATGCTTCTGTGAGTTCTTTCCCGCGAACTTTCACTGTCTTTGGTTTGTCAAGGCTTATCATCTGGACTGTGCATCCAAGATGGGTACAAACTCCGCTTATACAGTAAAAGGTATTCGCCTCTCTAAACACAAAGATTTTCTGCTCGGGAAGGAATACTCCACCCTCGGAAAAAGCCTCCGGCTTGCCAATTTTATATCTCTTATCTTTCTCGTAAAGAACGTTCGGGATTAAAGCTCGCAGGTAGATCCAAGCCTGGCCTAGAAATCCTAATATCAGCGCGGATAACCCGATAGAACCTAGGAACGAACGCCGCGAAATTACGCCTTCGCCCTTGGCGCCTTCCTGGGCAACTTTCTTGACACTTTTTTGTCCTTCTTCCGGTGTTACTTTACTTGTGGAGGACTTGTCAGACTGTAACTCTTTCTTCTTCCTCATAATACATAACCTCCATCGTCATAGCATCAGTTGGGCACCTAATTGCGCAGAGTCCGCAACGGATGCATTTTTCATCGTCCTTTATCATTGCTGAAAGTGGTAAATCAGCTGAATAACTGTAATGGTCAAGAACGTTGGAAATTTCACAATTTGAAAGAGAAAGCCCTGTTAGCGGGATAATCTTTAAGCAGTTTTCTGGGCAAACATCAACACACCTATTGCACATTACGCATAGCTCAGCGTTGAAAATTGTTTGAATATGGCAGGAGAGACAACGTTCAGCTTGACTGCGGGCGTCCCTCTCGGTATAAACATCTTCCACTTCTGAAATTCCTGTTCTTCTTCCTAAATCTTTAGTGGGCGGAGGAAATCTCCGCACGCGCTCGTAACCCTCTGGCATTGTGTACTTTTCTTTTGGTAGCTTCTCAAATAAAAACTTGACTTTCGGAGCGTATTTAACATTTCTAATATAGTTGTCAATGGATAGAGCAGCCCGTTTGCCATTTGCAACCGCATCAATCAAGTTCCTGGGACCGAAAGCTACGTCACCACCAGCAAATACCCCATCAGCTGATGTTCTTAAAGTTTCAGGATCCACCTGAATTGTCCTCGCTCTAGTGATAAGAATTCCATCCTCCTCCTTGAGAAAGGAAAGGTCTGCCTGCTGACCAATGGCGAGAATAACCGTGTCCGCTTCCATTACCTCTGAAATGCTTCTATCGTACTCTGGGTTAAACCTTCCATCTGAATCATACGTTCTTCTAACGCCTATTAGATTAATTCTGCTTACGCGACCATCCTGGCCCACGAAGCTCTCTACACCGCGCTGAGTAATAAAGGTTACGCCTTCCCTCTCCGCCTCCTCGAATTCTTCCCTACCTTGAGAAGTTCTAAGAACAGGCATTTCATCAAAAGATTCAAGACTCACAATGCTAACCTGCCGCGCGCCAGCGCGGATAGCCATTCTCGCTGCGTCTAATGCGGGGGCTATAGGCGTTGCAGATTCGCCATCTAAAGTTTCAGCTAAAGGGGCTCTTAATACCATTCTAGCAGCATCAAATGCCACAAAGCCACCGCCGATTACTACTACTCTCTTGCCAAGATCAACGCGATATCCTCGATTTGCGTTTATGATGTAATCAATCGCCTTGATTATGCCATCAAGCTCAACACCAGGAACCTGCAAATCCCGTCCGCGCTGTGTCCCCACTGCGAGAAATATTGCTTCAAATCCTTCCTTCTTTAGTTCAGATATACCAAAAGAAGAGCTAAGAGGGGTTTCGTATTCAACCTTAACACCAAAGGACAATACGCGATCAATTTCTTTCTCAATAAGGGAACGAGGTAAGCGAAATTCAGGTATGCCATGAACCATCATTCCGCCAAGCTTATCGGTTGCCTCAAAGATGGTAACTTCATAGCCCATAATGGAAAGATCGTGGGCGCAAGAAAGCCCTGCGGGTCCCCCGCCTATCACCGCAACGTGATTACCACGAGCTACGCTTCTGCGACTTCTGACCTGCTGAGGAAGGTGCCATGTGTATTTATTCCCAGGCTCTGTTCCTCCCTCAACCAAGGTATCCTGAGTATCTGGGTTTATCGACTCCACGCCGTAACGTTCCGTAAGGAACCGTTTAAGTGCGCGTATCGTGATAGGAGAATCGATCTTCCCACGGCGGCATTTGTCTTCACATGGAGCGGAACACACCCTTCCACATACACTCGCAAAAGGATTAGGTGAACGCGCCGTTAGATAACCTTCCAGAAAACTACCCGCTGCGATGAGCTGAACGTACTTGCCTGCGTCAGTGAGAACTGGGCACGCCCTCTGGCAGGGTATCATCCCTCGCCAAAACGCAGTATCCGGCAAGAAGACTTTGTAGGATACTCTCGCTTTATTTGTATCTTCCAATTTCATTTAATAGACACATAATATCAATAATTAATCAAGCCCCATTCTCTTGCTCTATAATCTTGCCGTCACCTAGGGTTTCCCACTAATTCTAGTAACTTAGTTAGCAAGTAATATGTTAACTATATCACTTATTCTTATATAACCTTGTCCTATGCGCGTCAGTGACTTAAGTCATAGTGGAGAAACGTGAGTAAATTTACCGCTTAGCGAGATTACGAGAAGAATCAGCAATTAGTCTAGGAAAGCGCCCAAGAGCGAAATAGGTCTATGCCCACAAAGCTGGGATTAAAAGCTTCACCTCCAATTGGGCAATTTGTAAATGATGGAGGTAATCTAGCGCGAATGAAAATATGCCAAGGTGAGAATCATAAGCGCAACCGAACCAAGCGTTTGCAAAACTCGCAACGATTGGCGCTGGTTAATTCATTCTTGGAACCTTTCTCGGTCACTCGTTTTTCCGACCGTTACAAATTCTTCCCTTTTCTTTGCGATTAAAACTTTTGCGCGACAAAAATGTTCAGGAATCAGTCTTGCAAAGAATCCAATCGCTGAAAGAAATGGCGACCGCACTCCCCCCTCTCCTATCAAAAGAAGGTTAATTCAGCGATCCATTTTTCCCTTGGCTACTCGCCCTTGCGTTTGCCAAGCTCGCTATCTAAAAAGAGAAGTGCAGCGGGATGGTCTCCCGCTAGCTTTAGCTTCTCCACAACTTCGCCTACGGATTTTTCCTCCTCAACCTGCTCATCAACAAACCACTGCAGGAAATCAAAGGCAGGATGATCTTTTTCCTTCTGCGCAAGTTCCACAAGCCTGTGAATACAGCCTGAAATGTACTCCTCATGCTTAAGCGCTTCTTGAAATGCTGATTGAGGAGATTTCCACTGGGTCTTGGGAGCTTTAAGAGCTAGGAGAATCACCCGTCCGTTCCGCTCGTTTATGTGCTCAAAAAACTTCATAGCGTGACTTACCTCTTCCTTTGCCTGCTCGCGCATCCAGTGTGCAAAACCCATAAGGTTTAAGGCATCAAAATAAGCGGACATTGAAAGATACAAGTAGGCGCTTCCCAGCTCCTCGTTCAACTGAGCATTAAAGGCGTTTTCCACCTTCTTATTTATCATCTGATTATCCTCCTGAATAAGAAATACGTATGCTTCAAATAAAATAATACAACAATAAACCCCCAAGCGGAAGAAAACTTTAAGCTTAAAGCTATAATCACTTAATAATTTCCTAAAAAAGAAACATTATCTTTCTTTACACTGGTAAAACTTTTTACACCATGTAACTTGGTATAATTTAATTGATATTCCTCGGTAGCTCAATTGGCAGAGCAGGTGGCTGTTAACCACAAGGTTGCAGGTTCGAGTCCTGCCCGAGGAGCCATTTTGAAGGATTTTTCAAACCATAACATTAAAATTCAAAAATGAAATTTATCACCCAATACAAACCCGATAAAGTAATGGTCGCAGGCTCGGACACAATGCATCCATGCTCTGCTCCATTTACTTCCTGCCACACCTTCGGTGTGGCAGTTTTCCTCTACCAATTTCATCGGTAGAGTTTATTTATCTATTCCCGCCCGCCCATTGAGGTCACAGTCACTTGGCTTCAGCCCGCTATGCGGTCTTGCGCTTGCGCTTTTGATGTGCCCGCACCCGTCCGCCCATCAAGGGGCTCCCTCTTTGGAACATAATCGGAGAGGAAACGGAGCAGGTCCCCTCGTAAAAATAAAAAGCGCCTGCACCTCAAAGAGAGAAGCAAGGGCTTTGCTCCGACCCGCCCAGCACGGATGATTTGCTTGGCAGTAACGGAGACGGAGGCACTTCCCCGCCGTTGGCGATCCTGTAATTCACATACTCCCCACATTCAGGTTAAAGCCGGAGAGCGGTTTTCCGCTTGCCGCCTCATCCCAGGCATCTTTGGTAGTCTGATCCTCTGCCTGCCAGGCCGTTACCGCAGTTGCGAAGTAGTCCCTGCTCTGAAGCTGATTAGCAGTCCAGGGGTTTTTGGGGATGGCATACTGCCTGCTGTAGTTGATCCCCTTCCATTTCGCATAGACCATCGTATCCGCACGAGGCGAGCGATTTTTTCTTGACTTTCTCAGGCCATATTCATATAATTATAGCGATATGGGAAAGGCGAGAAATCGTATGGCGCAAGCCAGGAGTCAAACGAACATGCGCAAGACGACCATTGAACTGACCGAGGAGCAGTATTTCTTCCTGAAGGAGAAAGCCC
>JBBIRS010000017.1:0-6923 GCA_037441675.1 Planctomycetales bacterium | reverse complement strand
ATAAAGGTTGTATAGCGATGATTAAGCTTATAACTCACAACTGGCAATATAAGCTATTCTCCTTGATATTGGGCATCGCCTTCTCGTACTACATTTACGGTTTTAGCTCCTTTGAAGTTGAAAGTGTCGTCGGTTTTAGGTTAGAGATTAGAAATTTGTCAAAAAGGCTTTCCATTGCATCGCAAGTACCATCGAGGTTATTTATAAGGATAAGGGGAAAAAGCGATGCGGTGAGGAATTTCAGGGCATCCGAAACCAATGCTGTTCTAGATTTTGCAGGTATTACAGAGCCTGGTAGTTACGTTCTCACGCCACAGGTCGCTCTGCCTGAACACATACAACTTTCCGAACGCATTAGAGCTAGAAGAGTAGAAATTGATCATTCCAAGGAAGTTACGTTGCCCGTTGAAGTTATGAACCGCGGAGAACTACCGGAGAATTATCTTTTAGGAAAAGTTGAAGTATCACCCAAAAACGTAACAGTATCAGGTCCTGAGAGGCTAATCGTCAAAGTTAAGCGTGCGATTGTGGAGCTCTTGATTGAAGGAAAGAGGTCAAACATTTTACAAGGATTGCAGGTTATCCCCACTGACAATGAATATAGACCCATTGGGACAAATTATGTTAGGGTAAGTCCATCAAGCGTTTATGTTCGTGCGGAAGTTACCCCAGTTGCCAACATCAAGATTCTCAATGTAAAACCAGTGTTTGAGGGTGAGGTTGCGAGCGGTTACTTCATCAAAGACATAAAAGTTGAACCTTCCCAAATTATCATTGACGCAAAACTTATTAAAGAAGGTGTCAAGGACTTCATTTCTACTGAAAAAATATCCCTTGAGGGAAAGAAAGAATCCTTTGAGCAGGACGCTAATATTCTTTACCCATTTACTGCTCAAGCTGAAATGCCTAAGAAGGCAAGGATAACTGTAAATATCGAGAAACTTGTTGAATCTGATGAGCTATTGGGCTTGAAAGTTATGCTTACTGGACAGAGGGAGAATCTTAGCTATACTTTGGAACCAGAGGTGGTTTATTTACGCTCTTCGGAGCTAGCAATTCTATCTGAAAGGGATAAAAGTTTAATTTCCGCTAAAATAGATGTATCTAAATTGGATGCTGGCGTTTACAAATTCTCGCCAGAAGTACTTTTGCCGTTGGAAATGAAAAATTATCAGCTTATTCCAACTAGCATCATGTTAACCGTTGGCGAGAGGGGAAACGATTCAGCACCTAAAAAAGAGACGGATAATAATTAGGAAAGAGATAGGACAATTGGGAAAATACTTTGGAACAGACGGCATTCGCGGAAAGGCAGGGGAGTTTTTAACTCCCGAGCTTGCACTTAAGGCTGGTTGGGCGATTTCTGAGGTCTTAAAGAGAACTCGTGGAAATGGCAAGCTTCCCTTCACCACCAAACTCAGACGACCGATAGATGGTCCTGCCATTGTAGTTGCTCAGGACACACGCCTCTCCTCACCAATGCTTGCTGAGGCGTTAAAAAGCGGTATCCTTTCAGCTCAGGTAAACGTCATTGACATTGGCGTTATGCCAACATCAGTGCTTGCCTTGGCTATCAACTATCTTGATGCTATCGGGGGGGTAATGATTACCGCATCCCACAACCCGATTGAGGATAACGGCATAAAGGTCTTTAAGAGAAATGGCTTGAAGACCAATGAGAAAACTGAGAATGAAATTGAACAGCTGATTGATAATGGCTCTTTCTCCTATAGGGGTCCTTCCTTTGGAAGTATAGTTTCAGTTGACGTTAAGCCAATATATATTAGTCATATTAAGAGAATTCTTCGTGTTAAAGAAAATGAGCGCATAAAAGTCGCGCTTGACTTGGCATATGGAGCTACGGTTAACGTTGCAAAGGAGGCATTTTCCGCCCTTGGTTTTTCTCCGGTAATTTTGCATGGTGAGGCTGATGGCGCTAAGGTAAATGTCAATTGCGGAGCCACCAATACTCGCAAGCTCTCCGCGTTTATGAAGCAAAAGGGTATAACCCTGGGATTTGCCTTTGATGGTGATGGCGACAGAGTGATTGCGGTTAATGATGAGTTCTCTGAGGTAGATGGCGATAAGATAATGGTAGTGCTTGGGCTTCAAGACAAGACCTATCGTAAAGAGAAGAAGATAGTTTTTACGGAGATGACCAATAAGGGCGTGGAGGAATATTTGCAGGGGAGGGGCTTTACCTGTTATAGAACACCTGTTGGAGACATTTTTGTGCTTGAGGAAATGTTAAAGAGGGGTGCGAAGCTTGGCGGTGAGCAGAGCGGGCATATAATCTGTTGGCTCAGGCATTGCACCGGTGATGGCGTGTTTGTTTCTCTCTTGACGACTCTACTGCTTGCAAGTTCGTCCTACAAGTTGTCCAAATTAACGCGGGACATTCCATACTACCCACAGTATTTGTATAACGTTCCAGTTAAAGATAGGTTCTCTTGGAGAAACAACCGCAAGTTTCTCACCGAACTTAACGCCTTGAAGAAGCGATTTGGCAAGGAGGTTAGATTTTTTATCCGTCCCAGCGGAACGGAGAATTACGTGCGGGTTTTGACAGAATCAAAGGAGAAGGAGCTGGCACACTCCGCGAACCAAGCTGTTTCAAAGCTTTTCAAGAGTTACATGAGTTAACCTTGCGAAAGGTCGTGTCAACTTAGTAGATGTTTATTTTGCTCTTGAGGAGGTAAGAATGGCGGAAAATATTTTTACCTGGCTTGGACATTCAACTTTCAAGATTCAAACTTCATTAGGCAAAACTATTTACATAGACCCATTTCTTTCAGGTAATCCGAACTGTCCCGAGCAGGAGAAAGTGCCAACCGCCTGCGATATTATCGCCATTACTCACGGTCACCCCGATCATCTTGGTGACACCTATTCCATCTACGCAAAGTTTAAGCCTAAGGTTGTCGTCATATTTGACCTCGGGATAATCCTGCAGAAGAACGGAATAGACGATGAAGATATAGTTGGCTTCAATGTTGGTGGAACTATCGAAGTAGATGGAATAAAGTTCTCAATGACTCCCGCAACTCACTCAGGATCAGTGATGGATGGGGATAGGCTTGTTTATGGTGGAGATCCTGTCGGATACGTTATAACCTTGGAAGATGGCTTCAAGTTTTACCATAGTGGAGACACTTGGGTTATGGCAGATATGGAGTTAATAGGTAAAGTATTTGAACCGCATGTTGCATTTCTTCCCATTGGTGGCTACTTCACAATGGACCCTAAATCCGCAGCTATTGCAGCCAAGATGCTAAATGTTAAAGAAGTTGTCCCGATGCATTACGCAACCTTCCCTGTTCTCTCTGGCTTGCCAGAGGAGCTTGAAAGAGAACTTGCGGGGAGCGGAATTCACGTGAGCGCTTTTGAAGTGGGCGTTCCATTCAAGCTTCCCTCAGGCGAGAAGGTTCAAGTTTAGCTCTATGTCATCCGAAATGAAGATTCTTCATCTTGACTTTATCGGAACAGGCGGAGAAGAAGAGTATGACTTTAGTCTGTCTGGCTATAACTTTCACGTTCGGCACACTAAATTAAACAGGGATTTTGGCAGGCTGAAGAAACTGCTTCTTCATCACGATGAGGATGGTATCGCGCTCTCTGGCTTAAGTCTCAATTTTTTATACGAAGGGAAAATTTACACTCATAAGCATCTTAACCGGTTAATAGAGCCGATAAGGAGAAAGGCGCTATTCTCGGATGGTAGTATCGTAAGGGAAACGCTGGAGAGATACTTAATCCTACGTGCGACAGAGTGTCTTTCCTACAATTTTCGTGACAGAAGAATACTAATCCTTAGCGCTCTGACTCGCTATAGCTCCGCGGAACTTCTAGCGAGTTATACAAACAAACTTGTAATTGGCGATATGCTTTACGGCATAAGATTAGGCGTCCCGATGCTCTCCATCAACTCCTTGAGGAATATTGCCCCCACCACCCTAGAAATGATAACAAGAGTTCCTCTATCTTGGTTCAGCCCCGCCGCAAGGGCATATAGACGAAGGCTTCCTAAGTATCAATGGTACTTTTTCTGGGCAGAGGTCATACTCGGTGGAATGGAGTACTTCTTCCGTTACAGCCCAATCGCTCTCACGGACAAACTAGTTCTAACTGATGTCCACCTCAAAGAAGATATAGACTTCTTGAAGGAAAGGGGAGTTAGTACAGTTGTTAACCTAAGGCCCTGGTTGGATGGCGTTAGACTTTCTAGTTCAGTGCTTGGAGTTGCTGTCCAAAAGATTTTTGGCGTTAAAGACGAAAAAGACAATTACGAGAAGATGAAGGATATCTGCTTAAATTTCTACGTTCAGCAAAACTTTGAACCTGAGATAATTCACCTGAAAGCTGAAAGGGATGTTGAACCATCGTTGATTGAACCGCCTGCGGACATTTACTTCGCGAGGCAAGCTAGAGTTGATGAAGTAAATGAAAGTGGTAATAGGATACATAAATTCGCATTCATTGTCCATCCGTTGACCTACGAACATTTACTCAGGCATCCAATTATTAGAAAGCTGGATAAGGTATTCCCCCAGTCGCTCGTTGAATTTTTAGCAGGGAGGTTTTCATTGGTTCATTTGGGAAATGTGCGAAATGTTAAATCTCCAACAGGGGCAATGGCGGAAGGGTTAATCTACGCCATTCCAATGACCAGCAAACTAATACTTAGGAGCAATCCCGAGCTGACATATCGGCAAATATTGAATGCATGCAAATTGGCGAAGGAGAGAGGTGCGAGAATAGTTGGATTAGGCGCATATACATCTATTGTTGGCGATGCGGGAGTAACCATAGCGAAGCGCTCGCCCATACCTATCACGACCGGCAATTCTTTCACAGTGGCGGTAACTCTGCAAACGATTAAGCGCTCGGCGGAACTAATGGGCATCGAGCTATCATCTGCGACTGTATGTGTAATAGGCGCGACAGGTTCCATTGGCAGGATTATTTGCCTGATGCTTGGCGGGCTTGTAAGAAAACTCATCCTCTCCGCTCCTCGCTCCGAAAGGCTTCTTTCACTTTCTAAAACTCTAAAACAGAGGTTTCCTGAGTTAGTTGTTCAGGTTTCAGCCTCGCCTTACCTAATGGCGCGCGAATGCCTTCCTGAAGCGGATATTGTGGTCACTACGACAAGCACGGTGGAGCCGGTAGTGGATATTAGTCACATTAAACCAGGCTCTATCGTTTGCGACGTTGCACGACCTCCTGATGTCTCGGAGAAATCCGCCAGGAAAAGACCTGATGTGCTTGTGATTGAATCAGGAGAAGTCCAACTTCCGGAAGGATCCAGTTTAACTTGCGACCTTGGTCTTCCCAAAAATGTGATATACGCCTGCTTGGCGGAAACTATTCTCCTTGCCCTTTCTGGTATGTTTGAAAATTTCACAGTCGGAAGAGAAATTTCCGAGGATAAAGTCCACCTAATCTCCGAGCTAGGCAGGTTGCATAACTTTAAGCTCGCAGCTATAAGAAGCTTTGGCAGAGAACTTACCGAGGAAGACATCCTAAAGATTAGGCAGAGGGCAAAGGTTGGAGCTAGCGTTTAGAGTGTAAAATGTTAAGCTAGTTTGACATTATTCTTCAGAAGAAAAAGGGAACACTGCGATTTGATTATTGCGGGTTTGGGAAATCCCGGTCCGCGCTATGAAAAAACACGTCACAACCTAGGTTTTCTGGTGGCGGATGAGCTTCTGAGGCTTCTTGGATACAAGGGCAAACTAAGCCTTAGATGGAACGCTTTATTCGCTTACCTTGAGGTTACGCGCTCGCAGGCAGAAAAAATTTTAGGCAAGGAGAAGCTAGAGAGGAGTGGATTTAACTCTCGTAAGCTCTTAATTCTAAAACCGCAGACTTTTATGAATCTTTCAGGACGCGCGGTAGTTAGGGCAAAGCTGCATCATCCCGATGTGCCAATTTTAGTTATTTGTGATGATGTAAATCTTCAATTTGGAGAGTTAAGGATACGCTTTCGAGGAAGAGCTGGCGGGCATAAAGGTTTAGAGAGCATAATTTGCGAACTTGGGACGGATGAGTTTATGCGAATTAGAATTGGCGTCGGCGGTGGCGAGCTTCCCGATGTCACTGATTACGTTCTTGAGCCAATGAACGAGCTAGAATTTAGGCAGGCAGAAGTCTTTGCGAGAAGCGCTGCTATAAAAGCACTTGAAGTTGCATTTCTTGGATATGAACTTGCCAGTAGCTTCCCCTTTAATTCTTGAGCGAAGACTTAAAGATAGAGCTTGGCTAATTTTAGTTTCATCCTGCTATAATCTTCCTATTATGGAATCTCAAGAAACGGGACTAATATCGATTGAGGAATTTATGAAGGTTCAGATAATCGCGGCGAAGGTTCTAACCTGCGAGCGCGTGGAGGGAACGGAGAAGCTTTTGAAGCTGACCGTGCACGACGGGACGCGAGAGCGGGTGATGGTTGCTGGCGTGGCGCATCATTACGCCCCGGAGTTTTTTGTTGGCAGGACTTTGCCGATTGTGGCGAATCTTAAGCCCGCAAAGGTGCGTGGGATTCTCTCGGAGGGGATGATTCTCGCGGCGGAAGATGCAAGCGGTAATCTCTCCGTGGTAGTGCTTGACAAGGAGATTTCCGCTGGCACCCGCATCCACTAAGGCATTTGGAAAGGGGGTGGGAAGGTAACCCACGTGTAGTCGGCACGCTGACGCCCTGTAGTGCGGGTTCACCCTGAAGGGGGCTTGCACCCCGCCGTCTCGGCGCGATACAAGTTCGCCCCCCCAACTTGGAAATACCGTGTCATTTACGCGCCAAAAGGCGTCATTTACGCGCTTGAGGTAGCCTCATTCACAAACTCAAAATGCAAGGTTAATACAGCTTGGCTATGGCGAACTTGAGATCACCGTTTGTATAGTCATAGTAGCTAATTGCGGGATTTCCG
>JBBIRS010000016.1:0-11384 GCA_037441675.1 Planctomycetales bacterium | reverse complement strand
GATGCGGAAATCTGGATAAATGAACTCTAATCAAAAAAGTTTAGTGGAATAACATTAAACACCTCAGGCTTTCCTTTGGTTAAGGTTCCAGTCTTATCCAGCACAAAATACTGCGCTTGTACCAGCTTCTCTAAAGCTTCAGCGTTCTTTATGAGTATTCCAGCCTCTGCACCTTTACCAGTTCCAACCATAATTGCAAGTGGCGTGGCAAGTCCAAGTGCGCATGGACAAGCAATTATTAAGACGGAAACGAAAGTTATTAGTCCATAGACGAAGGCAGGCTCGGGCCCAAAAATATTCCAGATAACAAAAGTTATAATTGCAATGACTACTACTGCAGGGACAAAGTAGCTTGTAACAATATCAACAAGCCTCTGTATGGGTGCTCGGGAAGCCTGCGCTTCCTGAACCATCTTTACAATCTGCGCAAGCACTGTGTCTCTCCCAACCTTAGTGGCTTTGAACTTGAAGGACCCGGTCTTGATAATAGTTGCACCAAAAACGATATTCCCAGGTGCCTTTTCCACCGGGATGCTTTCGCCAGTAAGCATACTTTCATCAACCGCAGACGTTCCTTCCACCACTTCACCATCAACAGGTATTTTCTCACCTGGACGAACAACGATAATGTCCCCCACCACTACTTGTGAAACTAAAATCTCCTCTTCTTCACCATTGCGGATAACACGAGCGGTCTTTGCTTGCAAACCGATGAGCTTTTTAATCGCACCACTGGTGAAACTTCTCGCCTTTGCTTCAAGAAATTGACTGAGCAAAATTAGCGCTGAGATAACAGCGGTCGTGTCAAAGAAAACCTCAACCACTCCTTCCTTGTGAAAGCTTTCTGGAAAGAGCGATGGGAAAAACAGTGCCACAAGGCTATAAACGTAAGCAGCAGTAATGCCGATCGCAATTAGCGTGAACATATTGCTGGTTCTGCGTTTAAGCGCACTCCACATCCCGCGATAAAAACGCCTAGCTGGATAAAGAATTATCGGCGTCGTGAAGATAAACTGAAGCCAGTAATTTATGTTCTTGGAAAGCCAGGGAAAAGCTTCACGAGCCCATGGAAGATAATCAGCAATTGTTAGAAGGACAACTGGAAAAGCAAGAATAAGTGAAAAATAAGTTTCTCTACCGAGCTTTACTAACTCTGGATCGGGCTTTTCCTCAATTTCAAGCTCAATAAAGCGCTTTTCCAGTGCCATTCCACACTTGGGGCAGTTGCCGGGCTCATTCTGCACCACCTCTAAATGCATTGGGCAGAAGTATTCAACCTTCACGCTTATATCTGAGAAAATCTCTCTCTTTTCCAGTGCCATTCCGCACTTGGGACAAGTTCCGGGCTCATCCGAAACTACTCCTTCGCACATCGGGCAAAAGTATTCAACCTTGCCTGCTGCTGAAGTTGTATCAACCTTCTCAAGAACAGCGGTTACACAGGTTTCGTCAGAAGAAGCGGATTCAGTACCGCATGCCTCGCCAGCTAGTGGAAAGATGGCTTTATGTGAGTGATGGACATAATTTTCAGGATTTTCATCAAATTTTTTCTTACAGTATGGACTGCAAAAGTAGTAACTCTCGCCTTTATATTCGGATTTACCAGCGGAAGTTTCTGGGCTTACTTCCATTTTGCAGACTGGATCAATTTGCATATTAAATCTCCATCAATCTTACAAGATACTACTAATTATTATAGTAATATCTAGCCAGAAAGTTACAGAATCTAGCTAATAAAAAAATTTCTCGCCAGGGTTAGGCGTGGGGCATACAAGAACACTTTAGCCCAGAAATTAAATTAGCTTCAAATATAGAGGTTTATTCTTGGGTCTCTTTTGTGTACTTTTCGGGGGATGCTAGGAACTTTTGCTTGCAGTGCTCGCTACAAAAGTAATACCAAGCACCATTATATTCCACACTACTTTCGGAAGAGCTCTTCTCTATCTCCATTCCACAAACAATATCTTTAACCAGTTCATCATCCATGGTATTTACTCCTTATTGAACCATACTATGCATTTCAGGTAAAGCGGGAATCTCACCATTAAAAATATTATACTTGGAAGCCCAAATTAAAGGAGAATACCCCCGATATGTTAGAAAATTATTATAGCTAGACTATCCCTTAAACATAAATAATCTGAATTACAATGGAATTACGCGCTAATACTAAAGCCTCAAAGCCCACCCTCTATGGTGGACAATCCTAGTTCTTCAAGCTGAGCGGTATCCACCTCACTAGGCGCGCCGGTTAACAGGCAGGTTGCTTGCGCTGTTTTAGGAAATGCAATTACCTCACGGATATTACTCTCACCGCACATTAGCATAACAATGCGGTCCATTCCAAGCGCAATGCCGCGATGGGGAGGTGCTCCGTAAGTGTACGCGTTCAAAAGAAAACCGAACCTCTCATCAATTGTCTCGTCCTTGTAGCCAAGAACTCTTAGGACTCTTCTCTGAAGATCGGGGTTGAAGATTCGTAGGCTTCCACTACCAAGCTCCTCTCCATTAAGCACTAGGTCATAACAATCCGCAAGAACTTTAAGGGGTTCTGATTCAAGGTAGTACTCATGAGCGGGAAGGGGATGTGTGAATGGATGGTGAGAAGGAGATAGTTTATCAGAAGTTTCATCAATCTCAAAGAGTGGAAAATCAGTAATCCAAGCAAAATGCCAGCCTTTCTTTACAGGTAAGGAGTATTTCTCCCAAATATACCTTCTAAGCTGAGCTAATATTCCTCGTAGCTTATTCTCATCTCCAGCTATCAAAAATATAGTGCCTGCGGGAGCTTCTAACACATCTTCAGTGGAATCAGTTGTAAGTGAAGCAATCACAAGACGCCGAACCTCAAACCTTTCTTCAGGAGAAAGATGCTTGGTAAAGGAACCTGAAAGCTCTCCTGTTTCATTTATACTAATTAGAATTAACCCGCCAGCACCTAGCTCTTTCACAAAAGAGTTCAGCTCTTCCTCTTCCTTTCTAGAAACTTTACAGGGTGCACAAATACCCAGAACTTTACCCCCACTACTTATAAGACTCCTAATGACCATAAACTCCGTCTGATTCAACGCGTCTGTAAAGTCAACAATTTCCGCGCCAAGCCTTAAGTCTGGTTTATCAGCGCCAAATCTTTTCATTGCTTCCTCGTAAGTGAACTGTTGAAAGGGTAGATTAACTTCTTCATTGATTGCAACTTCAAATATATGTGCCATTGCTCGTTCCATTAAATCAAACAATTCCTGCCGAGTCGCAAAGCTCATTTCCAAGTCAAGCTGGGTAAACTCCGGTTGTCTATCCGCACGTAAATCTTCATCTCTAAAGCATTTAACCAGCTGAAAGTATCTGTCAACGCCAGCTATCATAAGAATTTGCTTAAGAAGCTGTGGTGATTGTGGAAGAGCGTAAAACTTTCCTTTATGTATCCTGCTTGGGACTAGGTAATCCCTAGCACCTTCTGGGGTTGATTTAGTTAGCATTGGTGTCTCAATTTCTAGAAATCCTTCTTGGCTCAGGAAATTTCGTAAAGCTAAGAATGCCTTATGTCGGATGGTTAAGTTGCGGATCATAGGCGCCCGCCTTAAATCAAGATAGCGAAACTTCATTCTTAAGTTCTCGTCCACCTGTGGATCGTCAGCTACGTAAAACGGAGGAGTTTTAGCGGTTGCATATAGATAAATTTCGTTTGCGTGTAACTCCCTGTCACCAGCGACTTCGTCTTTACGCTCTTTTGGTGGTCGTAGTTTGAGGAAACCTTTAACAGCTATAACATATTCAGAACGCAGTTTTTTAGCGACTTCAAAGGCAGATGCGTTTTCTGTTTCATCTACCCTAACTTGAACGCTTCCCCAACGATCACGTAATCGAAAAAAGATGAGTTTGCCCAAGTCTCTATGCTTTTCAACCCATCCGCAAAGGGTAACTGGAACGCTTGAATCTTCTGAAAGTACTTGCTGTGCGAGCTCTCCGTTGTTATGTGTTCGGAAGATTTCATTTTGTCTTTTCGTTACTTCCATCACTTCTCCAAGAGGAAGATGAAAATCTCTTGCTATATTATCACACTCGTGGCTATTGGCGTTAAATAGTGGTGCTAGTTAAGCTTGAATTATGAGCAAAACTTGCTTTTCAAATAGACAGGTAAAGTAATCTCTCCTATGAATTTAATGCCCTTTGAACCGAAAAGTAGCAGACTACATTAAATTTAATATTTTCCGCCTCTTGACGGTTATCAGTAAAAATATTTGGAGAATTGGTAAATGATATAAGGCAGAGACAAGAAGGAATTATTTATTTTTAATAGTTTCATAGCACCTTCTTAGAGCAAGAGTGTCTTTTATAAGTACTCCCGTGGGAGACTCGCAAATAACAGTCCCACAAACATTAAACTCCTTAAGAACTGCCATCAGCAATTTATATTCAAGGTCTGATTTCTTTAGTGGTAAATGCCTACGTTCGCCTTTACTGCCATACTCGATTCCTGAGATGTGAATGTGCATTCTTTTCAAAATATTTTTTCCCATTGGAACTTCATCCCGTAGCCTTTCAATAACTTCCTGCCACTCTTCTTGAGTGTTATACCTTCCAATTGACCTTGAGTGGAGATGAGAAAAGTCAAGGCAAGGAAGGACAGATTCAAATTCCGAAGAGAGCCTTATCAACTCTTCAAGACTACCAAACTGTGTTTCCTTACCAGTGATTTCTGGACGAAGCCAGATATTTACTTTGCGCTTTGCAAGCTCTTTCTCAACAGCGTAAATTCCATTGGCTATCATCCTGTAAACCTCTTCACGTTTTCTGCCCTGATAGAAACCAGCATGGAAAACCACTGAATGACCTCCTGCGCAATGAGTGATAATGGCGGATTTGACGATTCGGTTAATGCTTGAGTGGATCTTTTCCGTTTCCCTACTAGCAAGATTGATGTAGTATGGCGCGTGAGATGAAAGGATAATGCCAAGTTCTTTGGCAAGCTTTCCAAATTCAAGCGCGGTCTCTTCGTCCATATGAACCTGCTGGACAAATTCCATCTCCATAGCACTTAGGCGCTTCTTGCTCAGAAAGCCAACCGCACCAAAGTAGCCTTTATCTTTGACCTCGGGGGGAATTCCACTAGTGCCGAAATGAAGGGTTGTAAAAGCAGAAGGATATTTCATAAAGTTATAGTTAGATGAATTTTGGGCGTATTTACATCACGCTAAGATTGCTATTTTCTCTTACAAGTGTAGTCTAACCACTTGGTATCTGAATGGGAATATTACGAGATTGTCCAGATTCTATCCGTGCCGCTCGGACTTCTCCGAGCGTCTTGGCGACTTCACGAGCTTTCTCTTCATCATTAATTTCTAGATAGGCGGAGTGCACAGTTTCAAGAACTTTTTCATCCTTTCCTCCGTACTTTAGGGCAAGCTCTAGATTCTTCCTAGCCTCCTCAGGTTTGACCCACTCCGCGTAATTCTTCCCGAGAATAGCGTAATAATGGGCTTGAAACTCGTACTTCCCTATTGCCATTTTTAAGAGATTTTCAATTTCACCTCTAACAACATCCAAGTCCAGTGGAAAGACCTTTCTTGCAGACGAATCGCCAATCCACTCGGAGTAGAGACGGGCAGAATAATAGTAGATATTTGCCACACCTTGATTCGTTTTACTTGCCTCAAGAAGCAGTCCAATTGCCAAAGGATACGCTGGCACGCTATCAATATCCTCATCTGAACTTTCGCTTTTGCCTTCCGCTACCACTTCCTTTTTTGGCTCACTTTCTTCTTTGCCCTTACCTTCGTCAATCTGCTTCTCCTTTTCCGTATCGGTTTCAGTTTCGCTTTTCACCGGAACCCCTGCTTCCTTAAGCGCGGGAATAAGCTCTTTCGGTGGTTCACCATAAGTTTTGAAAATATTATCCCAATAGTCCTTTTCATACTTCTTAAGAAGCTTATTAAAAACATCGGGATTGACATCTACTTGTCCTTTCGCCTGAGATGCTATCTGTTCAACTGTTGTATCTTTGAGTTCTGGAAAGTAGAGAGGCAACTTCGCATAAGCTCGGTAGGCTAGGATTTGGGGATCATGGATTACCTTTTTCTGCGTCTCAATCAACCATCCAATCCTCTTGTAGGCTTCAACCTGGTAAGGGTTTCTAACTACAATATGCCTATATTTCAGTTGTTCGTACTCCCTCTTAATCTCTTCGTCTGATGGCTTGTAATCCTTCACGTTCTTGTTTCTTTCCTTAAGTTTTTCAATGATTTTCGGTTTCTCCCTTTCAAATTCCTTGCCAACCGCTTCTTTCTTCTCAACCACTTGAACAATTTCGTAGCCAAACTCCTGCTTAATAGGTTCAGAGTACTCGCCAACTTTCAACTTGAAGGCAACATCTGCAACTTGTGGGTCAAAGAAACTTCTAGGAAGCATATAATCAACAAGACCACCTTTATCTTTGGTGCCTTCATCTTCGGAGTACTTCTTTGCTACTTCTGCAAATTCCTTGCCCGCCTTAAGTTCTGCCTTTATCTTCTCTAGTTTTTCTTTAGCGACTTTATCTCCCTTTTCTTCTTCCAGCTTTCTTATATGTTCATTCGCCTTTGAAACGAGTAGGCTTCGCTTTATGGAATCGATAAGCTGAGGCATTGTTTGATTAGTCCGCTCCAAATAATCCCGAAGCGCCTTTTGTCTCTCAGTGCGCTTTTTGACCGCTGATGCCACTTCAGAAATTATGCTCTTTTCGGGTTTCTTTTCTGATGAAGACGTTCCAAGAATTCTTGAGAGAATGTTGTCCAATTCTTGATTTATCTCTGTATCTGTAACATTCACGCCATTTTCTTTAGCGTACTTTAATAGTGTTTGTTCCCGAAAGATCTGATCTAGCACTAGATTCATTCTCTCCAAATTTTTGAATGGATCAGTTTCAAAAGTGGCCCCCTGCTGGGACAAAAGTGACTCAATTTCCAAATATCTATCAAAAAATTCAGAATGATAAATCTTTTTATCGCCTATTTCCGCTACAACGATAACCCCAGGAACGAGTGAACGATAACCAGTTTGCCTGGCTATACCCTGTGAGCGAGGATTAAAGTTGAAGAAACCTACTCCAAGTCCGCCGAAAACGGAAACAACGAAAATAATCGCAAAAATCATAAAGAATAGGCGAAACCTAGTCCTAATTCTTTCCATTAAACGCATAATTTTTACCCAATCTTACTTGCCGATTTGAGTATTTTAGTGGCAAGTGTATCGTTCCTCTGAATTCTACCATAATGGATAACACAATTAAAAGATTTGGAGAGGGCGAGTGTAAATGTGTAATCTATAATAGTGTAAATCCAATAGTCGCAATAACTGAACTAAAGCCTCCTGTAAGAAAATACATCACAGGTTAGAGGTTATTGGAGTATGCATCCATTTCTTATATCAATAACTATAGGTAAATCAACAGGTTACAAGTTACCTTATGCGAATGTTATGATGTTAAGAAACAAATTTATGAAAGGATAATATTAGTGATAGAATTCTACTAATTTTTATGGAGGAATTAATATGAGAAATATTGCCAAAGTTTTATTCACACTGTTTTTATTAACTTTTTCAGTAAAAGCTCAAGTTATCGCAGGTGAAACTCCACCGGCGCCTCCACCGGATACGGAAATGAATGCAGAAGAAACTAAGGAGAATAAAGAAAAAGTTAATGAAGAGAAAAAGGAAGAGAAGAGCGCTTTTGAAAAGGCGATTGAAGGATATAAGAAAATTGAGGGTCTCTTTACTTTTTACTTCAAGGAGGATGAGAACAAGTACCTTCTGGAGATTAAACCTGAGCAGTTGGATAAGGTTTATCTTTGCAACGTTTTCTTGGAAGCTGGGGATGGTTACTTCTTTGATTCAGGCTCTATGCTTGATAACTTTCCCTTTTACTTTCATAAGATAGGAAAAAAAGTACAGTTTATTCAGAAAAATGTTGCCTACCGGGTTGCGAAAGACTCTTCTCTTAGTAAAGCGATTGAGCGTGGAGTTAGTGATTCTATCCTAGCATCATCCAATCTTGTTGGAGAACCCCATCCTGAAACGCAGGCAATTCTAATTGAGCCTAATCCACTATTTATCCGAGACCACATAAATCTTGGTTTTGAACTTAGCAGAATGGGCGCAGGGTTTTCCTTTGACCCATCAGAAAGCTACTTCAAAGAGGTAAAAAGCTTCCCCTTTAACAGCGAGATTGAAGTTGTGCTTCACTTTCGAGGTAGCGGTGCAGAAGCGACATCTCCAGCCATTCCTGACAGCAGAAGCTTTCAACACCGTTATAGATACAGCTTAGCGGTTATACCTGAGAGTGATTACAAACCGCGCCTAGCTGATGATAGGGTGGGACACTTTCTCACTATGTATCAGGATTACACCGACCTAACAAAAGAAACTGCTTATGTGCGATATGTGAACCGATGGAATCTCAAGAAGAAATTCCCATTTGAGGAACTATCAGTGCCAGAAAAACCCATTGTTTTTTGGATTGAGAATACTGTTCCCGAAGAATATAGAGATGCTGTGAGAGATGGGATATTAGAGTGGAACAAAGCCTTTGAGCGGATTGGTTTTAAGAACGCCATTGAAGTCAAGCAAATGCCGAATGACGCGGATTGGGATCCAGCGGATATTCGCTACAATGTAATTCAATGGATAGTGATGCCGGGAAGCGGTTATGCGGTTGGACCTTCCTGGGCAAATCCCTACACTGGCGAGCTTTACGCAGCGGACATTAGACTTGCGGTAGACTTCATTCGTTCCTTCGCCATGGATTGGGAAGAGATGGTTGCACCTTTGAGGAACAACGAGTCCGCAATAGAAGCAGATAGACCTCTTCCAGAGTCACTGCGGAAGTTTACGATTAACCAATGCGCCTATGGGGATGGTCTTATGCGTGAAGCTAACTTCGCGCTGAGCTATCTAGCTAGCACGGGTGATTTTGATCCTAACTCTGCGGAGGGGAAGAAGTTCATAATGGATGGCTTAAAGGACCTAGTTACCCATGAGGTAGGACACACGCTAGGGTTGAGGCATAACTTTAAGGCTAGCATTATTCACTCACTTGAAGAAGTTCACAATAGATCAATTACCGACCGAGAAGGTATCTCCGGGTCGGTAATGGATTACAACGTTGTAAATCTTGCTTTGCCTGGGCAGAGACAGGGTAGTTACTGGCAAACCACACTTGGGACGTATGACTACTGGGCTATAGAATACGCTTATAAAGAAATAAAGTCTGAAACGCCTGAAGATGAACTTTTTGAACTGGAAAAAATTGCTAAACGAGCTTCTGAGCCAAAGCTTGCCTACGGCACGGACGAAGACGCTTGGGGTCTTGATCCATTTGTAAATATGTGGGACCTTTCAAGTGACCCGATAGCCTATTTCAGGCACCGCATTAAGATAGCCAAAGAGCTGATGAATAGAATTGAATCTCAATTTGAAAAGCCTGGCAAGCGATACCAGAAACTACGCCTTGTGTTTTCAAACGTAATGGCACAGTACAGTATGGCAGCAAGCACAGTTCCAAAATTCATTGCTGGAATGGAGCATAACCGATTTCATATAGGAGATCCTGGAGAGAAACTTCCCTATGAGCCAGTAAGTTCAGCCAAACAGCGTGAGGCACTTAAATTTTTGGAGGAGAACATATTCGCCAAAGATGCGTTTAACATTCCACCACGTTTACTAAACAAGTTGGCGGTTGAGCGCTTTCCCGTATTTAGAGTCGGACCTCCGCCTGAACGCAGAGACTTCCCCCTTCACAACTTTATTCTCTCTATCCAAACGAATGCGCTTTATGGTCTTTACAACTCATACGTGTTAAATCGGCTTTTAGACTTTCCCTATCACCTTGAAGCAGATGAAACGCCATTTACAATGGCGGAAATGTTCAGTCGCTTGCGCAATGCTATTTGGTCAGAGGTTTACGCTCGTGAGAATATTGATAGTTTTCGCAGGAATCTTCAACGCGCTCACCTGCGGATTCTTACGAATATTCTTTTTAATACAACGAGCTATCCTGAAGATGCAGTAACACTTGCGAGGGAAGACTTGGCAGAACTTTCGCGTGTTATTGGAAGCGCAATAAGAACAGCATCTTTGGACACTATAACGCGTGCGCACCTGGAGGAAACATTATCGCGTATCAGAAGTGCCCTGTCTGCTGAAGTTGAACGAAGGTTGTAAATCGTTTTAAGCGCTAAGGTATTTAACGCAACCTTCAAAAGAAACTTCTACATAGTGTTAATCAGTAGAATAACTATTACGGATGACGCAGTCACAAAAAGCTACTTCAAGTTTCAGCCACTGACGAGCCCGTAATGAGCTAACTGATAATCTCGTTCTTATCGTTCAAACGAAGTATTTTAGGCATAAAAGAAGATGCATCTTCTTGATTAACGAGCGCATAAGCCATAACTATCAGCCGATCTCCAATCTTCCCAAGTTTAGCTGCGGGACCATTTAAGCCAACAACTCCTTCTTGCTCAGTGACTATCACGTAAGTTTCAAATCGCTCGCCATTTTCAAAATTCGCTACAAGAACCATCTCCCCTTCAGATAATCCCGCCTTCTCGCACAAAGATTTAGATAGTGTGATGCTACCATCGTATTCTAGAACTGTCTCAGTAACTCGAGCCATATGAATCTTCGACTTAAGTTTGCGTACAAATACCTTCATTTTTTTCCCCGAGAATGACATTATCAATAAGATGCGTGTTGCCTAACATTCCTGCAAAGAGAACAACATCTCCATTCTCACAAGTATCAACCCGCTCTTCAAGCGTCAACTGGTCTACTATTGATAAGTACTGAACGCGGATCATTTGCGAAAGGTAGGTCGCTCCAATTTCGCAAAGAGTCAAGACATCTCTCTCTCCGCCATTAAAGGCTTCTGAGATAGCTATCAGGCATTTGAAAATGCTTCCTGCCTCTGCCCGCTCTTTTTCGTTAAGGTATTGGTTTCTTGAGCTCATCGCGAGACCATTCGCTTCTCGCACTATTGGGCACATTTCTATCTCTATGGGAATGTTCAAATCTTGTATCATTCGTTCTACGACGCGATACTGCTGAAAGTCCTTCTGTCCAAAATAGGCTATATCCGCACCAACAATTTGAAAGAGCTTACAGCAAACGAGCGCAACACCATCAAAATGCCCCGGCCGCAATTCTCCTTCAAGGGGTTTACTGAGCTCACGAACGTTTATGCTCGTCTGAAATCCTTCAGGATACATCTCGGTATTTGATGGAATGAAAATTAGGTCTACACCCTCCTTTTCGCAACCATAAATGTCTTCTTCCGGCGTTCTCGGATATCGCGTGTAATCTTCCGCTGGTCCAAATTGTGTTGGATTGACGAAGATGCTTACAACGCTAAT
>JBBIRS010000015.1:0-14146 GCA_037441675.1 Planctomycetales bacterium | reverse complement strand
GTGGCACAGCGAAATTAGGATTCTCATGGTAAAGGGCTTTGAAGTGCTCTCTAAATTGCCGGCTGGGTAAGTCTTTAGCGATTCTTCCGTTATGAGCAATTGAAATTGCGCCTCTCTCTTCACTAACCACAATCACAATGCACTCAACTTTCTCCGTAATGCCAACAGCTGCTCTATGCCTTGTTCCAAACTCATGACTTAGATTCTCCTTCGCGGAAAGGGGGAAGAAGCAAGAACCATATGAAATTCTACTGTCCCTTATGATCACCGCTCCGTCATGAAGCGGATTATGCGGTTCAAATATAGATTTCAGCAAATGTTCGCTTACATAAGCATCCAGCCAAACCCCAGATACCATCACCTCGGATGATATCTCCTCTTTCTCAATTGCGATTAGAGCGCCGTGATACTTTTCTGCGAGGTCTTCTACCGCTTTGCATATCTCTTCAAATATTGAAACTTCCTTGCTCTCCTCAGAGGCAGACGAAATTTGCACCAACCTTGCTAGAAGACCGTGAGTCCTTCCCGCTCGCTCTAAGAATCGCCGAATCTCCGGAACGAAGATAACTATAATCGCAATAGGTCCAACAAAGAGAATAAGCTCAAAGACACGTACCAGTGCGATTAAACCCAACAATTTTGCAGACAGGTAGGCTACGAACAAAATGAGCAAGCCAAAGATTACCAATTGGGTTCGCGTCCCTCGCACCGAAGTCAGGACGTAGTAGAAAAAGCCAGAAATTATCAAAATTTCCAGCCCTCTAATCCAATAGTTGGAGATGATACTTAGCAAGTATTCAAGCATAACCCGCGACAACCTTTAGAAAGTCTCAACAATCACTATCTTATCATATGGCTAAAAATGAGGTTGAAGAAGCTTCTAACGCCTACATGAGTGATTTTCCGAATTGGCTTTAAGCCTCGCTTTTCAGTGGGGAAATGGAAAAATTTCCCTGTTCCCAAACATTACAAATGACGATGTATAAACCCTTTTCCTTCAACAAGCTTTCAAAGGTTGAGAGAGGAGGTGCTATGATGATAAATTTTACGTCCTAAGATCAAGAATGAAAATTCCCGTGGATATTATTCTATTTGACAATGACGGAACTCTCTTTGATAGCTCAAAGGGCGTAATTCAGGGGGTTAGATACGCCTGCGAAGAGTTTAAGCGTGCTACTGGCGTCCCAATTGAGATCCCAAGCCTTAAAAGGATTCTTGAGTTAACAGGCGCGCCTGCGGATAAGTTCTTCCCCGCTCTGCTACCTGATGGCTATAAGCAAAGAGCGGAAGACTTGAGAGAAGTTTCCTTAAAATACGAAATTGAAGCCATTAAGGAGAAGGGTCAACTCTTTGAAGGGGTAACTTTAGTTCTTTCAAGGCTAAAAGATAAGGGCAAGAAGCTCGCAGTCCTAACGAATGCGGGAAAAAGGTACATCAGCGCGGTATCAGAAAAGTTCAACTACAAAAGTTACTTTGACGTTATTGGGAGCATTGAACTTAATCCCGCTAAGAATAAAGTTGAACTAGCCCGTTTGCTGAGTGAAACTCTGGGTGGAGGTAGAATGGCGGTGGTCGGCGATAAATTTGCCGATATGTTTTCCGCCAAGCAGAATTACGCCTTAGCGGTCTTTGCAAGCTATGGCTTTGGCAACGAGAAAGACGCCATTTTAGCGGATTTTGTCATTAACTCTCCAATGGAACTTCTTGAAATTTTGGATTAGCCATATAAAAATTAAAGCTGGCAGTTATACCCTTTCTCGCCTTTATGTCAGACTAGGAGATTATTAACGCCTTTCAACTTCTGAATGCCACTTTGGTATTGTTTAGCACAGCTCAATAAACTTCACATCGTTTTCCAATGATAATGTGGGATGATATAATTTCTTTTCAGCATTTATGTTGGGAGAATAATATGTGGTGGTATAAGAAAACGGTAGTTGTATTTTGTATATTGAGCCCAGTACTTTTATCATCCGCTTGCAAACCGAGGGTAGAAGAGGAAAAGAAGGAGGAAGCCCAACCAACAAAAGCTGAGACTACAACGCAACCAGGTGGCGCTCTTGAAGGAGAATTCAAGATAGGGTTTAACTTTGAAATGACTGGAAATGCTGCTGCATTTGGAACATCCTCTCAAAAGGGCGCTGAGCTTGCGGTAAAGGAGATTAACGCAAGCGGAATGCTCGGCAATCTTAAACTTACAACTGTTTACGAGGACAATGAGAGCAAGAGCGATAAAAGCGCGCAGGTAGCCAGTAAACTTATAAACCAAGATAAGGTTAACGCAATCATTGGCGCGGTTGCGTCCAGCAACTCCATCGCTATGGCTCGCATCGTGGAAGAAAGCGGCATTCCGATGATTACTCCATCCTCCACTAACCCTGCGGTTACACTTAAGGACGATGGAACGGTTAGGCGATGGGTTTTTCGCGCCTGTTTCACCGATGATTTTCAAGGTGATGGAATTATTGATTTTGCGGTAAATGGGCTTAAGGCGAAGAAAGCTGTTGTCCTTTACGATGCGGACAATGATTACTCGGTTGGAATTTGGAAGCGTATTCAAAAAATGGCTCCCGAAAAAGGGCTAGAAATTGTGAACCACGATAGCTTTCTCTCCAGTAGTGAAACCGACTTTAGAAGCAAGCTAAATAAATTCAAGGCGACTGAGTTTGACGTTCTCATCATCCCAATCTACTACAATCAAGCCGCATTGATTGCGAAGCAAGCTAGAGAAGTGGGCTTAAAACAACCGCTTCTTGGTGGTGATGGGCTGGATAGCGAGGACCTCTGGAAGATTGCGGGTAGGGATGCGGAGGAAACTACATTTTTCACGAATCACTATTCTCCCGATGACCCTGACCCAAGGGTTCAGGAGTTCATCTCAAAGTACAAGCAGGCTTACGCGAATATCCCGGACGCTATGGCAATACTTGCATATGATGCGGTGTATTTACTTGCGGATGCAATTAAGCGCGCCAATTCCACTGAAAAGGAGCTCGTCAGGAATGCCCTAGAAGAGACAAAGGGCTTTGTTGGCGCTGCAGGGACCTTTGATATTGATAAAGAGCATAACGCGTTCAAAAAGCTAGTCGTAGTCCAGATTCAAAAGGGCGGTTCAAAGAGAATGGTCTACTCCTTTGACCCAGTAGACCCCTTAAAGAGCGGGCCGGTGGCTGGTTGGTCATACACCTCACCTCAAAGCTAGGTTGAGCCTTTGGCGAACTCGTCTCGCAGGTGCTCATCTCTTAGGATTTGGATTTCTGCCAGTATGGGATGCAACAAGGGTACACTTGGATTTCTTATTGAAAAATTAAAGAACCTTATCGCCAACAAAAGTCTTCCCAAAAGATACAAGCTCTTTATTCATCTATACATCATTCTCGTTATCATCCTCATACCGCTACTAACAAGCTGTGAAGGCAAGGCAAGTCCCGGTTACTTCATAGAGCAGTTCATCATCGGACTAATACTCGGAAGCGTTTACGCGTTAATCGCTCTCGGATACACCATGGTGTATGGCGTAATAAAGCTCATCAATTTTGCCCACGGCGATATCTATATGCTTGGGGCTTTTTTTGGCTACTATTTACTAAGATTTGCCATCCGCTGGCTTAACTTCACAGCGGGCGTTTCTCTAATAGTTTGCTTTTTCGTTTCAATCCTCTTTTCAATGCTGCTTTGCGCGCTGGTAGCGGTAACAATGGAAAGATTCGCTTACCGCCCACTTCGTCGCTCAACAAGGATAGCCGCACTCATCACCGCTGTTGGCGTATCCTTCTTCCTTGAAAATCTCGGGCTAATTGTGTTTGGTGCAAACCCAAAGAGCTACTCCCCCAATACTTTAGAGGTGTATCAGGTTCAACTATCAACGGATAAAGAGTTCATAAGACCCAGAATCATCGAAGTTAGGGATAGAACACAAATAAAATTTCCAGTGGGAAAAGTGTCGCCTGAAAAGTTTGCGCGGGTTAGACTAATCAGCAAGGCTGGAAAATCCGCGTGGACTCCGGCGGTAAGCCTTAACCCTGAAAATCCTAGAGCGTTGGTGGAGTCTAAAAAGCAGGATGGCAAATCAGTTCCAACGCCTGCAATGGTTGCGGTAAATCCTGATGTTGACAGACGAGGCAGGTCTTACCTGGTATTAAGCTGGACTACTGGCGAGCCGGAGTACATAAAAGTTCCATACATATTTGAAGGCAGTAGTGGCAAACCCCTCGCCATCCATCTTCCTATAACCACAGCGGCAGGTGAATCCTTGAGTGTGCCAGTGTTTAACTTTCTAATAATCCTAACCGCGCTTATTGTCCTTCTTCTTTTGAATCTACTGATAAATCGTAGCACTTATGGAATAGCGATGCGGGCGTTATCCTTTGACCAGGATGCGGCGAGACTGATGGGAGTAGACGTTGATAGGGTAATCGCAACCACATTTGCCATAGGCGGAGCTGGCGCTGCAATTGCTGGCAATATGGTGGGGCTTTACAACCAAAGCATTGAGCCACTAATGGGAATCCTTCCAGGTATCAAGGCATTTGTAGCGGCGGTGGTTGGTGGAATTGGAAGTGTCCCCGGTGCAGCCATAGGTGGACTTATTATGGGTCTCTCCGAAGGTCTGGTGAAGGGTTACATTGCGCCAACCTTATCCGCGCTTGCGGATGCCC
Source organism: Planctomycetales bacterium (assembly GCA_037441675.1). GTDB lineage: Bacteria > 4484-113 > 4484-113 > 4484-113 > 4484-113 > JBBIRS01. The sequence goes on along the minus strand of JBBIRS010000015.1, from coordinate 9,488 downwards.
TTGCATTCGCCATTCTCATCGCCGTCCTCCTTGTTAGACCAAGTGGAATTATTCGCTCGGGAGTGGTGGAGAAAGTATGATTAATCCCTACTGGGAACTGGTGATACTGATTGTTCTCGTGAACGTGATTTTCGCGCAATCACTCAACATTATCATAGGTTACAATGGGCAATTTGCGCTTGGACACGCAGGTTTTCTCGCCATTGGCGCCTATACAAGCGCAATTTTAGTAGGCAAGTTTCGCTTTCCCCTAATAGTTGGCTTGCTAAGCGCCTGTCTCTTGAGCGCCTTTTTTGGCTTGATTATCGGCTACCCCTGCTTAAGGCTAAGGGGCGATTATCTCGCCATTGCAACCCTTGGCTTCGCTGAGATAATTAGAATTGTTCTTTTAGCTCTGCCTGCGGATATTTTCGGCGGTCCCACCGGTATAAGAAATTCTCCCCACATTAGTAAATTTCTCATAGTTCCCAAAGAGCTTAATTCTCTCGGCAACCTTTTTTTCACTGCCCTATTCTCACTGGTAACTATTCTGCTCATCCTGTGGGGGCTTTACGCTCTATCGGCTCTATTGGCAAAACAAGCTTGTAAGCTCAAAGCTCTTGCATCCTCTTATAAAGTTTGCAGGATAGTTATCTGCGGTGTTTTAATCCTAGCAATTCTTATAAATTATCGCCAGGTATTGAGAAGTTTTCTTGATGTATTTCAGTTCAACAAGGCATTCAGCGAGGCTAGCGCGGATAGTGTTCAATGGGCAACATTTCTTACCTATCTTCTAATTGTTTTGTTGGTTCTATGGCTTCTTAGAAACTACATCAATAGTTGGCATGGAAGAGCGGTTATCTCAATTCGCGAGGATGAGATAGCCGCTACGAATCTTGGAATCAACATCGCGCGTTTCAAGCTGTTAAACTTCACCATCGGGAGCTTCTTTGCAGGGCTCTCAGGCGCACTTCTAGCTCACGTTATCCCGCTATTTAAGCCCTTAGACTTCAATTTCTTCAAAAGCGTTGACGTGCTTTTAATGGTTGTCCTTGGTGGTATGGGGAGTCTTCTTGGGACGACACTTGGCGCAGGAATTATTACGATTCTGCCAGAAGTTCTCCGCTTCATTGGTCAGTGGAGGCTAGTTATATTTGCCCTTCTATTAGTGCTGCTGATGATTTTCCGACCTAGCGGTCTTCTCGGCTTTTCCGGTGTAGCCAGAGAAGTTGTAAGAAAAGCCTTAGAGAAGGAGGAAACCACTGAGGAGGCTGAAATTGCTTAAAGTAGAATCGATAAATGTTGTTTTTGGCGGATTACGAGCTGTGAAAGATTTCTCTTTGACCGTAGAGCCAAAGCAAATAATTGGTCTTATTGGACCAAATGGCGCGGGCAAAACCACTGTATTTAACGCTATTACGGGTGTTTATCGCCCTGCCTCTGGCGAGATATACCTTGGGGAGAAGAGGCTAACTTGCCTACCCACACATAAAATTACAAGCCTTGGAATTGGCAGAACTTTTCAGAATATCAGGCTTTTTAAGAATATGACCGTAAAGGATAACATCAAGGTTGCTCTTCATAAGAATTATGGATACTCTCTCTTTGAGGCACTTCTGCGAGTAGGGCGAACTAATTTCGTGGAAAGACGCATTGAAGAAGAAGCCACGCAGATTCTGCATTTTTTTGGTTTGGCGGATGTGGCTGATAGATTCGCAGGCGGATTGCCCTATGGCCAGCAGAAGTACCTAGAGATTGCTCGCGCCTACGCGACCCATCCTAAAATCCTCCTTCTAGATGAACCTGCGGCAGGTTTGAACGAAACGGAGATAGAAGAATTGATGAAGCGAGTAAAGCTGATAATGAACCAAACCGGTGCGGGGGTTCTTCTCATTGAGCATCATATGAGGGTTGTAATGGGCATCTGTGAGTACATTCACGTTCTTGATTACGGGGTTAAAATTGCGGAGGGCGTGCCTGAGGAAGTGAAGAATAATCCAAGGGTAATTGAAGCATATCTTGGAAAGGAGGCAGAGGCTTGACCTCCGCACTGGTTTTCAGCGACGTTTACGTTAATTATGGTTCAATTTCAGCTCTCAAGGGTGTCTCCTTTGAGGTTCCAGATGGTTCAATTGTCACACTGATTGGTGCAAATGGCGCTGGCAAAAGCACAACTCTTAAGGCAATAATGGGTCTTGTTAATGTCCGAAGCGGTCTTATAACCTTTTACGGCTCTCCCATAACGAATATGAAAACGCATCTCATTGTAAGGAACGGCTTGGCTCTCTGCCCCGAGGGAAGGAGGATTTTCCTTAATCTAACGGTTAGTGAGAATCTAAAAATAGGAGGATACATTATTAAAGAGAAGGAAACTCAAGAGGCAATATTAGAAGAAATTTTCTCACTCTTCCCTCGGATGAAGGAACGGCTCAATCAAATTGCGGGCACCCTTTCAGGCGGCGAACAGCAAATGCTTGCAATCTCTAGGGCAATGATGCAGAACCCAAAGCTCCTTTTGCTTGATGAGCCAAGTCTGGGGCTTGCTCCAAATCTCGTCGTGGAGATTTTTGAAAAGATTGAGTATCTGAACAAGCTTGGAAAAACGATTCTTTTGGTGGAACAAAACGCTTACCACGCGCTCAGGCTTGCCCACTATTCCTACGTTTTGGAGCAAGGCAGAATTGTCCTAGCAGGAACAGGTCAAGAGCTTCTCGACAATCCGCAGGTAAAATCCGCCTATCTTGGCGGGTAAAAAACGATACTTTTGGCTCGAATCTAGAGCCCTGTAGCGCGGAGGGCTTGCGAAATATTTGGATTAGGGGCGTGTCCTCACCCAATCTGTAGGGCGACCACCTGTGGGTCGCCGTCATTCCATTTAAGCCTCCTTTAGAGAAAAATTTGTGTGCTTTTGAAGAACCGACCTTTGTTGTTTATGGCGAAAAATTCTCCCAAAGGCAAAAACTATCAGGTTCAACTGTGATAGGAAAATGAAGACAACAACGAGAAAATTCTTGATAAGAGCGTGAAGGATTTTGCCTGCGAGCAGTAATCTCAGCGCAGTTATCCCGTCGCAGAAAATGCAGTGCCTATCAGCATGAGGGAAGAATTTTCCCGCCTTTGCGAATAACTCAAGAAGCTAGGCTCAAGGATACACAGTGAAAGAAAAAGAAAAACAATGAGGCTAAATGCAAAAGTACCAAACCAGATAGGATAAAGATAATTTTTCCAAATATAGCTCACTTCAAAAACCGCTAAGTACAAAGCTATTTATTAAACTTGGTCACATCGGGTGAACTGGCTCAAATCGAGCTTGAAAGAAACGAAGAACTGGTGGTTCATATACGAATTTTAAGCCAGGGATTTTATCACGCCTTTCAAAAACCTTAATCACAGTTTCCGCAACGTAACGCATATGAGTTTCAGTGTAAACGCGCCTTGGTATCGTTAGCCTAACCAGCTCAAGTTTGGGTCTTCTATTCTTGCCGGTAGCGGGGTCTCTACCTGCGGAGACGTTGCCCCTTTCCATTGAGCGCACTCCTCCCTCAAGATAAATCTGAGCCGCAAGCATCTGGGCTGGGAACTCGTCTTGATCAATCTGCGGAAGAAAGTCCTTAGCGTTGAGAAAAACTCCGTGCCCACCGCAGGGCATAACGCAGGGTATTTTAGCCTCAACGAGAGTAGAATGGAGAAATTCAACTTGAGTAATCCTCGCTTTCAAATATTCAAACTTAATAACTTCCCTAAGACCCCGAGCCATTGCCTCCAAATCTCTTCCCGCAAGTCCACCGTAAGTATGCAAGCCCTCGTAAACCACCACTTCGTTTCTACACTTTTCAAACATCTCTTCCTCATGTTCATGAAAAGCCAAGAAGCCACCTATATTCACAAGTCCATCCTTCTTTGCGCTCATCCAACAGCCATCCGAGTTCGCGCATATCTCCCTTACGATTTCACCAATGGTTCGCTCCGAGTGTTCCTTCTCTCTCATCTTAATGAAGTAGGCGTTCTCAGCAATTCTGGTTGCGTCCAGGTAAAGCTTAACCCCGTGCGACTTACACCAAGCGTAAACTTCCTTGATGTTCACAAGGGAGAATGGCTGACCGCCCGCCATATTAACGTTTGGCGCCATGGAAACCAGCGGGATTCTTTCCTCTCCGAACTCCCGCGCCAATGCGTCCAGTTTCCCAATGTCAATGTTGCCCTTGAATTCAAAGGTGGAATGTGGGTCATGCGCCTCATCCACTATCACATCTTTGAATATTCCCCCCGCAAGCTCCAGGTGTTGGCGAGTCGTAGTGAAATACATATTCATGGGAACTACATCCCCCTTCCGAAGGATATTCTTGAAAAAAAGGTGTTCCGCGCCTCTACCCTGATGTGTGGGAACAACGTATTTGTAACCCATTACTTCTTCTATGGTCTCGCAAAGGTGAAAGAAATTCTTGCTACCCGCATAAGCCTCATCTCCCAGCATCAAGCCCGCCCATTGTGCCTCGCTCATTGCGTTCGTCCCTGAATCGGTCAATAAATCTATGAAGACATCCTCGCTCTTCAAAAGAAAGGTGTTGTAACCGGCTTCCACCATTGCCCTTTCCCGTTCTTCTTTGCTGAGAAGGTGGATAGGCTCAACCATTTTTATTTTGTATGGTTCCGCGAAGGGCAAAGTAGGCATATTGAACCCTCCTAATGTGGTTATCTCATTCTATCACTAAAAACCCTTCATTTGAAAAAATAAAGCTAGAATTACGACAGGTAGAAAGCTGATAATAGCTTACCTATTTCTCAACTTATCCATCCAAAGTGATAAAGCGCTGACCGCAAGGTAAGTCGCAGCTCTACTATCTAGGATGCGGTTACCGAGGCTCACGCATTCAAAATCCGCATCACGAAAGAAATCCGCCTCCAATCCTTCAAAGCCTCCCTCAGGACCAATCACCGCAAAGACCTTCCTTCCATCGTAAGGCGATGAAAAAATATTAGAGAGATGAACGTTCGTTTTTTCTTCTAATTCATAGAATAAAAACCTATGAGCAGGTTTTGGAGCAAGTTTATCCGCTATTTCCACAATTTCCTTTGCGCCACCAGTGATAACCACTTCAGGTGGAAATGGAATTGATGCCACCTCGCAAGCGCTATAAACTGAATTTATGATGCGTTCCTTCTTGGCTTCACTCTTTATCACTTCCACAGCCCTAGAAGTATGAGCAATCAGTAGAGTATCAATGCCGAGTTGAGTAACAGTATGTGCGACTTCTTCAAGTTTTCCGCCTGTGAGCGCTCCTACCGCCAAGATTAAATTTGGCTGGCCACGAGTAATTTTTTCGCAAGCGTTAATCTTTACTTCAAGTGATTTCCCCCTAGGATTTGAAGTTTCACAGGTTAGTTTCAAGCCATTCCAAAAGATGATAAATTCCTCGCTTCTCTTAATCCTTACAGCCCTCAAATGCTTGATTATTCTCTGCTCACTGATCACAATCCTTTCACCATCAAATTGTGGCTCTTCTCTAAGATGAAAGCTATACATATTTTCTCTCCGCCAATGGAAAGAGTATAGTTATAACTTACGCAACCCTGATTCAAAGATGCGTCAAATGCGGAAGCTTTCCATTATATACTTTAATCCTACTTGTTTCATTTACGATTGTTTTATGAGAAAATAAATAATTTATACGGGTATGTTGAAATGGCGCTAAGCCCTTAAAAATTACTCGTGTTGAAGATTAGATGCTTAAGCCTTGCCATAATTATGCTTATCATCTTTCCTCATTGATCTCTCTTGAACTAATTTTTAGAAGAAATGAGTATAAAAGTTCTTCTTCTTGGTTGTGGGCTAATCGGTAGAGAAATAGCGAGAGATTTAACGCGAAATGGAGAGTTTTTAGTAATCGCGCTGGATAAAGAATCATCCAATTTGAATGAATTATCTGGTATAGCTGGCATTTCTCCGCATTTAGTCAACATAAATGACCGCGAGCCTTTTGCCAATTTGGCTCTTGACTGCGATATTGTGGTGAATGCTCTTCCTTCCTTTGTAGGATTTTCCGCGTTGCAAAGCGTGATTGAGCTTGGCAGAGACATTGTGGATATATCCTTCTTTGGGGAGGACCCATTCAGCCTTGATGCTTTGGCGAAGGAGCGTGAAGTCACTGCGATAGTTGATTGTGGGGTTGCGCCGGGGCTATCCCATATTCTTGTTGGCAAAGCCTGTTCGCAACTTGAAGTAGTCAAGAAAATTCGGATTTACGTTGGTGGGCTACCAAGAACGCCTGAACCCCCGTGGTACTACCGTGCGGTATTTTCTCCCATAGACGTAATAGAAGAGTACCTTCGGCCTGCGAGGATGATTCTAAATGGGCACGCCATATCAGTTGATCCCCTTGATGAGGTTGAGAGAATTGAAATTGATGGCATAGGCAACCTTGAAGCATTTACCAGCGACGGCCTGAGAACCCTTCTTACAACGATAAAGGCTGAGGAAATGCTTGAAAAAACGCTACGCTATCCGGGGCATCTTAGTATGATGCGCGCCCTAAGGGATGCGGGCCTCTTCGGGCATGAACCCCCGTTAGTTAATGGCAAAGAAGTCCCTCCCATTGATGTCCTCGCCCAACTTGTCTTCCCAAAGTGGAAGTTGCAAGAGGGCGAAGAAGACTTAACCTTTTTGCGCGTTATCGTTGATGGGATTCAGCGCGGAAAGAGTAAGCTTTTTACCTTTGAGCTTCTTGATAGATATGATACTGAAAACAATGTTACTTCAATGGCAAGAACCACTGCCTATACCGCTACATCTGCGGTAAGGTTAATCACAAATGGAATTTATTCAGAAAGTGGCGTCTGCCCACCTGAGTATCTAGGAATGCACCCTCCCTCATGCGAGGCAATCCTCTCATTTCTTAGGGAAAGAAATGTGTTGATTAGGGAGTGCGTTGAATAATTTTTTCGCCTAAAATCTTCGCGCCTGACTTTTCCCTTTCTCTCTCTTCCTAAATTTTTGATTAAAAATAAAAGCACGCAACTTAACCCCAAAAACCAGCTAGCATCGTAAACTAGCTATATGAACTAGCTGTATTAGAACTATGAGCTTAGGTATTAGTTAACGGGAACTTGAAACTTCTAGCCCTAACGGGAGTCGAACCCGTGTTTCAGCCTTGAGAGGGCTGCGTCCTAGACCACTAGACGATAGGGCCAACATTGCATTATTATTATAATTATAATTTTATTAACTCAATCTAAAACTTGTAGCCTAGTTTTGACCATTTTAGGTTTATCATTCGTCATAATTAAATAATTGAAGTCCATTTCAAGGTAAATTTCGCGTTCAAAGCAACATAAAGATTAAGTGAGAAGGAATATGGTTAAAGTGGATTTACGTAATCAATCTCATAGAGTTAGTTTCATTCTTATCCTCTTTGCGTTACTTTCATTACTAAATTTTGTTGGTTGCAGTAAGAAGATAGAAGAGGAAAAAAACGTCTCATTTGAAAAGCAAAAGAGGTTTGTGCAGAGCAGAGCAAACAGATTGATAAGTTACATCTGGAAGAGGCAGTCTGAGTTTGAAGAAGAGTTTCTTAAAAGGCTTAGGCAAAACAACGGCGTTCTCAACAAAACCCTCGAGGAAGAGCGGGACAGAATCTATTTTCGTGCGAATAAAGTTTTTATGCAGTTTTTTGAAGATGCAATACGCGCAGATCCCACAGAGGTGGCAAACTACGTTTCCTACGGGCTATACCTAAGGCCTAGGCAAGGTTTTTTTGAGGAGGCTTTGCGATACATTCAAAAAGGTCCCGAGCTGGAACCTGACAACCCCGTTTATCATTTCCTTCTCGCGTACTCTTACATTGCGCCAATGAAAAGTGGGATTTATACCCGTGGGGTAGGCACGGAGAGGTTTAGTTACAGAAAATACAAGGACAAGTTTGAGATTGAAATGAATCGGGCGCGTAAATTGATGCCGGAAAACGCCTTTCTTGATCATTTTGAAGCGCTGGTTAAAATGTTTTTTGAAGATGATTATGAGCGCGCCTGGGAGCTCATTATTAGTGGAAACAACAAGCCTAAGTCCTACTTCATTTTACCTCCGCCCTTTCCCGCACTGATGGATTACTGGGAATACTCCGGTCTTTATGGATACGCTATCGGGCTAGAATCAACCTTTGGCATCTACCCTAAAGATATGGTGATTTATACAATCACCAAGCTTCTAGAGAGAGATGATATAAAGAACGACCCTGAAAAGCTCTTTGAACTTATGCGCTTCTTGTATAACCTAAGCAATACACGACCCTTTGACAGGATTCAACATTACCTTACAGGAGTCGTGCTGGAAGCTCTAATTCGGCACTTTGAAGATATCGGCGATAAAGAAAAGGTAAAGGAGTTAAAGAATCAAATGTTTTTCTATGATGAGATAACTGATAGCTTGGGCAGGTGGTTTGAAAAGAGGGTTAAGGAAAGTTATCCAATCGAAGATCCAAAGAGTTTTCTTGAGTTTGAGGATAAGCTAGCTAGAAACCCGGACGTCTTGATAGATGCTCTTGCATTGAATCTGCGCCTGCTTGATCAGATTAGAGCAGTTCTTGGGCTAGACAAGGAGAAGTATTTTCTTTTGAATCAAAAGTGGGATAAGGTCTAGCTATGCCTGCGCATCGCTGAGTAACGCTATCACACTATCACAGAATTTAAAACAAACTAAAACGATAAAGCGTAACTTATCATTGCTTTCTTCGTGAATGCTTTCACTCAATCCAAATCAAACTCAAAAGAGAAAGTGTAACATGCCCCAGCAGTCTTCGGGAACGCAATCAAGCTATCCAAAGGAGCTTAAAGGATAGGGTCTAGCTTAGATGGTGCACCACTTCTAACGCCATCAACTAGTAACGCCACTATCTAAGCTCACTTTTTGAGTTAAGGTATTATAAATTCATATCATTCTCAAAATTGAGATTTATTCTCGCTAAGTTTTCTAACGAATCGGATTTAAGTAATTATGTAGTCACGCTTGTTACGCGTGGAATAGGGTTTGTGGGGGAGTTTTTGTGCGGAGAATATGGAGAATATAAAATTCACATAATGAAGCTCAGACAGAGATGAATAATATTTAAGAATGAGATAAAATAATGGTAGAGGAGAGGTGGCCGAGTGGTCGAAGGCGGTTGCCTGCTAAGCAATTGTGCGGGGCTTATCCCTGCACCGTGGGTTCGAATCCCACCCTCTCCGCCAGTTGGAAAATGTTAAGGCTGGCTCGCCATCTGCGAGGGGTCGCCAGCCGATTTTAGGAGAAAAATTGAATTTTTTGTCTTTATCCCGCGGAGCGGGACGGCAGAAGCGGGATTTTTTTATTTCGTTTTACCCATTTTATTTGATATATTTATATTAAAAGAGAAATTGTTAATAACTTTCCGTTTTGGTAATGGCTAAGATAGCTAAGGCGCTAGGGGTTAATATTGAGGAGTTGATAAAGTGAAAATATGCAAATCATGAGAACAATGAATAAAACTCAAAACCAACCA
>JBBIRS010000014.1:0-19200 GCA_037441675.1 Planctomycetales bacterium | reverse complement strand
GGCGTAATTTCTAACCGCCGAAAATTGTTCATAGGAGTACTTAGGCATAGAATGCCCCTTAATACAGTTTACATTTATTATCAAGTATGATACTATTTTATCCCGTTCTAATCATCACAGGCTAGCGCTGAAATCTCTTGTTTGATAAGCAACTGTTCATGAATTTCCAAGTGCACAAGAAGGAGTTCAAAAGATTTTATCAATTTAGAAAAGACCGTATTATCTTCAGATTCTGTGGAGGGCTTGGCAGGTACTTTAGTTTAGGCCCAGTGATAAACCGCATTGCCTACGTTCTTTATTTGTTGGAGACTATGAGTGGTCTTACTCTTTTCGTCTCATATCTGCTTCCTCCACTTATCGTTCCCGCAGAGTTGAAAACGCAGTAGAAATTGGTCTTGCAAACTCGGGATAAATGAAATGATCAAAAAAGATACCTCAAATGAGTTAGAAGACGTGTACTCGATTCAAATCCGCATCACTCCTTGGCAAGCATCTCAAATACTCGCCCCATACGCGGGTGCCAAGTTCTGGGAGCAGGTGACCCTAGTAATGCCTGTGGTGGCTTATCTAGCGCTTTTCCAGCTCCTCATCTTGTCACAAACTTTGGAGAACGCGCTTAGGATAAGTTTCGGTATTTTGGCGGTTCTTGTGGGTTTAATGTTCTTTATGGAGGGTTTAAGGCTAGGGCTTATGCCCTTCGCAGAGAAAATAGGGTCTAGCCTGCCTCAATCGGCGACCCTTGGGATTGTGCTTGGTTTCGCCTTCCTGGTCGGAATTGGAGCGACCCTGGCGGAACCTTCCATTGGAGCCTTGAAAACAGCCGGGACCTTGATAACTCCCGAAAGGGCTAAAATGCTCTACTACTTACTCAATGAGAAGAGTGCTTATCTCATCCTTGCGGTTGGTATTGGCGTCGGCATTGCTTCAATGGTGGGAATATTGCGAATAATCAGGGATTGGAACCTAACGCCACTTATCCTACCAAGCGTCTTGATTACACTTGCGCTTACCGTTCTAGCGAGTTTGAACGCAAATACAGCTTCCATCGTCGGACTTGCCTGGGATACCGGCGCAGTTACAACTGGTCCTGTTACTGTCCCACTCGTGCTAGCCTTAGGGATAGGACTCGCAAGAATAGCAGGCAGAGCTGAAACGGGAAAGGCAGGATTTGGTATCGTTACTCTCGCATCACTATTTCCCATTATCACCGTTCTACTATTGGCACTTGGTCTAAACTACTTCGGATTATTTGACCCAACTAAACTGAGCATACCTCTAACCCAGATAGCCCAAACCAGCGAACCAGGTATCTCCGTTTACTTCACAAAGGCTTTTGTCTCGGCGTTACAGGCAATCGCCCCGCTGATGATTTTTCTTTATCTCGTCCTTGTATTTATTGCCAAAGCAAGGCTTGAGTATCTGGAAGAGGTATCGTTAGGCATCGGATTTGCGCTTTTTGGTATGTTTGTCTTTAATTTCGGATTACTCACTGGGCTGTCACCGCTGGGGAATCAGGTCGGCGAGGATCTTCCCACCACCTTTCACCCGCCGGGTTTTGGAATGTACGGGGACATAATGGGGAGGGTGGTTGTTGTAGCTTTTGCGTTTATTCTAGGGTTTGGAGCAACAATAGCAGAGCCGGCGCTTAACGCCTTAGCCATCAAGGTAGAGGAAATTACAAACGGTGCTATCAAGCGGAAACTGCTTATCAACGTTGTGGCGACCGGTGTAGGTGTCGGCATTGCGCTAGGTGTCATAAAGCTTATCTTCGGTATTCCTCTGGGAGTACTCTTAATTCCACTTTATCTAATCCTTTTAGCGATGACGGTAGTTTCTACTGAGGAATTTGTAAACATAGGGTGGGATAGTGCGGGTGTCACCACTGGACCTGTTACGGTTCCTTTAGTAATTGCGATGGGGCTTGGACTTGGTAGCTCCCTTACTCTCACGGAGGGATTTGGAATTTTGGCTCTTGCCTCCGTATGCCCTATAATGAGCGTGTTAGGATTGGGGCTTTTGACAAAAGGTAGAAGGCAAGCGACCTCAGATGTGGAAGAGATGGAAGAGGAAGAGGAAGATGAGATTGATAAGAGCCCAGATTCGCTTCAAAAATCGTAAGAATGGGGTATATGAGAAATGTCGGATGTAAATAGGCACGGAAATAGGGACGGAACTGAACAAGACCTGATAACGGTTGTTGTACAGCGTGGTAAAGCGGATAAAGTCGTCAAGAGAGCTATGAAGGCAGGAGCTGGTGGAGCGACAATCTGGTTTGGGAGAGGCGGGGGAATCAGGGAGAAGCTGGGTCTTCTCGGAATTGCTATCTCGCCCGAAAAGGAAGTTATTATGTTCGTCACCCCACGAAAAATTACTGACGACGTTTTCCAAGCAGTTGTGAAGGCGGGTAAGCTGAATTTACCCGGTCAGGGTATTGTCTTTGTGACAGAGCTTAGAAAGGTTGCAGGTTTCTTTACCGCTAGCGAAATTGAAAGCAAAATGTAAGCTAGCCATTTGCAGTCCAGACTAAAACTGAGTTCGGCGTAATTTCTAACCGCCGAAAATTGTTCATAGGAGTACTTAGGCATAGAATGCTCCTTAAAGTAAACGAGCGCACTGAACTATGGCAAAGTGGGAAGTAAATTTCAACCAACCGCACAGCGGTTCGGTCCCGCTTCCAAGTCAAGTGGGTCAAGCCCTTGCGCGTCAAATTTGCCTTCGTTCACTGCGATTACTAGCTGAAAGTTTGGCGGTTTAGCGGTAAGCCCGCCTACTATTTTCTCAATAAACTCTTTCTTATTTAACTTTAGCAAATCAAGTCTCTCTCTTACTTCACAAAGAGTTGTAAATAGAGGTTGACCGTCAAAGGCTATAGGCTTGCTAAAGTGCGCTGGCAGTATCAAAATGTCACTATCAAGGCAGAGGATCTTCTCGTGAAGGGAATGATAAAGGAAATTAGCGCCACTCTCCGCTCCTTCATCTCCCTTCTCCAAATCTGGACGTCCGACACTTTCAATAAACAGAGTGTCACCCGTGATAAGTGCTTTTCCGTCAACTAAGTAACAAACACTTTCGCCGGTATGCCCTGGGCTGTGGATAACCTTAACCGAAATTGAACCAATTTGAAAAGTACTTCCATCCTCTAATGGCATGTATTCAAAATTAATCCGCTGATTTGAAAATAAATATATTGGCGCGCCCGTAAGGCTTGAGAGCTCCCTTGCGCGAGAAATGTGGTCTGCGTGAACGTGGGTTTCAAGGATATGCCTAATCGCAAAGCCCTCCCCCTTCGCTATTTCCAAATAAACATTTGCATCAACAGAAGGGTCAACAACCGCGCATACTCCATTTAAGCCAAATAGATAAGATAGACACCCCTTGCCGTTTCTTCTAATCTGAATGAATGAGCCGTTTTCCATTTCTAATGGCAACCTAGCTATGCTCCATGCGGAACTGAAACCGTGCATTCCCGCTCGCAAGCTGTAAGCGTCAAATCCCATTTTATCCAACAATGCGCAGGCAACTTTTGAAGTAACTCCCGCTCTGCAAACAACCACGATAGGTTTTTCCTTCGGCAAGCCTTTTACTTTCTCGGTAAACTCCGCAAGCCTCCCTGAATTTATGGCGTCATAAACTGGCAGGTTCTCGCTTCCGCAAATATGCCAATCTTGATACTCATTCGCCTCTCTTATGTCAAGAAGGGTAATTGGCTGAGAGCCTTCCAGTTTTGCCTTTAACTCATCAACCGAAATCTCCTTCATAATCAAATCCTTCAATAGTTGAGATTATGTCTTATTATCCGCTCCCACGAAGAATTAGTCAACGCGCACAGCCTCCACCTTTACCGCATTGCTATGGCAAAGATTTTGCTTTATTTCTATTTAACAAGAAATCTTTGACATAATATCCTACTCATTCTCTTAGACTATAATATTTCCCGAGTGACCACCACAGATTTGGAAAGGCTTTCGGTTTCCCTAGGCAACCTTCATTTTACCAATCCAATACTGCTTGCCTCCGGATGTGCCAGTTTTGGAGAACCCTTTGAAGGTATCTTTGATATAAGCACCGTTGGTGCGTTAATCACCAAAGCCATCACACCTAACCCAAGGGAAGGCAATCCTCCGCCAAGAATCTGTGAAACAAAAGGAGGAATGCTGAATTCAATTGGGCTACAAAATCCTGGAGTAGAAATGTTCGCCAACGCCATACTTCCCGAGCTTAGGCTTATTATCAGTGGCTCATCAAAGGGAGTAGGCGCATCAAAGAGTGAAGGCTCATCAATGATTAGTGGCTCATTAAAGCGAGCAAAGATAATCGTCAACGTGGCAGGCTTTTCCCTGGAAGATTTTGAATTCGTTATCAAAAGGCTTTCCAAGGAGGAGGGCATTTACGCTTTTGAGCTAGACCTCTCCTGTCCAAACGTCAAGGATGGAACGCTCTTCTCCACCAATCCAGTCCTCTTTGGGCGCACCTGCGAAAGGCTTAGAGCGGTTACTCATCTTCCGCTCATTCCCAAGCTTTCGCCCGAGGCGGGAGACCTTGTTCCATTCGTTAAAATCGCTTTTGGAGCAGGAATGGACGGAGCCACCATAAGCAACACATGGCCCGCAATGGCAATAGACGCGAAATCCGGTCGGACAAAGCTAAAGACTATGACTGGTGGTCTTTCAGGTCCTGCGATTAAACCTTTAACGGTTTATCGCGTTTACCGTTGCGCGGATGCTCTTCCGGATTTTCCCATTCTTGCAAGCGGTGGTGTGGCAAATGCTCTTGATGTTATTGAATTAATCCGAGCGGGCGCGCTGGCTGTCCAACTTGGGACTATCCTATTTCTTGACCCTTCCGCTCCAAAGAAAATTCTTGAAGCATTGCCAGCCTTGCTTGACGAGATTGGTGTCTCTCGCATTGCACATTTGCGCGGGAAACTTTTCCCTCCTTAAGTTTAATCCGCCTATGATTTTATCTTCCGCCTTCAAGGCTATAATTTTCTACTTAGCTTATCTCCCATAGAAGAAACAAGCTCTTGAAACCTGCCCTCCAAGATGCTACTACGGATTTTCTTCATCAATTTGTAGTAGAAGTAAAGGTTATGGTAGGTGAGGATAATTGCGGCGGATAGTTCATCTGCGGTGAAAAGATGCCTGACAAAAGCTTTCTTATACCTTTGGCAAACTTTGCAGTCACATCCATCAACAAGCGGAGAATCGTCCAACTTCCACTTCTTTTGTCTAATATGAATGTATCCATTAAAGCTGTAAGCTACGCCGTGCCGAGCCATTCTTGTTGGAAGAACGCAATCAAAAAGGTCGTATCCCCAACTAACCGCTTGGAGAATATCCGCTGGAGAGCCCACGCCCATGAGGTATCTTGGTTTGTCCTTTGGAAGGCGAGGCGCGCAAAAGGAGGCTATCCTCTCATAATCCATCCTCTCCTCACCCACGGAGAGCCCGCCAATTGCAACGCCATCAAAATCCAACGAGGAAATGAATTCAATGCTCTTTTGGCGAAGCTCCTCCTCAACGCCACCCTGCACAATTCCAAAAAGCAGGGTAGTTTCATTCTCTTTCTTCAAATTCTTGAACCTATCCAAACAGCGCTGAGCCCATTCATGGGTGATTATCAAATCCTCTTCCACCTTTTTTCTTTCAGCGGGAAGGGCGGTGCAAACATCAAGGCACATAATAATGTCCGAAAGGAAAGCTAGCTGTATATCAACGCAATCCTCTGGACTCATAAAGAACTCCGCTCCACTCTCATAATCCTTAAACTTAACTCCGTCTCTGCTAATATCTCTCAAGGGCGAGAGAGAAAAAATCTGGAAACCTCCAGAATCCGTCAAAATCCCGCTCTTCCAGCCGGAAAAATTCTTAAGTCCACCCATCCGCTTAATTACCTCCACGCCAGGTCTGCAAATTAGGTGATAACTGTTCATCAAAATTAGCGAGTATCCGATGCTCTCCACATCATCAAAGGAACAATCCTTCGGTATTCCCCTTGTGGCAATCGGCAGAAAAGATGGGGTATTTACCTCACACTCTCCCAATCTCATCTTGCCCGCTCGTGCAAGTTCGTGAGAAGCCTGAACTTCAAAGAAATTCTTGCTACTCAAGAAAAGCCTCCTCAGTCCTCAGGATAGCATCTTCATCAAGGTAAAGCTCAAGAAGGCTCACAACATCCATAAAGTATGAAGGTGGCTCGCTAATTATGCTAACAGTTTCTCCTAATCTTGGGTGCGTAAAGCCAATCTTATACGAATGGAGAAAAAAGCCGGGGCATTCGTCAATCAAGGATAGCAAGCGCCTGCGCTTCTTCAATGGCAGTGTTTCGCTCCAGGCTTGGCGATAGCTTTTATCTTCCGCTCCCTCCAAGAAAAATCTAAGCTCCCTATTTATCTGAGCTCCGTAATCCATATCCTTAAGTATAAAAAGCCCTCTATTGGAAAGATGCACCCTTATCTGATGAGTTCTACCGGTAAGTATGCGCACACAAAGTAGCTTTATCAATGGATTTGAAGATACCTCGGTGTAAAATGTTAAAGCTTCCCTACCCTCAGGAGCAATACGAAAAAGTTCTCTTCTAGTTGGCTTTCGTGAAAGTTTTGCTTTGATAAATCCACTACCTGGAACCTCCCCGCCAATACAAAGCGCAAGGTATAGCTTTTTCACCCTTCTTTGCGCAAACTCGCGCTGAAGCAAAAAATGGCTCTCCCTATCCTTAGCTATCACAAGAACCCCGCTTGTACCCCTATCCAACCGATGAACTACCCCTGGCTTTAGTGGGTCATCAACATTGGCTAATGAGAGGGCTTTAAGCTTTAGCAGGTCAATTAGTGTAGCCTCCTTTGTCCTAATCGTTGGATGAACGAGAACCCCCGCTGGCTTGCTCACAACCAAAAGCCACTCATCTTCATAAAGCACGGTGAAGTCAAATTTGATCTCATAAAGACTGAAATCAAGCTGACGCCTAGGAGTTGATAACTTTTCCCAAATGCCTAGGCTTATCTCGATTCTTTCACCTCCCTTGACAGAATAACTTTTCGCTAACGTCTTTTCCCGCAACTTTACTCCCCCATCCACGATAAGTTTAGCTATCTGGGATCGTGTAGCTCCAGAAAAGTGCTCAGGATGCTTCTTTGGAAGCAGTTTGGTTAGCGCGGTATCAAGCCTCTCACCTTTTAGTTCCTTCTCCAACTTTAATGAGACACCTAACATTGGCATCCTGCCAAAAGAAGTGTCAATGGCGTTAAAGAGTAATCTCTCCGATAAAACAACTGAAGCAACTTGTATCTCTTGCCTTCAAAGCAAAACAATGAAGGTTATCTTGGCACTGGAACAGATTGTAAAACCTCGAAAATTACATCATCAATGCTTCTTCCCTCAATCTCATACTCTGGAGAAAGTATCAAGCGATGATTAAGGACGTGGGGAACAAGCTCCGCTACATCATCAGGAATAACATAATCTCTTCCCTCAAGGCAGGCGATGATCTTCGAACCTTTAAGCAGAAAAATGCCTGCTCTTGGGCTAGCGCCAAGACTCACTTCCTCCCGTTTACGCGTCGCTCTAACAATTTGCAAAATGTAACTTAGTATTTCATCACGAACTCTAACCTTGCGAGCGCAATCACAAAATTCCTTGAAACGTTTAGAAAAGCCGAGATTTTCAACACCAGCAGCATCCAAGTCATTAGGGTCAAATCCCTCGTCATACCTCTTTAACACCTGAAATTCATCCGACTCCAGCGGATATGAAAGCTTAATGCGCATCATGAACCTATCAAGTTGAGCTTCCGGAAGCGGGTATGTGCCTTCGTATTCAATAGGATTTTGAGTTGCGAAAACGGTAAAATCTGCGGGCAGTGAATTTATCTGCCCCTCAATTGAGACCTGCCTCTCCTCCATTGCCTCCAAGAGTGAGGATTGGGTTTTCGGTGGTGTCCGATTTATCTCATCAGCCAGCAAGAAATTGCAAAATATTGCGCCCTTATGCAATCTAAATGTGGAAGATGATGGGTAGTAAACCATCGTGCCGATTATGTCCGAGGGGAGAAGATCAGGGGTAAACTGAACGCGCTTAAACTCTCCACCGAGAATGCGCGCAAAAGTTTTTACCATCAAAGTTTTGGCAATACCCGGAATCCCCTCAAATAGAACGTGGCCCTGAGAAAAGTAAGCCGCAAGCATCAACCTTAATACAGCGTCTTGTCCTACAACAGCGTGAGCGAATTGCTCGCGAACCTTCTCATAGAGCTTTTGAATTTCAACATAGTCCGCCACCTAAATTCCTTCAATTACTCCTTAGCCAACTTCAATTCTCTTTGTTGTTACTTTGAGCGAACGGATTCCTTAAAACTTGCATTCTATCTAACGGCCAGTAAATCATCAAAGCCCTACCAACAATATTCTTCTCAGGAACAAAGCCCCATATGTGCGAATCTGCGCTTCTGTTTCGATTATCCCCCAGGACGAAGTAGTGCTTTTCGGGAACCGTCTGCTCCTCCATATCGTAGTATGGAACTTCCGCAATATAAGGCTCATCAAGGGGTTCATCGTTTACATATACTCTGCCACCTTCAATCCTCACCCTCTCTCCCGGTAGAGCAACCACACGCTTAATAAAATCTTGAGAAGGATCGCCGGGGTAGCGAAATATCATAATATCTCCGCGTTTAGGCGTTTTCAGATGAAAAGTGTAGGAGAACCTATCAGCCAAGAGGCGATCACGCACCATAAGCGTCGGCTCCATTGAACCAGATGGAATATAGTAGCTTGCAAGTGCGAAGCTTCTAACGATAAGAGCGAGCACCACCGCAACCGCAAGATTAGGAATGAGGTCAAAGGTAAGGTACTGCAAAAACCCCGTGGGAGAGAACTGCAAAGGAGCGCGGAGCCCATCCGCGATCAGATAACCTCCCCTGGGAAATGATGGCGCGTAAATATTGAACCTTACTTCGCCATCCACTGGCACGATAGTTATACTTCTCACCTTCTCATCAGGACTGAAACTCCCTGCGGTTAATCGTAAATTCACTGGCTTATTCTTATTCTCCTCCGTAACGATCAGCTTTACCTCGCAAAAGCTTTTGCCATCTGCCCTAAGTCTTTGGGAATCAAAAAAGATAGCCTCAAACTTGGATGCGTCAAACTTAGCCTGCAGGCTTTTCAAGCTAGCTATTCACCTCCTCAGGGCTGACTCTAGCCCGTAACCGCTTTTCCCTCAGTCGAGTAGCCTTACCCACTCTATCGCGCAGGTAGTACAACTTGGCCCGGCGCACCACATTTCTTCTGACTACCTCAACTTTGCTGATGCGCCTTGAATGGAGAATGAATGTTCTTTCCACGCCAATTCCACTGCTCAACTTGCGCACGGTTATTCTCCTGTTAGAGCCTCCACCTCTAACCGCAATGACAGTCCCCTCAAACATCTGAACTCGCTCAACCTTAACCTCTCCTCGCGTTACCTTTCCCTTAGCAGCTATTCTATGGATTTTCTTCAAAGGGACGTGATCAAGTCCACCCTCAAAATAGTTGACATACACTCGGACAGTATCCCCCGGGTTAACTTCTGGAATTTCACCCACCGGTTTCGCCAATGTTTTCTCGTACTCTTTTACCAAGTGATTCATGCTCTTTCTCCCAAAATCACTAATTATACCAATTAAATTCGCCGACTATTTGTTTTTGGCTATTTATTTTTGGGAACTATTCACTGAGAAAAAAAATGAGCCATATCTCATAAAGCCCAAGCGCTACGATGGATAAGCGAACATTCACCACCATTGCCAAGAGCTAAAATATGACTAGTCCAGGTTCCTCTGTGCGCTAGACTTGATGCAATGAAATGACATCAGCCTTTGAAAGCCACCGCTAACTTATGAGCCACAACTAATTACACGATACAAATCCCTTGCAACTCTTTTCACTTAATCTTACCTCAAATTTTGAGAATCGCAAATTCCAGATTTTTACCTCCCAAACGTTGAATATTAAGCAAACTGAGGGTATATTAAATTGACGCAATTTTTCCCAAACAATGCGGTATTAGTTTTTTTATCATAAGAGCTATTTTAGGAGTGCAATTATAAATTATGACAAAGAGAAATACGTTAAAAACTAGTTTATCCATTCCTCACGAAATCTACGAGCAAATCTACGACATCGCATACAGAAAAGGTGCAATCACGGTGAAGGAGCTCAACGACCTTCTCAGCCGTGATGAAGACCTCACAGACGAAAAAATTGAAGCGTTGCTTGAGAGCCTGCAGGAAAAGGGACTTTCAGTGGTGGACGATGAAGGTCAAGAAGTTTATAACCACAAAGACCTACTTCGTAGCGAGGAGCAGGCTTTTACCCAGGAAGAGATTGGCGAAGCGGAGAATTTGCGCCTTGATGACTCCGTGAAAATGTACTTGAAAACCATTGGTAGCATTCCTCTATTGACAAAAGAAGAAGAAAGATACTACGCCAAGAGATACGCGGAAGGTGACGAATCCGCAAAGGACATCCTTATCGAGGCGAATCTCCGCCTAGTGGTTTCTATCGCCAAGAAGTATTTAAACCGCGGGATGAGTTTTCTTGATCTCATCCAAGAGGGCAATATGGGGCTTATTCGTGCGGTTGAGAAGTTTGACCTTGACCGCGGTTTCAAGCTCTCCACTTACGCTACCTGGTGGATCAGGCAGGCAATATCCCGCGCTCTTGCGGACCAGGCAGAGCTTATAAGAAAGCCCGTGCATATGGTTGAAACGATATCAAAGCTCTCTCGCGCCAGCAAAATTATCCAACAGCGCGAGGGAAGAGAACCCAGCAACACGGAGATTGCCAAACAGCTTGACATTGGTGAAGAAAAAGTGCGGGAGATTCTACGAATAGCGCAAAAACCAATATCCCTTGAAAAGCCCGTTGGCAACGACAAGGATTCTCAGTTCCAGGATTTCCAGGAGAACAAGAATCTCGTTAACCCCGAGAACGAAACCCTCTATGAGCTAACGAAGCAGAAGATAGACAAAATACTCAAGACCCTTTCAGACCGCGAAGAGCAAGTGATTAGGCTCCGTTACGGGCTTGATGACGGTTATCCAAGAACTCTGGAAGAAGTGGGTCGCAGGTTCAGCGTTACCCGTGAGCGCATTCGCCAAATTGAAATGAAAGCCTTGAAGAAGCTAAAGCATCACAGCAGAAGAAAACAGTTTGAAGGATTGTTGGAACTTTGCGAAAGGCGCAAGGATAGCCGCGTCCTTTAAGATACTTTTTCATTAAGAAGCAGTGACAAATAATGCCCGCTTTTCATAATGCCTGCTTTAATAACGCCTATTAGTCCACTTAATTTATCATCGCTCTCTACTGCTCTGCGCTGAACTTTCAAAGTCTTGCGGATATGACTACCCTTATTTACCACAACTTTCCTCCCTCCATTACTACTCATCTTTAGCGCAGGGGGCTTTAAGTGTATGGCTAATCAGAAATCGCAAAGCTTGTCACACAACTTATCCTTGACAGAGGGGCATCAACCCTCCCAGTTCCTAGCGAGTTCTAGATGGCTCTGAATCGCTGGAACCAGTGTAATTTCTGCCAATCACAAAAATGTCAAGCTCATCAACGATACCGTCCTGATTTCCGTCAATTATGTCGTCCTCAGAATCAGTTGGGGTTCCCCCATCATAACTACTGATATGCCCAAAGTGCTGAATAATCTTCAGAACGTCATCTTCATCCACATCCCCATCCCTATCATAGTCTCCAGGACGCCCCTGAGGCGGTTGTTGCGGAAATGCTTTTGCCATATCAATTCTTCCGTGCCCGTAAACCTCGTCCCAACCGCTTGCACCCATATCAATGGTGCTGGAATAAATCTTATCCCGCAGTTGAGTATTGTTGAAATTTGGATAGTGGGAGAGTATAAGCGCGGCAAATCCCGCAACAATTGGAGTAGAAGCGCTAGTTCCAGTGAACTGGAAGTCAGGGTGAAATGTGTAAGCGTCATCCTCGTGAATGGTCAAAATGTTAGTTCCAGGCGCCACCACATCCATCTCAGGTCCAGTCTTGCTGTAATCTGCGATTGTTTCATTGATTATCTGCGTTGCAGGGTTAACTTTGGTAGCGGCAAAAATAGTAGTTGCGCCTACGCATATAGCTTGAGGCAGAGCCGCGGGCCAATCCAATCTCCCAGAATTCACAGGCTCATTCCCTCCCGCAGCAATAATAACCGCGCCTCGGTTCCATGCATCCCTTACTGCGTTCTCCTCAACCTCGCCTCCCGGCTCGCCTCCAAAGCTGATATTTATAATTTTTGCGCCGTTTGAAACAGCATAATCCAATGCCGCAGCCTCCGCCGCAACTGAAATATCGCTGTTTGTGCCAACTCTAATTATCATTAGCCTAACCCCTGGAAAGCCATTGCCACCTCCCGCCACTCCAGCGATTCCTTCGCGGTTATTTCCTCTTGCTCCAATCACTCCAGCTACCCACGTCCCATGAGACTCGTACGGCGCTTGCTCATCCGTGACATCCGGATCGCCCAACCTACCGCGGGATTGATCCCAATCCGCAAAGTCATAGCCGTAAATGTCATCAACGAAACCATTTGCATCATCATCTCTTCCGTTGCCGGGTATCTCTCCCGGATTTTCCCATAGCCTACCCTCAAGCTCAGGATGAAGAAATACAATCCCCGTGTCAATTACCGCAACAACAACATCATCACGCCCGGTGGTGAACTTCCAGGCAAATGGCGCGTTTGTGTATAAAAGCCCCCATTGGTTGCGTCTAGGATTATCAAAAGCCTCCTCCAAACTTGCGTTGCCTTCACCAAGAAAGTAAGGATCATTGGGAATGAAAGGGCTTCCCTTCTGCAGTTCATCCAAACTGCTAACTTGCTTCTTCACGTTAGGATAGGCGAATTCTACCAACCCGCTTCTCACTAGCTCCAGCGAAAACACAAAAGGGTCTACACCTTCAGGCGCCTGAACAAGTTCATAAGTCGTATATGAAAGAGGCAGTGTATAAAGTAGTTCGACTCTCTTGCTAATCGCCTTGGAGAGATCGCTAACGGACTTTCCGCTTTTCATCTTGACAATAACTTCGTTGTTGTGAACAAGCCCACTCTCTCCATATGCGGAAAAGCCCTGCGACCAAATTAGGAAAAGTAATGTCAATGAGCAAATGCCCCTTAAAATTGCTCCACGCTTGAAGGGGAAAGAAAACATCAATTTTCGCATAATTAGAACCTCAGTGCGTCAATCCTAACCCTATTATACCCCTTGGATAGATTTCTATCGGATACTTTCTTATCGCGCAATATTTATCACTAAGTTATACAGGTTGCAAGCGAAAGTTCTCTCGGGAGAGTGACGGGATATAAAAATTCATCAAAGCAACTCTCTTATTCTCTAGTGCCTTCTCTCACGCCTCCTATCATGCCCTCTCGGAGTACTTGCATCCGCAAAACTTTTGGCGGTAGAGATTCAACTCCTTGCTGATTCTAACGCTTTCCTTAAACCCCTCCGCCCTCTTAAAGTTCGTCCAAATGTACTTAACGCCAAACTTTCTTCCCGAGCATTCCCCTGTTAGATTCACCTGATCAGCGTTCTTTTTAGGAGAAAGGGTCAAGGTGGTCGCAAAGGCATCATATCCAAGAATTTTCGTCAACCCCGCGGTTCTCGTTAGTCGCAAATCAATGCATAAACTGCACCTCAATCCGCCTTCAGGCTCTGAAGCAAATCCCATCAGCTTTTCCGCTACCTCGTTGTAAGAACCACCTTCCATCATTGATCTAAGCGCATTTTCAAGCTCGCCCACAGGCTTTAAAGGCATTGCGTCATACTCACCCTCATTCAACAACTCGTCCTCGCTGACAAGGAAGTCCGTCCGAACACTTTGAGTAGGCGCGTTGAAATACTTCCCCTCAATTGTGTTTATGCACCACTTCTCCGCAAGCCTCCTCATCTCATTTAGCCGTTTCATATACTCCTCAGGGGGATAGATATTGGGGTCGTAAAAGTAGCAGGTCAGCTTTTCCGCTACCTCTAATAATCTATTGATAGGAATAGTCGCATAAGGTGCGCAACAGACATGCAGTAGAACCTTATTCCCCTTAAATTCTTCTTCAATAAATGGCTTCCTACCAAGAAGCCGTTTAGTTTCCTCCTCATTCATTCCCTTTCCCCATCATTTTACCACTAAATTTTTAATTTGACTTTTTATAATTCCACTTCTAAATTAAGAAAGTATCTCGGGAGGCAATATGCGAAGGTATTCAAAAATTTTCATAATACTAGCCGTCCTTCTAATTCCGCTTTTAATTAGCGGTGCCACATTAACATCATCTGTCGGGACCGGAGTTGAAAGTGGAGGTGGAGTTTCCGCAGATTGGCATCCTTCAAAGAATCTCCTTCTAATCGGTTGGGACGGTGTCCAGCGGGAGCATTTAAGTGATCTACTCGAATCTGGCAAGCTTCCAAACCTATCTCATATCATAAATGAAGGCTCGCTCGTAACGCTCAAGATAACTGACCACGCAACGGACACAAAATCCGGCTGGACACAAATTATAACGGGACTACCTGCGGAAAAATCAGGAGTTCTCAGTAACAGAAATTTTCAACCAATCCCGAAGGATGCAACAATATTTGAAATACTTGAGAGTAAAACAGACAGGCGAATCTTCACCGCCTTCATTGCCAGCAAAAGCCACAATTTAGGCTCCCTTGGTCCGAACATAAAGTGGGGAGGCGGTAAAGGCTCCAAGAGAGAAGGCACGGACAAGGGCGAGCCATGGATGAATGCGAAAGGTGCATTTGATCTGTGGTTAGGCGATACGCCTCGGGATGCGGAGGAAATCGGCAGAATTCTCATTGATGTCATAAAAAAACTCTCATTGCATAACTTCTTTGCCATCTTCGTCCATTTCGCCGACCCAGACAGAGCAGGGCACAAGTTTGGCGAGAACTCTTTAGAGTATGAAGAGGCAATAATGAGATGCGACGAATGGCTCGGACTAGTTACCGCCTTTCTGAAAAAGAAAGGATTGTGGGATGATACGGTTCTAGTTGTTACGACCGATCATGGCTTTGATGAGGGGAAAAAATCGCATACGAACGCCCCTGATTGCTTCTTCGTCATAAACGACCGCAATCACAGCTTCAAGGAAGGAACAATGCTTGATATTGCGCCTACGATTCTTTATCTCCTTGGACTTAAAGACAACGCCCTCAACTCTTTACCAGGCAAGCCCTTGTGGGAATAGTTAACTAACTACAAATGGTTTGTCTTACTTTTCTGCCATCATGTTACCCAATTGATTCACTTCGCATCCCCTAAAAAATAATTTCCAATTTCCGCTCATCAAGAAATGGTATTTCCTTCGTAAAGTGCTATATTCTTTGAATAATCCATTCGCATCAACAAGGAGCGTTTCAATGGAACTAACGGGGAGCAGGCTTGTCCTCGGTGAAAAACTGCTGAAAATATCAGATGCTTTTGCGTTCCTTAAAAGTAATCCTTTCGTTGGGATTAGTGATACTGCGCTTTCTCGTGTTAAAGAATGCCGAGATTTTCTGGAAGAAGAACTTAAGAAGGATAAGGCAATTTACGGAGTAAACACCGGTTTTGGCAAGTTTGCCAAGGAGCGCATCACGGGAGATATGGTGGAGAAGCTTCAGCTGAACCTCATAAGAAGCCACGCCTCCGGTGTGGGAGAGCCGTTACAAACAAGTGCAGTTTGTTTAGCTATGCTTATTCTACTCAATGGCATTGTTCGTGCTCGCTCAGGCGTTCGCCCTGAAACTGCTGAATTCTTGGCTAAAGTTATAAACCTAGACTTTATACCAGTTGTTCCATCCATAGGTAGTCTTGGCGCGAGTGGCGACCTTGCACCACTTGCGAGTATCGCTCTTGCACTAATTGGCGAGGGTGAGGTTTTTACTCGAGGCGAGGCGCCAATTTACTCAGGAGAATCCCAAGGCTTCGAAAGGCTTCCCGCCATGGAAGCCCTCAACCGACTTGGTCTCTCCCCATTGAGTCTAAAGGAAAAGGAAGGCTTAGCGCTGATAAACTCAACCGCAGTTAGTCAAGCAATGCTCATTCTAGCTCTAAAGAATTTCACCTCTCTTTTTCCCGCGCTTCTAGTTGCGTCCGCCCTTTCCCACGAAGCCTACGGCGCCGCAGATACCCACTTTAATAATCTGCTCTATCAGGAAAAACCTCACGGGTTCTCCCAAGAAATTGCAGATGTTATGCGCAAGCTCACCTTTGAAAGTGAGCTTAGAAAGTCCCACCTGCACTGCGATAAGGTTCAAGACCCTTACTCCTTCAGATGTTTTGTCATTACTTGCGAAAGTCTGCTTTCCGCATTCTCCCATCTTGCTGAGGTTCTTTCTGTTGAAATGAACAGCTCAACTGATAATCCGCTCATTTTCTACAAAGATGAGCTCATTGTTTCCGGCGGGAACTTTCACGGAGAACAGCTTGCGGTAAGCGCCGAAACTTGCGCCTTAGCACTTGCTCGCTCCGCAATGATGAGCGAGCGCAGAGTGAACCAGCTCCTTCATCCGGGACTTGATTCAAATCTTCCCCCCTTTCTTGCATTGCAAGGCGGGATAGAAAGTGGACTTATGCTTCTTCAGTACGTTGATGCGTCCCTTATAGCGGAGATAAATCACTTAGCCTCTCCCGCAATTCTCACAAACGTTTCAGTTTCAGGTGACCAGGAAGACTTCGTCAGTATGTCCTTTACCAGTGCGAAGAAACTCTTGAAAGCTACCGAGCTTTTTGCCAAAGTCATAGCCATTGAAGTAACTGTTGCCATCAAGGGTGTTAAGACAAAATCCGCACTGATAGCCGAGGAGTATCATCTTGCAACCAGCGATGCTCTTACGAAGGCAATCTCTAATATCACTTCCTCGGTAGAGCTTCCCGAGGGGGATTCTTCCTACACAGGTATTATTGAAAAACTTTCGGAGCTACTTCTTCAGGACTTTCTTGGCGGAAAATTCTTAGGTGAAGTTAATATTGAGATCTCCTCTCTTCTGCCCTGGATCAGATAAATGAGCGAAAAGTATGCTATTAGGCTTTCAAAATAAATAAGAGAATCGCACAATGACCAACCAAGATAACTCAAAAGTACATTCTTCAAAAGTCTTATAATTGATAGATCAAGAGGAATGAAATGAACTCGGTATCTACAAAGCGCCTAAAGGCATTTCCATTATTTGATGAAGTTGCAGAGGAAGATTTGAGACTACTAGCGAAGCATTTACAGATCCTAAAGCCTGAGCCGGGAGATTACATAATTCACGAGGGCAAGCACCCAAATAGGGTCTTTTTCATCGAGAGTGGACAGATGGACGTGTTCAAGCAAATTGGGCACAGGCTTGTAAGAATAGATACGTTAAGCTCGGGCGATTACTTTGGTGAAATTGGAATCATCCTAAACTCTCCAGCAACTGCCACGGTGAGGGCAAGGGAAGGAGCCAACCTTCTTGCCCTCGAGAAGGAAGAGTTCCGTAGATTCATCCAACGCCACCGAGTAGTCTTCTTTAAGTTATTCAAGACCGCTACTGAACGCTTGTCCTCCACCAACATTCTCCAGCTTCGCCATCTTATTGACGAGCTTGGCTTTTTCTACTCCAAATTTCTGGATGTGCAAAAGATTTGGTACTTTCTACCGGTTGATCTCGTGGCAAGCACCCTTCGTGGAGAACTTCAACTTGTCAAAGCGGGAAAACTTGAAAAGGTCACGGTTCTCTTTCTAGACTTAAGACATTACACATTCTTTGCTGAAATCCACCAACCCAAGGAAGTGCTTTCCGTCCTCAACGAACTTCTCGGCCGAATGCCGGACATTGTAATTAGAAATAACGGTGTCGTTTACAAGTTTTTAGGTGATGGTCTTATGGCGATATTTGGCTCCGAGGAGGATCCCGCCCGCAACGCTAAAAACTCACTCAAAGCTTCTATCGAAGCTATCAGGTTCCTAAAAAACTATAACAGGAAGAGATCCCGCAAACTTGAAGAGGAATTCTATATGGGTATTGGCTTATGTTCCGGCGAGGTTGTCACCGGTAACATCGGAGTTGAGAATATGATGATGAATTTTACCTCCCTGGGTGACACCGTCAACGTTGCCGCTCGTTTGTGTACCTCTATCCCTAATAACTCCATCGCTATGGCTGATTCCACTTACAAGCTCGTCTACAGAAGCCTCAAAGGAATGAAGGTTGTTGAACTTGGCAACATTGAACTTCGTGGAAGAAGGGAACCTGTCTTCGTTTATCAAGTCTTTGACGTCTAACAAAAACTTTATGTTTCTTTTGTGATCTTGTCAGCGTTCACCTCTTCCATCTCTTAATCTGAACGTTGCAGAGTAAACTCTGAAATTATCTGCAAGTGAGTTATCTACGTAAGCTCTTTCTTGCTCGTGAAAAGGTATGTGGTTTCTGCGGGTCCTACCCTTCCAGTTGGGAATAAAAATTTTCTTAGTGCTTGCTCAAGACTTCTAGGTTCTGAAATAATCTTAATAGAATCCAAGCCCACAAATGGTCCTCCACCTTCCGCCATAAACTTAGTCATAGCAACCTTATACTTTTTGTCCGCAACAACCACTTCCTCTCCTATCAGGATACTGCTCACCTTCGTGATATCTTCATCCTTCAAGCCAAGAATTTTCATGCCATATACCTGCAAGAAACTGCTATTTTTTCGCGGATGGAATTTGACGCCGTTTGCGATGGCGGTTGTAAGATCTGCCCCGGAAATTTCCACAAGAACAATCTCAGTATCCTTAATCTTATCCCAAGGAACAGGATCGCCCTGGCGGAGGTTCGGCGCAATGCTCAAAAGCTCCGCGGCAGATATCATCCCCGCCTCGGCTTCATCCAACGCTCGCGTTATACATTTCGCCACCTGATAGCCCCATGCGGTCTCGCTCTTTGTCGGATCTTCCGTTATTTGAGGTTTCTTAAAATCTTCCTCTATCTTTGCCTGAACCTCTGCGAATAAAGTTCTCTCAGAATTACTCGCTACGTAATATAAGAGTAACCCAAATACGCCAACGATAACAAAAGCCCCAATGATGCTTAAGTAATACTGTATCTCTTTTGCGTTCATACGTATCAACTCACACATTATTTTACAACAATCGCGCTCCTTCACGCCCTGTAGTGCGGGTTCACCCTGAAGGGGGCTTGCACCCCGCCGT
Source organism: Planctomycetales bacterium (assembly GCA_037441675.1). Classification (GTDB taxonomy): domain Bacteria; phylum 4484-113; class 4484-113; order 4484-113; family 4484-113; genus JBBIRS01. Next base: position 7 of record JBBIRS010000014.1, on the reverse strand, counting down.
CTCGGCG
>JBBIRS010000013.1:0-20470 GCA_037441675.1 Planctomycetales bacterium | reverse complement strand
TAGGGTTCGCGCCCCCACCAAAGTCGCATTGATAAGAAAGCGGGCGAGTCCCTTCGACATTCGCGGTGAACGTGTATGCCTCATTCTTGAAGCCAAAGATCGGTGTGACCGAGTAAATTATCGGCGGGGATCCCGGTAGAGAAGCTTCGTTGGATACATCTCCACGCTCGCCGTAATAATCCACCGGCACTACTCGAAAGGTAGTGAGTGCTACCACCTCATTTACGGTGAAGGAAAAATTTAGAGTTGGGACTTGCGTCCCGCCATCTTCTCGGCTCGATACAACTACCCGCCCGAGAGAGCCAAACTCTCCGCCCATCTCCGCTCACTCAACCACGTATTCCCATACCTGAGAAAAGAAATTCTCCGCTATTGGCTCAACATCTCCCTCATCTATCACTCCGTCCGCATTCCCGTCTATCCATCGCCTTGTATCATCCGCGCCTTTGTTGTAATGCTTCGCCAAAGGTAAGATGTCCATGATGTTCACTGCGCTGTCAATGTTGTAGTCGCCAGTATTTTTGTAAGACCAAGTGAGCGTGAAAGTTCCATAGCTATTGTACGTGAGCGTCAAATCCTCCACGCGGTTATTCTCCCCTGTCGGCGGTTTGAATGCGTGTCGCATTTTTTGTAGGGTTTGGTCTTGCTCCCACTCTCATTACGGAGCTATACAAGTTCGTGCTCTAAAGATCATTCTTCCATTCGTTCTAAGGATGATAGAAACATCGCCATGAAGCAGGGATGTCTCGCCCGTTTTCATCCCACTTATGAGGACGATGTTGGCTCTAAGCCTTGATTTACTCCCGCCTACGCACGTGGAGAAAATTATCAGGATGAGCGCCAGCACAAGCAGTACAAACGCTTGTTCCTTTTCCATATCCACTCTTAGTCTATTCTACCCTGTCTGAGCAGGCCAAAAGCAACCCATATCTTACAACTATTGGAAAAGCTTGATGCCCCTGCTTACTTCCTAGCACGGAGAAGCAAAATGACTCCACCCACAATGAACACTAGGTTTGGAGCCCATCCCGCAACAATTGCTGGTAGGTATCCTAGATAACCGAGGGTTCTGCAGGCAAAGAATAGCGCGTAGTATGTCATTACAACGAGAAAAGTGAGAATGAGCCCTATATTTCGCTCTTCCCTCGGCCCACGAATTGATAGTGGAAGTGCAACTAGAACTAGGACCAAACTCGCGAATGGTATTGAAAACTTGAAGTAATATTCTGTCAGGTCTGTGGTGTACTTGAGCAGAAGAACGCGGGATGGAGACTGCTGAAGTCCTAGAATCCTCCTTTGTTCTTCAATTCGCATTTTAAGCTCACGGGGAGAGAGTTCCTGAGGAGCATCTTCAGAAGTAAACTCCCTTATTTGTCGTGCTATATCCACCTTCGTAGAGGGTGTAACTCCACTAACCATAGAGGAACCGTTGCTCTCCTTTGGCTCGTAAACTCGGACATTGTTGAGGAGCATAAACCCGCCTTCCATTCGGGCAGATTCCGCAAGAAGCAACCTCGGGAAACTCCTTCCACCGCTGTAGTCGTAAAGCCTAATGCCGTAGATTATCCCTCTTTCCTTGTCAACCTTGTCAATGAAGAAATACTTCTTCTCAGGAGCTTTGATGACTATTCCGGGCTTTAAGTAGTCTATTACTTGGCTTTCCCAAAAGACTGATAAAGTGTTCTTAAACTCACGATTATTCTTTGGGACAATGTACTCATATGTAAAGAAAGACGCGAGAGCTGCAAAAATTGCCAGGCCGAAGAATGGCAGGATTATTCTATATAGACTTACTCCAGTGGTATACATAGCGGTGATTTCATTGTCCCTGGAAAAACGAGTTACCGCCATTATTGTCGCAAATAAGCTTGCCACCGGCACCGCAAGGACGAGATAGGCTGGGGTAGAGATTAGCATTACTTTCAGTACCGTGAAGAATGGAATGTGCTTTGAGAAAATCTTGTCACCTAGCGTGAAAATCGAAGTTATTATCATAAATACAGTAAATCCAAACATTCCAAGCAGAAAACTTCCCCATACTTCGGAGAACACGTAGCGCTCAATTGTTAGGAACTTGAAGTTAATTCGTGTTAGCCATGAGATTATCGGTTTAATCTTGTCAGCAAAACCTTTTTTCAAGCCATTTTCATATCCTTTAACTTCTTTAGCGCCGCTTACTTCTAATATTCTTTTAGATATTTTTCCCCTATGAACTTTTTTCCTATGAAATATGGCTGTGAAGAATCCTGCAAATCTTTTTGCAAAATAGAACCAAATAATTCTTGTTTTATCTGACTTTTTCACTTTCTACTAAAGGCAAAAACAAGGATACCAATAACAAAGAAAACTATATTTTGCATCCATGCTGCTAGAAAGGGAGGTAGTATCTCGTTATATCCCATTAACTTTGAGATAAAGTAAACAAGGTAATATCCTGTTCCTAAAATATAAATAAATATCAGTCCTAGAAGACGTTCGTCCCTTGGCGCACGCAATGATAACGGCACACCAACCAGGGCTAAGAACAAGGAAGCGAAAGGAATGCTATACTTGAGGTATAAGTCCGTCGCATCTTTGGCTGGATTTAATCCTATTTGTCTCTTTAGTTCAGTTTGTCTTTGAAGTTCCTCTCTTGAAAGTTGTTCTGGAGTGCGTATCGTGCTAATTAAATCTTTTAGCGGGAGACCAAGATTAATCTGCATAAAAGGCATTTCTTTTCTCTCAGTTACTAAACCTTGCTCATCCGTAAGATAAAGATACGACTTGGATACATTTAACCGTTCCTCAGAAACCTGTCCGCTTGTGGCAAGGTTGATTGCAGGCCCTGATAGCTCTTCGTAGTCTGTTGAAGTAGGTGAAGTATTGGTGATTTCATGAGGTGGAACGCTTGGTTTAGTTTCTCCCGGAATGCCGCGACCCTTAGGACCAAAAGTCGGTGGGGCAGGAGGTGGCGATGCCTCAGTGCCAGTGGGGAGAATTACGGTTGTACTTATATTCTTCATTTCTGGTATCTCTAAGCTATGATTGCCCTTATCCTTATCTTTTGGTGATTTGCTTTCAGAATGTTGTTCTTGGGATAATGATGAAGCCTCTTTATCAGTTATTTTTGCTTGATCTGTTTCCTTCTTTGTATCGTTATCTCTCTCATCCTGCGTCCTTTCAGCTGTAGGCATTTTGACTTTGGCATCATCATTTAAAGATCCCTTTGAAGCTTTATCTCTCTTTGACTTCATAATTATCTCGCTAGTGAGAGTATCGTAAAGGGAGTAATAAACAACTCCACTGCTCTTGTCCAGGTAAGAGGAGCAGAAAAAAGCGCCGCCCGGAAGATTCACAATAGTTGGATCAGCTTCCGGACTGCCCTGCTCGCGTAGATATGGATACTTCTCGTAAACGCGCTCAGCTAATGCGTTCGCCTTTGGAACTAATGCTTCGTTTACATAGAAATTCAGAAGTACGTTACCGATAGCTAGAATGAAATAGGGTAGGAAAAGTCTGGACAGGTGAATGCCGTTGGTAAAGAAGGCGTCGATTTCGTTATCCTTTGCAAGCCTTCCCATGGTCATCAGGGTTGCAAATAGCACAGCAACTGGTATTGTCAAAGTTAGAAAGTATGGGACGTTCAAAAAAACCAGTTTTAATATTTCTTTTGTCGGGAAGTTTGGATTAAGTAGCCTGTCCCCCTCCAAAATGAGTTGATTTATGATGAGAAACGCTAGAAAACCGAACGCGCCTATTAGATAAAGAGAAAATGCCTCAACGAACAGGTATTTGTCTAATATCCTTATTATTCTTCTTCTTCGCAAGCTCTTACCTATATAATATAGAGGATATCAGTGAGGTTTGTATTCAATCTTGTCTTGTGACAAAAATATTTTAAGCGGACTTGATTTTGAGTTGAATTTAAGGTAAAATTAACTCTGAAGTTACAAGTTCGTAAAAACAAAAAATAAACTTAAAGGAAGGATGTGATAAAAGTTGGCGTTGAAAAGTGGGGACGTTGTCCAAGGGCGTATTGCGGAAATAAGAGGCTTTGGCGCATTTGTTTGGCTTGAAGAAGGTAAGAAAGGGCTTATTCATATAAGTGAGATAAGTGACGAGTTTGTAAAGGATATTAGAGAAAGGGTTCGCCCAAATCAGAAAGTGAAGGTAAAGGTACTGTCCGTTTCTCCTGACGGAAGGATTGAATGCTCCTTGAAGCAAGCTGAAAACCTTGATTACACAATAATTCCGCCTGAGGAGTTAGAGCCCGATGAGCTCCCAATACCTGTTCTTGATTCCTACACGGGTGAACCGCCTCGGCTTTCTTTTGATCTTGATGAGGAGCTTATTGCGAAGAGCAAAACCTTTGAAGATATGATGAGAATCTACAAAAGAATGAGCGAAGAGAATCTAGTTGATATTAAAAGAGGTATTGAGGCTAAAAGATCAGGCGGAAAGAAACGTCTTAGAAGAAAGAAAAAGCAAAGAGAGAGAGAGTAATCACCAAAGATTCAATTTTTTTTTACCTCGCTTTATTATGATTTTCGGATAGAGCGAATTATTCAGGGGGAGAAGGATTCCACGTTTATCTATAATTGTTCTTGGAACTAATACGGCGCATAAAGTTTATTGTTGTGAAGATTATTCTCCAATGTTAGAACTGTAATATTAATTTTTAAGTGCAATTTGGCTTTGGAAAATTGAGCGCTAAATAGTAGTCTTTGTATAAAATAGAGTAAGCGTAGCCGGGGTGGCGGAATGGCAGACGCAGTGGACTTAAAATCCACTGGGAGAGATCCCGTGCCGGTTCGAGTCCGGCCCCCGGCACGAATCTTCCTTGCCTGAGGTGCTTTTTCCAAAAATATTTTTGTTTTCTAATAACACCACGTTTATTATTTTGCTAGGGCTGGTGAGACTAATTTGCCTTTTAGCCTATTATCAAGCTTGAAACCTAAACACTCTTAAAATAAAATGCATCATATGTTAATGATGAAAAGGTTAGTTCTACTGCGCAATTTGGTGTTCAGAGCAATTCTCAGAGAGTTTTCATCTGTTCTTCTAATTAGCGGAATTGCCACTCTTGTGGTGGCTTGTCAAAAGGGTCCTAAACCTTCTGAAATAGTTACCTCACTTACGCCTAAACTTACTGAGCATGCGATAGGGGAGGTGAGTAAGTCAGAGAAGGAAGATATAAGTACCGCTGGTAGGGAAATAATAATCCTTACCTTGACTTATAAGTGTTTCCTTAAAGCAGATGAGCTTAGAGAGAAAATAAAAGATGTATTGACACAAGAAGGGTTCCGTCAGACGTTTAACGTAACTGCACCAAATTCGTTTATGATAGAGTATCTAAGCGAGGACGGCAAAATAACGATTAAAGCCACCGCTACTCCAGCTAGTAAAGAAACAGAAAATCAAAACTCACCCAAGGACAACAATCCCGCATCTTTAGATAGTACCGGCGATACTAAAAACTCCCACCAAAAAACTAAATCATACCTAGATGTTGAAATAATAATCTCATACACTAAGAGATAAACGAAAATAGGTGAAATAAATTACACTACATAATAATAGTTATGTTACATCCACGAAAAGCTATGTATTTCTTAAATATAGGATTGCTAAAGCTAAAGCAATTAGAATGTGAAGTCCGTACCTCTTCCTGAATTTAGCGCCTTAATGTAAGTGTAGTGTGCGGTAGAAATATCCTGTATAGCAAGACCTACACTCTTAAAAAGCGTTATTTCTTCCGGTTTCTCTCGGCCAGGCTTTTTAGAGGAGATTATTTCCCCAAGATCAGCATAAACCATATCCCATATCCATTTTCCTTCCTGTTCGGGAATTAAAAGGTCACCAGCCTCTGCCCTGCAAGCCGGGGTAAAGTCGCATACTAGCTTACTTTTGATGATCGTTTCAGTATCAATCTAGAGCATTGTAGGAGAATGTGAGCCTATTCCATTTATATGCGTTCCCTCTTTTATCCAATGACCATCAATAACGGGCTGAGAAGCTGATGTCGCAAGAGTGAGAATATCAGCGTTTTTTACCGCGGTCTCTTTATCATCTGCAATACGCGTAGGAACTTTAGTTAATGCTTCTACATTCTGGCAAAAGGACATTTGTGCTTCCTTGGGATCTAAGGAAAACACTATACACTCGTTAACATCTCTAACCTTAGATACAGCCCAAGCTTGTGTTTTTGCTTGGATGCCTGTTCCAATTATAGTGTGAACTTTAGCGTCTGGACGTGCGAGATATTTTGTAGCCACTCCTGAGACCGCTCCTGTTCTAATTGCGGTTAAGAATCCTGCTTCCATAATTGAGATTGGCGCTCCAGTTTCTGGGTCAAGTAAAATAACAGTAGCCATTACCGCAGGTAGATTATGTTTTGTTGGATTTTTGTTATAGACAGTAACGATTTTCGTTCCTAGCGCTGAAATTTTTGGAATGAAAGCCGGCATAAAGAGGCTTACTCCTTCCACGTCATTATTCTTGACTGCAGTCCTTTGTGGCATTATTACCCTACCCTCCGCTAACTCCACAAATGCTTCTTCTAAGACTGATATCGCTTCTTCCATGGATAATAAACTTTCCACATCTTTCCTAGATAGAAGTTTTACGGTAGGCATTTTTCCCTCCGAATTAGATGTATTGTTTGCATTAATTCTTAAAAAAGTAGGTCGGAGATTTTTACCACTGCTTTACATATACATTTTTCACCCCCATTGATGAAAGATTAAAATTGGCGACAAGCACTTCAATGGTTTTATTATTTTAACTCAAAAAGTATTATTTGATTTTTATGCGCCAACTGAGACAACCTATTGAGATTTAACCAAGGATTAAGGTGAAGTGATTACTCTTTAGCTCGCCCAATTCCCGAATAACCCTTATTGATACACTTCTAGTAAAGAGAGCTTTCTTACTATCATGCTTAGTGCAAGAGGGATGGAGTATAAGCACTTATAAGCATGAGGACACAAGAGAAAATGCTAGGTTGCACTTCGCCCGCCTTTTTCAGCCATTAGCGCCTCTCTTGGCAATAATTATAATTGTATCCGTGATAAAAGATATGAAGGGGTTATTCTAAGAAAATGCTAGTTGATCCACACTGCCATACTTATTTTCCTTCGGCATAAAATACCTTCTAAAAATTAAGACTTGCCCGCTAGAGTCGGTTTTAGGCACGCCATGCCAAAGAACACCAAATTTTCTTAATAGCTAATGAGATTTCTTCCCCTTGAGAGCGGTATCAGGAAAAAAACTTGCTCCTTAAGAAACGCAAGCTGTTTGCGATAGCTGAGGTGGGTAAATGGGAAAAGGAGTTAGCGTAAGGCTTTTTAGACGAATCGCTCCTATTAAACTCCACGCCTTCTAAGTACTTTAATCTCCAGATTTCATCCGTTAGTCTCTGATATTCTTGACCATATTCAATTAGGCCTCGCATATACTCCTCGTCCTTCAGGGCTTCCTCCGCAGCTTCATTTTCGGGGAGTGCCCCAGTTGCCTTAAGAAGCTCCCGCATAAAATCATAGTGGTCGCGGTAGGGGCAGGTTGCAATAACATTTCCCATATCCCATGGTGGACGCTCATACACGTAATCCCTCTGCCAACGCCTAATGCCCTCAAAAAGAGAAGAGAAGAGGACGTCGGTGAGGGTTCCACCTGATTCATAGACATCCTTTATATTGTGGGTAAAGTAAGGGTTAAATACGCAGGGTGTGACTGCGCCGTTCCAATCAATGTGCATATAGCCTCCACGAACGCCAGCGGAAATGCAACCGTTGGAAACTGTTCCACAGTTCCAAAAATCTGCAATGAATCGCTTCTTCTCCCTAATCTGGCGCCAGGTCATCTCATAGGACTTTATGCGCTGTTCTGAAGTTATCATCAGATCAAGCGTGAAGGAGCGTCCAATGGGCATATACTGGAAGAGCCAGCAATAGAGGGCGCCTTGGTCGTCAAAGAAAAAGTCCCAGAAGGCATCAGAAAGAAGAAGCTCAATGTTCTTGCGAGTTGATGTAACGGAGATGCCGAAGGGAACTTGTGCCTCACGAAGATTCTCCATTGCAGTGAGCACCCTTTTGAAAACTCCCCTACCCCTTCGAGCGTCCGTCTCAGCTTCAAAACCTTCAACGGAGATTGCGGGGGTCGCATTCGCCAGCTCACTAAGCCTCTGAGCAGTTTCTCTAGTGATTAAGGTACCGTTTGTGAAGACTTGGAAGAAGCTATCTTGGTGCTCGGCGAAGATATCAAGAAGATCCTTCCCGCTGTCTTTGTAGGCAAAAGGTTCACCACCGGAGATTACCGTGAAGTGGCTACCCCAAAGCTCCTTCTGTTCCCGAATAATCCGCGTGAAAATCTCATAGGAAAGCTTCTCCTTAAAGGCTGCTGAGCTTATCGCATAGCAACCCTCACAGTTAAGGTTGCACAAACGAGTTGGGCTTATGGTTAAAAAGCCAGGCGGTTCCATTTTATACTTCTCACGAAAGGCAATGACCCTCTCATGCCCCGCCACAAACATACATAAAAACGAGTCAAAGAATTTAAGCCAGTAGGATTTTGAAATGAGACTACGCGTCAGGCCCCGATCAATACTTTTAAGCATAGCGACGACCATATCTCGTTTATCCCTTGAAACAGCTTCAGGGGGAGTGTATCTGTCAGGTCGGTTGAAGCCGCGAGCCATCTGCCTTGAGGCGTAAAGAATAGCGAGGGAACGAAGATTATTGTTCAAGAGAAAATGCTTCAGGATGAATCGGGCTCTTTTGTTCATTAGAATTTTGCCAAGTCTCTCCATAGTTCACCCCCTAAATTGAGTTAGTAACTACTGAAGGTTTTGATGAACTCAGGCCTCCACCTGAATCTCTAACATCATTATAGTGCCCCTTGAGAGTTAAGTCAATTGAGAATGATGAGAATGAAAAATGCCTCTCACCGATTTGGCGGAGCTCTTGTGAAAGCTTCTTCTACAACAATTTTCCCGCCCGAGGGGAACTATACTATGTGTACGAAAACCGAGAAAATAATTTGAAGGTTCAGAATGCTAGTTGATACACACTGCCATCTTTATTTTCCTCCTTTAATTGATGAGATTAACCTCGTGATAGATGAGGCGAGGGAAGCAGGCGTTGAAAAAATGGTTGTTCCAGGGATAAATGAAGAAACCAGCCATTTAGCAAGAGAGTTAGCGGAGAGCTTTGAAGATGTTTACTTCGCGGTGGGTCTTCATCCGAATGAGTTGAAATCGGACATTAGCCCAGATGAGCAGATAAGCTTCATTTCCAAATTTCATCCGCATCAAAAACTTGTTGCGATAGGAGAGATCGGCTTGGATTTTCGTTTTCGTAGAAACGCAAAAGACTTAGATTCTCTAAAAAGGGCTGAAATGCTTCAAATGAGAGCGTTTAACGAGCAGGTTGAAATTGCCTGTGAATTAGGCTTACCTATAATAATCCATAACAAGGACGCGGGTAAGGAAATAATTTCCTTGTTAGAAAGACATTCAAAGGCTTCAGGTGTATTTCATTGCTATGATGGAGCAAAGAGAACCTTAAACTTTCTAAAAAGTTCAAATTTCTACGTTTCTTTTGCTGGAAACATTACTTATAAGAAAAATGCGCATCTCTTAAAAGCGTTAAGAAATGTTCCGATCGAAAGAATTTTAATTGAAACGGACGCTCCGTTTATGTCCCCAGAGCCATTTCATGGCCTGCCTTGTAAGCCATGCTACTTGAGAGAAACTTTTGCTTTCATATCCGAAACACTTGCAAAATTTTCTGAAACTACTAAAATAATTGTAAGCCAGAATGCCTATAAACTATTCGGGTGGAGGGCACATAATCCCTTCGAATAAGGAGCTTTATTTAATGGCTGTTAGGGAAAAAGATGTTGAGAAGTACCGGCAAAAGCTGGAGAAAGAGTTAACTCAAATTGAGAAACAAGTTGCAGGGCTCAAGAAGAAAATAAAGAAGAGTCTTGATGAGGACAGGGTCTTCGAAAGGAACTCAGGTGATCCTAACTCTGACTTTATCACCGAAAGCAGTGAGATTGAGAAAGACGAGCTATTAGTTGCTCAGCTTGAAAGCATGCTCGCTCAAATTCAAGAGGCATTAGACGCAATTGATGGCGGTTATTATGGCATCTGCCAACGATGCGGAACTTCTATTGATCGTGCCCGATTGGATATCATTCCATGGGCAAAGTACTGTTACAAGTGTCAGACAGAACTGGAAGAGGTAGAAAAGGGAGCCGCATAGACCTTCCATCCTCACGGAATTAGAAGTGCAAACTTCAAAAGTCTTCTTTTCTATTGCAATAGTAGTCTTTTTGTTAGATCAGCTAACAAAGGCTCTCGCTCTTTATTTCCTCCTTCCTGGAAAAGGTGATTTACTTTCGTTTATGGCGGGATATTTTGCCAATCTAGGTAAATTCCCCTACGAACTATCTCATGTTTCAGATGGACCAAAGATATTCGGCGAATACCTGAAGTTAACGCTTACAACCAATGATGGAATCGCCTGGGGGCTTTTTAAAGGTTATCCTATCCAACTTGGAATTCTTTCAATAGTACTTTCAATCATAATCCTCTTGCTTTTCTACAAATTCGGTAGACGTAGCTTCTATATCGCGGTTAGCTTTGGACTAATATTTGGCGGAGCAGTGGGAAACCTTTTTGATAGATTAAGACTTTTGAAGGTGGTTGACTTTATTGACGTCTTAATCCCTATTCTCAATTACGATTTTCCCATATTTAACACTGCAGACGCTTCTGCTTCCATTGGCACATTTCTTATTGCCATCTATCTAGTGCGTTTAGATATTCTGAGCTTTAAGCGCAAGAGAATACTTGAAAAGTATGACTTGACAATGTATAGCTAGGATACATTATTGAATGTTATCATAACTTTGCTTGTTTGAAATGATTGATTATTTCTATCTACTTTACAGGAGCTGAAGGAAATGCTATTTATAATTTGAATGCCTAGGTTTCCAATTAGGTAATTTTTACTTAATTGAGAAATTCTTTTGGGAGGTTTAGTTTAGGTAGATAATTTAAGAAATGTAACACCCACATAAGGGTGGATAATACAAATGACAAAGAAGACATCAAGTAAAACTGACGGTCAATTGGCTCGCATTAGGTGGTTTCATGAAAAGCTAAAAGAAGGGGCATATGTAGCTCCTGAAGATGTTGCGGAACACTTTGGAATTCCACTGGCAACCGCAAGCAAAGATATTGAGCATTTTAGAAAAAACTTCAACGCTCCTATAGCTTACGATGTTAGTAGAAAAGGCTTCTTTTATTCGGATAGAACCTATTCACTTCCGGAAACATGCGATAATAAATCCGATAATGAAGTGAACTTTCTTGATGGAACTGTGCCACAAGTTGAGAACTCATCAATAGATGTTAAGGAGTTAGTTCCAAATCAGGATGCTATAGCTGAAGTTTCGCAGGAATCAGAGAAAGCTGAAAAAACGAAAACAAATTCTACTACAACTAAGACTTTAGAGGAAGGGGTTGAGATAAGCGCTTCTAGGGTAAAAGGTGACAAGGGCGAGCGCAAAAAAGCCAAAGGAAAATTTATAAGCGAAAAAGAGCTTGTCTCCATCGTAGTAGCTGAACAGATTATGAAACAGTATCGTGATTCTCCATTTGCTGATGCGATTAAGTCCGCTTTTGCTAAATTTACTTCTATCCTCTCAGATACTGTTTCGTACGACCTTGATAGTCTAAATAGAATTCTAACGTTGGAGATACCTAGCTTTCCGCCTGTTGACCTTTATATTTACTCCGCCCTTATTCAAGCAATTCAAGAGAGGGAAACTGTTATACTTAAGTATTTTTCAGGCCAAAAGGCGACCATCACCGACAAACCCTGTGACCCCTGCCACATCATTAACTATAAGGACAACTGGTATCTAGTCGCTTTCTGTCATGAAAAACAGGATTATAGAGATTTCTTAATGAATAGAATTGTTTCCGTGGAATTTACCGGCACGAATTTCATTCCCAATGAGAAATTCTCTATTGAGGAGCACAAGAAAAATAGCCAGTTATTCAGGGGAATGGTAAATCCAATTGAAGTAGTAGTAGAATTTGACAAATACGCAGCCCACTGGATAAGGATTAGGCAGGTTCATCCTACACAGAAAATAACCGAGCGCTCCGATGGTAGTCTTGAGATAGCTTTTAGCGTTTATAGTTACGAAAATATTTTGAGGTGGGTGTTAAGCTTTGGTGAACATGCCAGGATTCTTGCTCCAGCTGAACTTCAGGAACGTGTGCGAAAGACTATTTCCAGAATGAATTATCTTTATAATAGGCTCTAATCTCAAGATAAAGAGAAGTATCTTATGCTCTTGTAATGCACTTATAATGACCTACTCTGTTTCTTGTTCTATTTAACTTTCTCGTAATTATGCTTAAGCTCATCCAGAGTAACTTCAACGAATCTCCCGGACGCTTTTTCTGAGTTTAACTCATTGTTAGATTCGCTATTCACTTCCTCTAGGGTAATTTTGTTCAGAATGACGTTCCAATCTACTACCCTGAATTTGCAATTTGGGCATGTATCTTCTTCCGGGGTAGTCTTTGAAGTGGTAAAACAACAACCCTTCTTTCCAACCAAATCGTAGAATTCCTGATAAAGTGGTAGCTCATACATTAAACAGCATCTAGGCTTTCCGCAAACACCGGCGACTTTTTCTGCATGGTAAATTAGCCCCTGGCTTCTCGTCGCACGAGTGGGAATCTTTTGTTCAAACAGACTTTGTTGCGTACTACAGCATAGTTTATACCCGCAAGAACCGTACGTTGGATAAAAGAAGAATTTCTCCTTTTGGCTAAGCTGGTGAAATTCAATCCTGCGCTTTAATCTCCCAGCAAGCGTTTTAACAAGTTGCCTAAAATCCACCCTACCCTCCGCTTCGTAATAAAAAGTAGTTTTCCTCATTTCTAGAGAGTGCTCAACTCCTACTAGCTTCATAGAAAGATTTTGCGCCTTTACACACTCCTCAAAAGTCTCACGGCATTGAGCATCATCCATGCGATTTGCCATTGATTTTGCAAAATCGTCCGAGTTCGCTAAGCGAATGATGGAGCCAAGAATATTGCCTTCAAACTTTACCAAACTATCGATAATTCTTCCAATGTCCAGCCCCCAACTGGTATTTACAATGACTGCCTTTCCAATTGATTCTTCAAAGCTCTTCTTGCCTTTGAAAATATTTACCCGACGCAACCTTCCTATCTCAACTTGAAAGAGCGTTTCATCTTCCTTGAGGTTAATATCCTGTGTGGGAGTACCTGTTTTAGTTGCGTTCATTTCAAGACCACCACTTTCAGCAATTTTAAGAGTGGAAAAATTGCCACCATTTTAATGAAAAAATTATAGCACTCTGAATACCATCAGGTTAGCCTTGATGTGGGATTTTATTTGATTTGATTATGCAACTAAAAGTGATTTGGGTGAAGGCTAGGTATGAATCATTTCCTTTATGTGCGAAATTGACTTTTAAGAAATGGTAATTTTTGTCACATATTATTTTTTCACTGATTCGCTGTATAGCGAAGAAAACCTATTGATTAGCGCCATCATATAGAGAAACAGCTGGTCTATCCATAGCATCAATGATAGAGGTAAAGCTTCCAGACCCGCCGTCCGCATTTCGCATTGCTTAAACTGGGGAGTTCCACTCAGCTACAATTGTATCCTTGGCTCTAGCCATAAGAATGTCGCCTGAAGTGTAGAAGTCCTTTTGATAACTTATGCTTGGATATCCATTTGCAACATCTATACTACCTGGTGCCCAACGTCGCCAATTTTATCAACAATGATAGGCTCTCCCCACGTGGTACTATTTGCATCAAGGGCTCTCACGTAAGATAGATCCGCTCCCGGATGATATGAAATGGCTGCCTCCCATTCACTGGGTATAGGAAAGCTTGCCCTCCGCCTCCCACAGGAGTGTCCACATCCCATGCGCCATCATTGTCAGTAACTCGGAATTTCATGTTGTAAAGCCCCGCATTTGAGTAAGTGTATGGCGGGGGATTTTGAAGCGTGGAATCAAATATGCCATCGCCATCCAAATCAAAGTCGTAAAATTCTGCGCCAGTTGCGCTCAGATTTGCGGACAATCCTCGCCTACCCGAAACAACGTCTGTCTCAAGATTAACCCTTATCGCCTCCCCAGCCTCAGGAGATGCAGACGTAATCTCAGATAGCTCACTCTCATTTCCAGATACATCCACCGCGGATATTCTCACCCATACTTGGCTAGCGGGCCTCTCGCTCGTGTTCACCACAAACCTTGTTCCGCTTTCAAGATACTAAACATAATAAATCCTCTCATATTGATATTGAGTATATATCTTAATTGGGGCGGGCTATTATAAGATATAAGAAAGCCAATTACTTGTATTATCCATGCGATGCTCTAGTTAGGAAGTAATTCCACCAAGAAAATACTCAACAACTTGTTTTACCGGAAGATTAACATCAAGCATACTATTCGTAACTGAAAACAGTTCCTGATTGCTACTTGCCAGGGGAAATCTGCCTTCACTCTCAATCTTAAGAAAGGAGACTTTTATGCATTCAAAAAGAAATCTTAAGCTTTCCTGGGCAAGCTCGCTTTTACGAGCAGAAGTAATTTTTTCTCTTTCCTCTTGCTGGATAATTTCAGCACTAACTGCTCGCCTCCATGGTACAAGGTAAAACGATTCTGGTAGATCTTCGCATAATTCAATGCGCAATAACAGCGCAAGAAGAGTGTCCGCAAGTGCAAAAATCTCGTCCCTAAAACTCATAAAAAAGCTGTTCTTGACTCTAGTATCATCCTTAAAAGGTTTCAACATTTTTGCAAGAAAGCTGGCGAGTTCAGAGAGAAATCCCGGTTCAAGCAAGAGAGTTTTTGCCAACCCCACCCTACCCTGAGAAAAATATGATGCAAGCTTTACAGCGGACTCAGATACCCGCAGACCCAAATCATTACTTCGAAGAAATTCCTCAACCCTTTCCACAGGCTCAGGTCTAAAGGTCAGTTTGAATGAGCGTGATAATATTGTCGGGAGAACTAGATAGGGCTTATCTGTAACCAAGATGAATAATGTCTTTTCAGGAGGCTCCTCCAGAAGTTTCAGCATTGAATTTGCCAGCTCTTCCTTCATGATGTGACACTCATCAAGAATAAAGATCCGATATTCAAGTGTCTTAGGATGAAGATATGCGTTTCTAAATGAATCGTAGTATTGACGCACTTGAGAAATTGTTAGTTCCGTTGTCTTTGGTCTGATGCCGACAAAGTCTGGTTGATTACCTGTTTCAATTGAACGGCAAGGGTAACATTCATCGCAGAAATGTAGGACATTACCCTCCTCAGTTGAACTGCGTTCCATTACCTTTCGGCTCTCGCATACTAGGGATTTGGCAAAAAAGTAAGCGAGAAGCGCCTTGCCCACCGAGCCAACACCAGTAAATAGGATGGTGTTCGGCATTCTTTTACTTCGAAGTAGCTTTCTAAGAATATTTTGTTCTACTTCATTGCCTAAATAATGTGTTGGAAGCACTAGTTCAAATCTTATCACAGTCCTACATTTTCGCTTATTGAGGATATACTTTTATTCAGGCTATGTTTAATGTGTTAAGAGTTGGATTACCTAAGAATAGAGTGACGTTTTATTGATGAAATTTTATCCGTGGTAGCGACTTCTGTCAGGGTTCGTTAATGCGGTGTATCTTATGCTAGCATAGATATAATAGATGGCAGTTGTTACCAAAGAGAGAGAGTTTAAGCTCGTTTCGGAATTTGCGCCAACGGGTGATCAGCCTGAGGCAATTGAGAAGCTCGTAGGAGGGCTTAAGCGGGGATATAAGTTCCAAACCCTCCTTGGCGCAACAGGCACAGGAAAAACCTTCACCATGGCGAATGTAATTGCCCGCGTCCAGCGCCCTACCCTTGTGATTTGCCATAACAAGACCCTCGCTGCGCAACTTTGCGCTGAGTACCGCAGGTTCTTCCCGGAAAATGCGGTGGAATACTTCGTCAGCTACTATGACTACTACCAGCCCGAAGCATACATTCCTGAGACGGATACTTACATTGAAAAGGATGCGGACATCAACGAGGAGATTGATCGCCTCCGCCATGCTGCAACTGGGGCGCTCTTAACTCGGCGGGATGTCATCGTCGTTGCTAGCGTCTCCTGCATTTACGGCTTAGGCTCGCCAGAGGATTACGAGAAGCTCTCCTTGCACCTCTCCGCCGGAATTACTTTCCCCCGGGATAAGCTTATCAGAAGGCTAGTGGATATGCAATATCGGAGAAACGAGTTTGAGCTGGTGCGTGGAAGTTTTCGCTTCAAGGGAGATATCTGCGAAATTTACTCCGCGGATAAAGAACTTATCACTCGCTTAGAATTCTTTGACGAGGAGTTGGAGAAAATTGTAACGATTAACCCGGTTACTGGAAAGGTGGAGGAGAATCTTGAACACGTCTTTATTTTCCCAGCGAGCCACTACGTCCTCCTACCTGAAAAGCGTAAAATTGCAATTACCGCTATTCGGGAGGAGCTGAAGGAACGGCTGGAATTTTTCAAATCGCAGGGAAAGCTTTTGGAGTATCAGCGACTCAAGGAGCGCACGGAGTATGATCTAGAAATGATAGAGCATTTTGGTTACTGTAAAGGAATTGAGAACTACTCACGGCACTTTGAGGGGCGTGAGCCGGGAGAAACGCCAAGCAATTTGCTTGAGTATTTCCCCGAGGATTTCCTGATGATAGTTGATGAGAGCCATGTGACGATTCCACAGCTTCACGGAATGTATAACGGTGATAGGACGCGAAAAGAGACGCTGGTTGAGTACGGCTTCCGCCTGCCCTGCGCTTTGGATAATCGACCACTTCGTTTTGACGAGTGGGAAGGATATATTAATCAAGTTATTTTCACAACCGCGACGCCGGGCCCATATGAGCTGAAGCATTCCGCCCAGATTGTAGATCAAGTAATTAGGCCAACTGGTCTTGTTGACCCGCAAATCAGGGTTTTTCCCACGAAACATCAAATTGATATTCTCGTTAGTGAGCTTCAGAAGCGGGTCGAACGAGGCGAGCGGGCGCTCGTCACTACGCTTACGAAGAAAATGGCGGAGAGCCTTGCCCAGTATCTTCAGGAGCAGGGATTTAAGGTTATGTATCTGCACTCTGACCTGGAGGCACTGGAGCGAATACGCATCCTGAAAGACCTTCGCCTAGGAACTTACGATGTGGTGGTGGGGATTAACCTTCTAAGAGAAGGCTTGGATTTGCCAGAGGTTAGCCTCGTGGCAATTTTGGATGCAGACAAGGAAGGCTTTCTTAGGAGTACCAAAAGCCTTATCCAGATAATTGGTCGCGCCGCTAGAAACGTGAATGGGGAAGTAATCCTTTTTGCAGACGATATGACGAGAAGCATTAAGGAGGCAATTGAGGAAACGAATCGTAGGCGGACAAAGCAAATGGCGTATAACACTAACCACGGGATTATCCCTAAAACCATCGAGAAAGAAATAAAGGATATCACGGATGAGCTGATGGAGAGCGGTCTGAGGGTAATCAAGGGGAGGCGTGCGCATAGGGTAGCAGCGGGAGCCCAAAGTATCAGCGAAGAGGAAGAGGCATACTACGCAAAATATGCGGAGGTGCT
This sequence comes from Planctomycetales bacterium, assembly GCA_037441675.1. GTDB lineage: Bacteria > 4484-113 > 4484-113 > 4484-113 > 4484-113 > JBBIRS01. Next base: position 2,793 of record JBBIRS010000013.1, on the reverse strand, counting down.
TGACGCTGTTCTTTCTAGGGGTGAGATGGCTCTAGATGCCAAGAGAGAAGCGCTTAGGGCGCAGGGAACGCTTCTAACGCCGAACGCACGTGTGCTTTCAATTGGCCAGCTGGAGCAGAGAATCAGCGAGCTCTCAGAAAAGATGACACGATTTGCGGAGCTTCTTGAATTCGAAAAAGCCGCAGTTTTGCGCGATGAAATTAAGGAGCTTAACGCCATCCTCCGCTCCCGCCTCAAGGACGAAAGCGAGAAGCTATTTGCGGGGAAGGTAAAATAGATTATACTTAGCGCGGTAAGTCTATGCTCTCAATATCACAAAAAAGTATGAATACAAATGAAGCCTGGCAACGTTAAGAAACAGCTTCGGAAAGCCTACAAGAAAATTGTGGAAGAGGGCTCAAGTTGTTGTCCCTCGTTATGCGCAACTGACATATCAGCATTCTCTCAGCAACTCGGTTATACTGCAGAGGAGCTAGAGTCAGTTCCGGAAGGTGCAAATCTTGCGCTAGGTTGTGGTAATCCAACCGCCCTTGCATCACTTCAAAAAGGTGAAACCGTCTTAGATTTAGGTTCAGGGGCGGGTATTGACTGCTTTATTGCAAGTGAAAAGGTCGGAGCTTCAGGTTGGGTCATCGGTGTGGATATGACCCCAGAGATGGTTCAAAGAGCGCGTGAAAATGCTAGAAAGGCAGGAATTACGAACGTAGAGTTTCGCCTTGGTGATATTGAAAATCTGCCAGTCGCGGATAACTCTGTGGATGTTGTCATCAGCAATTGCGTTATTAATCTTGTTACGAACAAATCTCGCGTTTTTAGTGAAGTTTATCGCGTGCTGAAGCCTGGAGGAAGAATCGCCTTTTCAGATTTGGGACTTAATAAAGCGCTACCTCAAGCTCTTCGTGAGAGTATAGAGGCATACATTGGCTGTATTAGCGGTGCGCTAATGGTTGACAAGTATCAGCGGACTATTGAAGCTCATGGATTCACAAATGTCTCGGTAATGGAAAAACCCTATGTGGACTTCGAGGCTCCTGATACGTGTGATCCACTTTCTAATGCTATTCTTGAATCACTGCAACCTGGTAAGAGTGTTTCTGATTATGTAGTGAATGTTGAAGTCTCAGCTTGTAAGCCAGGATAGTCTGCCATTATGTCAAGGCAAGAAATTAAGAAAGCTAGATGACTTCAACTACGAGATAGCTGATGCTTCAGGTTCGTACTGAGGCTAGATGTAACTTGTTCGCCTATTGCTCCAATGAGGCTAAAGAACTGGTGTAATATTTATAATCATGACGATTAACGTTAAGGCGTTAATGCAGGAGCAGATGAAGTTAGCGGAGAGGGTGAGCTTGACCGCGGACTGGCTGAGGGAGAGCTTAAGCGAAAGAACAATGCATAGATCTGTGAAAGAGAGCTTGTATCAAGCTTCAGGCTCTTCTGAGAAAGAAGCATCTCCTAGATCAGAGCTGAACATTGACTTTGTCGCCGGCTGTGATGTGACTTTTCTTGATGTATGGAAAACCCCGACGCTTGGGCTTGCCTGCATAAAGGTTTTGAGCTTTCCGAGTATGGACGAAGTTTCAGAAGCAGTTTCAGAAGAAGTAATATCTTTTCCTTATATCCCTGGGCTACTTGCATATCGTGAACTTCCAGCACTTATTTCCGCTTATCGAAAACTAGAAGCAAAGTTTCGCAAAGGTTCAAGCAGCAGAGTGGTGTTCATCGTTGACGGGCAGGGAATTGCGCATTACAGAGGGCTTGGAATTGCTAGCCACTTTGGAGTGTTTACGGGCGAGATAAGCATCGGATGTGCCAAAAGCAGGCTTTGCGGAAAGTTTGAGATGCCAAAGGAGCCGATTAAGCCAGGCAAGAGCGCAAGTTCAAATCTGGGCGAGATTGCGACTAGCTCATCTCTTATTGATGAAAATTCGGGACGACAGATTGGCGTGGTTCTTAGAGTGCGTGCGAGCCAAGGCTCGACTTCTTCTGGAGAGAAGAACCTTTTATATATCTCCCCAGGACACAGGATTGATTTTGAGACAGCAGTGTCAATCATCCGCTCCTGCCTCACAAAGCACGTCCAACCCGAGCCTACTAGACTTGCCCATAATAGACTTCATAAGTTAAGGAGAGAGGCTTTGGTGAAAGGAGTTCTGGGTGCAAAGTAATATTCCGTAAGATTCAAATTTTAACTACCGCTAGCCAAATTCGGATAAACTCAGATTTACCATCTTTCCGACTTTAAGTTCCAATATAATTTTTGTATATATTCCAGCAGGAGTGAAAGAAATGAAAACCATTGCAATTTCTCTTTTAGCGTTATTTATGTTTTCCACTGTTACCCACTCTCAAATCTCCAAACTCAAGCCTCAAGCTTTTCCTATCGCCCATACATATTCAATAATCGCCTATGACTCCTCATCCAATCAAATGGGAGTGGCGGTGCAGAGTCATTGGTTCAGTGTAGGGTCTATTGTGCCATGGGCGGAGCCTGGTGTAGGTGTAGTCGCAACACAAAGCCTTGTTGAGGTATCCTATGGACCACTGGGGCTAGAGCTTATGCGAGGTGGCAAGACTGCTGAGCAAGCACTAAATGCACTCTTGGCGGCGGATACCACGCCTGAAGTTCGGCAGGTGGCGATGATTGACGTTAACGGAAATATAGCGGTGCACACGGGTAAGAAGTGTATTCCTGAAGCTGGTCATATCACGGGCAAGGCGGACAACATTTCAACTGGCACAGGACAAACGGTTTACTCCTGCCAGGCGAATCTGATGACTCTTCCGACCGTT
>JBBIRS010000012.1:1090-27432 GCA_037441675.1 Planctomycetales bacterium | reverse complement strand
CGTTTAAGTGACTGATGCAACCGCAGGAATTTGTTAATACTAGCTCTATACCTTGCTCTTTCCAGAATCTTAACTTCTCAGTTGAAAGCTCCATAGCGCGCGATGGATAGCGAATATGAAACATTCCGCCAAAGCCACAGCATCCTTCCGCCTGAGTGAACTCTTTGATATTAAGCCCAAGCTCTTTGAGTTCGCTCACAATGCTATTTCCTTTCACGCCAAGCGCATAGGCAAGACCGCAAGGGTTATGCCATGCCATTGGAATTTGTGATAGAGGCGAGCCCACCGCGGAAAATCGTGCGGATTTAAGTTTCGGCAGTATAAATTCCACATCAAGCGTCGGTTCAGGTATCAAATCAAGTTCTCTTTCTGTCAGAAACTCCCTGTATCTCTCCTTAACTGTCTTAAAGCAGGTTGGATTTGAGAACAAAATCTTAGATGTCGCGTTTTTATTCTTCTGATGTAATGCGGCAATCTGCCTTACAAATTTGCGCGCCATTGTGACAAATGCTCTCTCATCCCCTGTATTTAATGCGCTAGCACCACAGCAGGTAAAATTTGAGTTTAACAATACTCTATAGCCCAATCTGTTCAAGAGCTTTGCCTCTGAGTAATATATGCCAGGATAGTAGATATCAGATAAACAATCGCCGAAGAGAATGACTGTTGGAGCTGATTCTGCGCGATTTTTTTCGTTAATTTTCTGAAACTTTTGGGTGAACTGAATCGCCTGGGCTCGTCTTAGTTGAGAAGAGGGAATAGCAAATTCCCTGTTCGCTACATAAATTGTGGGAAAACCGCTGGTTAGGGAGGAAAATAGCGTCTCATATTTCGGAAGAGAGTATAGCCACTTATTCACCTGAACAGGAAGTTTAAGTCGTTTAGCTAAAAATGGAGCGATAGAAAATGGAAGTTCGGTAACTGCACATAGCAATCTCGTTAGCCATCTATTGGGAAGGATAACTCTCATCAAGAGCCTGAGTGGAAGCTCGGGTGCTCTAACTTTCGCAAGCTCAAATCGCATTTCTTCAAATATGGGGACAGTTGCCATACCAGCTGGGCACACATCTAAGCACCTATAACAGCGGGTACAGAAGTCAAGATAATCTAGTAGCTTATCACTCTCAGCAATCAAACTAGTTGAGAGAGAAGGTTGATCCTCGACGATTGAATCAAAGTTACCCTTCAGGGCAGACCAAAGGAGAATCTTTCCCCTTGCTGAATAACCCTCATTTTTTGTGGGTAGGTAGGTTGGGCATATACTATGGCACTTCGCGCAATAGGCGCAAGCTAGTGGGTTAATCTTGTAAGATGAGGTTGAACGAAATGAAAAAGTCTTTCCTTCTACCTTTGAGGTGAGCCCTTCCTGTAAAGGCGGGTGTGGAGATACGCTTTCCATTAGTATTTTTTACCGCTACTTGAAGTAAGTAATTTCAAACGACAAATCCTTAAAGTGAAAGATGCCTTTATATTGAATTCCCGAATGAACTAGATCGAAAATAGTCGTAAATTGGCTATTTACCCTTTTTCTCTTTCGGAAATAGTTTTTCAATATCCACTCCCTCATAGGGAGTAAACTCCTTCACATAATGGGCAAAATAAAAGTCCGAAAGGGTGATACTAGTATTTGGGGCTATTATGAATCCAAAAGTCCCAACGGGTAGTTTAACCTCGTCAACGATTTTTCTCTCTACTTCATTAACCGATAGCTTCAGGTCATTCTCAAGTTTTGTTAGATTGATGTTAAACTTAATGGGCTTATCATTACTTCTCCCAAATGTTGTTTTTGACAACTCGCGCCTCTGCCCCTGCTTTAAGGTGAAAAAGTATGCTTCTCCGTTCCTAGTCAATTCTAAGGTCATCAGGGTAGGGTGCCCACTCTTTTCTAGGTCATCCTGCAGGTTATAAAAAATTCCCGCTCTACTTGAATCTACTCCCTTAAACTCAATTAAAGCACCAATTGAAAAGTTCTCTTCCAAATAGGGAGCGATTAATAAAATTGGCACAGAAAGTTTATTTTCTATTATCCATGATTTGCCTTTCAATTGCTGATATGCTTCTGCTTCAGCGGGAAAAATCATCCAGGATAACTTGTTAAAATCCCTCAGCGCGTACTTTTTTCTTAACTCTGCTGAAGTAACTATCATTAACAAAATTCCTAGAAGCGCAGCAAATCCTATCCTATACATCTTGATTAGAAGAATAACATATGAAAATCCAATGATGCAAATTTTCTTTCGCCTTCGTCATTTAGATTTAAGCGAAAATTTGTGACGAATCTCGTACTTTACCGCTCTTCCAACAAATATAGTTTCCATTAAAGTCACTTCGGCAACTTGTGATTCAATTTCAACTTTAGGTAAACCTAAATCAATGGATAAACCGCTTTGCCAAGCTCGCAATAGTTTTTCATTATGTTCAATTTCTTCTTGGCTCTGCCTTTTCAAGAATTTACCGAGCGTTAGATGTGGACGAAAGGGACGGAAATTTTTATCAGGAAATCTTTTGAGAACACTCTCCGCTAGCTTTATTAAGGGTTCGCTTTCACCTTTAAGGAAGAGGACCCTTGGATAGCGGGGAGTGCCAAAATACCCAAAATCGTTAAAGTAAATATTGTGAACTTTGAACTCTGATAATAAAGAACCTAATTCGCTAAGTATCCTTTCTACCTTCTCTAACTTCGTTTCGCCAAAAAACTTTAGTGTCAAATGCAGATTCTCTATTGGAATCCAATGAACAGCCTGAAATGTATTCTTTAATGCCGCCTGATAGCGAATGACCTGCCTCTTAAAACTATCTTCAAATGGAACTGCAAGGAATATTCTTGGTTCATTGGAAGAATATTTGTTAGTAGTTATGACTTCATTTTCTTTCATTGCACATTAGCTAATCATTACTTAGAAAAAAGTAATTTAGGAATAATGTTGATATTTTACTCCAAATATTGCCAATACAGTGCTTCTCCAGGTCTAATGTCTACCTTTACGGTCTTGCCAATAATCTGAGAGAAATGTCGGGCAGGAATTCCTACTTCCGGTCTTAACATAATGATATGCTCAGGCAGGATTTTCTCCCCAGCTTTAATTCCAGTGGAGTATATGCTTTTTCTTGCATTCTTCGCCACCTCCCTTTCCTCCTCCGAAATCTCTTTCTCGAAGTTTCCATTACAATTCCCAAGGGCAAGGGTAATTTCCTCCGACACTCGTTTAATACAGCTAAGTCCTTCTTTATCCGTTGAGCAAGCCAAATCTGGGATGGAATTATCCGTGTATATTCCAAAGTGTTTTTCAATAACGGTTGCGCCCAAAGCTACCGCCGCAAGCGCACAGTTAATCCCTGCAGTATGATCTGAATATCCAACCGGCAGATTAAATGCTCTTTTAAGCGCAAGTATTACGCCTAGCTTTGCAAATTCCAGGGGGGTCGGGTAGATACTGACGCAGTGAAGAAGCGTGATTTGCTCTGCCCCAGCTTTTCTGAGAATTCCTAAAGCCCACTGTATTTCATCAAAAGTCGCCATTCCCGTGGAGAGATATACGTGCTTCCCTTTTGAACCAATGCGGGAAAGAAGCGCCTCGTTTGTTAATTCCCCAGATGCTACTTTGAAATGTGAAACAGGTAAGGAATCAAGAAAGTCCACTGCCTCTTCATCAAATGGGCTACATAGAAAATCTATATTTGAGTTTATGCTCTCTTGATATAGGTATTTAATCTCGTCAAAGCTAAGTTCATAGGACTTGAAAAATTGATACGACTTTGGTGCAAACTTATTAGAAATTAATTTATCAGCCCTAAATAACTGAAACTTTACACAGTCTGCACCTGCTTCTTTAGCGCTGTGAATATGTTCAACTGCCCTTTTGAGACTACCGCCGTGGTTCAGTCCAACCTCTGCTATCACATAAACCATAGTCTAAATTGCTATCAGATGAGATAATTATCTAAGAGACAAAGGCGAGATTGAGCTTTTACATGAATATCTGTGTCAGGTGTAAGTAATCTTCATTCACTCTTTTAACACCTTTGAAAACTTCTTCCATTGGAATGCTTATTGGCTTCATATTTTTGATAATAGCCATTTCTCCAAACTTTCCATCCTCACACATTTCCACAGCTTTAACGCCAAGTAACATACCCATTACCTTCTCAAAGGCGCTAGGGTTTCCACCCCTTTGTAGATGACCTAGAACAATCGCTCGTGTTTCTATTCCTGTTCTTTGCTCAATTTCTTGGGCTAACCAGTTCCCAACACCGCCAAGTCGAACGTGGCCAAATTCATCCACTTCTGTTTCCTGAACGAGGGGGTGAGAGAGGTTATCTGGGATGACACCTTCAGAAAGAGCGATGACAACATAGTCCTGCTTGAAATAGATGGAGCTAACCCGTTCAGATAATGAAGTGATGTCCAGCTTAACTTCGGGAATGAGAATGATATCTGCTAGCCCTGCAATGCCGGAAAAAAGAGTAAGCCAACCAGCATTTCTACCCATAATTTCACAAACCATCACACGTCTGTGAGAGCGAGAAGTGGTGCGAAGTTTCTCCAATGCATCGGAAGCTGTTGTTAAAGCTGAATCAAAACCAATACAGTACTCAGTTTCAGAAAGGTCATTGTCAATAGTTTGAGGTAACCCAACGACTTTTGCGCCTAATTGGAAAAGTTTGAATCCCGCACCATTTGTATCATCGCCACCTATAGTGATTAGCGCATCTATGCCTTGCTTTTGAAGATTGTCCAAACACTTTCCTGGACCCTCAGGGGTTTTGAAAGGGTTGGTGCGTGATGTTCCGATGCACGTTCCGCCAATATTAACAAGGTCCTTAAGCTCACGAGAAGTAATTCGCCTAAATTTGCCTTCAAGAACTCCCCTCCAGCCAAATTCCGCAGCGAAAACATCATGACCATTTGCTTCCGCTCTCAAAACTATGGCGTATAAAACCGCATTACAACCAGGCGAATCGCCACCACCTGTAAGAACTGCTATTCGCATATGAAGCTCCGGAGGACAAAATTTTCAAAGATATTATAAGCAAGTAGAGCTTTCTCTTCAAGCATTTTTGACTTCCTGATCTTTAATTTTTTGATGAATTTATAATTCTTTTTGATTTTTTGCTAACATTAAGCTTTGTTGTAAGGGGGAAATAAGTTGAAAAGAATTTGCGTTAGAACATTAAAGACGATAGCGATTACGCTGTCATTGGTCGTATTTAACTTTGCATTTGCCGAAGTAATTTTCGGGGATGACACATTTCTCTTCAGCGCAGGTTCAAAGCGTCTAGAATTGATCAGTGACTCCTCGTATTATGAAAGAACAGCAATTCTAAAAACGCCTTCTTTTGACATAACTATTAGCACAATTCCAGCTCTTAGAATGTACACGCTTAGAGTTTACTCAGGCGAAAATGATTTCCTTGAGTTAAGAGTATTTCCAGATGCGGGTGCAAGTAATATCGGCTCATTGAAGCTTCCGGAAAAAAGTCGGCAACTATTCTCAAAACTTCAGGATGAGATTTCTCCACTTATAGATTGGGCAAATTCAATAGAAGATTTTGCACCTTACGTTCCAGCTTTGCTGGCGGTAAAGGAAAGTAGAGGGATTCTAACATTTAATGAAGAAGCGCTACTATTAGAGGTTAATAGGTATAGGCAATCAGCAATATCTAAAGCTCTGGAAATTATTGATGTCATACTCAATGATAGTTCAGCGAAGTTTTTCATTAGCGAGGATACGCAGGATTTTTCCATCCAGTTTACCTTCGCGAAAAATGGAGTGTGGATTTTTAATTTCCCAAAGGAAAGCGTTGGTGATTTCGCTTATATTTTATCGTTAGACGATAGAGGACACCTAAGCGTCCCAGAGGTGAGCGATGCCTTAAGGAAATTCCTTGAAAAGGCACTTCCTGCGGTTTTGGTTGCTGCCTCGCAAAATAAGAAACTTGAAAAGGTATATCGCATCATCTCGGAAAAGGCATTCACAATTAAGAGTACAAAAAAGTTTATAGCTAAAGAGCACACTGATTTGAAGGAGATTTTTCCGCCACTAGCCGAAACCGATTTCGATGATGTTACAAGCGTTTATCATCCCCTGAATGGATATGAAGTTAGAATTACTGAGACGACAGAATTTAAGCGAATATACTACTTTCATAGCGATGGAGTTAATGGCTTTTTACTCGTTAATCGCTCGCCTGATAAAACCACTATCAGTATTACTATAACTAACGATTATTTCATTGCAGAACCTACTTATGCGAAGGTGATTCCAAATCCCGCAATGTATCTTACCTATACGGTAACTAAAGGTGAGAAAGGTAATACATTTGAAGTAACCCCAAAGGATAGAGTGCCTCTCCACAAGCTTTCCGATGAAAACGCATTTTTATACTCTAGGACTAGGAAGTTCTTTGAAGAAACAATGGAAAACGAAACTGTGAAATTGCTTTTAGGGCCTGAGGTGGTGGAATGTCTACAGCACTTTATTGGTGGCTACGGAATTCCTAGAGGCAGAGAAAAGCTTGAGACGCTTATCTCATTAAGTTACCGCAGAAAATATGGCGTGAGTGATCAATCTATACTCGTTTATGTTGACCCGGAGTACCATTATCAAATCAATTTGCCAGGGAAGAAAGATTACCTTAGCTATGCCTTTTCTTACGGTCAAAACCTTTCGCCTGAAGTCTATCGATTTTTCTTAGCACCATCCGAAAAGAGCGCTCAGCTTGTGACCGCATATCCTACACGAATTCCACTTGGGCGAACGGGTTTTATTTTCCATCGCTCTGTTAGGGATTTAAGCAGAGCTTACGGGCTTAGCTCTTATCTTGTCAAGTATGAACCTGCTCTGAGAGATTTCCTTAGAACCATCGATAAGATAAGAGGAGCAGAGCTTATTGTAAGCGCCAGAATTTTTATGAAACCTTTGCCGGGACCACCCTATAGCGATTGGCTGGATGCTGATAGCCTGAAGTAAATTTTGAGAAAAGATTAGCTCTCTTACTGGACTTTTATTCACCAACTATTCTACAGGCGTTGCAAAATGGTGTTATAATTCTTACAAGGGGACTAGCACAGACAGCTAAATCTTTTCATTTCTTGCTCTACAAACCTTAGTGTCCTTTTTCACATTTTGAAACGACTTCAGCTCTGAGCAATTTTTTTATTGATACTCTCTAAGTTATTATAAAGAGCAATGGCTAAATTACCTGAAAGGATGGAAGTATGAATTTTTATTTGAGATTTTATGGATTTATTCTAATCTTAACATCAAGCTTTATTATCTTAAGTAGCTGTGAACGTGGGACAGTTAATTCTCCCAAAAATGAAGATCAAAATGCTTTAATTTCAAGTGAAACATCAAAGTTGTTAACACCTACTTCACTAGGCGAGTATGATGAGAAATCAGATTTTACCGAGTTGTCTTTGATTGAGGTAGGGGTAGATAAAGATGTGTATCAAAAGCTCTTAGAGGCACTTTCTGAAGGGTTAAAGTCAGTATCTCGAGTGCCAACTGGAGATAATAATCTCATTAATGATTTACAGAGCATTTCAAACGGAGATGGAAGCTATAGTCTTTTGTGGAGTTACAAAAATACTGGGGATTACAACCGTGATGGAGTAGTTGACGCTAAGGACATTAACCCTCTAGCCATACATTTTGGTCATCGCTTCGTTCAGGATACGGGATGGCAAGATGAGATAGACTGGGTCATTGATGGAAATGGCGATTCCGTCTTAGACATCAAGGACATTACGCCAATCGTGGCGAATTATTTTTCTAATGTATCTAGCTTTGTAGTTCTTGCCGGAAATAGCCCCGATACTTTAGAGACCACTCCAGTATTGGAATTTGGCGCTTGGACAGAAGATAGATTTATGCTTCTAGCGCAGATTTTTAATACCCATATCGGACATTCTGCTGATACACATCCAATAGATGCTATCTTGGATGCGAATGGAAACGCGGTCGTGGAAGTTGTTGATTTGCCACTACTTTCTATGGGTGAAAACTACTACAGATTTATAGTTCCTCTGTTTCCAACTGAATTCTCCTATGTGGCGATTGCCGCTAAGGATTCTTCAGGAATAACAGGAAGCATATCAAATGTAGTTCAACTTGCCAACTACGCACCTATCGCTGTTCTTACCGCCGACACCACAAGTGGTTATGTTCCACTAAATGTGAATTTTGACGCCTCTGCTTCTTACGATCCTGATGGAACTATTGTTTCCTATGAATGGGATTTTGACGGTGATCGCGTAATAGATTCCACCACCACTAGCGCAACTGCCTCCTATACTTACACTCGGGCGCGAAGCTACTTAGCTGAAGTTACTGTGAGAGATAGTAAAGGTGACACTGCTAAAGATAGCGTGAGTATAGTTGCATTAAATGTTCCAAACCAACAACCAATAGCGGTAATTTCTGCCAATCCTACATCTGGAAGAGTCCCATTAGAGGTTCAATTTGACGGTTCTGGTAGTTACGACCCGGATGGTGAAATTGTTTTTTATCAGTGGGATTTTGATGGTGAATTGAATGGTATTAATTGGTCTATTCCTCAAAGTGAACCGGTGACAAGTTACACCTATTATGTAGAAGGCCAATATAATGCTATGCTACAAGTTACAGATAACAGTAACGCTAAGCAGACTACGTCAATAACAATCACTGTAGAACCACCTCCAAATTCTCCGCCATTTGCAAGGCTCAGCGCAAATCCAACATCTGGCTTTAACCCATTAACTGTCAGATTCTCCGCAGATGGTAGCGTTGACCTTAATGGTGATTCTCTTGTCTTTTATTGGGATTTCGGAGATGGAGTGGAAGGTTTCGGAGCTGTGAATGTTAACCACACATTCGTTTATGAAGGAACTTACCGTGTGGTTGTCACTGTGCTGGATGGCAGGGGAGGAATTGATAACGCAAGCGTTACCATCACTGTTAATCCCGGTTGGCAAGCGATCATTCTACATCCATCTGGTAGCAACTACTCACAAGCCCTGGGAGTTTATGAAGATTATCAAGTGGGGATTAACGGGACTAGAGCAGTCCTTTGGTCGGGGGATGCTCAAAGCTACATCAATTTAGACCCAACTGGAGGGGGCCCTTCACAGGCTAGAGGTATTTACCAAAATATGCAGGTTGGCACAGATGTGAGTGGCCAGTTCCAGCCAAATTTTGCTGTCTTATGGTACGGAACTAGCGAAAGTATGGTTAACCTGCATCCTCCTGCATTTCAGAGTTCGGAAGCTTTCGGCGTTTATGAGAATGAGCAAGTAGGATATGCTGTGGACCCCGAACTTGGTAGCCACGCAATGCTTTGGAGAGGAACCGCTGACAGCGCGGTAGACCTACACCCGACAGGATACGTGAGCTCTACTGCTTATGCTGTGTTTGGTGGATTTCAGGTTGGTACGGCTATTCCGGAAGGTGGTGGAAGTCACGCGGTTATGTGGAATGGCACTCCGGAAAGCGTTACAATTTTGCATCCTAGTGGATTTCTTAACAGTGAAGCAAGAGGAATATGGGGAAATCTGGTGGTTGGTTTTGGTAGGCCTGAAACATCAAGTGATACTCACGCTATCCTCTGGGATACTTCTAGTGGTAACGTGACAGACTTGCATCCAGCGGGCTACTCCAACACAAATAGCTTTGCCTATGGAATATCCGGCAATTACGTTGTTGGTTACGCATTCGGAGACTCAACTGACAGTGCTGTGCATTCGCTTGTTTGGATGGTGAACGAGGGATTGGTTATTAATCTCCACCGTTATGTACCTGAAGGCTACACAGATTCATTTGGAACCTCTGTCAATGAAAATGGAGATGTGGTTGGGTATCTTCGGCAAGATTTTCAATATCAGGCGGTTCTATGGAAGCGTCAAAGCTAGCCTGAATTCATCAAATAAGCCAGTTGTTCAATGAATTGCTTCTAATTTTTATCTAAATTTATTTCTTTTCGTTTATACGCATATTACAATTGACTTTAATATATTTGTGAAAACTATTTAAGTTTCGCTAATAGAAACAACTACTAATTTGATTAGAATGTTATTTTGTGCTTAAATCTTTAATTTTAAGAAGTAGAGAACATAATGTAGTAGAAAGCGAAGATTGAATTATTAAGTTAAACTTAGCGCAAAATCTTTTTTTATTTGAATGGGTATACTTTATATTTTATAGGTATTTAGTAGCGCTTACGAGATGAAAATTGCAGTTCTAAATGAAGTTAATGAATCGGAAAGAAGGGTTGCCCTAATTCCAGATAGCGTTGCCCGCCTAACGAAGAGTGGTTTTTCAGTTATTATCCAATCAGGCGCGGGAGGGGGTGCATATTTTTCTGACAATGACTACATTTCCGCTGGAGCACAAGTTGTTAATGACATTAAAGTTCTATACGATGAAGCCAATGTGATACTTAGAGTTACACCACCTTTGAGAGAGAATGATGGTGTCTCAGAGATTGAACTATTACGGGATGCTCAAGTAATAGTTGGGTTTTTGAACCCTTACCGCCATCCTGAAATTATTGAGAAAATTGCGAAAAAAGGGGTAACCGCCTTTAGTATGGATTTAATACCAAGGATAAGCAGAGCTCAAAGTATGGATGCTTTATCTTCTCAGGCTTCAGTGTCGGGATATAAAGCGGTTCTTCTAGCGGCCTCTGCGCTTGGAAAATTCTTACCTTTCTTAACCACCGCCGCGGGGACTTTAAGACCAGCGAAAGTTTTAGTTGTTGGCGCAGGAGTTGCAGGGCTTCAAGCTATCGCTACTGCTAGAAGACTTGGAGCCGAGGTTGAAGCTTTTGACATTCGTCCAGCGGTAAAAGAAGAGGTTCAGAGCCTTGGCGCTAAGTTTATTGATCTTGAAATTCAGGAAGAGACAGAAGGTAGTGGAGGATACGCTCGAGAAGTTTCTGAGGAAGCTAGAAAGCATGAGCAACAAATTCTCGCTGACCATGTTGCGATTTCGGATATAGTAATTACAACAGCATTAGTTCCTGGCAAACGAGCACCCGTTCTGATTACTGAGGAAGTGGTAAGGAGGATGAAACCTGGTTCCGTTATTGTAGATCTAGCTGCGGAACAAGGTGGTAATTGCGAATTAACTTCGCCCGGGGAAGAAACTGTAAAGTTCGGTATTCTAATTATTGGTAAGAAAAATCTCCCCGCTACGGTTCCAGTTCACGCCAGCCAAATGTACGCAAAGAACCTAATATCATTTCTAGAACTAATCACTAAAGATGGCGAACTTAATCTAAACTTTGATGATGAAATAGTAGCAGAGAGTTGCGTTACTCATGCAGGCGAAGTTAGAAATCCAAGGATACGAGAGATTGTTACTACTGGATAGTTCTTCCCAAATTTAGGGAGGTAAATCAAAAATGCCGGAAGGATTGTTGATTGGTTTAACTGTATTTGTATTGGCAATGTTTACGGGATTTGAAGTTATTACGAAAGTCCCGCCGACTCTTCACACTCCGCTAACAAGTGGCGCTAATGCTATTTCTGGAATTACCATAGTTGGTGCTTTAATAGTAGCTGGACATGGTGAGCTGAGCCTGCCAGTGGTACTTGGTTTCTTCGCGATAATTCTGGCGATGATAAACGTTGTCGGTGGTTATCTCGTTACGGATAGGATGCTAAAAATGTTCAAGAAGAAAGGGGAGCCGAAATGAGCTCCGCATCAAACGCAATTGTTCAACTCTCTTATCTGATTAGTGCATCACTTTTTATTTTTGGGCTCAAATATTTAAGTTCACCTGCCACTGCCAGGAAGGGAAACGCCATAAGCTCAGTTGGGATGCTTTTAGCGATTTTGGCAACATTTTTCTACCGTGAGCAAATTCAGAATTACGGAATTATTTTTCTGGGTATCCTGATAGGTTCTGTAATTGGATTTTTGTCGGCAAGACTTGTGAAAATGACAGCAATGCCAGAGATGGTCGGATTATTAAATGGCTGGGGCGGTGGGGCATCAACTCTGGTTGCAACCGCTGAATTTTGGCGAATCTATCACGAGCAAGGAAGAATTCACTTTGACACAAACCTCAGCATTCTCCTAAGCGTTTTAATTGGCGGGGTTACGCTAACCGGAAGCATAACCGCGTTCGGAAAACTTCAGGAAATAGTGCCTGGTAAGCCTGTAACTTTTCCATTTCAACAAGTTGTTAATGGCTTACTTATATTTGCTTTTCTGGCTGGCGGGATTTATCTTCTTACCTTTGGGCCTAGTGAGTGGTATTTGAAAGTTTTCTTCGTTCTCCTTGCTGTGGCACTTGTACTTGGCTTTCTATTTGTTCTACCAATTGGTGGCGCTGATATGCCAGTAGTCATTTGTCTATTGAACAGCTTCAGCGGTTTGGCTGCTTCTATGACAGGATTCGCAATTATGAATAACGGGCTTATCATCACTGGGGCATTGGTGGGAGCCTCCGGAATTATCTTGAGCGTAATTATGTGCAAGGCGATGAATCGTTCTCTAACAAACGTTCTTTTTGGGGCTTTCGGCACTGGCGCAATGGCTCCGGGGGCAATCACCGTTGCTGGAAAGACAGTGCGTTCGGTGGATGCGGAAGAAGGTGCAATGATACTGGGCTACGTAAAGAAGGTCGTAATCGTTCCGGGTTACGGAATGGCGGTAGCGCAGGCTCAGCACGCTGTGAAAGAACTTGGGGACATATTGGAAAAGCGAGGGGTAGAAGTCAAATATGGAATTCATCCTGTTGCCGGTAGAATGCCTGGGCATATGAATGTTCTTCTAGCGGAGGCACAAGTTCCATATACTCAGCTTTATGAAATGGATGATATTAACTTCGAACTTCCCAACACTGATGTTGCTCTTGTTATAGGCGCAAATGACGTTGTGAATCCTGCAGCACGAAACACTCCTGGAAGTCCCATTTACGGAATGCCAATAATCAATGTGGATAAGGCGCATCACGTTATTGTTATCAAGCGAAGCTTGAACCCAGGCTTTGCAGGTATTGACAATGAGCTATTCTACCTTCCAAACACTATGATGCTCTTTGGTAGCGCTCGCGAAAAGGTACAGGAGCTTATCTCAGCAATTAAGGAGCTTGCTTAAGATAGCTGTATCTGCCATAACTAATTGGAGAACTTTTGATTTTGCATCTTTAATTGGTGCGAAGATGTGTTCTTTTGTTAATCTTTCTACTTTATAGATGTAAATTATGAAGCGTGAATATTTATTCATACTTATCGCTTTCTTAAGCACGGTTCCAGGCTTAGTAATAAAGTTACTAGGATATGAGCTTTATCCACCACTTGGAATAATCACTTTCGGTATGGCGGTTGTTGGTTCTGCATTTATATTAAGCTGGGCTGCGGAGGTTGCGCAGAAGGACATAAGTCAAAATCTGGCTCTTGTTTTCTTTGCTTTGGTGGCGATACTCCCTGAATATGTGGTTGACCTATATTTCGCTTGGACCGCTGGAAGAGAGCCAACTTACACTGCCTATGCCCTTGCCAATATGACTGGAGCTAACAGACTACTCCTTGGATTAGGTTGGTTCTTGGTTGTCCTACTGTTCTTCCTTCTCACTCGGAAAAAGGAGATTGCCCTTGAGTTAAGAAGATCTTCAGAGATGTTTTGGATGCTGGCTCTGACGCTTTATGGTTTTATAATAACAATTAAAGCTTTTCTTTCCGTTTGGGACACTTTAATACTCTTTACTTTATTTGGATTTTACTTATATCATTCCGCGCGAACTGGAGTTTTAGAGCCTGAGCTTTTAGGTCCACCAAAACTCATCGGAAGCTTCCCTAAAATAAAACGTAGAATTATCACAGTTACTATGTTTATATTTAGCGCGATTAGTATCCTGCTACTTGCTGAACCATTTGCGGAAAGCCTTGTTCAAAGCGGTTCAATTCTAGGCATTGATGAGTTCTTCCTAGTCCAGTGGCTAGCACCTCTTGCGAGTGAAGCTCCAGAGTTTGTTGTTGTATCTCTTCTTGTCATCCGCCTTATGCCATCAATGGCTCTTGGCGCCCTAGTTTCTAGCATGGTTAACCAGTGGAGCCTGCTTGTAGGAGCTGTTCCGCTCATTTATGAAATTAGCAAAGTGCTTGCAGGTAACCAAGTTACCTGGGGAATTGCGTTAGATGCTAGGCAAAATAGCGAAATTCTCTTGACTGCAGCTCAAAGTATCTTTGCCGTTTCAATTATAATCAACTACAGATTCCGCTTGTCTGAAGCTGGAATTCTCGGTTTGCTCTTTTTTGCTCAACTAACTGGTGCTATTTACCTAGAAGAAGTCGGCTTGGGTTCGTTAATTCCAACGCTTCAGACCATTTTCAGTGCGACTTATATCTTTATAGCGACAATCCTACTTATAAAGGATAGAGGTTTCCTTTCAAGAATTGTCCGCTCAACGTGGCTTTCACCAATTAAGAGTATCCATTAATATAGTGTTGTTGTGTATGATTGGGAGAACAGTAATAACCTTGAACAAATATCAATTTTGCCAATTTAATTTCTCTTTGTCAAAGCTCTTTCCGCGCTTTGTCCGCACTTTATTCTTTTATCTTTTTATCTTCTTGGGAATGATGCCCATTAATACTGAGGCATCAGTACTTAGTACGATCAAGGTTAGATCGGATAACAGTTTTGTTTCCCTTAGCTTCACATTTGATTCAGTCCCACAGTGGAGTGTCCGTGAGTTGGATAATCCCCCACGTATCGAGCTAGTGCTCCTGAAAACTTCCTATACTGAAATATATGACATTTCTATGCTACCACTACCAATTAAAAAGCTCCAGCGATACTTTGGTGGTGAGAATACTTCTATTTCAATACACCTAGTAGGCAAGGTTCTGCATTTTTTACGTGAGAGCGAAAAAGAAATTACCTTTCTTTTTCCAAAAGATTTACACGAGAGGACAACACTAAAACTTTCTGAAAGTCTTTCTTTAACCATTGAGCGCATCTTTGATGGGGAAAGGTTTCTTGAAATTTACAACACATTTCTCTCACGCGAAGAGGCAAGAAAGCGCCTAAGTATCGTTTCCGCGGTTGACCTTGGCGCTTATCGCTTGACTGTCACAGACATTGCCAAGAGAAGCGAAGCACTACTCGCATTTAACGCTGGCTTCTTTGACCAAAATGGCAAGCCAGTTGGGCTTCTGATAATAGATGGAAAGTTACTAGCTCTTCCCGCTAAAGGTAGACGAGCTTCGCTAATTATCGATAAGGAAGGAAATGCTCAAATCCTTCGTCCGAATCTTTCCTTCTGGCTTGAGGTTGAAGGTAAGCGTGTTCGCGTAGATGGATTTAACCAACCAATGGCGCAAGGCAAAGTACTTCTCTACAACCATTTGTTTCCACGTGCAAAGCTACAACAAGACGCTATCTACTTCAGGGTGACTGGGGAAGCACTTGAACCTATAGCTTATGAAAGCATCAATAATCTGCCAGAGAATGCAATTCTCCTTGCTGAGACTTTAAGCCCGGAAGCCGATCCATTCAAGGGGAAATCTTCGGTCAGGTTCAAGTTTTCGCTTACAGATCAGAATGGCAATCTAATTGATGTCCGACATGCTGTTGAAGCATCTCCGATGCTCATTGAAAATGGTCAAGTTAGCATAAACACGGTCATTGACGAAGTTAGCGAAGATGTAATTAGAGGTGAACGTGCTAGGACTGCAGTAGGTTTAGATGAAGATGGCAATATACTAATTGTAGTCGTAAAGGAGAATAAGGAACTTGGTGTCAAAGGTTTTACATTAAAGGAGCTAGCTCGCAAGCTGATTGAGCTTGGCGCGATAACTGCTCTTAATCTGGATGGAGGGGGAAGCAGCATTATTGCAATCAACGGAGCTCCGCTAAATCTGGCTTTTAGTGCACAAAGGAAAGTGCCCTCCGCAATCATTATTAAATAAGGATATAAATTAGCAGTAGTTAGTAAAATTGCTTAAGCATTCTGGCATTAAAGATTAGTAATAATAGTGCAATTTGCCAAAGCAGCTAGCTGACTTTAGCTAATATACAACTGCCAGCGTCAGTTGTCAGATTTTGCGAATGATACAAGCTCATCTCTGAATCTCCTGGCGCTATTTAAGGAGATTTCCAAATATTCCTCCAGCGTTCCAGGTTTTGGCTCATCAGGGCTATTGATTCCTTTCTCAAATCTCTTCACTGCAGCTTCATAGCTATTCTCAAGCATAACATTACCAGAATAGCCAGATTCACCCATAATTGAGGCTAGCATTCCAAAGTTAAAAGTGCCGAAATATGGTGGAAGGTGGAGGTCTCTATCTCCAAAATTATCGGAGAGATGCGTCTCTTGGATTAATGGCGCATATTTCTTAATGAAACTGAAGGGCTCTGGGTTATGAATGTTGATGTGACAAGTGTCAATGCAGACATAAACGTTTAGAGTCTGTTCTAAGCTTAGTTCCAAGAACCTCTCAAAAACGCGTTCATAAGGGTAAGGGTAGGGGAGATTTTCAAGGCAGAAGAAAACTTTTTTCTCCGCGCAGTAATTAGTAAGTTCTTTCACTGAATCTAGAGCCAAATTGGCTCGCATCTCAATTTCATCCGCAGTTAACGAATCTACGTTACAAAGATGAGCTGTAACTGACCTAGCGGAAAGTGCTGCCGCTGCATCAATTGTGAAACGATAAGTAGCAATGGTGGCATTGCGCACGTGCTCGTTTGGGCTAGTTAGATCTAGGTATAGATCAATTGGGGCGTGAATATAGTCTACGCAAATTCCTACCTTTGCACACTCGTTTGCCACTCTCTCCACAGAAGCCTTATCAAAATAGGGAAAGTGACTCAATTTATGTCCAAAGGCGATAGCGTCAAATCCTGCTCTCTTAACCTTTCGGATTAACTCGCAAACTGGAACGCTATAATCAACTAGCGTTGAAATACCAATTAAAGGAAGCTTATTCTCAGGCATTTAACTTGGTGATAAACATTTTACACTAGAATAATATTTAGCTGAACTAATATTATTCAAGTAATTTTGAAGTTTGGGCTCTTAGCATAGGTCCTTAAAAATCCCAGTCTGGATGTGGGGTGGGAAGTAGCGCGAAAATTTCGCCAAGCTTGTGAAGAAGGATTTCAACTTGAATTTAAACTTGAATATAGATAGAATAACCTTGTCATTTATCGCGTAGAGGAAGAAGGAATTATGAAATATTTAACCTGCGTAATTTTGTTGGCAATATTCTCTCAGCTTCCCGCTTTTCCAGCCTCAGCTTAAGCTGATGAAGCAGACCTTCAATCAATCGCACGGCGTGCGGTTGTTGATATTCTTCATTTAGGCTCTGGTGATAATGTCCTTATAAGCACATTTGCTCATACCCTTGATATGGCGGAAGCGCTTGCGAAGGAGTGTTACCGCGCAGGCGCTCTACCCATCATTGTTTACGATAGCGATAGCCTTTATGGCTTTAGATTGAGTGATGAAGTATCTGAAGACACTCTGCTTCAAACTCCTATGCCCTTGCTTGGTATTACGCAAAATATAACCGCTCAGATTGCACTTTCAGGTCCAAGCGACCCAATGGTATTTTCAATGGGTAGTCCAGCTAAGCTTGAAGCAATTGCTTTAGGTAGCAAGAAGGTTAACGACTTGATGACTGAACTTAAGGTTCGTGGAGTTTACATTCAGTATGGCTTCGTAACACCTGCGCGCGCCAATATTTACGGTGTTGATTATGAATCGTGGGCTAATTCGGTAGAAAAAGCATTAAACGCAAATTTGGATGAGATAGCAAAACGCGCGGATGCGATATCCAAGCCCATTGCAAACGCAAAAAAAATTAGGATAACCGCACCTAACGGAACAGACTTGACGCTTTCCACCCACAGGGTAGAAAGCCTTTCATATATGATGCATCTTCGACTTCTGAAGATATTGAAAGTGGCAACACTTGGGTCAGCCTTCCAACTGGTTCAGTTTCTGTTACGACTGTGGAAACTGTTGGAAGCGGGAAAGTTGTATCCGATAGGCTTGCCCTCTGGGGCACCATAGTTGAAGGCCTTACCTGGAATTTTGAAAATGGAAAGATGATCAGTTACTCTGCAACCTCTAACCAGGAAGTGTTTGATGAATTCTATGGAGGAGCATCAGGGGATAAGGACAAGATAGCCCACATAACCATTGGCGTCAACCCTGCAGGTGTCCCTACAGGCTTGGGACTTACGGATGCTATATGCGCAGGCGTAGTAAGTATTGGTATTGGTAGAAACATTGAAAGTGGTGGAAAGAATGAAACTAACTTCTCGTGGTCAATATCGCTTACAGATGCTTCGCTGGTTGCGGATGGTGTAACACTAGTGGAAAACGGCAAGCTGAAAGTGTAAGCGATGCGTTCTAGCCCAAGCACTTGTATTCAATCTAAGCTTTTACTTCAGCATCAGCTTTCAATAGGTTTTCCCGTTAAAGTCATTTCGGTAGTCAACGTCAACCTTATACATATCGTCCCCCTCATCATCCTCGTATTTCACGACTTCAGAGTAAATCACTTCCGCTTGAACGTCAAGCCAGGTAGTTCGCTTCACGTAATCGGAGATTAAAAGCCCAATTCCAATGAAGAAGAAAATGCTTCCTACGCCTACACCAATAAGGAGAAACAACCACCATGGAAAGCTCTTAACACTTTCAGGATCCGAAAAATCAGTCTCCCACCGAATAGTCAATTATGCCAACCCTTAATCAAGGTTTCGCACGGCATATAACATTAAGTAGCATCAAGAAGAATTTCGCATGTTGAAAGACAACAATGACCAATTTGTTTAGTATTGTAGGGCAAAGCGGAGTAAGATATAGCATTAGTGCAATCAGATAGTGAAAGCTCGCGATTAACCGTTGCAGAAATTGCCGGCGATATAGCAGGAATGCGGTTGGAGCCTGCGCCTATCGCATCAAGGCATGACTTAACCATTGGAAGCATTCCAAGCCACATTATACTTTTAGCGGTTCCTTCAATGCTGATAAGCGCGCTTGAGAGTAGTTATCATGCGGTAGATACTTACTTCGTAGCGCAACTTGGAACTCTCGCACAAGCTTCTATGGGTGTCTTCGGCTACTTCTTTATGATTCTTCTTATCTTCAATCAGATAATAGGCATTGGTTCGGTTGCCTTCATTGCCAGAAGTTTCGGCGCAAAGAGATTTGAGGAGACAAGGAAAGTCATAGGTCAAACATTTATCTTCAAGCTTATTGCTGCGCTTTGCGTTACCGCTATTGGGCTAGTTTATATAAGGCAAATGTACCTACTCTTTGGCTCGGAACCTGAGGTTGCAAATTTGGGGGAGCAATACGGTCGGATTATCTTTCTTGGAATGCCACTATTTTATATGGGAGCTACCCTCAATACTAGTTTTAAAAGCATAGGCGATATGCTAAAGCCACTTCTTATCACTTCCATTGCGGTAGCAATTAACCTGTTTTTGGATTGGGTACTTATATTTGGCA
Source organism: Planctomycetales bacterium (assembly GCA_037441675.1). GTDB lineage: Bacteria > 4484-113 > 4484-113 > 4484-113 > 4484-113 > JBBIRS01. Next base: position 7,977 of record JBBIRS010000012.1, on the reverse strand, counting down.
AGCTCGGCGCTCCTGCAATGGGGATAAAGGGTGCAGCGCTCGCAAGCGTGCTTGCGCAGACTTGGACAGTTCTTGCGGGTTTGACTGTGTTCCTATGTGGATGGACTAATTTAAGAATGACTGCTAAGCACTTTGCGAGCATCTCTTTTGAGTGGATTTGGCGGATACTTAAAGTTGGTATCCCCGCAGCAATCGGCGAGAACGCGATATTCATCGGTCATGCAACAATAGGTTGGGTGATTAACCGAATGGGCTCAGCTGTTATGGCGGCGAATGCTATTACCTGGCCAGTGCTCAGCTTGATGTTGGTACCCAGCTGGGGATTACAAACAGCGGTAACCACAATGGTGAGGCAGAATTTAGGCGCGAAAAAACCGGAAAGAAGTGAAAGAAGCGTGCATACAGGTTAGCAATTGGAATCGGCATTGCGCTTGTGGCGACCGCCCTGATGTTCATCCTTGCTCCAACGATAGTTGGATATTTTGCCAAAGAACAAAGGGTTTTTGATTTAGGCGTGGCGATCATGAGAATTTACGTCTTTGCGATGCTCATATCCTCCGCTGGCTCATTAATCTCAAGCTCATACTGGTTTAGCGGAGATACGAAACCCCCAATGGCGATAAACCTTCTTGTAATGTGGGGCTTTCAGATCCCGATGGTATTTATCCTTGTGTACTGGCTAAAGCTTACTACCCTTCTCATTTGGTACATTGGCATTCTCGCCGCGATAATCAACCTTCTCCTCATCTGGCTAATCTTCCGAACGGAAAGATGGAAAAGGGTGAAGGTGTGAGCTCTCAGCAAACCATATTCCTTCCGCTCAAGTTCTTACCATTTAGAGATTTGATTAGCGGCGAGGCACGACTATTTCCCCGCTTTGCTTCAAGAGTATCGTTTTCTGTTGATTGTGTAAATATGAATAAAACTATAGCAACCTTCATGCAGAAGATAAAACCCAACTTCCGCCAGATACTGAACCAAGTCTATCCTCTTAAGAAACATAATGGATTGGAATGGAAAAGTGGGGAGATTTCCCTATTCGCCGAGTGAGCTATGCTTGCTAAAATCCTTAACGCATACGACATTTTCTCAACTAAGGATTAGAAAAAGCCCTCTTGACATCATCCTTTGAAATAATAAAATAATATAATTTTTTTTGAGGTATGGAATGAATATCAATTTAATTTAAGAATGGTGATTACGAATGATAAAGAGGATTACAAATCTGACATTATTTTCACTACTACTTGCGGTGGTTTTATTCGCGTGCGGTAGAGGCGGTGAGCAAAAATCCCTAAGCTTCTTTAACCTCAGTGAATCTCCGCTAGCGAATGGAGATGAGGCTGAATCACCCAGCATTGCAGGTACTTATAGTTTTCCCAGTGTTTTACCTTCTGACGCTGTTCAGCCCTGGGAAAAGGTGGACGAGCAGGGCTTTGTAATTCCAAGCTCTAGTCGTTTCTCTTCATCCCTAAACCTCTCCACGGACTTTACTTCTGGAGTAGAGAGATTCAACTCTTTCGGTGATGTCACTGATTACGGCGACGCTTCTCGTTTGACGAGTGGCGAGGTTGGACAAAGACAGCTTTCATACGCTCTTTATCGAATCAGTCTTGGAGCATCTCAACCGGGGGTCGTGTCCTCGGACATCAACTTACATCGCAAGAGTGATGGATCGATAAGCGAGTATTGGCTTGCAGTATCGGATTACCGTAAAAACGCCTGGAAGTGGTTTGGTCCATTTTCCGACAGCCACGTAAGGCTTAGCTTGCCTTCCTCTGATTATACGAGCCCACTCGGTAACTGCTTTATTGGAGCAGTCGCCTTCAATGGAAGCGCCTTTGACGTTGTCGGCATAGGCATAAACGTAAGAGATGATGCTGACATAACGCCTCCGCCAGCTTCTTCTGCCTTAAGCGCGACTCCTATTGCCGGCGGAGTTCTTCTTGAATGGACTCCCGTAATTGCAGAGGATCTCGCGGGATATAAAATCTATTATTCAACGCGCGATTTTTCTTCACCGTCGGAGAGAGGCGTCAAAAGCCTTTCTTACCTAGAGGGTCGCGAGCGTAAGTTCATTAGTGGTAAAATAGATAGATTCGGTGGGCTAAGTAAAGGTCAAGTCTTCAGGATTTCCGCGATTGACATATCTGGAAACGAAAGCGATCTTTCCCCTTCAGCCTCTGCATCACCACTAGATGGTAATTCGCCCGCAGTGAACCTAGAGACCGATGTTGTCTCTGGAGGCAGGGGAACTATTGCGAATCTGCAGGCTTCAGGCGCTGAGCTCTATGATTTTGACCTTGACGGTGACGGCGATTGGGAAATTACTGATGATACTAGCGGGCTAGCAACCGCTCCTATGGATGCGCCAGGAATAATCCATCCAGAGGTTCGAGGAAGGACTGCGGAGGGAGGAATAGCTTTTGCCGCAGTTAGCCTTATTATCAGTGTAAATTCTAGACCAGTTGCCTCCGCTCAAGCAAATCCATCCTTCGGTACGGCACCACTAACGGTGAATTTCACAGGAACGGGCCAGGATTTGGATGGAACTATCACTTCATACTCTTGGGACTTTGATGGCAACGGCTTTTACGATTACACTGACCCTGTTAATCCCAATCCTCCAGCTCAGATTTATCCGAATCCAGGCTTATACAATGTGAAGTTCCGAGTGCAGGATAACGCCGGCGCCTGGGACGTGGATACCATTGCTGTTCAAGTGATTGAGGGTCCTTCTCCAGAGGAGCAGATGGAAGAGGCAAATCGTAAACTTCGAAGTAGCTTTATTTACGCAGTCCAAGCCTCGCAACGAATGGGAGTAGATCTTGGCAGTAGCCCCCTCTTTGGCATTGAAACAGCAGGGAGGGTGATGAGTGCACCAATTGCTGGAGTGGACACAAAGACTATTGATGACCTAGCTTCCGGGGCTGATGTTCTCTTCACCTTCCTAAATTTGCCCCAAGGGTCGGAGCTTCCCTCAGGCTTTTACATTGTGAGACTTTCTCAAACTTCCACTGGTAACTGGGTTGCGCAATTTATTGATGAAACAGGTACCCCTGGTTTGGAAACGGACGTTGGAGTTTATTTCGGGAATAAGGAAAGACAACGTCCGTACCTAACTTTTGAATTTGGAAAAGATCCAAAAACCAATGAATTCTTTCTAAAGATTGACATTGAGTGGAAAAATGTATCTGCTGAGACGAGAATCGCCCTTGGATCGGGCGATATTGACCCAACTCCCCTATCGCCAGAGGGTCGAGCAATCGTTGATGCTATGGATACTTTTAGCACGGAGGCTTGGAACATCCTTTCGTCCCTTAACGGCAACATAAGTGAAGATATTGTCATAGCTTCTAGGGAAGATGCCCTTGTGGCCTACTCACCCTTAAAGGGCGTTGAAAACTTTACCCCCGACGATTATCTCAATGGCCAAGATGTTGCCTTCAGTTATGTGCGCACACCGTCTGGCCATATAATAGTGAGGAATATTCGCAGACCATTAAATATCCGCCGTAGTAGTAATCATTCCGAGGATACCCGAGCTGTTTCCGACCTTCAGCAAGGCGCCTTCATCGTCATCAAGGTCAAATCATCTCCTCCATACGCTCCAACAGACTATGAGGCGGAATGGATTGACAGGTACGGAAACTTGGTAGCGGTAAATTCCGCAGATGTTGGCGAGGGTGTTGATGGTGATCCTCCGCCACCACCCCTAAGTTTCGCTTTGGAACCAGATTACCTTAATTTAGCGTTCTACTACCCCTTGTCAACGGTAACCATCACCAGCTGGGAGTGGGACGAGACAGAAGTTGCGGATACAGTTGAGTTGGATAACTCGCTATACCGTGCAGGCGTAGCATCCGCTCTTCAGGACGTTGCTGGTCAACTCCGTGTAGCTGGGGTCAATATGGATAATTTCATTTCAATTTATAGGAGGAGGGGGGGTGGGTGGCAATCAATTTGGGCTGTTGGTACCGAGAGGTATTTGATTTCTAGTTTGCTAGGTGTAGAGAACCTGACGCCGACGGATATGGCTGAGGGTGTAAATTTCTTGCTAATCTACCTGAACCTTCCGCAGGGCTCCGAAGTTCCTTCAGGATTTTATCTGGTAAGAATCTTTCAAGAGGCTGGCACTCCCAACTGGAAGGCTGAGTTGATAGACTTGGATGGAACCGTTCAGGCGGTTGTAGACGCGACGGTAAATAACGGCGACCCAAGGGAGGTAGCTCCAGTGCTTACAGCTGCAATTGATGGGCCTTCATGGGTAGTTAAAATTGGCTGGCAGTTCTCGGGCTCTAGCGGTGAGTTTTCAATTCTCATGGGCGATGGTGAGCCGGAGACGAGGCCATTGTCTCCTGAGGAACTAAAGATTCAGCGGTACGCGGACGCGGTTAACCCTATGCCCACACTCAAAACTAAAAGACCGGGCAGAAAAGTTGTATCACTTGTATTGTTTTCCCGGGATGACACACTCATTGATTTTTATCCAATTGAGGGTGTGGAAGAGCTTAGCCTTGAGGAACTACGAGCTGGGCAGGATGTTTTCTTTGGATACTTCCGAGTTGGAAATCTTCCCCCGGGCTTTTACGTGCTGGATTACAAAGATATCGACGGGGATGGCGCTGGTTATTCCCGCTTCAAAGACCTTTATGATCAAACTAGGAAGGCTCTTTCTGCTCAGGATGGCGGCGGTATCCCGGGTGGTCCAATTATCAGCAGCTTTGGCGGGTTAACAAAAGGGAAGATGTTCCTCGGATCTGTGGCACAGAATTGGAGCCTGCGGATTGAAGGCTAGAGAGGCTAGAGATTGGAACTGAGAGATTTGCCTTTCGCGTGGTTTGCTCTCAGCGTTAACATAGTCGGAGGTTGCCATCAGTCAAGTTGTGGAATATACTGGTGGTGGAACGAATAAGAGGGCTGCAAGCCGGGCGCCTGTGGCCGGAAGCGAATTGCTAGTCTCTTAATGTTTTTTGGGACGGTTCCCAAGTGGTCATCTTAGTTTAGCAAGCGATTCTTGGTAGAATAATATATAACAGTGAGTCGTTCAGCCACTAAAGCTCGGACTACATCTCCACATTTTCGGGCAGAGTTAATAGAGCGCGTTGTTGACCTAGAGAAAAACAAGCGCATCCTTGGAAGCGACCTCACCTTTGTTGAATACAGAGAGTTTGAAAGGACTAAGCACGTTCACAGGCTTCATCCCTATCTCGGTAAGTTTATACCCCAGTTAGTTGAACTTTTTATACGAAAGTTTTTTAAGAAAGGGCAGTGGATTCTTGATCCATTTGTCGGTTCAGGTACCACGCTCGTTGAGGCAAACACACTGGGCATCAATTCTGTTGGAGTGGAACTTTCATACTTCAATTGGCTAATAAGTAAGGTAAAGACTGATAAGTATGACATTCCGAAGCTGAGCGCGGAAGCAAGGGACTGTCTGAACCAAACTCAAGTTTTTAGTGAACATCTAGTGAACGGCAAGCTCCACCTTTTTATTGATGAGAAAGAACCTACAACTGACAGCGAATACCTGAGGACATGGTATGCACCAAGGGCTCTGGCAGAATTACTTTATTACAGGAGCCTTATTGAGAACTACGCTTACAGCCCAGTCTTGCAGGTAATTCTCAGCCGGGCTGCGCGCTCTTGCAGGTTAATAACTCACTACGACTTGGCTCGCCCGAAGGTGCCAATTGATCCGAAGAAGCAGTATTGGTGCATCAAGCACAGACGTTATTGTGAGCCGACTAAAGAGGCCTTGAAGTTCCTTACTAGATATAGCATGGATACAGTCAAGCGTATCAACGAGTTCGCTCAAATACGCACGGACGCTAAGGTTCTGGTATTACAAGGTGACTCCCGCACCGTTGAACTTCCTGACGACCTTAAGTTTGACGGAATCTTCACTTCTCCACCGTATGTTGGAATGATTGATTATCACGAGCAGCATCGTTATGCCTATGAACTATTTCATATACCCAGGCAAGATGAACAAGAAATAGGACCAGCGTCGCGCGGTCAAAGCAAGGCGGCACAGGAAAGATACCTAAAAGAAATTGTCAACGTTTTCGCTAATGTGTCCCACTGGCTGAAACCGAAGGCGAATATATTCATAGTCGTTAACGATAAGTTCCAACTCTACCCCAAAATCACGCGTGCGTTGTGTTGGGAGATTGTAGACGTTTTCCATCGCCCAGTACTTATGCGCACTGAGCGTGACAACGCTCAATACTTCGAGAGTATCTACCACGTGAGGCAGAGCTGACGTGAATTCCGAAGTCCCGCTCGTTATGAGAGATGTTGCTGAATATGTCAAACACGTAGTACAAGAGAAGCTGGCACAATGGACACCAGAGACAACCTACTCGCCGTTCCTTGAAGGTATTCTGCGCACAAAAGGTCGAATCGCATTCTATAGTTTCGTGCATAGCTTGGTCACCACTTTTGGGATGTCCCTCTATGAAGAAATTGCATTCTTAATTGCTCGCGCATCGGGACTGCAAGCGGTAAAGAAATACCAAAACTGGGGCAAGGTACCTGTAGAAGTGGACTCTATAATCGTCACTATTGTAACGCAACTGGCGGAGGGCAGGAGAAAGGCAAACAAGCCAGCCGAAATTGAGGAGATTAGAGATGCAGTCAAGAAGTTTACAAACCTACCTCCACTGGGCGGACGAGACAGGATCGTTGATTTGTGGGTGAAGACCACCGATGGTAAGGAATATCTTTTTGATATTAAGACTGTCAAACCTAACATTGAGAACTTCAGAGACTACAAGAGAAAGCTCTTGCGGTGGGTCGCGTTGAGGCTAAGCCAAGCACCGGATTGTAACATTGTGACAGCCTTGGCGTTTCCGTATAACCCATATTACCCCGAGCCATATGAG
>JBBIRS010000012.1:0-1080 GCA_037441675.1 Planctomycetales bacterium | reverse complement strand
CAGATACACGCTTGGATCTATGCTTGACACGACCGAGGAGTTATTTATTGCAAATGAATTCTGGGATTTTCTGGGCGGAGAGGGGACGTTTGAGCGATTGATTGCTGAGTTTAGTGAAGTGGGTGAAACCCTTAAAGATGACATTGATGAATTCTTAACGTCTTTGAAATCATATTGAGTGCCGGGTCAACTATGAGTTAAGTAGTTCGCTACAACAAGGGACACTAATGTTAATTCTTGCACGCGCGTAAGGGTGTGAGGGTATTGAGCGATTTCTATATGTTTTCAGGTTTAACTTCTGGAGAGCGTACAAGCTCAATCTTCGACCTAGAGGTCAATAGCTCTAGCCTGTACTAACTTTTCTCCTCTTTAATCTCCTGAAGTCTATTATGCACAAGACTAGTTGGCTCGGGCTTAACATCAACTCCTGTCCTACAGGGCAAGGATGCGGGCGAGTAACGCAGGGTCATTGGGGAAAAGCTCCACCTCCACTAGTCGTCTCAGTGTCTTTCTCCATGACGAATTGAGGCGGAAGCATTCCGCAAATATCGGCAACGACATTTCTATGAGCTGTTCTCGCTCTTCGGCGCTTGGGACCCAAGGCTTCTCGGATGTAACCGTCTCAAAGCCCCCTGAATCGCTCTCAGAGCTCTCAGCTGTCTCCGCGTTCTTTTCAGTTCTAGTGGCAACTTCCACAAGCGTCTGCGCATACCAAAATATAAGCTCAACATTTGCCGGCTGAAGCTTTCGCATTTTAAGATACTCTTTCTCCGCCATGTCTAACTTGCCCTGATGGATAAATTCGGCAGAGGTGTTCAGCGTGCGATATGCGGTCGCAACGTCAAGCAATCTTTCAAGCTCATTAAGTGGCGCAGGTGAATCGTCAACGCGGATGTCGTATATATGGTCGGCGGAAAAATCGCCGGTTGGCTTAATGGCTACTACAACTAGTGCTGCCGACTGCTTCCCACGTATGTCTCCGCCCTCGACCTCTGCTGCCCAAAGCGCTGAAAGCAGGCGATGCGCCAGGTCGCCTTGCGCCTGCTCAAACGCATTAGCCATTCTCTCTGGAACGGTCGG
>JBBIRS010000011.1:0-42232 GCA_037441675.1 Planctomycetales bacterium | reverse complement strand
GACGCCTTTTGGCGCGTAAATGACACGGTATTTCCAAGTTGGGGGGGCGAACTTGGATCGCGCCGAGATTCCCTTTAAGCTTGCCCGCAATAGGCATGGCGTCAACTTGTATGACTCCTAATTCAGCGGGGTATAAAACCCCGCCCTACAGCAACGACTGAGGGGGCAAGCCCTCAGCACTACAGTTCGCAGGCTCGCAGGCTTACAGGAAGATAGAGCTGAGGACGCGCACGTGCGGAGTTCAGAGAAACTACAGACCATACTTCGCCACGATTTCGTCCTTACTCTTGCCTAGGATGTCGTACTTCCCGCCAACCTTTGTGAATGCGGAGATGGCTCTGTCCAGATGCTCCATTTCATGGGCGGCGGAAACCTGAACCCGAATTCTAGCCTCGCCTTTGGGAACCACCGGATAGCTAAAGCCAATCACGTAAATTCCCTCAGCAAGCAAGTCCCTCGCCATATCCTGTGCCAGCTTTGCGTTATAAAGCATTATTGGCACAATGGGGTGGTCGCCGGGCTTGATGTCAAAGCCCGCCTGCGTCATTTTCTCACGGAAGTAGCGAGTGTTCTTCTCCAGCTTGTCGCGCAGGTGTGTGGATTCTGAGAGAAGGTCAATAACCTTCATAGCGCCGTAAATAATAGACGGAGGGACAGTGTTGCTGAAAAGATATGGACGAGAACGCTGACGAAGAGTTTCAACAATCTCTTTTCTTCCACTGGTGCAACCGCCACTTGCTCCGCCGAGAGCTTTGCCAAGCGTCGTAGTGATAATGTCAATTCTACCCATTACTCCACGATACTCATGGGAGCCACGTCCCGTCTTGCCCATAAAGCCAGTGGCGTGGCTATCGTCAATCATAACCATTGCGCTGTGCTTGTCCGCAAGCTCGCAGATTTCGTCAAGCCGTGCCACGTCTCCATCCATTGAGAAAACTCCATCGGTGGCAATCATCCTTGCGCGGAGGTTCTGCGTCTCCTTCAGTTTTGCCTCCAAGTCTTTCATATCGTTATGCTCGTAAATGAAACGCTGAGCTTTGCATAGACGGATACCGTCAATAATGGAGGCGTGATTCAGTCTATCGGTGATAACCGCATCCTGGTCGGTGAGAATAGCCTCAAAAAGCCCACCGTTCGCGTCAAAGCAGGAGGAGTAAAGGATAGTGTCTTCGGTGCCGAGGAATTTGGTAAGTTTGTCTTCCAGCATCTTGTGGGCGTCCTGAGTTCCGCAGATGAAGCGAACCGAGCTCATCCCGTAACCATGGGTGTCCAAGCCTTCCTTGGCGGCTTTGATTAGTTCGGGGTGATTGCCAAGACCGAGGTAGTTATTGGCACAAAAGTTAAGGACTTCCTTACCGCCATTACCTGCGACTTTTATCTCAGCCCCCTGGGGCGTGATGATTATGCGCTCTTCCTTGTAAAGACCCGCACTTCTGATTTCGTCCAATTGCTTCTGTAAAATCTCCTTGAATGCTCCAAGCATAAGTCTCCTCCTAAATATATTCCAAGTTTCAGACTTATTCTACGCTTTCCATTGCTTGTAATCTTAGAAATGTGAGTTCGTCTGGCTAACTTATATAGCTTAACTTTTCGTCTTCTCTACCCATAGAGTCTGCCCTCTTCATGCCTAGTGCGGAGTTTTTCTAGCATATCGTCCACCATCGCGCCTAGGTCATAAGCTGGCTTCCAGCTCCAATCCTCCCGCGCAGGCGTATCATCAATGCTTCTTGGCCAACTGTCCGCAATTGCCTGTCTGAGAGGGTCAATTTCGTAGGACATCTCAAAATTAGGTATGCGCTTTTTAATCTCGTTTGCCAGCTCCGCAGGAGTGAAGCTAAACGCGGAGATGTTGTAATCGCCATGATAGCGGAGCTTCTCAATTGGCGCTTCCATCAAATCCATCGTCGCCTTGATGCAATCTGGCATATACATCATGGGAAGCATTGTATCTTCCTTTAGGAAACAGGAGTACTTTCCCTCTTCAATAGCTTTGTAAAAAATCCAAACAGCGTAATCAGTTGTTCCTCCACCCGGTAGCGTCTCCGAAGAGATAATGCCGGGGTATCTTAATCCTCTTGCATCAACACCATAGCGTTTAACATAATAATCGCAAAGTAGCTCCCCCGCCACCTTGGTTACTCCGTACATTGTGGTTGGCTTTAGGATTGTTTCCTGAGGTGTATTATCTTTTGGAGTTGTAGGCCCAAAAACAGCAATGCTGGATGGGCAGAGAACTTGCTTAAGCTCAAGCTCCCGCGCAACCTCAAGGCAGTTTATCAAACCGTTTAAGTTCACGTTCCAGCACGCCTGGGGGTTTTCTTCACCCTTGGCAGAAAGAATGGCGGACATATTGATTATCGTGTCAATTTTGTAGTCTTTAACGGTGTTCATCAGTTCTTCACGATTAACAACATCGCACCACACAAAAGGACCAGATTCTTTTAGCTTTGGCGAAGGCTCTGTTCTATGACCCCCAGCGATAACATTATCAGCCCCATACCTCTCCCTCAGTGCAAGCGTCAGCTCACTTCCAATTTGCCCTACCGCACCTGTTACGATGATTCGCTGGATATTAGACATAAATCCCTCCTGAAAAGTGGAGCTGGGCGCAAAAGCAAGTATAAAAGCTTCAAAGAGGATATTGCACCCTTTATTTAAGGTATCGTAGAACTCTCTTATTGTCAAGTGAATTATTTAACAAACTTAGCCAGAGAACTCATATACCTTAGGATTTATTCATTGAGCACTACAACTTTGAAAGCAATAGTAAGCCAATTCTTATCTCTATCTCAAGAATAAAGCTAATCAAATTGGCTTTCCGCTATGACCCGTTTTACTTTTATAACAACCTCAACTGTTTTTCCGGGTCTAACTTTAATTGAAGTTGGTTCAATTACCTCCAGCTCAGTACCGGTAGCATTTTTTACAACAAAGGTATAAGTTCCTGCTTTAATACCATCCTTCAAGAGGAGTGAACCTCTCTCATTTGCTGGTCCTGCAACCGCCACCCTTCCATTTGAGTCAATAAGAGAGACAGTAACATACCCGTATGGGATATCAGCGTCGTCCACTACTTGGACTTTAATCATTGATGGTATTTTCTCTGATGCTGCCTTGAGCAGTTCACAACCAATGATAAACGGTAGAATTGTGAAGACTACAAACATCAACCTCAAAACTCTCATAACAAGTACCTCCATTTACAAGATAAATATTATGACTCAATCAAAGTATTATGACTCTATCAGAGTGAAAAGTTAAATAAGTGTTACTTCTCTATTTCCCTCAACTATCTCGCCGACTATCTTGAGGGAAAAGTCGTTTTCACGAGCACAGTATAATGCTTGTTCACATTGTTCCTGATTCAAAACTATTAACATCCCAACACCCATATTAAATACACGCCACATTTCATCATCATCAATCTGACCTTGATTACGGATATAGTTGAATATAGGAGGAGTATCAATGTAAGAGGTGCGAATAGTGGCGCCTGCGCCAGCGGGAAGTATCCTAGACAAGTTTCCACAAATTCCGCCTCCACTGACATGTGCAATTCCCTTCAATTCCAATCCAAACTCTCGGAGATTTTCTAGCTCTTTAATATACATTTTAGTAGGTCTAAGAACAGCCTCGCTAAGCGTTTCGCCTAGCTCAGGTATGTAGCTGTTCCATTCGGAGACATTTAAGTTAGCGAAAATTCTTCTTACGAGGGTGAATCCATTCGCGTGTATTCCACTTGATGCGAGAGCTAATACTACATCGCCACAGTTAATACTATTTCCAGTGATGCGGTCATTCTTGTCTACCACTCCAACCATAAAGCCAGCAAGGTCAAACTCGCCCGGAAGGTAAACATCTCGCATCTCTGAGATCTCTCCGCCGATTAGTGCAGCATTGCACTCTAAGCACCCATCCGTTATGCCTTCTGCGATTTCAATTAAAACATCAGGGATAACTTGGTGGCATGAGATATAGTCTAAGAAGAACAGTGGATATGCACCGGTTGTAATTATGTCATTTACGTTTACTGCAACAAGGTCATAGCCAATGTTCTTGTATGTTTTGAAAGTGCTAGCCAGTTTGACCTTAGTTCCAACGCCATCCGTTGTCGCCACAAGTATTGGCTCTTGCATATCACCGAAACTAGCCTGAAAGGACGCTCCAAAGGGTCCAATGCCATCTAATACATGCGCAGTCCTAGTTTTCTCAGCTAAGTTCTTGATGCGTTCTATCGCTTCTTCAGCTTTATGAATAGAGACCCCTGCGGCTTCATATGTAAGCCCTTTAGTAGAAATCTTACTTCCACTTTCGTCCATAATTTAGTCTTTACTCTGATTCAAGTTTTACTTTAGTAATTATAACAAGTTTAATTGTGCATAACACTAATGGTATGTTTTCTCTTAGATTGCGGTAGAATTTGAGATGTAAAATGTATCATAAATTGAAAACTCGTATCGGTTTGACTAGTATAGGACTATGCCTAAGTTTTCTACTGCAGTCTCCCCCAATGACACTAGGTCAGCAGGGACAAAATTCTTCACAAGGTGTTCAGAATAGTCTCCCAAGCCAACCTTCGCCTATTATGCAGGAGTTAAGGGTAGAGGATGCTAGAGTTGCACAGTTTGACTTAGAAGATTTCCCCACTGTTAGGTTGTTTGTCTCGGTTTCCGATTATCGCGGTATCCCGCTGAAGAATCTTAAATTTGAAAATTTTGAAATCCTTGAAAATAACAAAAAGATTGAGAACTTTCGTTTTGCGGACGAAGAGCTGGAAAACCTTCCTCTTTCTATCCTTTTTATAATTGATGTTAGCGGGTCTATGCAAGATGCTCTAGACGATGAAATTGAGGCTGTTAAAGAGTTTATAAGCAATTTGAGTGATATTGACCGTGTCGCTTTGGTGAAGTTCTCTGACGCGGTGATAATTGAGAGAGAATTTTCGCCTGACAAGGGACAACTTCTGGAGACACTAAAACATCTTTATGCTATGGGGCAAACGCGCTTGTATGACGCTATTTATCAGGGAATCTCCCTTATGCTTAGCGAGGGTAGGGTGAGGAAAGCGATAATAGTACTTTCCGACGGTCTTGATAATAGAAGCGTTGAGTCCTCAATTTCAGTAGCAGATTTTTACAAAAAAGATGTTCTTGAGAAGAATCAAAGCTTCTCCATATTTACTCTCGGGCTTGGTGAGGAAATAGATGTTCAAGGGCTTGCTATGATTGCGGATATGACAGGCGGAAGATTTTTCCACACACCCACTGCTCAGGAGCTTAAAGGAATATATCAAACAATATTGGAACAAATTCTAAGCGAATACATAATCGCGTATGAAAGCCAGGAAAGGCGAAAGGGTGCGCTCATAGAAGGTAAGGTAAATGTTAGTGGTGGCGGAGGGAAAGCAAACGCTAGATTTATCTTTCGCTCACCGGGACTTGGAAGTGTCCTCGCTAGGCTTGCTTGGCCAGGTATTCTCATTGCGGTTATTGTTTTCATCATTCTAGTGATACTTACGTTCTCCAAATTTATGCGCGCCGCGTGGGTAACTGTCATGATTGCACCTCTGGAAGGGAAAGATTTTGCGCTTAGCGGAGATGTAAATCTAATTGGTCGTGCGGAGGATTGTAATGTGAGGATTAGACACGATCCCGGCGTCTTGCCTCATCATGCTGAAATTAGGCTTACAAAGGATGGTTTTGTTATAAGAGCGCTTAGTGAGGACAACTTACCTCTTATCAATGGCGTTCCTATGAAGTCGGGAAAACTTACTGATAAGAGCGAGTTCATGGTAGGAAACACGCGAGTAATAATGCATGAGAGAAGACTTCCAAAGGCTAAAGTGGAGGTAAGCTTGGAGGAGCTTATTTCTGCGGGAGAGGAGTCGACTAGCGCCTTGGCAGGCAGATCTGTGGTAGATGATGGATTGGCTTCGAAAGTACCGCCAAGTAGTGCGGTTGTTTCAAGTGGTCCTCATAGCGGGTATAGCTTTGACCTTAAGGACGGGTTAAGCGTAGGGAGAGTTGACGCGGATATACTCTTCTCAGAGGATAGAATGGTAAGTAGGAAACACGCCAAATTTCATCTAAGATTTGGCGCAAATAACGAAGTTCTAAATGTAATGATAGAAGACCTGGGAAGCACCAATGGAACTTATGTGAACGGGGTGAAAATTCCAGCTGGAGAGTTGAGAAGCCTCAGCAATGGTGATGTAATTAGAATCGGCGCATCGGATATTAGGCTACTCTAGGGATAAAGGGATAAGGAAGGTATTTACTTTCGCAATTGCTCTAAAGTTAACCGCAAAAGCTCGCCGACATCCATTTTTTCCGTAGAAGTTCCTAATTCCTTTAGCGATGCTAAAGCGGAATTTATTTCGCTTTCTCTGAAGCCCAGATTCTTAAGCGCAATCATAACCTCAGTGCGGGAAGCGGGTTCTAAAGCTTCTGTTGGCAATCTATCCTTTAGTTTTAGAAACTTACCCTTAAGCTCTAGCACTATGCGCTGGGCAGTTTTCGCACCAATACCTGGCACACCAGTTAATGCCGATAGCTCTTCATTCTCTATGGCGTTGACAAGCCTTGATGAACCCATCTCAAGTAGCGATAGAGCCACTTTGGGTCCTACACCAGGACACTTTAGAAGGGTGGAAAATATTTCCCTGTCTTCAGCTTGAAGGAAACCGTAAAGAGTGAGTTTGAACTCCTGAGGAGATATATGGAGGAAGGTGAAAAGCTTAATCTCTTCACCAATCTCCAGCGAACTAGCCTGAGCTCGAGTCATCTCAATTGTCAGCCCAAAATAGCCCGCGTTTACTGTTACCTGACCATCTGAGTTCGCCTCAATAATTCGTCCCTCAAGAAATGAAAGCACGTTAGTATTTTAGCTTATTGTAAAAATCCTTGCGCCTGCTTTTCTCCTGAATAACGCAAAGTCTGATTACTCATCTTCATTTGGAACTATTTCGACTTCAATGACCGCCCATTTGATCTTTCCATCACCAAGCTTATATCGCTCACAGCGTGCTATCTCCTCTTTTGTTGCAGAGATGCCACCAGTCCTAGTAATTGTCATTATCAGCCCCGCATCCTCTCGGGAACAAACTGCAAGGATAGTCAACTCCTCAACCTTTGGAGTATCGGGTGGATATAGTTCTGTTACAGGCAAAAAGGAAAGCACAATTTCGCCCCATTCAGGATAGAGAAACTGCCAATCGTCATACGGCAGTCCAGGCTCAAAGGAAAGAACCTTATTCTGTTCGTAGTTTAACTTTGATGGCGGAAAACCGACCCACCTCAACTCATCCGGCACTGCATCGGGGAAATACGCCTTTATCCTGACTTGTATTTCATCACCAGCCTTAACCGTTCTCTGAGTCTCTATGTCATCAATTTATGGGTAATAATACCATTTCTCGTAAAAATGAATGATTTCTACTTGGTCCCCGGGAATTGAGGGGAATTGTGACTTCCCGTAGGGGAAAAAACCACAAAGACTGCGCCCAAGGTGACTATGCAAGAAGATCAGCTCATAATCTTGGTAATCATCCTTACCATAGTATTCACCTCCTAACCAATCTTTTATTGCATTATAATAGTCAACAACGCCGCGATGATAAGCCATATCGGCGCGCCTAGTATTAACTATTCTTCTTTTTTCATACTTCTTAGGAGAAGAAGAAAAGATAATTAAGCATCGTAGTGACAAGAAACGCTAGTGGGAAAATGCTCTCGCATTTCTCTCAAAAGCCTTAACCTCTCTCAGAGAGAGAGCTTCTCCCTTTTGATACTACCTTTCATTTTTACCTAATCCTAGGGTAAAGCTAAAACTTACGCCTCCATACCAAAGAGCATCCACTAAAATTTTATCCAGAGCTTTTAATAACTAAACAAAACTCCTAATTAGCGTGACATAATTTCTGACGACTCGGCTCTCCGAGCTTTTACTAAACATGAGTGAAAGATACCAGACGATTATCGCAGGCGCGAAGAGGCGGGAAATATCGATCTATCCTAGGCTCATGCCGACAATTTTCGCATGCACAAGGGCAATTGCGATGGCGTCATACTCGTCATCCAGTATCATTCTATCTTTTGGAAGTTCAACGAGCTGAGTCACCATATACCTTATCTGTTCCTTCTTGGCGTTTCCGCTTCCATGAAGCTCAAACTTCACTACCCTTGGAGGATACTCGCTGATAGGCACCTTCAATGCTTGCCCAGCTAGGATAATAACTCCACGTGCATGCGCTACTAGTACCGCTGTCTTGACGTTCTTTCCCTGGAAGACCTGCTCAATAGCTATTCCGTTCGGCTTCAGCTTTCTTATTAACTTACGAACCTCAGTGTAGATTACCCTGAGGCGATTAGCGAAGCTATCTTTACTATCTGTCTTAATTGTTCCACTTGCTATCACTTTTGGAGAGCTAACTCTAGAAACTTCAAGCAGGGCGTATCCAATTCTTTCATAGCCTGGGTCAATGCCCAGAATTTTCAAAATTTCCTGCTCATTCATTAAGCTGTGACCTTTTCCAAAAGTGCGTCGCTCATTTCCCAGTTCGCGTAAACCGATTGCACTTCATCAGCCTCATCTAAAGCCTCCAGAAGCCGAAGCAATTTGCTAGCCTCTTTCTCATCGGTAATTTGAACTGTGGTATTAGGGATCATAGTCACGATTGAAGAAATTACGGTGACACCACTTTTTTCTAGGTTTTCTCTTACTTGTGAAAGCACTGAAGGGTTGGAGTAGATGTAATAACCGTCTCCTTCTACCTTAACGTCATCAGCGCCACTTTCCACTGCAAGCTCAATTATTTCATCCTCAGAGAGACTCTTTTCTACTACAATCTGTCCAATCCGTTTGAACATCCAGGAAACGCATCCCGATTCACCCAGGCTACCGCTATGCTTATTAAAGATGTTTCGTAGTTCAGCGACGGTTCTATTTCTATTATCCGTAAGGACATCAACTAGCACAGCTACACCCATAGGACCATAACCTTCGTAGATTACTCGCTCAAGTTTGTAACTATCCGTGCCACCGCTGGCACGAGCTATCGCTTTTTCTATGGTCTCCTTAGGCATATTTGCATCTCTGGCGCGCGCCATTGCTACTTTCAGAGCTGGGTTTTTTTCTGGGTCAGGACCTCCTTCCCGAGATGCCACCGTTATTTCCCTTATGAGCTTTGAGAACAGCTTTCCCCGCTTTGCGTCCTGAGCGGTCTTTCTTATCCTAATGTTTGCCCACTTATTATGTCCACTCATAGTATCTTAATCCCTATCTTATTTTAGCGTATGCGGAAAGATGTGCGAAGCATAGAAGACTCTGTTAGAATGGTGCAACCGGTAGTAGTATTGTTTGTCATTCTTTGAATTGCTAAGCACTGCCAAAAGCGCTGGAGTGGGATGAATGCTCATAATTTTCATTTAACCCAATAAAATATGCTCATCATCCATAAGGTATAATCTTAGTTTTCCAAGATGTCGCCTTTACTCCAGTTTTTACTTCTACTAGCTATTATTGTAGTGGTATCAAAGTACGCGGGTGCAATTGCGATTAGGATTGGCCAGCCCGCCGTATTTGGTCAAATCCTTGTAGGTCTGTTACTTGGTCCCACTTTCTTAAACATTCTCTCCTGGGGAATATTCTCAGGAGACAACAGTATCACGCATGGAATAGCTCCACACCTTGCACAATTACCGCCCGTTTTCTTCCCAATAAAAATGATTGCGGAGGTGGGAGTTATTCTTCTTATGTTCCTTGCAGGACTTGAAACAGACCTTAAACAAATGAGAAGAGTGGGTTCAACCGCAATCTGGGCGGCAGTTGGTGGTGTAGTTGGACCATTCCTTTTTGGCGCTCTAGTTGCGTATTGGTTTTTTAGATTAGGTTTACCGTTGACCTCTTATGGGGCTATCTTTATTGGAGCGATACTTACCGCGACTTCTGTTTCCATTTCCGCACAGACACTAATGGAGCTTAAGCAACTTCGCTCCAGAGAGGGAACTGCAATTATTGGGGCTGCGGTGGTGGACGATGTTCTTGGATTAATTATTCTTTCTCTCGTGATTGCTTTCAAGCCTGCTTCAAAGGGAGTATCAGAGGGTGGCCATAATTTGCTTGACTTACTTATGAACTTTTTTCAGAAAGCTTCTGTCTTTGAGCCATATCTTGGAATTATCAGAATGGCGCTTCTATTCTTGCTCATTTTTGCCTTCGTTGGAATTTCTTATCTAACTTATCATTTCATCTTAATCCCTGTTTTTAGAAATATGTCTTCCCAACCAGTGCAAGAGGCTTTGACCGCCTCCGCCTTCTTCTTTGCCATTTTCTTTGCATGGATGGCGGAATATGTCGGCTCATTGGCTGCGATAACAGGAAGCTACCTTTGCGGGGTAATGCTCGCGCAGACTCCCTTTAGGCATGACATTACCGAAAAGACTATAACAGTAACTTATGGTATCTTTGTTAGTATATTCTTTGTTAGTATTGGTATGGAAGCAAATGTTAGAGAAATATTCGCACCATTAATTCACATTTTAAGTATGACCAGGCTTGAATGGCTAACTTTGACGTTTGCTATTCTTATCCTTCTTATCGCAATTTTTACGAAGGTTGTGGGATGCCTGATAGGTGCAAAGTTCACTGGATTTTCATTGCTTGAGAGCTATCGTGTTGGGGTTGGGATGATTAGCCGAGGTGAAGTCGGTTTAATTGTAGCTAGTGTAGGTTACTCCTCTGGAATAATTCAGCAAGAGGTTTTCTCAACAATGATCCTGATTGTTTTAGTTACGACGCTCGTAACGCCAATATGGTTGAGACAGATTTTCCCAAGACCTGCGGTCAATGTGCTAGCATAATGGTTAGACATTGCTTCTATTGGTAATCCTGCTAACTAGATTTATTGTTTGCGTTATCGCGCGGAAATTGACCTACCGAGTGTCCATACAAAAAGACCAAGAAATAGTAATCCAAAGAAACCTTCAATGCCAGCTAAGTAATGAGAGAGTCCGCCTGATGGCACTAAGTCACCATAACCCACTGTTGTGAATGTAACCGTGGAAAGATATAAGGCTTTGAGAAAAGCGTGAAATATCTCGTTAGAATTTTCCGCGAGCGAGTATGAGATTACAGTTCCACTGGGACTGTTTTCTATTCCGAAGATAGGATAAAGTAATGCCCAAATGACAACAACTACAATTCCCCACCAAGCCAATCTAAATGGATTCTCTCCGTACTGGCATAACATATCAAAGACGTTATAGCCAATAAGCTCCATCCTTTTTTGGAGCGCAAAGAGACCCTTGTAGTCTCCCTTTTGAAGCTTTAACGCAAGGAGATGCTTCTCCATCTGCTTTTCTTTATAGGCAGACCAGCTTGCGCTCTTATGCTCGCCAATGCTTATGAAGTTATTCTTAAGCGCAAGATAAACACCACGAGCTGTTTCAAAATGCCGAATAGCATCGTCAATCTCATCTTTCAAGTTATGGGAAAGTATGCATTTACAGGCTATATCTTCGTTCTTTATAAAATATTTGTTGCCATTATGCTTAAATTGTTCTTTGGAAATCAGGGTGTCACCAAGGCGAATATCCGAAAGGTAAGCTTCAGATAAGCCGTTTAGTGAAGTTAAGTTGAAGTCCCTAAGGTCAACCTTGTCAATATTTGCGCCCCTTACATTAACGTATTCCAGAATGCTACCTGATAGGTGGGTGTTTTTCAGGTTAGCGTAGGAAAGGTTTGCTGAGTAAAGATTGGCATCTTCAAGATGAATCCGATAAAGATTAGTGTGAGACAGGTCAGCTTTGTGTAAGTCGGCGCCGTTCAAATCTATAAAGCCATCGCGGGCGTAACGCAACCCTTGAATGCCTTTCATTCCGCTAATATCAAGTCCGCGTAGGTCTCGACCATTTTCTACTTCATTCACGTATGGCAAATCCTTCAGGTAGCTTTCCCAATCCTTTTCGCCATGTTGAATTGCGCGAATAACCGCAACCGCTTCGTGACGCAAGTCCTGCCTCTCGCCACTATGATACCAACGTCTTTTGAGACGTTCAGAGTCGTTATTTCTTTCATTCATAAGCTATAATTCCCCTTGCGCAAATTCTAGCAAGTTTGCAATATGAACGAGTTACTTTTTTTTGTTTTTCTGATAGCTTACTTCACAGTGGGGGTAATCGTCTGCAGGCTTTTCAGACGGGAAGGCGCGCTTGTTCTATTCCTTGTAAGCATTATCGTCTGCAACGTGGAGGTTATGAAGCAGGTTACTCTCTTTGGCTTGCAGGCAACACTTGGGAATATCCCTTATGGAATGACCTTCTGGACCACGGACTTCATTTCTGAAACTAGCGGGAAAAGGGAATCGCAAAGAGCTGTAATTTATGGATTTATTGCGCTAGTAACCTTTGCCGTGACCATGAGATATGCTGTAATTTACACTCCTGGACCAGAAGATTGGGCTCAACCCCACCTCGCGCCTTTATTCACTTTCGCGCCACGTATAATCACTGCAAGCTTCATTGCTTACTTTGTGGCCCAGTTTCATGATATTTGGCTTTTTCATTTGCTGAAGGACGCTTTTAAGGGAAGGCATTTATGGCTAAGAAATAACATTGCCACGATTCTCTCTCAACTCTGGGACACACTGATATTTTGCACAATTGCCTTTTGGGGAGTATTTACGTTTCCTGTTTTGTTACAGATCTACCTCACAACATGGCTAATAAAAGCCTTGGTAGCCATACTAGATACTCCATTCATTTATCTTGCAACTTGGAAAAGATGCCCGAGAGCGATGAGAAATGTGTAGGCTTGCCCGCGTTGGCTCGGCTGGGTCTTGTCCCTCGCTATTTCCGATTCTTTGAGGAGAGCGCCATACTAGTTCGCGCCTTACAGAGTGTCGTTATCAACTTGGGATCATTATTTAAGCAACTAGTGGCTATAATTGTTTTGAGATGGTGTTAAAACTGTTATCTTGATAAGGACGCGATGACAGGGAGGCGCAAATTAGCCATTCCTCATGAGTCTATGGCTAGGCTTCTGCTAGAGTCTTTGTTATTGTCTATTGCGATTTCCACCTGCGGGGGTAAGCTTTCAAGTAGAGTCATTTATTCGGAACATAAATTTGTGAAAAATTCAATTAACTCATCGGAAGTTATAGAAGAATTACAGTCCTACAAAATGCCCGAGAACATTGACCGTAGGGTATTTAATCTCTTGAAAGAGGAGCTTGTAAAAGCTTTAAGAGAATCGTCTGGCAGATTTGCCAATCGTGTGCCTATGGGTAGGGAGAATTTGGTTGAAGACTTGAGCGTGGTTTCACTTGAGGGTCTTACATTAACTCTGAGCTGGCATTATAGAAACGTTGGAGATTATAACCAAGATGGCGTAGTAAACATTGGAGATGTTTTGCCTCTTGCGAGGAGTTTTCGCCAGATTGTTACCTCCGCAAACGAATGGATAGATGGTAATAACGATAGGGCGATAAACATTGGGGATGTTTCGCCTCTGGCAAAGAATTTCTTTAGCGAGTGCATTGGTTATAACGTGGAAGGGGCGCCAAATAGTGGCACCTTCTCGGAAATAGCGTTTATCTCTTTAGCCGATGCTTCTGATGGCACAATGGGCAGAAGACGCTTCACTGTTGAGTTGCAGGTGGGAGATAAGAGAAGATTCCGCGTGGTTCCCATAGATAGCAGAAATAGTAAGGGAGAGTATTCAAACGAAGTTTCTATAAATCCATCACCGCCGATTGTGCAATCTGTTACTCCAACCACGGGCATAGAAGGTGAGCAGGTTTTCTTTTATCCTACAATTTCTGGAACACCCCCGTTTAATTTACTTTGGAACTTTGGCGGTGGCGCAACTCCCAATGTGTCAAGTAATTATAATCCCCAAGTTACCCTGGGTAGCAGTGGAAGCTATGACTGCAGTCTCTTCGTCAGTAATAGTTATGGAAGTACTACTTTTCCCTTTACTCTTGAGGTTGTTGCCCAGTCCCAACCTGATCAATTGGAACTATGGTATCTGATAATGAAGAATCTTTACGTTGCTGCGAACGTAGATTTGGCAATAGAGATAGCTGAAAGAGCGAGTCAAGCTGGATACACAAAGGCGATGGTAGCGGACTTTAAGTTTGGAGTTATTGACCTTTACGGGAACGATTATGACCAAAAGGTGCAAAGATTTTTAGATGGTGCGCGAGCTGTTGGCATTGAGGTCATTCCTTCCCTAGTGCCTATTGGATATTCCGACGCATTTTTGATGCATAATCCAAATCTCATTGAAGGGCAACCGGTGGTGGATGCTGAGTTTCTAGTGAATGACCGCGTCGCAGACGTGGTACAGGATCCATCAACGGTAATCATCAACGGTGACTTTGAGAGTCACAGTGGTGACAGTTTTACCGGATGGTATCAGATGGACCAGGCAGGCGTTTCTACCTTTGCGGATACGAGCGTCTTCCACAGCGGTGGTACTAGTATTCGCTTTGAAAACTTCTCAGCTGGCAATCCAACCGGTAACGACCGCATCAGACAAACTATCTCTGTTAAGCCTTGGCAATGCTATGCGGTGTCATTTTGGTTAAAGACTGAAAACTTGTCACCGGTGGGTAGTTTGGGATTTACTGTTTTCAGCGCAGACGCGGAATTCAAACAATTAACATTTCTAACCTATAAGATCCAACCCACTCAGGACTGGACACAATACTATCTCATCTTCAACAGCCAGGATAAAACTTCTGTTTATCTATATCTTGGGATATGGGGTGGAGTAAGTGGACGCTTTTGGATAGACGATGTAACTATAGAAAACGCCGGGCTTATTAACCTCATCCGCAGGCCTGGCGCACCGTTGACTGTAAAGAACTTTGATGGCTCAATAACTTATACGGAAGGCGCAGATTTTGAATACGTTAGCGACCCGAAGATGGGTATGGCCAGTTATCCTGGCACTTATGACCTTTACCATGAAAGGCCAGTTATAACAATCACGCCGGGCTCACCTATACAGGATGGAGATAAACTTTTCGTCAGCTACTATCATTGTGTCTTCGTAAGTGATATGCAACCGGCGGTTTGTCTTTCGGAGCCAGAAACCTACGACATAATACGCACAACTCTTACCGAGATAAACGAACTTATTCGTCCAAACGAAGTAAATATAGCTATAGATGAATTGAGGGTGGTAAACTGGTGTCAGGCTTGCCAAAGTAGAGGGATGACGCCCGGTGAACTTCTCGCGGATACCACTCAGAGGATTGAACAAATAGCGCACGAGGTTAATCCAAACTGGAAGGTTATAACGTGGTCCGATATGTATGACCCGTATCATAACGCTCGTGATAAATACTATTTGGTGAATGGAACCCTTGCAGGGAGCTGGAATGGATTGCCGGCGAGCTGGGATATTGCGAACTGGCGCCACTTTGGAAATCGCTCCGAGACGATCGAGTTCTTCGCAAACCGCGGACATAAGCAAATTCTCGTCGGATTCTCCGATGAAAACACGAGTAATTTCACCATTGACGAATGGTTAACCGAGGCGAAGCCATACCCTGGCGTATATGCGGTTATGTACACAACTTGGAGGGATGATTTCTCTAAGCTTGAAGCCTGGGCTCAAACCGTTAGAGAATGGGAAGCGCAAAACTGAAGGCGAATTCTACTCTTCAAAGCGCTCTGGATAAAATTGTCTCTTTCTAGGTGTTCCCGTTCCTTATGCATTATAAGCGATTTACTGCTAAAATACTCTCCGTGATCGTTAATGCTTTCCCTGATTGAGAAGAA
Organism: Planctomycetales bacterium; assembly: GCA_037441675.1. Taxonomy (GTDB): domain Bacteria; phylum 4484-113; class 4484-113; order 4484-113; family 4484-113; genus JBBIRS01. The sequence goes on along the minus strand of JBBIRS010000011.1, from coordinate 26,444 downwards.
ACAAGCTGGTGAAAAACTTAACTCAGATGAAATACTGAGGTTCGTCCGCGGTGTTACGAAGGGTAGTATTCCTGATTATCAGATTTCCGCATTCCTAATGGCAATTTATTTTCAAGGCTTAGCGAGAAGCGAAACTGTAGCGTTAACAAATGCCTTGTTAGAATCCAGTGAGAGACTTACATACCCGAAGGAGTTCAAGCCAGTCTTGGATAAGCACTCAACGGGGGGTGTTGGGGACAAGACATCTTTGATTTTAGTTCCGCTACTATCCGCTGCCGGTTTCAAGGTGCCTAAAATGAGTGGGAGAGGATTGGGTCATACTGGCGGAACTATTGATAAATTAGAATCTATTCCAGGACTTAGAGTGGAGCTGACAAGAGATGAGCTTTTTAATCAGCTAGAAGATGTAGGATGCGCCATTGTTAGTCAAAGCGAGAAACTTGTGCCTGCGGAGAAGAAACTCTATGCGCTTAGAGATGCTACTGCGACGGTTAATTCGCTTCCGCTAATTGTTTCTAGTATTCTTTCCAAGAAAATTGTGGGCGGAGCTGATGCAGTTGTCATTGATGTTAAGTGTGGATTAGGCGCGTTCTTTAAGACCTTTGGAGATGCTACCGCCTTTGCCAGCGAGGCTCAGCTAGTTTCCGAACAGTTTCCAATTCAATTAAGCTCAGTTATAACTGATATGAACCAACCCCTGGGCAGATTTGTGGGAAACGCCTTAGAGGTTAAAGAGGTTATTGATATTTTGGAAAGGGGAGATGTCGAAAGTAGTGTTGCTCATTTGGTAATTCATCTAGGCGCGGAAGTAATAAAGTTGGCAGGGGTTATGCCTGAGGAGGAGGCAAAGGCTAGGCTTGTTGAACTTATTGAAAACCATATGGCGGAAAAGAAGTTCTATGAGATGGTGGAAGCTCAAGGTGGAGATCTAAATGCTTTCACTAGACAGATTGATAAGATAGCCGATATGGTAGATATACTTGATGTTACATCCCCTAATGCAGGTTGCATAACTCAGCTTAACGCGTTCACAGTTGGACAGGTAGTTCGCAACCTAGGTGGAGGCAGAGCAATAATGGATGCAGAGATTAACCCTTGGGTTGGAGTTGAACTTCAGAAGAAAGTCGGTGATTTTGTGAACGCAGGTGATGTATTGGCAAGAATGTACGTTCCCAAAGAATTGACAGAAGAGCACTTGACTGAAGCAATTTTATTGCTTCAATCCGCCTATGTCGTCTTGTAGGAAAATTACTTCCACTCTGCCGTCCACAATGGGGGAATTTAAGAGAGTAATAGCGAGAAAATTATTTGCCTACATCTAGGTGAGTCGACGGTATCTACAAACCACTGAACCCAAGTTTCCTCTTTAAGGTTGAGCAATTGCGTTTTTCTTCGTGATTAGAAGTCCTTACAACGTTTCGGCGTCAACGAGTGGTTCCGCAATACCATCAGGGTCTCCGGACCATTTCCCACGCCTTGGAGCTTCACCAGTTGATATAAGTGCGTTCATCACGTCAGCAGGACTACCGAAGTGGCTATCCAGCCAGAGAGCTGCTGCGCCTGCCACATGAGGCGCGGCCATGGACGTTCCTGATAAAGTGGCGAAGCCACCACCAAGCCAGGTGGATTTAATGCTGTCGCCAGGAGCGATTAAATCAACCACGTAACCGTAGTTACTGAAACTGGCAAACTTGTCACCAGATGCTAAGGCAGAAACGCAAAGAACTTCAGGGTAGGATGCGGGAATAAAACTATCCGCCCACCATTTGTCGTTCCCAGCAGCAGCAGAAATGGTCACTCCGGCGTTGTAGAGATTAGCAATCGCAGTATGGAAAGCATCGCTTGTGCCATAAGTGCCAAGACTGAAATTAGCAACTTTAATACCGAATGCATCTTTGTTAGCGATTGCCCAGTCAATTCCAGCGATAATTCCGCTAAGACTGCCTGAGCCACTGGCATTAAGAACTTTTATCGCGACGATACCCGCATCTGGAGCGACTCCAATTATTCCACTACCGTTATTATCCGCCGCAATGATACCAGCAACGTGTGTTCCATGACCATTATCATCTTCAGGGGATGAATCGTTATTAACAAAGTCATATCCTCCCTTATAGTTGGCGGAAAGCTCAGGATGGTCTGTATCTACCCCGGTGTCAAAGATGGCGACTGCGACGCCTGATCCTTTAGGACCAGTGTTCTTCTCCGCGTCAATTCTATCTATTCCCCACGGAAGATCCTCACCAGTACTTCCGCCACCACCACCGCCACCACCGGGCTTAGGCGCTGCGTGTAAAACAAGGTCAGGCTCAACAGAAGATACTTGTGCGTTCTTCTTTGTTAAGCCAAGAGAATTTACCGGTATGTTCGCGGAGAAACCTTTTATAGCATACTTATAAATTCTCTCGGGCTTTATGCCAACAGAGGTGGCAATTTCTGCGGATACTCTTGGAACATCTACTACTGTATCCTTTAGCACGACAATGTATCTATCTGGGATAATTTCACTGGATGGTGCTGTTGAGACCCCATGCTCGGTGTAACTAATTCGGTTATAGTTGGACGCGTGATAATTTAAGCTTCCAGAACAAGATGCGAGAGTGATAACCATTATGGCTATAGTGAGCGTTTTGAAATAAATTTTCATAAAAAAATCTGCCTCCTTCAGGAATATCTATCTTGCAAGGCTAATAACTTTAGCACTTTATTATCTGAACGTCAATCTCATTTTCTAGGATTCAAAGAATTATTCAGAAAAATTTAGATTTTTTAGTAGCCTTTCGCATATCTAAGCTCTTACGACTAGTTAAATAACTACGCATAGCTAGTTTGCTAAGTACAGAAACTCAGTATCAACGAGCCAACTAGTCAATCTATGAAAAAATGGCTAAGTTGTAGTGGAGGGAGTTGCTTCAGTTGCAGTAGGTTGAGCCTCCTCGCGTGGGAATAGCGCGAAGTAGAGAGCCCAGAGAACCATAAACATAAATGGCACAACAAAAAGGTTTAGCACGAGTTGTCCAAGGATAGGTATCAGACCAAGGATAAAGGAAAGTATCGCAATAATAACAATCAAAAGGATGAAAACCCCAGTTACCGTCCAAAAATCCTTGAGGACTCTGTCCCAGGACGTTTTCATTGCGCTTATTGCATCTAAATTCTTGTCAATAATAAGGTAAAATGCTTGAGACCAAGCAATCATAAGGAAAAGACCGGGAATTATTAGAATAATCAAACCGATGGCAATTGCGATATACGCCAATATGGAGAAAATAACCAACTGAAGGAGTTTTCCAAATTGACTGAACATATCGGTAAAATCTGCTTTTTCGCCAAGGACGAGTTTCTTTAGGACGCTGGCAAATCCGGCTCCCCAGCCAAGACCGACAATACCAACGATAATAGCGATGATAATGAAAAGGAAAATGGAACCACCGAGCATTGCGCCGCGCTTAAGACCTAGGAGAATGGATAAAAAAGCGGGACCCACAATTATAAAGAAAGGAATAGTAAGTACAATTACCCCAATAATGTAAATTATAGAATAGAGTAGGACGGAGCCAATGTTACTAATGAATCTCTGCCAACCTCCACTAAAAATAGAACCAAAATCAAGTGAAAACATCAGTAACCCCCTTATGATTTATTTATACTTTAACAAACTGGGAATTAATTAGTCCTAACTTATTTCCTCCTCCCAGTTGGCAAAGATTATAGCAAAAATCTCTTAAAAGCAAGAGGTTGGACGATTTTCTTGAGAGAAAGCTTAATCTAAAGTGGAAGAACTGTTAGCCTAATTTCTCTGCTCCTCTCACCGATGGTATAACTACGTTGGTATAACTATCAAGATGCTTCTTCTCTTTTGCTAGCGTGTTAGTCCTCGTGGTTTTCAGGTCTTGAGCTGAGGATCAGTATTACACCATCAGGCTTTCCATCAAAACCGGGAGCAAACCCAAGAGGTGCAGGATAATTGTCCCATTGCCAATGATACTTCCAGCCATCAGGTGTTTCACTGCCAACATCCATCCCACTATCGAGGGCAGAGCCTAGAAGAAGAAGCTCGTAAGCTACTAATCCTTTCCCCTGCCAGTCTCCCCACGTTGGAGTATAAGGAAGATACACTATTCCTCCTGGCGTAAACTCCCCGGGCTTTACTGGCTTCATCCATTTAGGCGCATTTGGAATGGTGTCCGCATACGGATTCAGTAGCCAGTAACAATATCCTTGCTCAACAAGAACGTCAAGATTCGGCGGATAGACACCATTGTCAAAATAGTACCTTGCAAGCGAGATCTGAATTTGAAAAAGCTGATCCCTTGCGCGGTAATCCGGCTGACCTTTCAACCAAGTGGCATCGTGAAGAATGTATTCTGGATGTTCTTTGAGGAAGGTATAACCTGCGGGGTTGCCACCCTTGCCTTCATTTTTCAACCAGATAATATACCCTTCCTTCCTCTCGTCACTTTTCACATTCTCAGGAAGAAGTTCATAAAGCCCGTCCCATCTTGTCAGAGCGTAGAATAGGTCGAGCCTTTCCGATTCTCTGATTCCGGTAGCTCCTAGAAAGTAATCCCTCAATTGTTTCCCGTCAATGGAATATGGATAGTAAGTCAAAATTCCGCCTGACATTGCGTTATCAATGTCTGCTGTAAATTCAACCTTTTCCTGCGCCGTAGAGCTGAGAAGGTAATAAGGATTATCAGGATATTCCTCCAGATATCCCCCCTCCTTTAGTGTTTTCAAGTCAACTGGGTATTCGCCTTCCTCTTCAAAGTATTCTTCGAGCTTTGATTGAATATCCAACGCAATCTGCTTCATCATAGAATCTAAACTTTTAACGATACTTTGCGGAAGCTTTACAATCTTCCAACGCTCTCCTGACTTGATAATTTGATCTATTTGGTCCTCAGTGAAAGAAGTAGCTATTCTGAGCTCATCACCAGTTGATTTACCACCCAAAAGACCAAGTACGAAATTGTCAATAGACTCTCCGCCAAGAGAGTAGGGGAGATAAACAAGTCCACCAGGGTAGAACTCACAGAAAGGGATTTGCTTCATCTTTTCACCTGGTTTGTATGGATTTATTGGGAATTCGGCTAAGTACTTTTCTGTAATCAAATCACTAAGTCTCAATGGATAAAAGCCTTTATCTCCGAAGTAATGCTCAATTTCAGTAGCAACTTGTTCAAAGCCGGATATTGCTAACTCGTCCTCAGGAGTTAAGTATTGAGCTTGTGGATATGATTGTGGATATGAAATGAGAAAAAGTATGAGAAGTATAAATAAAAATAGTTTTAATAGAAACCCATCCAACTTCATCTCTAACCATCTCCTTGAGAGTTGCTTAAAATCTTATCGCAAGGTCTTATACTTGTATAGTAGAATTTACCGCTAAAGGTAAATACACATAATGAATGGAACCCAAAAACTACGTCGTTGGCTCAAATTATTAAAGGCACTTTTTCAACTCTTTGTGATCTTAAGTATCATCTGTTCGGGTTTTTCCGGTGCAGTACCTGTGCTGAAGATAATCACCTTTGATTTTTCCGGTGGTAGGGCATTCAAACATCTAAAAAAGCAGGTGGAATTTGGTCCAAGGGTGCCAGGCACTCCACCGCATTTAAGAGCTAGAGCCTATATCAAAGAACAACTAAAACCCTTTACGGATAGAGTGGAAGAACAGGCATTTATTGCTAAAAGTGGTTTATCTCAAATTGAGATGTTTAATGTAATCGCCTTTATTAACCATAGAGCGAAGAATTTTATTCTTCTCGGAGCCCATTATGACACGCGTCCCTTCGCAGATAAGGACTACGAAAAGAATAGAAATACGCCTATTCCTGGTGCGAACGATGGCGCAAGCGGTGTAGCGATTTTACTTGAACTTGCTAGAGCATTGCATGGCAAATTGCCTCCAAATTTCGGAGTAATTCTAGTTTTTTTTGACGGTGAGGATTACGGAAAATCGCTCTCTTGCATGTTCTATGGGAGCAGGCACTTCGCGCAAAATCTTTCTTCAGATTTGAAGCAAAAAATCAAATTTGGCATTGTTGTAGATATGGTAGGAGATAGCGAGCTGGAGATTATTCCGGAGAGCGCATCCGAAAAGTCCGCGCCTGAGGTGTATAACTCACTCTTTGAACTTCAAGATCAGCTTGGACTAAAAGTTTTATTGGCACTTTCACCTAGAGTAGTTTATGATGACCATTTGTCGCTTATTGATGCTAAAATTAAGTCCGCCCTCCTTATTGACCTTGACTACCCGTATTGGCATACCTTAGAGGATACTCCAGATAAGTGCAGCGAGGATAGTTTGCGAGCGGTGGGTCTATTGCTTTTGAATTTGATTTTGAATTACGCTAGTGAGACTAATAAACAATAGCTTCTAAGGAAGCTTAAGTATTCGCCAATCTTCAGCAAATCTTTTTTTACCGCAACAGCATTTAATACGACTTTAACTTTGGCGAAGGGTGTTACAGCCTTTGAAAATATATCCATAACTCCAACCCATCACTAGATGATATAATTTTCTTGTTGGTGGGAAGGTTAAGGTTGGACATAGGGTAGCAGAGCGAAGGGCGTTCATTTTGTTAACGGATATATATCGCTCAAGTTATCTTGTTTAGTACTTCCCCAAAGAGTATCAGGATGCCATTGCGGGGCATAACGAGCTAATCGCCTAATGTGTCAGAAGCAATAATGGCGAGATAATGAAGAGCCTTGGTGATGGGTTCATCTGCCTTTTTGGGACTGGGGATCAGTGCCTTTCAACCTCCGTTGAGTTGAACAAGAATTTCAAGAACATTTCCCCGCTTTCTGATAACCTGCCTTTGCACGTCATGACTGTCGCCAACGCAGGCGATCTTTATCCCATTGCAGGTGGAGACTATCAATTTGCGCCTGAGAGCGATGAGGAAACTGTAGTGTGGAGAGCTTGCTCCCGCCGTGATGAACGACGCAGGCAAGCCCGCCTAGGCGGAGAAGCCTTGCGCCCTACAAAATACGATGACGGCGCGATACAAGTTTGTACCCTAAAGAACATGAAGATGGCATAACCTGGCTTTACATCCCGTGCGGAGAAAATCCCTCTTGAAGAGCTTATAGCCTTTGCACTGACCGCACTCTCAGAACTGAAACCGTGTAGCTTCAGTTTTGTCTGTCCTTTTTTGTCTGTGCCTTGCAGTTCTGATAAAATCAAAAGAGGGTAATAATAATGCTGCAAATAGCGTTAATCGGACCCGAGGACACTGGAAAGAGCAAGCTTTTTGAACTGTTGACCAAAACCAAACCCAAAGATGAAGTTCTATCCGAATCCTTCTCTGCGCCAATCGGGAACTGCTCTTTGGATGAGAAGAGAATAAACGCGCTACAAGGTGTCCTGAACCGACCGAACGTCATTCCCCTTAGCGCAACCGTGCTGGATTTTCCAGGCTTTTCCAGTAAGACTCCGTCAAGATTGCTAAACCAGATTATCCCTCAGATAAAACAAGCCGACCTTTTGCTAGTTGTGCTAAAGGCTATGAGCGAGTATGACGTGAGCAAGCTCCCGAAAGTTTACTCTGCGTTTCGGGATGATCTTTTTGTACTGGATTTATCCGTTGCTGAAAACGCAATTAAGAACTTGAAGAGTAAACTTAGGGCAATGAAACATCCGGAAGAAGACCCTAGATACAAGCTCCTGACTAAAATAAACACTCTACTTGATAGTCAAAAGCTGTTGGCTAGTGAATTAACGCCAGATGAGCGGGAAGAACTTAAGGATTTGGCGTTGCTGACCGCTCACCCGTGGCTAGTGGTGTTGAATCTTGGTGAGGATGTGTTTGTGCGCACTGAAATCAGAGAAGGAATGTGCGAACATTTCGGCGATGAAGGTGTTGCTTGTTGTGCGCTTCCGGTGAAACTCGCGGTAGATTTGGAGGAACTGGATGATGAGAATGAACGCGCGGAATTCAGGAAAGCCTACGGTATAACTGAACCACCTTTGCCACCTCTCAAAAAAGCTATCCTGACAGCGCTCAATCTATCTGTATTTTACACGTTTAACGAGAAGGAAGTGAGAGGATGGAGCGTGAGAAGTGGAGGTAGGGCGATAGACGCAGCGGGTCAGATTCACAGCGATTTGGCGAAGGGTTTCATACGCGCGGATGTGATTTCCTTTGAGGACTTCATAAACGCAGGAAGCGAATCGGGCGCTCGGGAGCGGAACCTCTGGCGCACGGAGGGGCGTGACTACCTCGTTCAAGACGGCGACATTATACTGGTGAAATTTAAGGTGTAAGGGGAGAGATTTACCGCGCTCTTACAACTGAGTTACTGCGGTCGCTGTAGTTAGGCGAAACTGGTCGGGGTGGCAGGATTTGAACCTGCGACCTCCTGGTCCCAAACCAGGCGCGCTTAACCGGACTGCGCCACACCCCGCCTTCCTTCCGCAATTCGGCGCTTCTGCGGGCAAGCCCGTTGTTGGAGTATGACCACATGAGGCGAGCTTGGCCGCTACCTTTACATTTTATTATACCAATCAGAAATATTGTAAGAACTTTTTGGAGAAAGATTATATTTGAAACCATAGACTTGGATGTAGGTTTTGGCTCGGGATTATATCTGCCTAGTGTAAGAATGACGGAGGTGGCCCATAAAGGAAAGGGAATTTTATCTGTGAAATGAACATCCGCAAGTAGTAGAATGAAAAATGTGGTTCACCATAATGTAAAGTTAAAGCGGGTTTATGAGCCAGCTGAGTCGCATGAGGGCTTTCGCATTCTCGTGGATAGGCTTTGGCCTAGGGGGGCCATCAAAGGAGAAGGCGTGTATTGATCTTTGGTTAAAAGACATTGCGCCAAGCGATAAGCTTCGGAAATCGTTCGGTCACGATCCTTCAAGATGGGATGAGTTCGTTAAGAAATACGAAAATGAGCTTAGGAAAAAAAAGACGCTGTCAAGAAGTTAATGAGCGTAATTGATGAAAATGAGGTGGTAACATTTTTGTACTCAGCGTCAAACCTAGAGCATAACAACGCAGTCGCACTGAAAAAGATATTTCGCTTATAATTCTAACGTTCCAATCTATACGCCTTCTTCCTTTCTTATTCTCTCGATCTCCTCAATTATTGCCTTACCATACTCGCTAGCTTTGGCGGCGGTTGGGTCGTTTTTATCCTCGCGCATATCGTATGTTGTCTTTTTACCATCTGCGATAACCTTAGCAACAGCGCGCTCCAGAATATCCGCAGACTTGTCCTCACCTAGATGTCTCAGCATTAGCATACCTGAGAGGATAACCGCGGTTGGATTGACCTTATCCATTCCGACGTACTTCGGAGCGGCACCGTGGGTAGCCTCAAAAACTGCATACTCATCGCCGATATTTCCACCTGGCGCAACACCTAGCCCACCAACCAGTCCTGCGCAGAGGTCGCTGATTATATCCCCGTAAAGATTGGGAAGGACGAGAACATCGTAACGCTCCGGCGTTTGAACCAACTGCATCGCCATATTATCAACGATGACATCATTAAACTGAATCTCTCCACCTTCATAAGTGACTATGCCTGTTTCTGTGCGATTCACTTTGACACCATTTTCCTCCGCAACCTGCCGAGCAACTTCAAGAAATAGCCCATCGGAGTGCTTCATAATATTCGCCTTATGCACTGCGGAGACAAGCTTTCGTCCGTATTTTCTAGCGTAGTTGAAAGCAAATTGAACGATTCGGCGTGTGCCGAAAACGGATATTGGCTTAATTGATATTCCACAGTCATCGCGAATTTTTCCACCTTTGCTCCTTATCCAATCTATCAGTTCCTTAACTTCTTGTGAGCCTTGCGGATACTCAATTCCCGCATATAAATCTTCGGTATTTTCTCTTACGATAACAACGTCAATGTTCTTGTAATGGCTTCTCACGCCCGGATACCATTTGCATGGACGCAGGCATGCGTATAGGTCTAGTTCCTTTCTTATAGCAACGTTGACGCTTCTAAAGCCCTTCCCAACTGGGGTTATGATTGGTCCCTTGATAGCGACCTTGTTCTTGCGAATCGAATCAAGCACATGGTCTGGTAGTGGTGTTCCATATTTGGGAACAACTCCAGCCCCTGCTTCTACTTCTTCAAACTCTATTTGAACAGGCAATGACTGCCAAACATCCTTTGCCACTGGAACAATCTCAGGACCTGTTCCATCTCCAGGGATAAGAGTAACGGTACGCTTCACATTTCCCTCCTTGAAACTAATTTCACAAGCTAATTATAGATTATGGGGGATTTGATGGCAATATAATAAGTACCCAAGAAGTGATAAAATGAATTGTAATTTTAATCAGGTGAATTGGGGCGGATAACTGTAATGCGTGAAATTGATGTCAATGAAGTAAGGAATGTAATTGAGAAGCTGGCTAAAGAGGCGGCGTTTGTACTGCCTGAGGAGTTTCTTCAGGCGGAGCGTGAAATGCTAGAGAAGGAGGAGAGCGAGCTTGGACGTGAGGTACTTAAACAGCTAATTGAGAATGCGGAGCTTGCTAAGCGGGAACGCCTGCCGATTTGTCAGGATACCGGCCTTGCAGTTATCTTTCTTGAAGTAGGTCAGGATGTGCATTTTATCAATGGCAATTTAATAGACGCAATAAATGAAGGTGTGCGAAACGCCTATCGTGAAAACTACTTGAGAAAGAGTGTTTACTTTAACCCCTACAAGCGTGATAAAAATACCGGGGATAATACTCCCGCTATCATACACACGGAGATAGTTCCAGGAGAGCAAGTTCACATAAAGTTTTCGGCAAAGGGTGGGGGAAGTGAGAATATGAGCGCGTTGAAAATGATGCGTCCTGCGGATGGAATTGAGGGCGTGAAGAAGTTCGTTCTGGAGAGAGTTTCTGAAGCTGGCGGTAACCCTTGCCCCCCCATAGTGGTTGGTGTTGGCATAGGTGGAAACTTTGAGTATTGCGCATATTTGGCTAAAAAGGCGCTATTAAGGCCCTTAAATGACGAACATCCTGATCCTGAAATAGCGGAACTGGAAAGGGAACTGTTAGAAAAAGTGAATAGAACTGGTGTTGGTCCTGGCGGGTTTGGCGGAACGCAAACCGCGGTGGCTGTTAAAGTAGAAGTTCATCCCTGTCATATCGCATCTTTTCCCGTCGCTGTGAACATTGAATGCAACGCTTTCCGCCATAAAGAGGCACTAATCTGAGTATTCTCAGGGTAAGATATTTGCTGTGAAAAATGATCAATCAATTGGCAAGGGTCAAGTTCCCCAGAATATCAGTGGGAGAGAACAAGAGGGGGAAGTGAGTCTAACTGAGAAAAAACTGAAATGCCCAGCCTGTGGCTATGATAACGAGTTGAGTGCGGAAATCTGCGTAAAATGCAGGCAGAGATTCAAGCCTCTAGCGGTTCCCCCTTCAACAAACCGATTTGGTCAGATTGAATCTAGCATCTCATCAGTAGGTAAACAAGGGCTTGAGTTCACCCCTGATAGTGGGAGAGAGGGGGAAATGCTCCATAGGCTTGAGAGTTCGGATGAGGAGGGTTTGCAAAAAAGTGCGTTCAATACTTATGCGCAGACTCAAGAGATACGTTACTACTTTGGTACTACACCTCCTAAAGTATATGAACTTGTTCCTGCATCACTATTCGTCCGAGCTTCTGCATTTTTTATTGATTTTATTATTATTCTTTTTCTCTCGATATTTCTTGCTTCATTACTAGGTTTTGACGCTATATTTACCGAGCTTCAAGTGAAACAAGCAGAAATAGGAATTTTTAACCTTTCTAAGATTAATGAGGTTAGCCCGGAACTAATAGCTCCAATAATGCGTTTTTCTTACTTTATGTTTGCACTAGCGGTTGGCTACTTTGGTATTTTTGGCGGTATTGGAGGGCAATCAGTTGGGAAGGCTTTAGTCGGTATCAAGGTGCTTCGCGTTAATGGTAAAGAATTAGGTTTATTCTTAGGAGTAGGAAGAGCGCTTGTTCTTTGGAGTCTGATAAACATTTCTATGGGGCTGTATTTGTTCTTATCTATCTTGGTATCAACTTTTGAGCGCTCAGGTCGCGCTCCGCATGATTACCTGTTCGGAACTTCAGTGTATAGAATTAGTACTTTTGAAGAATAGCACCTCTTCTTTTTATATCGCTATAATCATAATTGTGTTTTTGGTTCATTCGGAGCACTACAACCCATCTAGAAACATAGTACTAGTCGGATTTATGGGGGCTGGTAAAAGCACCGTCGGAAGAGAGCTCGCCAAAATTATGAGACGAGAATTCTACGATTTGGATGAAGTTTTAACTTTGAAGGTAGGAGACGAAATATTTCAAAAACTAGCTGAAGGCGAAGAGGGAAGTTTTAGGCAGGTGGAGTCAAGAATTGCGTTGGAGCTTCTTAGTAAAAACAGAGCAATTGTTGCATATGGAGGTGGCACTATTCAAAATCCGAATTTATTAGCTCAGGTTTTAACTCGTTCGTTTCTAGTCTACCTAAAGGCTGATTTTGAAACGATTTGGCAACGAATTAAAAATAGTAATTTAACTCGTCCACTCGTTGATAGGTTAGGCAGAAATGGGTTGGAGAGACTGCTTGATATGCGTTCACATATTTACGAGCAGTCTCATTTCATCGTCTTCACAGATAGTTTTGAACCTCCATTCATTGCAAAAGTTATTAAGCATGCATTCTTACAGTGATAATTGCTAGTCTAAACATTAAAACGCATGATTTCAACAATTACTGTAGTTTCCAAGATTAAGCAGGAAGTAATACTTTTAGAGTTAATCGTGGGAAACCCCTTCGTTGAAGATTTGTGCATGATTTCACGGGCTTACTCCTTGCTTCATAAAAGGAGAAAAATAGCTTTAGTGGACGCTCAGGTCTATGCACTGTATAAGAAAATTTTGTTTAATGGGAAAAATCATTTTTTCGGAAATGCTAAGATTGTCTGCCTCCCTGCGGGGGAAAGAGCAAAATCAATTCAGACGTTAACTAATCTATTCTATGTGTTAAAACAGCTGAAATCGCATAGGGACGCTGATGTAATCATTGCGGTAGGTGGTGGGAGCACGCTTGACTGTGCAAGCTTATGCGCTTCTTTGTTTCAGCGAGGTCTACCCCTCATTCATGTTCCCACAACTCTTATTGGAATGATTGATGCCACCATTGGTGGTAAGACTGCGGTGAATGCGTTCGGCTTGAAAAACTTGGTCGGAAGCTACTATCCTCCTTCAGTCAGCTTGATTGATGTCAAATTTCTTTCTACTCTTACGATTGAATTAATTAGAGAGGGACTGGTTGAGGCAGTTAAGATAGGCTTTTTATCTGGAGAGCTTAACTTTGAGAAAGTCGCAAAATTAGCTTCCCAAATCCAAAATAATGATGAGATGTGTGTCAAAAAACTTGTTCAGTTGTCACTCAAACTCAAGTCTAATTGGGTAAGGATGGATTTTAATGATTTATCTATGAGAAGGGAACTTAACTTTGGACATACCTTGGGGCATGCACTTGAAGCTATGAAAAATTTTCGTGGAAGGCACGGCGAGGCGGTGGGTGTGGGAATTCTATTTGCTTGCAAACTGAGCCAGTTGCTTGGCATAACGGAGGCGGAGTCTATTGAAAAATTAAGGCAAACAATTATTTCTCTTGGAATTAAAGTTATGAAACCATCCAAGTTGGATGTTTTCTGCGATGAGTTATGGCAGAAGATTCAAATGGACAAGAAGCATGGCGAAAGATTGCCACGTTTCATCCTTCCAGTGAAGCCAGGAGTAATGCAACTAGTTGAGATTAGTAAAAGGCAGTTTTTGAAAGCTAGTTATGCGTTTTTCAAACAATAGAATGGCAAAGGGTAAGAGGAATCCCTACTTCTTGAGACTTCTTTCCCAGCACCCAAAGGACTGCGCACAGCAATTGTTGGGCAACTTAATTGTTCGACGAACTCTTACCGGAAAGCTTTTAGTTGCGAGAATTGTTGAGGTTGAAGCATATCACCAGGATGAGCCTGCGAGCCATTCCTTCAGGGGCAAAACATTGAGAAATGCAGCAATGTTTTTACCGCCCGGTTACTGTTACGTTTACTTTATATACGGGAATCACTACTGTCTGAACGTGAGCTGTATGGAGGAAGGGATCGGGGCGGCGATTTTGATTCGAAGGGCAGAGCCGTTATCACCAAAGAGTCTGAGACTGGATAGTCCTGGCCTATTGTGTAAAGCCTTGGAAGTTGATAAAAGCTTAAATGGAGTGGATATGCTTTCCTCTGAGTCACCACTTTTCCTTCGTCGCGGGAAAAGATTAAATTGCAAAAGAATAATTGCGCGTGAAAGAATTGGGATAAGAGTAGCCAAAGACCTAATGTGGAGGTTTATCCTGAAATTGTAAGTACTCATAAATATTCTGTTATTTTCTCCGAAGATGATGAACGTTTTATAGAAAACGAGCTCATCATCAATGTATAATCATCGGCTGTGACTGCGCCTAGCATTGCTTGGCTGCTACTCATTCTTCGCGTCCTCCTTTTGGGTTTGGAACGGCCGCTTGGTAAACGAACTGTTGAGGGCTTTCATCCGCTTTCAGGGGCTCTTGTTTTTTTCGGTCTAGCTTCGGTGTTGCACATTCCCCCGCTCATCTTTCTCATTATTTTCTATCCTCCTGAAAACTTTAACTTCTTACCGTTTAGTATTCTTAACGCTATTTTAAGTGTAATTGCATTCTTCTTTTACATCCGCTCACTTCGGGACGGCGAAGTTAGCCTAATTAGCCCTCTTTACTCGGTCTCAGTGCTCTTTGTTTTCTTTCTGCCAATTATCTTTAAGAGGGAGTTATTTACATGGTGGAAGCTATTTGGAGCAATATTGATTTTCATAGGCGCAACATGGCTTAAACCCAAGACAAATCCTTTTGATAGCTTCATTAATTTAGCGAAGTACCGACCGGCGCAAGATATGATACTTTGTGCTGGAATATTATCCCTAGGTAGGTTGATTGACAACTACGCAGCGGATATCAATCCCTATTATTACGCGCTTTTTGGTAGTTTAAGCCTAAGTATTATATTTTTATTAATTAATTTCGTAAGCGGAACTTTTGACCAGGCTAGAAAACTTTACAGAAAGAGATGGAAAATTGCGTGGCTTAATGGACTTGTTAATGGTTACGCTTACTTTACTCTTGTGGCGGTATTGGGGCTTGGAGTTGACCTATCCGTTGCCGAGCCTGTAAGTAGTATCTCAATGATAGTTTCCGTGATAATGGGTCATCTTATGTTTAAGGAGAAAATTGAAGCTAGGCTGTTTGCATCAATTTTGATTATTGGTGGTGTATTCGCTTTGGTAAAAGGTTAGATATTGATTTAGACTATAATACTTGTTTTAAGGCTATTAAAAACTCTTAAGAGCAAAATTTTTACCAAATTTAACCGATGTATGGTATGCTAATAAGATAGGTAGCAAGGTAGAAGAATCACACTAGTTCTGGAAGGTGGAAAGTTGGTAATTTCAACAATCACTATAATAGTAATAATTCTAGTACTAGTTGGAATAGTACTCGCTGTTGCTTACCCCCAAGCAGCGGCGCAAAAAAAGCAGAAGGTCGAACGAGCCCATGCTATTGTGCATAAGGCTGTACTTGAGGTTGTTAAGAACCGGGAGGAGGTAGACAATCCTGATGAGCCTGGAAAGCTCAAACTTTCAACAGCATGCATCAAAGAACTACTGGCGGATAAAGACTTCAATGAAGGAGCTTCTAAAGATACGATCCTCACAGTCGTCAAGTACAAGGACATAGTGGAGGAAATATCCCGCACGGGGAAGGTTACCAGGAAAAAGACGGGCGAGCTTGCGGTTAAGTGCAAAACATTGGAGGAGATTGGCGGCGTTCACGATTTTGACGACATTACTTTCCTCGTGGAAAACGAGCTTAGGAAGTATCTGGGGAAGGTGGAAAAGGAACGGGTGCGAGTAGAGAAGGTCAGGTAGAGTGGGTTGATGGGATTTAGCTGAGTCGCTTCGCTTTCTTTAGTCTAAATACTAGTACATTGGCAATAATGTTATTTTCTGGTCGTTAGAGGGTGTCTCCCGCTTCTAGGCGAACCACGTCAGCATCATCGTGAAGAGTTGAGAATTCAAATATCTCAGAATCCTCAATCCCAGTGAAGCGGTGAACAGTGCCGGCGGGAAGGTGCAATGAATCGCCCGGTTCAAGGATGAGTGTTTCCTCTAAGCCATCTGGATATTTTAGCTCCATCTTCACGCGTCCAGATTGGAGATAAAAGGTCTCAGTCTTTTTAGGATGATAGTGCAAGCTACAACGTTTGCCCTTTTTTAGAATAAGCTTCTTCCCACAGTAGAGTTCCTTGTTCCATATCCAGACTTCTCCTCCCCAGCCTTTGGGAACGTATTTATGAACGTTAAATGGCATATTAGGGATTATACTCGTTATTCGGTAGATACGCACCGCTAGTGATTATATTCTACAAACCTTTTCTTTATAGTTTCCACGTACTTCTCGCTTATCTCAATCATTGTGAAGAGACGATTGAGCATTTTGGCAACGTATCCTGTTGTTCCGACGCCAGCAACTGGGTCAAGGATTAGGTCGCCTTCCTTTGTGGACGTGAGGATAACGCGCTTAAGAAGTTCAATCGGCTTTTGCGTTGAATGCGCCTTCTTGCCATAATTATCCCGCAAGCGTTCCTTGCCTGTACAGAGAGGAATTACCCAAACATTATCACCGGTTGCGCTAAATCCGAACTCCTTCGCCATCTCGCGGTTAAATGTGTAGCCCTTGGAATTTTTATCCTTCAGAGCCCAGATAAGGGTCTCTGTAGCGTTTGTGAAACGAACGCCAAGCCAGTTAGGCATAGGATTAGTCTTTACCCAGTGAAGGTCGTTGAGTATCCAAAAGCCCAAATCCTGCATTATTTTACCGATCCTGAAAATGCTGTGGTAAGTGGAAATGACCCAAAGCGTTGCTGCAGGCTTCATCACCCGCTTCACCTGTTTTAGAAGTTCGCCAATGAACTTGTCATAATTCTCAAAGCTCTCAAACTTATCCCAATCATCATCAACGCCTTCAACGTTCGTCTTGACGTTCCAGCGTTTTAGGTTCTTCTTTCCGATCTGCAGAAAGTATGGCGGGTCTATGAAAACCATATCGTAAATTTCCGCTGGCAGCTTAGGCAGAACTTCAAGCGCATCACCACAGATGACCGAATCTGTAACCTCCTCTACCGAATATCTTTTCTTCTGCGTGTTATGGGCGATAATACTGACGCTTGCCTTCATTGATCCAGCCATTTCCTAAGGAGATTATATAGGAAACAAGACCAGTGGAAACAGAACTTGCGCTAGGTGTAGCAATGATTAGTGCTTAGAATTTCAATAGGCTTGTAGCAATAAATAGTCGCTTTATGATGGAAATGAAAGTGGAGAACACTGCAATTATCTTTGAAATATATGGGTTGCGCGTGGCGTTAGGTCTAAGGTAATTGTGATTGAGAATTAGGATAGAGCTAACACAAGGACTTAGAAAAGAAGAAGGTTACATTTGAATTCTAATAACTACACCAACCACAAGTGCCAGTTAACAATCCATCAAGCGCAGGCCCAAGAGGGTCACTTCTTTCTTCATAATGCTTGCAGTTACCGCAGTTGTATAATGTCATTTTCCGTCTGTCCTTCTTTTATAAGGTATAGGTAATAATTAAATGCTCAAATTAGTATTCTATACGCTTTCTTTTTGCCAATTTCTATAAGTGTTCCGTTGGACAATTCAACCGAAAGCTCGGCTAAATTTTTACCTACCCCGTTCACCCTTACTGCGCCTTCAGCTATGAGTCTTCTTGCCTGCCGTGCGCTTTTGACCGCGCCAATCTCAACGAGGAGCTTCACAATATCAACCTTGCCGTCCTTGATTAGATGCGGTGGAATCTTTATTTCTTCCGCGATGGCTTCTTTGTCCCTTTTCCGAAAGGCGGCGATGAATTTTTCGCGCTCCTTCTTCCCAATGCCAGCGCCGTGCTCCTTAGCATGAAAGCGTTCCGTCACAAGCTCAGCAAGCTCAAGCTTAAAGTCCATTGGATTTATGAGCTCTTGCTCATTTATTAGCTCATGCTCATTAGCGCTTTTCTCGCCACGCTTTGCTCTCGCAATCTCCTCGTCCATCCTCTTAATCTCCGCTTCATCCTTGTCGGTGAGAAGCCTGAAGTAGTTCGTGATTATCACGTCCGGGATGCTCATAATCTTGCCAAACATATCGGCTGGTGAATCCATGATAGCGATGTAATTCCCTTCGCTTTTGCTCATCTTCCTCACGCCGTCAGTGCCGACTAGGATGGGTAGAGTCATCACAATTTGTGGTTCCAAGCTAAAGTGTTCCATCAACTGCCTGCCGACAAGGAGGTTAAACTTCTGCTCGGTTGCGCCAAGCTCAACATCGCACTTTATCGCCACAGAATCGTAGCCCTGCAGAAGCGCGTAGAGAAGCTCGTGGATGTGAATCGGTTCTTGATTTCTGAAGCGCATGCCCAAGTCCTCGCGCTCAAGCATCCTCGCTACGGTCATCTGCGAGCATAGCTCTACGCATTCCTTCATTGTTAGCGGTGCGAGCCACTCCGAGTTGTAACGAATCTCTGCCCTCTCCACGTCCAGAACCTTTCCCGCCTGCTCAAGGTAGGTTTTCGCGTTTTCCCGTGCCTGCTCGAGTGATAAAGGAGGGCGCGCTTTGCTTCTGCCTGATGGATCGCCCACCATTCCAGTGAAATCGCCAAATATCAACACCGCAGTATGCCCCATTGCCTGAAAATCCGCCAGCTTCTGCAATACAACCGTGTGCCCAAGAGTTAAGTCGGTGCTTGTTGGGTCAATGCCAAGTTTCACCCTAAGCTTTCCCTTTTTCTTAATGCGTTCAGCTAAGGCTTCCTGTGTTGGTAATACCTCTACAGTTCTCCTCAAGAGTATTTCTAAGTGGTTTTTAAGCGACTGCTCCATTTACCATATTTTACCTACGAATTGCTATTCTAGCTAGGGAAGCTATTCCGATCCTGATTGGAGCACTAGAATCGTTGCAGAAAATTTTAGTAGACGAGCCATTGCACATAAGTGTTATTATTTCGTTTTCCCAAATACCTATTTTCTATTATTAAAGTTACATTTTCGTAGATAGCTCTTGTTATCTTTGGCTCTCTCAGCCATCATCTATTAAGACTAATCTTTTTCTTCTCAATTGCGGGTATGTCAGAAGGTGTTGGCACCATAAGGTGCTCAGTAAAGTCTTTGTGGGGATATTTGCTGGAGGATGAAGCGGTGACACGGTTTTTCCCTCTCACCTTACTGCGATAAAGTGCCTCATCCGCATTGCGTATAATCTTCTGAGCGACCTCTTCAACGTTGGCTAAATAGCTTGTTCCGTCAGCTCGCTTGCTCTGCCTGATATCATAATTTATTCCGTCATCTTCACTTGACGCAACACCTACGCTCACCATTATCTTCATTACTTTGCCTGTTACGGTGCGGAAGGGAAATACTGAAATTTCTTCGCGTAAGTTTTCTCCCAGCATCAGACCCACGTCTATCGGGGTTCTTGGGAGAACAGCCGCAAACTCCTCTCCACCGTATCTAGCAATAACATCAGATCGCCTGAAGAACTTAGACATAATTTCCCCAAGATTCGCTAGGACCAAATTTCCCGTAAGATGTCCGTAAGTATCGTTAACCTGCTTAAAGTCGTCAATATCAATCATTAGAAGGGTTACCGGTTTATTAAGATGATAACAGGTTTCTAGAACTTCATTAAAGCGTTGAGTAAAAGCGGAGTAGTTGTAGAGATGCGTTAAAGTGTCTCGAGTTGAAGCAACTTTCATAGTGGCAAATTGCATCGCATTATTGACTGCGATGGCAAGAAGTGGGGCAAGCCCTTCAACGAGCTTGAGATGTTCCTCTTCAAACATATCTTTCTTCACTGCATCAACAGTAAGAACGCCTATTGGTTCCTCACGATAGTAAAGTGGGACAGAGAGCATTGATCCAATAGTAGAGGCATTTTTTCCCTGGTGAACAAATGATGGTTCCTCTTCGGTATTTTTTATAAGCTTGGACTTTCCGTGAGAAAACACGTGGCCTGCGACACCAAAATCCAAGGGATATTTTGGTGCTTCCGCCAGGTGAAAGACCTTCTTACGAGCTATAAGCGCCTTCAAACACTTTTCCTTCGCATCGAAAACAAGAACCGAGAAGTTATCAAAATCAAGAATCTCGTGTAACGCTAACTCAAAATTTTTTAAAAGTTCATCTGATTCAAGTGAGGAAGTTAAGCCCTGCGCTACGCGCAGCATCATTGACATCTGCCGATTCGTCTTTACGAGCCCTTCTTTAGCTAGCTCTCCTTGCACTAAAGCGCTCGTAAGCTCAAGACTGGTTTTCTCTGCCTCCGATAAGGTTGACTTAAGTACGCTTAAGGCTACTAAGCTAACCACATATCCCACAAGAAGGATAAATGCTCCTAGTTGGTAGCCAGAAATAGGTAGGGTGGGTGAGAGGATTGAGGCAGTTTGTTCAGCTCTACTTGAATAGAACCAAAGGGATATTACCCCAAGTATGACGGGCAGTAATCCTTGAACCCATCCTGTGGCTAGAGTCTCTATTAAAACTAAAGCCAAAAACATTAACAGTATTAACGTGATCTCCAACGCGTAATACTTTGCTAGGTAGAAAGCGAAAAACGTATCAGCAAGAACAAGGAGGGTAGGGGTAAACTTTGCTCTTAGGAAAGTTGGTCTAAAACTTTGAATAGCAAGTATATGAATTATTAGGAGGAAACCAAATACGAGAAAGCTCTCCCCTGGGAAGAGGACAAAGGCGACAGGCATTACACCAAAGGTGCCCAGCCAAAACAAAACGAGTAGAGCTAGTCTCGTAAATTCAAATTGAAAAAGAAACGAAAGATTTGCCTTCACACCTTTCAGAGCCTCCAATTTACAAATGCTAAATCTATCTTAAATGCGGAATTGTTGCAAGAGAGTGGGGATAAAAGCTTAACACTTCTAAGCATCGGTATAATCAAACCTTATCACTTGAGGCAAATTTCTCAAAATTCAGGATTTTTTCTTTAAGTGTTACACTCTGCTCCCCACCATAACCTTTGAGTGCGCCATCCTTACCGATTACCCTATGACAGGGTATTAGAATTGGATATGGATTGAGCCGAAGAATTGTTCCGACTGCTCTTGGAGATGTTCCGCAAAGGCTTGCCACTTGTGAGTAACTAAAAATTGTGCCACAGGGAATTGACAGGACGCAGTCGTAAACTCGGCTCGCAACTGTACTAAAAGTTCTTGCTAGCCTTAGTTTATCCATTGTTTTATCTGTTTTATCAAATGTGTTATCGAAGCTGACATTTGAATACGTAACACGAGCAATTCCGTTGTTTAATTCAATCCCTGAGATTCCCGTAAGCTGTGAGTATAGAAACACCATCAAAGTTCTTTGCAAGCTTTGTGCTACGTTTGTGCTTAATTCCCCAAATGATTGCGATTTATCCTTGAAAGAGTTTTGTTTGAAAGGTTTGTTTGGTCTCTTCAAGTTGTTGATGTTCTTGATATTTGTTTTTTCTTTTACAAAGCCTAAAACCTTTATAAATTCCAAGACTTCATTGGTGAAAGTTGCACAAATTTCAAGGTTTCCAATACTCCTAAGTGGTAGAAAAAGGGTTATGTTCAAGGAATTATAACTATTGCCGGGTTTAACCATTCATTTCTAATCATTTTAACAAAGGTAATTAATTGTAGAATAAAACTTGCGAGTTAGTTCAGACAAATAGAATCCTAGCCAAAGAGATAACAACTGACGAAGAAATTTCTAGAAATAGCGTGTGTAAAATAGCTTCCAGCCATCAAAGGCTGGCTCAAGCCTACAAACTCCACCCGAGCACACAAAGCCTGCCCTTCTCGTTCCATATGTTAAGCTTAAGACATCCTTACCAGAGCGCTGAAGCCTAGCTTCAAGTAAATTCCACCATTGGCGTTTAGGGTTGTTTCTTCTCGGAAGCTTTTCCTGGGTGAAAGAAACATTTAGCCAAGTGCCAAAAGTAAAACCTAACTCAACTTTTTGTTCTTTTCTAGTTATTGGTCCTACTGAATAATCAGTGATTTCACAGTTGAGAGAAAGCGCGTTTCCGTTATTGAATGTGTATTGGCTCTCAACGC
This sequence comes from Planctomycetales bacterium, assembly GCA_037441675.1. GTDB lineage: Bacteria > 4484-113 > 4484-113 > 4484-113 > 4484-113 > JBBIRS01. Next base: position 4,255 of record JBBIRS010000011.1, on the reverse strand, counting down.
GCCAGAATTCATCCTCAATTGAGACGTCTTTGTATCGCGATTTGTGAATTGAATAGAAGAAATTTCTGTCTCTTGGAGCATAGTAAGAGATAATCGTCTCGGTTTGAGGAAAACCACCGCCATGTTGATTGCTTTGGTCGTAGGTAACTTCAAAATACGAGGTATTCTCAAATGGAGCGAGGAACATAGAAATTGCGTAACCCTTCTCGTCGCTGGGAGTACTAAATGCATGCTCGGGCGTGTATTTTGTAGGAGGAGGGACCCCTAGTCGGTGAAGTATTTGGTCATAATCCTTTCTCTCTATCGTTAACCCAAACCCAGGATATTTCAAAGTAGCGGATGCGTAAAGCCCATTTCCATCCGGAGCTCCAAAGGGCTGATCCATCCTCATATGCTCAAGATATAGATTGAAATGCTCTAAGGAGAATTGAAGGTCAGTTCCATAACTTACTGTCTTCTTGCGGGATTTCTTTATAAATGTAGCGGTATTTGGCTCATCTTCTGATATCCAGCTAGCTCCTACTTGAACCTTTGGGGTGATTTGCCATTCAGCGCGAGAACCAATGAAGCGACTTGCAGAAGTTTCCTTCAAAGGTTTCTGCTTACCTATGAAATTTATCAGCTTCAAATCTCCAGCCTTTGCTTTGAAGAGAATTCCCTCAATTTCGTTATCGTAGTTAAGGTTTCTCTCCTCAAATGCATTTAAGATAAGTCCTTTACCAAACGTAAGAGGAAAAGTTCCCAATGAAAACTCGAAGTTTCCCGTGGGAATGGTCACCTGATACTTTTCAATGCGCACAGGTTTACGCTCGTTGGGGAAATTAACAAAGTCTCCAATCCTTAACCTACCGGTAACTGAGCCGTAGCTAAAACTTGTTGCCCATTCGCCTTCCGCTTTGTTGAGAGAACTTTCTTTATCAAATGAGTATCCGAACATTAAAGCGCCATAGTAGTTGAACTCTTTCTTGGAGAAGTCCTTTTCATCTGCCCATAAGCTTTCCTCTGATTCTTCTGGGCCTTGTATCTCCTCATCATCTATTGGTGTTGAGGTAGTCGCTTCTTCTGTTTCAGTAGGTTGTACTTCTTCTTCAGAATGAGCAACAAAATTTCCAAGAAAGGTTATAGTGATTGCCCAAAGCAAAAAAGTGACACAAAGATTCGGTAATAGCCTTGAAAAAAATCGGGGATTTTGAACTACTTTCATCTTTTGAAAAAGATATCAATTCAGTTTGGATTGCAAGTATTTTACATAAGAGTTTGGAATGTGCAAGTGTTGGTTCTCTACTGTCTCTACTTTCACATACTAAAGAGCAATTAAGAGTGCGCAGTATAGTATCAATAAGGCTTATATAGGTTTACTCAACCATCTAATGGTGATTTGAATGCTCTGCGTCGTCGCCTTCTTTCTCCTTGTCCTTGAACGCTCCCGCGTCTTTTTCCCCTCCGCTTGATTTCTCGTAATCTGCTTTGAGTTTAGCAACTTCTTCCTCAGACAAATTCAATGCCTCTATGACTTTCTTCTCTATGTCAAGTTCATTGCCAGCGGTATAACCTTCCAACCGCAGAAGTATCTCGCCCTTTGAACTCACAAGAATATTGACGGGAGAGAACTTGACGTTATAAAGCTGACTGACCTTCAATTCAGGATCAAGAAGGACAGGAAAATCCCACTTCTGGCTTGAAACAAAGGGCGCGACTCTGGAAAGAGTCAACTGGGTATCCCTGCTAATCAAAAGCAGCTTCAATCCAGCCGGTTCATAAGTTTTGTATATCCTAGCTATCTGAGGCATTTCCTTCTGGCAGGGCTTGCAGTTCACCTCCCAGAAATTTAGGAGAATTAGTTTTGCGTTTTTTGCTACTTCCTTCAACTCGTAGGTCTTACCGTCAGCTGAGGTGAGTTTGAAGTTTGAGGCACGTTCTGCGGAAAAAACCTGAGCGGTTGTAAGGGCAAGGATAAGAAGCGCTACCACGCTTTTTCGTATCCATTTATTTAACATAGTGATATTTTAACACAGCAAATTCCTTGACACCTAAAAAGAGAGTCTGAACTAGCTGGTATAATGCTAGCGGATGCCAAAGGAGAAGCGCCCAGAGATTGAGGTTGATGGTGAGAAGTATCTAAGAATTCCAATTAAAACCCACATTTTGACACCTGAGGATGAGCTTGCGGAGATTGTTAGGCGTTATGTCTTTCCCAAGTCAAAACACGGAGACATCGTTTTCATCGCGGAGACGCCTCTAGCTATAATGCAGAATAGGCATCGGCATATAGACTCAATTAAGGTTAGCCTCTGGGCAAAACTACTTTCGCGCTTTGTGACGAAGAGCCCGTATGGTGTGGGAGTGAGAAGCCCGCGCGCTATGCAGGTTGCGATTGAAGAGGTGGGACTTGCGCGGATACTTCTCGCGACGCTCGCATCCGCCTGGGGTAAGCTTATTCTAAGAAGGCGCGGGGACTTTTACCGAGTGGCAGGCTTGGCGGTGAAGTCCATTGATGCGGAACATACAATGGGTGTCAAGGAATACTACGAGTATGTAATACCAGGTCCAATCAATTCCGATGAAGTCTGTAAAAGATTGAAAAACGAGTTTGGCTTTGATTTTTGTGTAGTTGACGTGAATGATATTCAAGTGCCCGAAATTCTTGGCTCAAGTTTTGCGGAGAACGCAACGCTCAAAGATATTGTTGTCAAATCCCTCGCTGACAATCCTCTGGGTCAAGGCGCTGAATGCACTCCTTTGGGGATAATTAGAAAAATTCAATAGGGTAGGACAGTTTTTTCACAGTTCTCCTACGATACTAATCTGTCCAAATAGAAAACTTCTCAATCAGGTAATTCAAAGTTCTTAAGTACTAGCACGTCCCACCACTTTGGGTCACCCGTATCTTGGTTCTCAATAGGGGTCGCCGAGGTTAATTCAATGGTTCTCTCTACGAAAAAAGGTCGGTAGGGCGTGATTACATACTCTTCAACGTCTCCAGTTTCCAAATCCACACTGCCGTCCACACTTTCCCACCTGTCGAAAGGAGTGTCACCATCTCCCGCTAAGTAGAGATTATGTGCCCTATCCACAGCTAAGTATTCAAAGAGCCCATAGCCATTTTGACCCTTCCATTCTAATTGGAGGAGTACTCTTAATGAACATCAGCTTAAGAAGGTATGATGTCACAACATAAAACTGATTTTTAGCATCGGTTTCTGCATTGAGAGAGCCCGTACTGGTAGGGTTACCCATAGGCGCTGATTACGATATCACCATGTTGCCACTTAAGAGCTAGAAGTCTCCCGTCATACCCCAAACCACTATGGCTCTCGCCAAACTGGTAAACACATCCATCTGTGCCGAATTCAAGAACTTCCGCCCTATCGTTAATCTCCGTTCCCCTGCTCTTGCCTGACACAAACTCGCCGTCTGAGGTAAACTTCAGAAACACGACATCCCAATCCTCCCTGCCTTCAGCCTGAACACCGCCTCCAACCTAAACAAGTTCGTCAGGACTAACCTTAACGCTTCTTGTGGTATCATCGTCCCAAGCGGTGGCGAAGAGAAAATTTCCCTCCTTATCGTACTTGATGAGGGTCGTATCAAAATCTTCATCAAAGGGGTAGTCTTCCTTCCCGTTGAGGATGTAAACGTTGCTCTCAGTGTCCATATCCGCACTATACGAGTAATCCTTCCAGTTCTCTTTCTAGGTCTTGGCGAAGATTAGGTCGGCATTTTCTTCAAACTTTGCATAGAGAACAGGCATAGAGGGTTTCTCCAGAGCGCCCTTAGGATAATCAATTGTCCCTTCTACATAGAGATTATTCTCATCGTCAATGAATAGGGCGTCAGCCCATTCGTGGGCACCGCCGACCGCTTCCCAGTTTAGCGCCATCATAAGTTCTCCTCACGGGCTGCACTGCAAGAGGAGAATTCCGAGCGCAAGGCCGGTCCCCCAAAGAACCCATACGTTTCCCTCGCTATCAATAGCTATATCTTCGGCACTGTCAGGGCTGGGACTACCCAAGGTGTGTGCAAAGGCTTAGCGGTCTTGGATAGTGAGGGTGAAGGGATATGAGTCCTCGCCGTAGGCATTCGTGACGATTAGGGTCGCGGAGTAGTTGCCGGGGGTATTAGTGAGAGTAACTACGGCTGACTGATGAGAGCTGACCCCTGACGACTTGTTCGGGTTCGCGCCCCCACCAAAGTCCCATTTATAAGAAAGCGGGCGAGTCCCTTCGACATTCGCGGTGAACGTGTATGCCTCATT
>JBBIRS010000010.1:0-71122 GCA_037441675.1 Planctomycetales bacterium | reverse complement strand
GGTCCCAAGGGTCGGGCTGTTCGCCCGTTAAAGCGGTACGCGAGCTGGGTTCAGAACGTCGTGAGACAGTTCGGTCTCTATCCACTGTGGGCGCAGGGAAACTGAGGGAGTCTGCCCTTAGTACGAGAGGACCTGGGTGGATGAGCCTCTGGTGCACCTGTTGGACTGCCAAGTCCATCGCAGGGTAGCTATGCTCAGTGGGATAAGTGCTGAAAGCATCTAAGTACGAAGCCCTTCCCAAGATTAGTTTCCCCATCCCGTCAAGGGAGTAAGGCCGGAGGAAGACAACCTCTTAATAGGCGGCAGGTGTAAGTGTGGCAACACACTCAGCTGAGCCGTACTAATAGGCCGAGGTCTTGACCACCCTACTTTTTTCAATTTTCAGTTATTGGTTGCTAATTGTCAGATGTAATTAGCACGCAAGCGTGCTCATTCCGAGCATTTGCATCTCCCCGAGGTTTACCACGCTACTTGATTCATATGTAAGCTTTTGGATGGGAGCAGGCTTGTTCTGAGCTTGTCAAACCTTCACCGTGTAGCCAGTTCGCCGGTTCACAAGCGTCTTTCTCCTTAGCAGTGATACAAAAACTTTAGCACCACAAATCATTAAGAGCTTGCCCGATTATATCCATTCCTTTTACGTTCATTTCAGGATAGAATGGTGAATGATTCCCCTGTAGTTTGAGGAGCTTGAAATAACTATTTTTCTGAGATTTGGACCGACGGGCAGGATAACAATGGCGAAGGTGGCGTGGATGAACTCTATGAGCAAGCTTTTGTCCGAATGCGAGCTTTTCCCTTAGGCTACGAGCCCAATATTTTCACTGTAACAGTTCCTCTCTCAATTGGAAATGCTCAAGTAGGGTGGACACTGTAGGATAGGGATGAGCCGTTTGAGGCGCCTGTTTCAGGGCTAATAAATTGGTCAGATATGAGGTGAGGTTCGGAGAAGACCGAAAGGTTGAGATACCGCTGGATACTGGATAGTTACGCTTTGAAGCTTCTGTAATGACCGTTCTTAGAGGGCACTGTGATGGCGATGATGCCGATTGAGATTACTAACAGCAACTTGAATTTTTCATTGCCTTCATACTATTTCATACTTAAATCGGAAAAGGGGGTCTATAGGTCTAGAGTATCAACGTCACAATTGGTTTAGTTAGTAGTGATTCTCTATACAAAGATAGCTTTTTAGAGATTTTCCTTAGCCTTCGTCGTAATCCAAAAAATGCGCTATTTATTTGTTAGGTAATTGAACGCATTTTTTCTTCTTGAAATGTGAGCAGGTTGCATAGGAAAAGAGATAGTTCCAATAGGTTTTGAAACTCAAAAAAATTGATAGAATAAAAATAGTTGTACGATTAAAGTAGAAGTTTTCATATAAGCAACGAGAGTAAAAGATGTTGGAGGGTAAGAAGATGGCAGGGAGAATTCCTAGAGTTTTAGCCTTCTCTATTCTTCTATTACTTACCACCGTTTTAATTTTCACCTGCGGCAACAATAGCACAATTTCAAATTATCGTTCTACAACCTTAGAGAATTACAAAGATGGAATGGCTATAGTATCAGGAGCTTCTCATTCATTTCCTGTTATCACCGATAAGCAGGGGATCACTATATTTCCGCAGGAAATAACTCTTTCAGATGCTTTAAAAGATTTGAACGAGCTTGATATAACTGCAGATGTAGACGCAAACGTTCTTGAAGAGTTGAAGGCTGAGCTAACGCGTGAGCTACTGGAAGCCCAAGGCGTAAATATGAGTATATTAAGAGGAAATACCGCGGAAGCACTTCAGCGATTGAATTCGTAAGTAAGCCACCTGAGGGTTCTGCGAACCTTGTTGATGACCTTAGCCTAGTTGATATTGGAGGTGGTGATTTTCGTCTAAGTTAGACATACAAAAATGTTGGCGATAACAACCAGGATGGAAGTGTAGATATACAGGATATTAGACCCTTAGCAAAGCACTTTAGAAAAGAAGTAGCTCCAGACAACGAGTGGGTCGCTGGTAATGGCAATTTGGTAATTGAAATTGGTGATATTCAGCCGCTTGCTAGAAACTTTTTTAGTAAAGTTGCCGGTTACGCAATATTTCATTCAACAAGTAGAGATACTGGATTTGAAGAGATTTCAGGTGCGAGAATTGCCTTTAGTCCACCCGCGGAAGAGGTTAGGCTACGTTTTATTAACATTCCACTTCCAGAATCAACTAGGAAATATTTCAGGGTGCGACCATTTGACCCTCAAGGCAATTTTGGCGATTTCTCAAACCCAGTGGAGAAGAACTTTGCGCCTACTGCAAGCATTTCAGCCAATCCAACAACTGGGAGAGCACCACTGACCGTTAATTTTGATGCAAGCGCTTCCAATGATAGCGACGGCGCTATCTTTGGCTATGAACGGGACTTTTAAGGCGATGGAACCTATGATGAAGGACCAAGTACAAGTCCGACCGCATCCCACGAATATTCCAATCAAGGAACGTATAATGCATCAGTTAGAGTCACTGATGATAGCAACGCAAATGCAACCGCTTCTATTCAAATTATAGTTGGAGCACCTAATCAACCACCGGTTGCTACCCTAACCGCAAATCCTACTGATGGTTTTGCTCCACTAGAGGTTTTCTTTGACGCAAGTGGTAACACTGACCCTGAGGGAACAACGCTTACTTACGATTATGACTGGGAGAATGATGGAAATTATGATGCACTTGACGCTGGAGCTACTCCTTCGTTTACCTACACGATTGCGGGTGTTTATACAGCGACAGTTAGGATTACTGACGCGGATGGCGCTTCCGATACTGCGAGTGTTGATATTTCCGTATTCGAGTGGTCAGTTCAACCTGAGAGTATAGATGCTCAGCTTTCTCCAACAGAAACATGGGATAAATATGTAACGCTAATTAGCTCTGGGAATGAGGCAATTGATTGGGAGGTGAATATTGTTGATCCTGATAGTATTCTGACTGATATAGCTCCGACGAGTGGAACAATTCCATCAGGCGGTGGGACGGTTGATGTTAATTTCACAAAAAGCGCCCTTGGAAAACCAGTTGGAGATTATCAAGCCACTTTGGAATTTTACGAAACAAACGATGTTGACGCGCCTGATTTGAGTGTTCAGATAAATCTTGCTGTGATTGAGCCTATCACAGAGGTGCATATCTTCTTCACACCACCCGCAAACAGTGGTAGCGGTCAGTTCCTTTATCCATTCGGTTTGAATCCGAGTAGTTCTTATACTTTCACAGCGGAAGATCAATCGGGAAATGATATTACTAGTGAAGTTACTTTCATTCTTGAGGGAGATGATAATGGCGACGATATTTTTAATAAAGATGAATACCACGACCCGTCGCGTTTTCTAGTAAATGTTCTTACAACTCGTGGCTTTGGTTTTGGTATTTTCAGGGTGGTTGGTGTGTATCGTATGGGAACCATTGAGGAGGTTAGGAGTGATCCAGATTATGCCGGAGAAGAAAGATACTTCATTGTTACACTGTAGATGATTTGAGTAAAGGTTTTTTTGAAACTTAATAAGCAAGAGAGGTATTAAGTATGAAAAAACTAATGAATAAGAGTGTAATAAGGACTGCATTGTTTAACGTCTTTATAGTAATAGTTGTCATTATACTTGTAAGTGCGTGTGGGGGTGGCAAAAAGTCATTCTTGCCTAATATTTCTGGGCAAAGTACGGTATCTTCTGCGAATGATGAAGGTGTGAGTTTATCTGGTGATGTGGAAAAGTCAAGACTTCTTAACTTATCGCTCAGGGAGGATGAACGTGCTAATAGACTTAGGCAGAAAGAGCTTAAGGGAAAGCCTTTAGGAAGTGGGCGTATTGACCCAAGAAGGCTTAAAGAGCTAAAGGGACCGCCTTTGGGAAGTAAGAGGATTAGTCCACTTGAATTAAAAGAACTAAAAGGGCCACCGCCTAGCAAAAAACCCCTAGCTCAAAGAGAGTAAGCGTTGGGGTTAACCTAAGCAATCAACCGACTCTTGCTTGGTGTACACCTGGATACCCAATTAGGATGACTGAATTTCCACAGCATGTATGGAACGCGGTTAAGCGAATTCCACCACTAAATTTGGATACTGTTCGCTTTGTTAGTAATAAACGAGTATCTGTAATACTGCCTATTACCTTTGATGCCACTGTTCAATATAATCCCACTCAAGGTTACGGTTGGGCGAGTTTGGAGCATGCGGATGTATCAGTGCCTGGAATTGCGCGCGTTGAACCCACCGCTCCAACTTTTCCAGATGACCTTGGTTACATAATGTATCGAGTTGATGATATAACGCAAGAGCTTGATGATATGCTCTGCACACTCACTCCAGGACTTGGCTCGGAATACGGGATTGCTATTTACAACTTTGGATTTGGCAATAGCGGAATCTGGGAACCGATGTACTGGGGCGGTGATCCCGACCCACTTATTGACTTGGGTCCAAATCCAGAGTGAGATTTTCTGTCTCCAGCTAGCAGTATGATTTTCGCTTTCTTCACTTATTTCCCTGACGACTTTACTCTTCACGAAATTACAATACGCACAGTTTCAATCGGACAATCTGTCGTGTCTGGTACTGTGACAATGGATGATGGGAGCGACCCATCACTGGTGACTTTGATCTGATACCCTACGAGTGAGGCGAATGAGTTTTGGCAGATGGACTTTGTAGATTGGACGGGAAGCTTAGGCGCTGGCCTAGGAAATTACGATGGCGATGACACGGACTGGTTCGTCTTTAATGCGGTGGACGACCTTGGACCTGGAGACACTATTGCGTTTATATGACACTTGATGATAACACAGGTGATTTGGACATAGAGTTGTACGATCGCGAAGGAGATCTCTTAACCGGTTCATACGGCTCTGACGATGATGAAGCTTTTATATATACCTTTACAGCTGCAGATGTTGCGCCATACTATATCAATGTCTACGTGTATAGTGAATACTCGGATTATGACATTGATTGCTCCTTTGGTGTATTTTAAAACTAGGCAGAAGACTGAGTTGCTTGGGGTAATGACGCGATAAAGCTTTACTCTGTGATGGCTGAAATGATGGCGGACGGTGGTGTTTACGGTGAGTTTAGAGGAGAGTTTGAGGGGAGAGATTACGCATCATTGTTAAGCTACTTACGGATGGAAGCATTGATACTAGCTTTGGTGCAGATGGCTTCTATAGTGATTATGGCTAAGTTTATATCACTGATACGGTGAGTCAATACTTGGGTAAATGGGTTAGAACCGTTTAGATCCGAAGCTCATTTTCTTTGAGCTAGCGTAAATACGAATGCTCTTCGTGGGGAGATAGTAACTTACGCAAGAATTTTCTTTAAGCTTATTGCAAAAACAAAATTTGTTTGATAAATTATTTATTCGCTTAAAAATGCCAACAATCAATCAATTAGTTAGAGAACGAAGGATTACTCCTCCCAAGAAGAGCAAAAGCCCCGCGCTCAAGGGCTGTCCACAGAGGCGCGGAGTGTGCACTCGCGTTTGGACAGTTACGCCAAAGAAACCAAATTCGGCTCTGAGAAAGGTTGCCCGTGTTAAACTAACATCTGGCATAGAGGTGACTGCTTACATACCTGGTATCGGGCATAATCTAGCGGAACATTCCGTAGTTTTGATTCGCGGTGGTAGGGTGAAAGATTTACCAGGTGTTCGCTATCATGTAGTCCGAGGAACGTTAGATACCGCCGGAACTGCTGAAAGAAAGCAGGGTAGAAGTAAGTATGGCACAAAGAAACCTAAGTAAACATAAAATTCTTTGGCTTATCAGATATAGCCAAGAACTAGCCTAATATTATTACATTTTTCAAAATTGATTAAATTTAGGAATTGGGATAAAGAGGTAATATAAGAGAGGTATAAGGTTCAACTGATTATGAAATTAAAGATTTAATTATATGCCGAGAGATCCAAGAAAAGTTAAGCGATTTACACCTTCACCCGATCCAGTGTTTGGGTCAGTACTTGTCGCTAAGTTTATAAATAATTTGATGCGTAGGGGTAAAAAGAGCGTTTCTCAAAGGCTATTTTACGAGGCGCTTGCAATTATTGAGAAGAGAAATAAGGGTGCGGAACCTGGCTTAAAAGTTTTTGAGAAAGCTATCCAGAATTGCCTTCCCTTGTTAGAGGTTAAGAGCAGACGAGTTGGCGGAGGAACTTATCAGGTTCCCGTGGAGGTTCGCCCCGAGCGCAGATACACCCTTGCAATGAGGTGGATTATTCAATACGCCAAGCAAAGACCAGGTAAGACATTCTCCGAAAAGCTTGCGGCGGAAGTTATGGATGCAGCAAAGGGAACTGGCGGTGCAATCAAAAAGCGAGATGATACCTATAAGATGGCGGAAGCGAACCGCGCTTTCGCATCGTACCGCTGGTAACCGCTCATTAGTGATGTTCTAATTCTTTACATAAATTCTCTGAGAAGATAAGATATTCAATTTGCAAGTTTTTTATTTAGGTGAGATAATATATGGTCAGTTCAAAGGTAATAGTTTTGGCGGTAAAGAAATATATGAAAAAAGTCGCAAAACTCTTTTTGAGAGCGACAAGTAGAATGTGGAATTTGGTGAGCGTGAGTTATGAATGGATTAAAAAACATTCGGAATATTGGGATTGCAGCCCATATAGACGCGGGCAAAACTACGCTCACCGAGCGAATCCTCTACTACACGGGTAGACAGCACAAAATGGGGGAAGTCCACGAGGGTTCCGCCACGATGGACTATATGGTACAGGAGAGGGAGAGGGGAATAACAATAACCTCTGCAGCAACCTATTGCTCATTCAAAGGACACACCATAAACATCATTGATACTCCAGGGCATGTGGACTTTACCATAGAAGTGGAGCGATGTATGAGAGTTCTTGATGGGCTGGTGGCGTTGTTTGACGCGGTTGCAGCAGTTCAGCCTCAAAGCGAGACAGTTTGGCGTCAAGCAAACCGTTACAAAGTTCCCCGCATTGCTTTTGTGAACAAGATGGACAAAATTGGTGCGGATTTTCTAAACGTCATCGCTAAGATGCGTGAGAGATTAATGGCACCAGCGGTAGCGGTGCAAATACCAATCGGTTCTGAGGCTAATTTTCTTGGCGTGATTGATCTTTTGGAAGAAAGAGCGTGGACTTTCTCTGAAAAGGACCTCGGCGCCACTGTTATTGAAATTGAAGTTCCTCCTGAATATAGAGACGAGATCAAGAGTCTTCGTGCTGAGTTAATTGAGCGCATTTGCGAAAGAGACGATAGCCTACTTGCTAAGTATGTGGCGGAAGAGCATATAACGGTCAAGGAAATTAAAACCGCCCTACGGCAATTGACCTGTCAGGGTCAGTTGGTTCCTGTGCTTTGTGGTTCTGCGTTCAAAAACAAAGGTGTGCAGACATTGCTTGATGCGGTAATTGATTACCTACCCGCACCGGATGATGTTCCGCCTATCAGGGGCAGGGTGCCGAGCAAGGATAAAGAAGAAGAAAGACGAGCGGATGAAAATGCACCTTTTTCTGCCCTCGCGTTCAAAGTGCAAAGCGACCCTCATGTGGGAAAACTTACCTTTATCCGAGTTTACTCTGGGAAGATTGCTAAAGGTGAGACTTTGCTAAACGTTAGAGAGAATAAGAAGGAAAGGATTATGCGGATTCTTCGTATGCACGCAAATCATAGACAAGATATTGATGAGGTTAGAGCTGGAGATATCGTTGCGGTAGTTGGATTAAGAAGCGTCCTTACTGGTGACACTCTTACAGATCCAAAACATCCTATATATTTAGAGTCTATTCATATACCTGAGCCTGTACTTAATGTTGCACTGGAACCAAAAACTAGAGCTGATCAGGAAAAGCTTGGAACTGCCTTAGCTAAATTTTCCGAAGAGGATCCAACTTTTCGCTACAGGACGGATGAAGAAAGTGGACAGGTGGTTGTTTCTGGGATGGGAGAGCTTCATCTCGAAATTATCGTTGATAGAATGCTTAGGGAGCTTAATGTTTCAGCCAAAGTTGGTCGTCCCCAAGTCGCATATCGTGAAACAATTCGTGGAGTTGCTGAGGGTGTGGAGGGAAAATTTATTCGGCAGACGGGTGGAAGAGGGCAGTATGGTCACGTAATTCTGAATGTGGAACCATCTGATGATGGAAAAGAGATTGTTTTTGAGGAAAGGGTTGTTGGGGGTAATGTCCCAAAGCAGTATTTCCGAGCTGTAGAAGAAGGAGTACGTGAAGCTTTGAATTGTGGTCCCTTGAAGGGTTATCCTGTAATAGGTGTTAAAGCAACCTTAATTGATGGCTCTCATCATCCCGTGGACAGTAGTGAGCTTGCTTTCAAAATAGCAAGCAGTCTCGCAACGAAGGAAGCTTTGAGGAGGGCAAATCCCGTTCTCCTGGAGCCTTTAATGCTTGTGGAGATAACAGTCCCTGAAGGCTACTTGGGTGAAGTTATAGGTGATTTGAATACCCGCCGTGCAAAAATTGAAACCATAGACACAAACAACCCCCAGGCATGCACTGTTAGAGGTTTGGTACCACTAGCTGAAATGTTTGGATATGCAACTTCCCTTCGCTCTAAAACACAAGGCAGGGGCTCATTTACAATGGAATTTCATTCCTACGAAGAAGTGCCCAAAGAAATGGCTCCAGTGGGAGAGGAGATCGGCGTTAAGTTGTAAGACAAAGGAGGAAGAAGTATGGCTCAAAGAATAAGAATAAAGTTGAAAAGTTATGATTACAAAATTCTTGATGAGAGCGTTAATAGGATAATATCAACTGTTGAAAGAAGCGGTGCTAAGGTTGTAGGACCTATCCCACTACCAACGGAACGTAGAGTCTTTTGTGTTAATCGGAGTCCTCATATTGATAAAGAAAGTAGAGAACATTTTGAACTCCGAACCCACAAAAGATTAATAGATATACTGCATCCGACTTCCCAGACAGTTGAGCACCTTTCTAGCTTGGATTTACCAGCTGGTGTTGACATTGAACTGAAAGTCTAGTTAAATTAACGTTTTTGCGTTTGAAATGTTGTCAATAATAAAAGGAATTAAGGTTGGTATGACCAGCGTATATGATGGGACGGGAACTACCTTTCCCGTTACCCTCATTCGTCCATTTAAGATGGTCGTTACTCAAATTAAATATAAAGAGAGAGATGGATATAACGCTATTCAACTTGCGTATCAAGAAACCACGGAAAAGCATATAAATAAACCCAAAGCAGGAATTCTTCGGAAGGCGGGAGTAAAGGGATGCTACCGACGTTTCTTTGAAGCAAAAGTCCCCGAAGAGGACTTGAGCAATTACCATTTGGGTCAGGTGATAGACCCCAGCGAATTTCTGGACTATTGGGGTGAGGTTGATGTTTGGGCAATAAGTAAAGGAAAAGGTTTTGCAGGCGCAATGAAGCGGCACGGTTTTAAGGGGGAAGAGCGCACCCATGGAGAGCCGGATGAACGAAGGCCAATGAGCAGTGGTGCAACTGATCCTGCTCGTGTATTTCCGGGAACGAGAAAGCCTGGACATATGGGCGCGGTTCGTGTAAGTATCTCTGACCTTTCTTGTTTTGAATACAATAGTGAGCTTAATCTCCTAGCTATTCAAGGATCAATTCCTGGCCCAGCCGGCGGAATAGTAACCTTGAAGCTGAAAAAACTATTAACTGAAAAGGAAGTTGAAGAGATTAAGGAAGAAAGAGAGCAGGCAAAGAAAACTGAAGCAGTTCCGAGCGTTGCTGAACAAAGTATTCACGAGGAAGTTCTTTCCACCGAATCAGTAGAATCTGTTGCTTCAAAAGATGAGATAGTTGAAGCGGATTCGGAATTAAGCGCTAAATCCGATGAAACAGAAGGAAATGTCAGTTCTGGGACAACATCAAGTAATAAAGAAGAGATGGAGACTGAAAAAAATAATGAAGCGCAACATGGCGAGGGGGAAGTATAAATATGGCTGAAACAAGTTACAGTCTGTTAAAGGAGCTACCAGAGATTAATGTTTCTGACGTTAATCTTCATCTTATTTCGCTATCATATCGCAGTCAGCTTCTTAATAGAAAGCCTCGGACCGCGAAGACAAAGCGAATAGGGGAGCTTGCCTATTCTGGACGAAAGTTATTTAGACAGAAGGGAACGGGATTTGCTCGGCAGGGAGAACGCGGAAACCCCCATATGCGTGGTGGTGCAGTCCCAATGGGTCCACTTCCTAACTTGAGAAATATTAAGATAAACAAGAAAGTTAAGAGGTTAGCCTTTCATTCTGCCATTAAGTATCATTTGGATAATAACGCTATCAAGATTATTAATGATGAAGAATTTGAAAGTATAACAAAGACTAAGGATGCATACTCCGCTTTAGTAAAAAGTGGTTTCACTGGGACAGGAATTCTAGTAATTAGCCCCTCTGCGGCAGTTCAGCGGGCTGTGAGAAACATTGCCGGTGTTACGACATTAACGCCAAGGAAGCTGACCGTTGCCCATCTTGTAAATTCGGATTTTCTCATATTTACTCAAAAGGCCCTTGAAGAATTTAGAAACTACCTAAAGACTTTATCAATCCGTAAAGAAGACGAAATTTCCGACGATAAAAATATCGTCTCAGTTCCTGAAAAGGTCAAAGTTACTTCAACAACCAAGAAAGCAAGGTCCGCAAAAGCAGGTGAGGAAGATGAATAGAAGGCATTCAACACAAATAATTCTTTATCCCGTGTTAAGTGAAAAGAGCATGGATATAGCCACGAAAGGGAAGTACGTGTTCATGGTGGATGATTTAGCTACAAAGACTGAAATAAGACGAGCGATTAAGGAGCTTTACGGTGTGCGTGTTCTAGATGTCAATATTGTAAAACTACCAAGAAAGCAGAAGAGGTGGGGCATGAGGAAATATATGACAAGACCGCGCGTTAAGGCTATTGTCTCACTGGCGCCAGGTGAAACTATTCCAGAAATAACGGAGGCGGTATAGTAAATGCCTCTAAAGAAGTACAAACCGTATACTCATTCGCGTAGGGGAATGCTTTCCACAGACTATAGCATTTTGACTAAAGATGTTCCTGTCCCTAAATCCCTACTTGAGGTAAAGAAACGCTCCGCTGGTCGGAATAATCAAGGAAGAATTACTGCGAAGTACCGTTGCGTTGGTAATAAACAACTCTATAGAATAGTTGATTTTTATCGCAGGGAAGAGGGGGCAAGTGAAGTATTGGCGATTCACTATGACCCGAATCGTTCTGCCTTCATATCATTAATACGCAATAAAACCACAGGAAAGTTGAATTACATTCTTGCGCCTGAGGGAATTAAGGTAGGGGATATTGTAGAGTCGTCGGAAAATGCGCCGATTAAGATTGGGAATGCGATGCCACTTTCTAGAATACCAGATGGTTCATTTATTCACAATATTGAATTGGTGCCCGGTAGGCGTGGAAGATTGGTGCGCGCCGCAGGGACGTGGGCTCAAGTTCTTGGTAAAGAGGGCGAAAAGGCGATTGTCCGATTGCCATCTGGCGAAGTTAGGTATATCAATTCCCAATGTTATGCGACTATCGGGCGCGTGAGTAATGTTGATCATGAAAACGTTAAGCTTGGGAAAGCAGGAGCAAGCAAGTGGCATGGTAGGCTTCCTCGCCCAAGACCAGTTCATATGAATCCCGTAGACCATCCTATGGGTGGTGGCGAAGGTAAAAGCAAGAGCGGGACGCCGCCTTGCAGTGAAAAGGGAATTCCTGCAAAGGGTTACCGTACTAGGAAAGCCTCTAAACCAACTTCACATATCATAAAATCAAGGAGAGAGAAATAGCGAAATTATGTTCAAGTGTTACAAATTTAACTTAAGGACAGGGATTGCGGTATGAGCAGATCAACGAAAAAAGGACCATACGTGGACTTAAAATTGCTAAAGAAAGTGCAAAAACTCAATGAAACAAATGAAAAGAAGCTCATTAGAACCTGGGCAAGGGATTGCACTATTGTTCCTGAGTTCCTCGGGCACAATTTTGAAGTTCACAATGGAAAAAGGTTTATCCCCGTTTATATTACAGAAGAACTAATTGGACATAAGCTTGGTGAATTTGCACCTACAAGAACCTTCAGAAGTCATTCCAGGGAAGAAAAGAAGGCGATATTGAAGAAAGGATAATTGAAAATGCCAATCGTTTCAAAAGTCAAGTATTTACGCGTATCACCTTGGAAGGTTAGGAGGTATGCCTTAGCCTTTAAGGGTAAGGGCGTAGAAGAAGCGCGCGCATTTCTAGCTTTTCATCCTAGCCCCACCTGTAAATCCCTACTCAAAGTTCTTAATAGCGCCGTCGCTAATGCTGAGAATAATTATGAACTTGATCCTTCAATTATGATTGTGAAGAACGTAATAGTTGATGGTGGTCCATCATATAAGAGATATCAACCTGTTATGCGTGGCCGTGCATATCCGATACTGAAACGAACGAGCCATGTCACAATTGAGCTTGATTTTCGTGAGGACCTACGAAAACCGGCGAAAACTGCTAAGGATACTTCGGTGAAACAAGAAGATAAGACCGCTAGAGCTGAAAGAGAAATTAGTAAGGCAGTTAAACCTAAAAAGGGCATAAAATCTGTAAAAGGTAAGGGGATTGAAAAGGGACATCCTTCAGTTGAGTCTGAAAAGAAGGATGAAATGAGCGCTGAAGCCAAGCCAAGACGGAGCAAGAGAACGGCTAAAGAGGCTAGTGGAGAGATTAGTGGCGGTGAGATTATAAGTGGCATAAGAAAAGGCATAAGGAAAAGGGGAAAAAAGGAGGAGAATGATTAAGGATGGGTCAGAAAACACATCCAAAAGGTTTTCGTTTAGGTCTTACATCCAATTGGGATGCGGTATGGTATGCAGACCATCGCAACTACGGCAAACAGCTGGTTCAAGACCTAAAGATTAGAGCTTTCCTGGAAAATGAGCTTAAATCGGCTCAAATATCGCGCATTGAAATCAAGCGTTACCTTGAGCAAATTATCATCAATGTTTATTGCGTGCGTATAGGTATAGCGGTTGGTCGTGGCGGTGCGCATCGCGAGGAACTTAGGCAATCTCTCAGAAGAATAGTTGGTGACGCAAAAGAAATACATTTAGACTTTTACGAGGAACCCAATCCAGATCTATCCCCGTCAGTCGTTGTGAATAACATTGTCAGCCAGCTTGAGAAGAGAATTAACTTTAGAAGGGCGCTAAAGCAACAAATGAAACGTTCCATTCAAGCTGGCGCCAAGGGAGTGAAATTGATGGTTTCTGGACGTCTCAATGGTGCTGAGATGTGTAGAACGGAATGGTATAGGTATGGAAGAATTCCGCTTCACACATTAAGAGCTAAGATAGACTACGCTTACGATATCGCTCGCACTACGTACGGAGTGCTTGGTGTGAAGGCTTGGATTTACCTCGGTGATGTTGTTCCGGAAAAAACTATTAAGGAGGGAATGTCCGGGAGGGCTTGATAATGCTAATACCGAGTCGTGTAAAACATAGAAAGGTTCAGCGTGGCAGGATGAAAGGTAAAAGCTACCGAGGCTCTAGCGTTCACTTTGGCACTTTTGGGATTAAAGCTTTAGAGCCTGGATGGATTACTGCGAACCAGATTGAAGCGGCAAGAATCGCTATAAACCGTGTCCTGAAGAAAGGTGTTAACATCTTCATTCGGGTTTTTCCTGATAAGCCTTTCACCAAGAAACCAGCGGAAACAAGGATGGGGAGTGGTAAAGGCAATCCTGAAGGATTTGTGGCTGTGGTGAAACCTGGAAGAATTATCTTTGAAATAGATACCGTTGACGATAAACTAGCTCACGATGCTCTTCTAAGGGCAATTCATAAATTACCTGTTAAGTGCAAGATTGTGCAAAAGGAGAAGTGGTTGTAGTATGCCTAAGAAAGCTACAAAGGAGCTTTCTAGCCTATCATTGCCTGAGCTAAAGAAGAGGTTCGCTGACTTTAGGAAAGAGCTATATGAATTACGGTTTCAAAAGATGACGGGAAAGCTCGAGAACTATAGACGGATTAGAGAAGTTAGGAGAAACATCGCCCGTGCATTGACTATTCTCAAGGTGAAGGAAAGAGAAAACAAGCATGGAATTTAATATGCCAAAGAAGAAAACAATCGGTATAGTTACGTCGGATAAACTTGATAAGACTATTTCAGTACTTGTAACCAGACTCAAGGAACACCGAAGATACAAGAAGTACGTTCGCGGTAGGAAAAAATATATGGTTCATGATGAAAATAATTCCGCAAGGGTAGGAGACCTAGTTAGGATTGTTGAACATAGACCAATATCAAAAACTAAGAGGTTTAAGTTGGATGCTATTTTAGTGAGAGGAGTAGGACCAGAAGTTGAACTTGCGGAAGAGGCTGGAGTTGAAGAGATTTCCCGAGCTCAAAGAGAGATTGAGGCAGTTAAGGAAGCTGAAGAAAGTGTTTCAGAGACCTCAACTGAAGTTAGTCAAGGTGAGGTTAGTCAGAGTGAAATATCTTCTGAGGCAGTTAATTCTGAGAGTGACAATCAGGTAAATGCTGAGGATGAAGGTTAAATTATACTTGTGAGTTATTGGACGTGATACAGCCTGAGAGCAAAATGGTTATAGCTGATAACACTGGCGGTAAGGTACTTTTGGTCATCAAAGTACTGGGGAAGAGCACCGCCCGTTTTGGCTCGCTTGGAGATATGGTGGTAGGAACTATTAAAAGCGCAACTCCGCGCGGGCAGGTGAAAAAGGGCCAGATTGTCCGCGCGGTAATTGTGAGAACTAAGTTTGCGGTGCGCAGAAGCGACGGGAGTACTATACGATTTGACGATAACGCTTGCGTAATTATTGATCCCGCAACTAGAAACCCTGCTGGGACGAGGGTATTTGGACCAGTTGCCCGTGAATTGCGTGAGAGAGGATTCATGAAGATTGTTTCCCTCGCCTCTGAGGTGCTTTAATGACTAAACTAAAAATAAAAAAGGGTGATGAAGTTATTGTGATCGCTGGTAAGGACAGAGGAAAGCGCGGCAAGGTTATTAAGGTGTTGGCGAAGGATAACAAATTAATCGTCGAAAACGTTAATGTCGTCAAAAAGCATCAACGCGCTAATCCTCAGAAGAAGGAAATTGCGTCCATTGTTGAAAAACCTATGCCAATTCATGTTTCAAATGTGATGTATTTTGACAAAGCAAAGAAGATGCCAACTAGAGTAGGTAGAAAAAAGGTAGGAAGAAAGCTTCTTAGATATTCAAAGCGAAGCGATGAACTAATAGATACCGAGTAATTATTTTTCAACTCAAATGGAAGAAAAAAAGAAAAAAGTAAGTCCTAAGAAGGAAGAAAAAATGGTAGGCGAAAAACCCACTAAGTCAACGAGAGGTAGAGCCAGCAAGGTTGGCACAGGCACTAAGGATAGGGGGAAGGATGAGCGAACAGAAGTTCATGACGGTAACTTAAAGCGAAACAGGTTGCATGAATTCTATCTATCAAAGGTAAGGCCTGCATTGATGGCGGAGCGTGGATTAAACATTATGGAGGTTCCAACAATTTCGAAGATAGTTGTAAATGTGGGTGTGGGTGAAGCTAAGGATAATCCGAAAGCTCTTGAAAGCGCAATAAAAACATTGACAGTGATAACTGGAAGGAAACCGGTTGTCACACGTGCTAAGAAGTCTATCAGCAATTTTAAGTTGCGGGCGGGACAACCAAACGGTGTTTATGTCACTCTGCGTGGTCAAATAATGTGGAATTTCTTAGATAAACTTATCAATATAACTTTACCGCGTCTTCGCGACTTTCAGGGTGTCTCCGTTAAAGGTTTTGACGGCTTAGGCAATTATAACCTTGGTTTTCGCGACCAATTGGTTTTTCCAGAAATTGTTTTTGATGAGATTGAGCATATTAAGGGTTTGCAAGTGGTAATAGTTACCACGACGGATAATACTCCTCTTGCGGCAGAGCTTTTATATCGGCTGGGAATGCCCTTTAAGGACTTTAAGGTTGCGGTGGAGGTCGCATAATTTTTATATGGCAAAGAAATCAATAATCATTCGTAACGAACGTAGAGGCCGCGAAAGACCCATTCAGTACCGGAATCGGTGTAAAATCTGCGGTCGTCCTAGAGGTTATTATCGTTTCTTTAATTTATGTAGGATTTGCCTCAGAGAGTATGCTTTGAGAGGTTATCTCCCAGGAGTTCGTAAAAGCAGTTGGTAAGAAAATGAGTAGAACCGATCCAATTAGTGATTTTGCAACTGGAATTAGAAACGCAGTGGCTTCTGGTCAGGATTTTATACTATGGGAGCAATCCAAATTGCTAGAAGCGATTGCTAAGATACTTCAAAAGGAAGGCTTTATTGAGAAGGTTGAGGTAGTATCATTTGAAAAGAAAGGCAAGAAGAATCCTCGACAATTTCTCAGACTTGAACTACGTTACATCGATGAAAGGAAAACCCGCTCTCTTATAAAAACAATCAAGCGTATTAGCAAACCAGGAAGAAGAGTTTACTGTGGCTATTCTGAATTAAAACCAGTTAGTGGTGGTATTGGTATAAAAATTATCTCTTCACCGCGTGGGATAATTTCTGATGTTGAAGCTAGAAGATTGAAGGTTGGTGGGGAGGTGCTTTTAGAGGTTTACTAATGTCGCGTATTGGTAAAAAGCCTGTAATAATTCCTAAGGACGTAGAGCTTACCCTGGATGGTAAAAGAATCGCCGTAAAGGGTCCCAAAGGTTCGCTCTCACTCACTATCCCGGAGGAGATTCAGGCAAATATTGTTGATGGGGAAATCAGTTTTGTTAGGACGTCGGATAAGCCCAAGGTGCGAGCCCTTCATGGATTAACCCGAGCTTTAACGCAAAATATGATTACAGGAGTTACTCAAGGCTTCGTTAAACGTTTGGAAATTAGAGGAACAGGATATAGAGCGCAGGTTACTGATAATACCCTTGTACTTTCTGTTGGATTTTCACATCCAGTTAGAATTGAAATTCCGCCATATGTGGAGGTAAAAGTTGAGGGAACTACGACAAAGGAGCAGTTACCCACTACAATTATTTCTGTTGCGGGGATTGATAAAGAAAAGGTTGGGCATTTCGCGGCGTTAATTCGGAAAGTTAGACCTCCGGAGCCTTATAAGGGTAAGGGTATTAGGTATGAGGATGAACGTGTAAGGAAGAAGGCTGGTAAAACTGGCTAGGTTTAACTATGGCAAAAATATCAAATAGGCGGAAAATGAGACTTATAAGGCATAGGCGTGTTAGAAAGACTGTGTTCGGCACGCCCGAGCGACCGCGGCTCTCTGTCTTTAAGAGTAATAGACATTTATACTGCCAAGTGATTGATGATACATCGGGTAGAACATTAGTTTCAGCATCAACTCTATCCCCTGAGATAAGGGGGAAGACTACAAAACCAAGTGAGCTTGCAGAGCTGACGGGAAAGCTGTTAGCGGAGAAAGCGTTAAAAGCTGGAATTGAAGCAGTTGTTTTTGACCGCGGTGGCCACAAGTACCATGGACTAATCAAATCACTTGCCGATTCTGCTAGAAAAACAGGGTTGAAATTCTAGAGGCAATAATAAATGGATAGATCATTGATAACAACTGGTGAACAGGATATTACTGGTGAGCATCCTTTAGAGAGCAAGGTGCTTTATATAAACCGAGTGGCAAAGGTTTTGGCTGGTGGTAGAAGGTTTCGCTTCACAGCTTTAGTTTCTGTGGGAGATAAAAACGGGAGGGTTGGTCTGGGAATGGGCAAGGCTCCCGAAGTTGTTGATGCTATACGTAAAGGTGAAGAACTTGCGAGAAAAAATATGATTAAGATATATCGTAAAGGCACTACCATTCCCTATGAAGTAAAGAAGCATTTTTGCTCATCTACGGTACTCCTTAGGCCTGCAAGAGAGGGTAGTGGTATTACTGCTGGTGGACCTGCAAGAATTCTGTTGTCGCTAGCAGGGATTTCAGATTGCACCGCTAAATTCTTTGGTTCAAACAATCGAGTAAATTGCGCAAAGGTTACTTTTGAAGCGTTAAAGGAGCTTGAAGATATAACTGAAGCGGTTTATAGAAGAAAACATTTCCATGAATGGAGGAAGAAGAAAGAGGTTGAGGAGAAAATCCGCGTCGCTTCGAGTGTCCAAGAGGTATCTGTCGATGCTAGGACTGAAGAGGGTAATAGGGAGCTTTCACCTGCCAAGAGAAAATCACCCATTATGGACGAATCACTTGAAGTTGTAGATGAAGGCGATGAATACTCAGAGGAGGAGGAAGAATAGTTGGTAATACCACTTGTAAAAGTTGATAAACGAATTGGGAAGCGCAAACGAGTTGGAAGGGGAATTTCAGCAGGGCAGGGCAAAACTTGTAGTCGTGGGACAAAAGGGCAAGGTGCCCGCACGGGTGATTCAATTCCGCCACGTTTTGAAGGTGGTAGAACCACGATAATTCGTCAACTCCCGAAATTTGATGGTTTTATTCATAAGAGAAAAGTTGTTTATCACGCTGTAAATTTGAAAGACTTGGAGAGAATCCCCGTGAATATTGACCGAATTGACCCAAATGTTCTTAGCCAGTACGGACTCTTACCCAAGGGAAAGCTCGTTAAGATACTTGGTGAAGGTGAGGCAAAGAGGGTGATGAATATATCTGCGCATGCATTTTCTCAAAGCGCGAGGGAAAAAATTGAAGCCAAAGGTGGCAGATGTGAGGTGATCAGGAGGTGAGTGTTCCGAAAACTGCATTCTCCCTCGCACAGGCATGGAACATTCCTGACGTTCAGCGGAGAATAAAATTCGTAATTTATGCTCTGTTGATTTTTGTAATAGGCACTCACATTCCCACTCCAGGTGTCTCGCAAGCTATGGTTGAAAGCTTTTTCCAACGAGGTGGTGGAGGGGCTGGCGGGCTCTTTGGATTACTAGACCTTTTCACCGGCGGAGCTTTAAGAAAATTCTCCGTTCTCGCATTGGGTGTAATGCCCTACATTAATGCTAGCATTCTAATGCAGATCCTTGTTAACATTGAACCAAAGCTGAAGGAAATTCAACAGGAAGGTGAGGAAGGAAGAAAGAGGATTAGCAAGATAACCCGTTACCTCGCGATGGCATTTGCATTCCTTCAGGGTATAGGGCTGGTCATCGCGCTCCAGGGGGGGTCTATAATTTCCGTTGACTATAGTTTTCCGGGAAATATCCTTGCACCGCTTACAGCGATTCTTTCTCTAGTTGCTGGAACTTGCTTTCTAATGTGGCTTGGTGATGAAATCACCGAAAAAGGTATTGGCAATGGCATATCCCTTATTATCTTTATTGGAATTGTGGCGAGACTTCCTCAAAGCATTGCAATGGAAATTCAGCAAGCATACTTTGAACAGGCTAGATGGTTGGCTCTTTTGCTATTCTTCACTTTCCTAGTCATAGTTGTGGCAGGGATAGTTTTTATTCAGCTTTCAGTTAGAAAGATTCCTGTTCAGTATGCTAGAAGACAGGTTGGTAGGAAGATATATGGCGGGCAAAGTACTTTTCTACCAATAAAATTGGCTATGGCTGGAGTTATTCCAATAATATTTGCTGTATCAGTTGTGATGATACCTGAGACGATACTGCAATTTTTACCCCACTTGACCAAGGCTAACGTCTTATGGGCGAAATTTCAAAGAGGTATATGGTACGTCCTGCTAGAATGGGTATTAGTATTTGTCTTTACATTTATTTATACCGCAATAGTGTTTAATACTAAGGAAATTAGTGATAATCTGAGGAAACATGGAGGGTTCATTCCTGGCATTCGCCCTGGTAAGCCTACCTTTGACTTTTTAGATAAAGTCTTGCATAGAGTTACTTTCTTCGGAGCTATATTTCTCTCTACTGTTGCGGTTCTTCCTATAATTATCAATGGCATTATTTTTGATATCACCGGTGTTCAAGTAACAACGTTTTATATTGGTGGCACAAGTCTTCTCATCGTGGTGGGCGTTGCGCTAGATACTGTGCAACAACTTCAAGCGCATATGATTATGCGACATTACTCAGGGTTTACCAAGTAGATGGCAAAGACTTGTGTATTCTTGGGTCCCCCTGGGTGTGGAAAAGGAACGCAAGCTCAGCTGTTAAGCCAGCGAAAAGGATTTAGCAATTTTGACATTGGTAAAGCTTTTAGAGAAGCGAGCACTGGAGATAGCCCGAATTCACAGGAAATCCGTTCTTCAATTCAAAGTGGACAACTTGTGCCAATCCATATTGTTAAAAAATTCGTTTCATCATTTTTATCCGTAAATTCTGAGAAGGATATTGTGCTTGATGGTTTTCCGCGTTCAATTGAACAGGCTAACTTGTTAGATGAACAATTAGAAAATTACAGACGTGAGATTACGCGGGTAATATTTTTTAAAATTGACGAAAGCCTCATCGTGGAGCGGATATTAAACAGAATCGTTTGCTCAAATTGTGGGGCACTTTATAACTTAAAGACCCTAAAACCAAAAGTTGAGATGATCTGCGACAGATGTGGGAGGAAGATGGTGAAGAGAGTTGATGATAGCACCGATGTTCTTCAAGAGAGAGCAAAGATATATCAAATTTCCACTAAACCGTTGCTGTCCTTTTATAAAAAAAGAGGGTTGCTCTCCTCGGTTGATGCGACTAAGTCAGTGGAAGAAGTATATGCCCAAGTAGAGAGGTTAATTTTCAACAATGAATAGTATTCGTTTGAAAAGCAAGGCTGAGATTAAAGCTATTTATCATTCTGGTCTGATTGCTGGAAAATTGATGCTTAAACTTAAAGAGCTAATAAAACCAGGTATTACGACTCTAGAATTGGATGAATTTGCATACTCTTTCATTAAGGAAAGCGGGGGAGAGCCAGCGTTTAAGGGTTATCAAGGGTTTCCAGCAACTCTTTGCACCTCGATTAATCACGAAGTTGTGCATGGAATACCATCTCGGAATGTAAGGCTTAAGGAGGGCGATCTCTTAAAGATTGACACTGGAGTCATACTTAATGGTTTGTACAGCGATACCGCGTATACGTTTTGGGTTGGTGATGCTGATGTGCCGTCAAGAGTAGTTCAGCTAATGCGCGCCACGGAAGAGGCACTTTATTTAGGTATATCAAAAGCTACTGCTGGCAAAAGATTAAATGAAATATCCACAGCAATATATACAAGAATTACTAGAGATGGGCTTAAAATAATAAGAGAGTTAACTGGGCATGGCATCGGACTTGAACTTCATGAACCACCGGTATTGCATAACTTTCCAACACAAGGTGGCAGATCAATTATAATAAGAGAAGGGCTGGTCTTGGCTGTTGAACCGATGGCTTCTATTTCGTCCGAGCAGGTTATCTTGTCAAAGGACCACTGGACGTACATTACCGCTGATGGTTCGTTATCAGCGCATTACGAACATACTATTGCTATTGTAGAAGGTGAAGCGATTATATTGACAAAATATGATGACGAGAAAGCGAAGGATATACTTGGTTAATAGGAGGTGATGAAATAAGTCTTGGCGAAAGAAGATGTGATTGAAGTTGATGGTACCGTTTCGGAAGCACTTCCAAACGGAATGTTCAAAGTTGAAATTAAACCTGGACATTGCATTTTAGCTTATATTAGTGGTAAAATAAGAATTCATTTTATTAGAATCCTACCTGGTGATAGAGTGAAGGTTGAGTTGTCGCCTTATGACCTAACGCGAGGTAGGATAGTTTATCGGTATAAACCGGATACTGTGGAAAAAGAACGTGAAAGTTAGAGCTTCTGTGAAAAAAATTTGTTCTAAGTGTCGGATCATTCGAAGGCGGAGGCGCGTTTACGTGATATGTGAGAATCCTCGCCATAAACAACGGCAAGGATAATTTATTAAATTCTGACATTACAACGATGAGAATAATAGGTGTAAATATTCCTGATAATAAGAGGCTTGAGTTTGCACTCCCATATATTTATGGGATCGGTAGGTCTTCAGCTCGCAAGATATGCGAAATTGCTGGGATTGATCCTGCAAAGAAAGCACGGGAGCTGACGACAGATGAAACCGTTCTAATTCGCAATGCCATTGAAAAACTAGGATTGCCGGTAGAAGGAGATTTGAGAAAAGAGATTACCCTTAACATTAAGCGCCTGATAGAAATTAGGTGCTATCGTGGAATTAGACACCGTAGAGGCCTTCCAGTTCATGGTCAAAGAACTCATACTAACGCAAGGACAAGAAAAGGTCCTCGGAAGCAAGCTATTGCAGGTAAAAAGAAACCTGGAAAGAAGTAACACAAAACAAGATAATTTGCTATGGTTAAGGATAAGAAAAAAACTGGCGGACGCTCTAAGAAGATCAAACGAAACATACCTGAGGCTAGAATTTACGTAAAAAGCACCTTTAATAACACTGTTGTTTCTGTTGCTGACCTTGACGGTAACATATTTGGTTGGGCTAGTGCTGGTACTAAAGGTTATAAAGGGACGAAAAAAGGGACTGCCTATGCTGCTCAGCTTGCAGCTGAGGAAGTTTGCCGAATAGCACGCGAGGCTGGCGTTAAAGAGATAAGCATTTTCAGCAAGGGTCCTGGAAGTGGTAAAGAGGCTGCCATTAGAACTATTAGTGGACAGGGTTTAAGGGTCAAACTGATAAAGGATGTTACCCCTGTACCCCATAATGGGTGTAGGCCGAAGAAAAAACGTAGGGTATAACTAATTTTATATAAAAGTATGTCTAGAAGTTCCGAACCAAAATGTAAACAGTGCAGAGCAGCTGGAAATAAGCTTTACCTAAAAGGCGAAAGATGTTTATCAGAAAGGTGCGCGATTGAACTGAGGAATTACCCGCCTGGCCCTCGACGGAGAAGAGGCAAGATAACGGACTATGGCGACCATCTGAGAGAGAAGCAGATTATGAGAAGGATGTTTCTGGTTGGAGAGCGCCAATTCCGAAGAACTTTTATTGAGGCTAAAAAGAGTCGTGGCGTAACAGGCGAAGCACTTCTTCGTATTCTTGAATGTAGGCTTGACAACGTTGTTTTCCGCGGAGGTCTAGCGGAAAGTAGGGCTCAAGCCAGACAGCTAGTGACGCATAAATTCTTTCTGGTGAATGGAAGGGTTGTGGATAGACCGAGTTATCGTATTAAGAGCGGTGATGTAATAGAGGTGAAGCCAGAAAAGAAAAAATCTACCTTTTATACCCTAAAAAGGGAGAACGGTTTTGTTCATCCACCTAAAAACTTTTGGTTATCTCTGGACGAGGAAAACCTAAAAGTAACTGTTAACCGATTGCCCCAGAGGGAAGAAATGGAGCAAAACGTGGATGAACTTCTTGTCGTTGAGTATTATTCAAATAGGATTTAATAGCAACATAAGAGGGTTGTTCTTCTATGGTTCAGACCAAAATTATAAAGGAAGCTAATCCATACTTTAATCTTCTCAGAATGGAGCGGATTGAAGTAGTGCCAAATCTAACAACGAAGTATGTCATGGAGCCTCTTCCTAGGGGATTTGGTGCCACGCTTGGTAATTCTCTGAGAAGGGTACTTTTATCATCCATTTCAGGTTATGCCATTACCCATGTTACTATAGCGGGAGTTCCTCATGAGTTTGCTGCTCTTGATGGAATTGTGGAGGACACTCCGGAACTACTTTTCAATTTGCGAAAGGTTAAGGTTAAACTAGTTCCAAACGTAAAGGAAGCCACTTTGAGGCTAAAGGTTCAGGGTGAATGCCAAGTTACTGCTGCAGATTTTGAGCCGAACCCTGAGGTGGAAATCCTTTCCCCTAACGAAACCTATCTTTGCACGATAACCGCTAAGAAAAGGATACTGGAGCTCGAATGCACAGTAAGGTCGGGTGTAGGGTTTGTGCTGGCACAGGATTTGAAGCGAAAAGATGCGCCAATCGGCGAAATCGCCCTTGACGCAAACTTCTCCCCAGTAGTGAGAGTGGCTTTTCTGGTAGAAAATACCCGTGTTGGTAAAGAGACAGATTTTGAAAGGTTAACTATTACCGTTCAGACTAATGGAACTAAAAGTCCCGACCTTGTAATCACTGAGGCGTCAGCCCAGCTGAATTCTTATTACTTCTGGGTTACTGAAGAACAACAGAGACTTCTCGGAATTGAACTTGAACCTGTGGTTGACGAGGAACTTCAGAGAAAACTGGCAATGCCAATTGAGGAGTTAGGCCTTACCGCAAGGGCTGAAAACTGCTTGAGGGCTGCAAAAATCAAGACCGTTGGCGAACTAACAAAGTGGTCACCGGAACAACTGATGTCTCTCCAAAATTTTGGAGAGAAAAGCTTGGTTGATATAGTTGACAAGCTGGCTGAGATTGGACTTTTTCTTGCGGAGAAGGAGGACTGAGGTATGCGTCACCAAAAGACTGTGGACAAACTCAGCCATCCGACAGATCAAAGAATGGCGTTACTTCGTAACTTGGTATCAACCGTACTTCTTGAGGGTTTTGTGGATACTACCATTCAGAGAGCGAAGTCAGCACAGTCACTTCTGGAGCGCATTCTTACATGGGCAAAACGTGGTTCACTTGCTGACTTCAGAAGAATAGCCAAGTACGTTAACGGGAAGAATCCCTTTAACGCAATGAGAAAAGATGTTATTCCAAATCTGCCAAATGTGAACAGCGGCTTTACTAAAATAGTGCGTGTAAAGATGAGACGTGGAGATGGTGCAGTTGTCGCCCGTCTATTCATTCCAACTCATCCTAAATTTCAAGGTAGATTCACTGAGAAAGAATAAGTGGAAGTTCATCTAAGTTGAATTTACCCCACCAAAGCGTTTTATTGATAGTGCAGTATGATGGAACGGACTTTTACGGCTCGCAGATCCAGCCTGGCAAGAGAACAGTTCAAGGTGTATTAACTGAAGCTTTAAGAGAACTTTTAGGAGAAAAAGTTCGGCTACTTTTTGCCAGTAGAACAGACAGAGGTGTTCATGCAACGCACAATGTTTGTAGCTTTAGGATTAAAAGCCCACTGATTGAACCAAGTAAACTTCCTGAAATATTAAATGCTCGCCTTCCGTTGGACTTGCGGGTGGTTTCTGGCAGGTTCGTTAATATTGGTTTCCATCCAAGATTTCTTGCAATTCGGAGGGACTATGTTTATCGGATCTATTTGGGGAAACGAGATGAAATTTTTCTTATTCGATACGCGGTTAGAATTTCTGACGAGCTAGACCTTGATACAATGCGGTTTGCAGCCACTCTTTTTAAGGGTAAAAGAGACTTTACTCCCTTTGCAGTTGGTGCTAGTGAAACAAAGGACCCAATATGCGAATTGTATAGGTTAAACATAATAAAACGGGGGCGAAATATATTTGTGAAGCTTTCAGCGAATCGCTTCCTCAGAAAAATGGCATGTGTAATTGTTGGAGCGTTAGTGGCAGTGGGAAGGGGAGAAATTAGTGTTTGCGAGATTAAAGATGCTCTTCAAGGTAAAAAACCGAAAAGGGCATTTCCTCAAATGCCACCCAATGGATTAACTCTTACTAATGTTGTTTACCCAAGGGATGCGCTTTTAGTTAGCTTCTAGCTAGCTTCTTTCAAAATCTATCGGTTTAAGCCTAGAGAGCAGTTCTTTAAAATCAGATGAGCCGATATCAGGAGGAGCTTGTTCTGGTTCAAGAGCATCAGCCTGAATTTCCTCGGGCTCCATTTCCACAAATCTGATATGGTACATCAATTCTTCAGAGACGAGAATTTGAGCTCCTTCTCTCAATGCTACCGCAACACCATCGCTTGGCCTGCAGTCAACCTCAATTAGGCGATCGTTCATTTTGAGCTGAAGACTAGCGTAATAGGTAGAACCCACTAGCCTATCAATAACTACTGCGATTACTTGAATACCACAACTTCCGAAAATGTTTTTGAGTAAGTCATGGGTAAGGGGACGTGGAGGAACTTCTCCTCGAAAAGCTAATTCAATGGATAACGCTTCTGCCTCGCCAATCCAAACCGGTAGATAGCGTTCATTGCGCATATCCTTTAGGAACAAAATCGGACTGCGGTTATTTTGGTCATACCTAACATCATAAAGAGTTACAGGTGATAATCCCATCGCTTTAATTATACCATTGGTATTAAGTCTTTACTGTAATAAGGACATAGTATATTTTACATATTCAAACGCAAATGAGAAGTCCATCCAGTTTTGTTGGTAAAAATTCACATACTCTCGGCAAGAGCAAGAATATTCATCGCTTCTTTGATTGAAGTTATAGAATATTGTATAATTTATAGCGAATTAGTGTGCTTAGAGGAGGGTATATAAAAACCATATTCTATTCACTCTAATCTTATTTTAGTTAGCGTTCATAGGTAAGCTGAGCTGATGGAATATGGGCAAAAGTATTTTTACTTTTGGCATTGACCTAAAATCGGCTTCAAGAAACGCATCTAACGCAAAAGGGATCGGGTGGGTCATTTTATACTTTGGTGACTTCTGGCTTCTCAGGTAACGAAAATGACATCCCAACGAAAAGCGATTTTGTGGCTCATTTTCCTTCTAATTCTAGTTCTCCTCATCTTCTTGGGATTAAGAACCCTACTTGGGCAAGACTGGCGATTGATAAATGAACCTCTGCATTCAACACTAGAGGCGGTTGGTTCTGCTGTTGCCATTCTTTTGGGCATTTTTTTGGTGGTTTTAGCCAATGAAAAAAGCGATGCCCGATTGTACCTCTTTTCCTTAGGCTTCCTTGTAATAGGGATACTGGATGGTTTTCACGCGATTTCTCGCCCAGGCCACGGTTTTGTACTTCTACACAGTTCTGCGAGTTTTTTCGGTAGTGTGCTATTTGCTTTTGTCTGGTTTCCTAGAGCTTCCCTTATCGTAAATCAGTTCTCAAAGCGATTGCTTTTATTTCTAGTTGCAAGTCTCTCAGTCATACTTGGACTTTTGGTCATAGCACGCAGGGATTGGTTTCCGATAATGGTAGTGGACGGCACATTCACGACAACAGCGATAGCTATGAATTTCTTCGCCGGAATGCTCTTTCTACTAGTCGCTATTAATTTACTCTTTATTTCCAACAGAATCCTCGGTTCGAATCTATTGGCCTATATGTTTGTCCTTTTTGGAGTTGCGGGGATTTTATTTCCCGTTTCAACCTTATGAAATGGCACTTGGTGGTTCTGGCATGTCCTTAGGATTTCCGCATGCACTCTTGCATTGGCGTTTATATTAAGTGATTACTTGCGAGGCATCGAGGGGATTAGGAGGGCTGAGAAACAGCTTCGCAAAGTCATTAGAGCTCTGAAAACTCTTAGTGAGTGCAATCAAGTGGTTATAAGGGCAGAGGAGGAAACGGAGCTGTTAAGTGATGTCTGCAAAATTATGGCAAATGTTGGCGGATACAGCTTAGTTTGGGTAGGATACGCGCAAGATGATAAGGAAAAGTCGGTTATCCCCGTTGCGCAGGCGGGATTTGAAAAAGAAACTCTGAGAACTTCTATTTCATGTGGGCTGGCTCCGGAGATGGACGTAGCCCCACCGAAGAAGCAATAAGGACTGGCAAGCCAGTTTACGTCAGAAATATTCTTGCCGATGAGTATTTCACCCCCTGGCGTGAGAAAGCGCTTGAGCAAGGATACATCTCATCCGCTGTTTTTCCTCTTTTTATTAACGGAAAAGTACTTGGTGCGTTAATCGTCTGTGCAAAAGAAGCTGATGCTTTTGATGATGAAGAACTTGAACTCCTTAATGAGCTAACTAATGATATTTCCTATGGTATAAGCACTATTCGCACGCGCGAGGAGCGTAGACTCGCAGAAAGAAGAATTACTTTCCTTCAAAAGATGGCTATGGAAATTGGCGTCTCAGAGGATTTTCAGTCTGCTCTGAGCATTGTGATTCAGCGCGTCTGTGAGGAAACAGGCTGGATTTTCGGCGAGGTGTGGGTACCTTCTATAGATGCATCTGTTATGACTTGCGCTTTTACCTGGCATATTGAAGATGCGGACTTGTTGAGGTTCGCTGAAGAGAGTAGGAAGTTCACCTTTCCTCCTGGCGTTGGTGTGCCTGGTAAAGTCTGGCAGTCACGAAAGCCTGAGTGGGTCATAGACGTTACTCAGGATATGGCTTTTATTCGCGCGCCTCAAGCGAAGTTAGCTGATCTCAAATCTTGTATTGGTATTCCTGTTATGGCGGGAGAAGATGTTGTTGCTGTTCTCGATTTTTTTGTCCGCGATGTGAAAGAGGAAGATGAAAAGCTTATTGAACTTATGTCCTCAGTAGCCAGGGAATTAGGCTTACTCTTCAACCGCATGCAGGCAGAGGAAGAAGCCCGGGAACGTGCTGCCCTTCTAGATATTGCAAACGATGCGATATTGATTAGAGATATTGAGGGTCTCATTCTCTATATGAATAAGGGTGCGGAAAAGATTTATGGCTGGACAAAGGACGAAGCGATAGGGAAAACTGTCAAAGAAATACTTTATGATCCACAGTCGGATGAGATTACCGAAGCTCTGTTGAAGAACGGTTATTGGAGGGGAGAACTTCGCCAGAAAAATAAAGATGGCGAAGAAATAATTTTACAAAGTAAAAGAACGCTTCTGCGTGACGAAGAGGGAAATCCAAAGGCTATTTTCATCGTGAACTCCGATATAACAGAAATGAAGAAGCTTGAAGCTCAGCTTCTCAGTGCTCAGCGACTGGAAAGTCTAGGCACACTCGCAAGTGGTATTGCTCATGACCTAAACAATGTCCTGGCTCCAATTCTATTAGCGGTAGAATTTCTTAAGAACAAAATATCGGAAGATGATGCCAGTCGAATGCTAGCGATAGTTGAGGATAGCGTAAATCGTGGGGCACATTTGATAAAGCAAATTCTTGCGTTTGGACGCGGTGATATGGGTGAGCGTGCCTCTGTTCAACTTCGTAATTTATTAGAAGAGATAGGGAAGATGCTGATGGAGACATTTCCAAAATCAATAAACGTAAGTGTTAATTGCGCCAAAGATTTTTGGCCCGTGATTTGTAACCGAACTAAAATTTGGCAGGTGTTAATGAACCTTTGCGTGAATTCTAAGGATGCTATGCCTGATGGAGGCGAGCTGAATTTGACTGCTGAAAACATCTACTTAGATGAGGTGTATGTAAAATCACACATTCATGCCAAAGTTGGACCTTACGTTGTTATTTCTGTTTCAGATACGGGATGTGGTATTCCTCCTAGCGACATTGAAAGAATATTTGAGCCATTCTTTTCTGCAAAGAAACCTGGTTACGGAACTGGCTTGGGTCTTTCTACCACTTACTCCATAGTGAAAAGTCATGGCGGATTTATTAATGTTTACAGTGAAGTTAACGCAGGAACTAGAATACGGGTTTATCTACCGGCTAAGGAACTCCCTGAAGCAGATGAGGAATATAGAAGGTGGAATGAACTACCTAGAGGTAACGGAGAAACTATTCTTGTTGTGGATGATGAAAGCTCAATTCTTGAAATGACACGGCTTACATTAGAGGCATACGGATACAAAGTCTTTACCGCAACTGACGGCGCATCAGCTATAACTCTATTTCGTGCCCATGGCTCTGCAATATCCGCAATCATTACGGATGTGGCAATGCCTGTAATGGATGGTATTGCTACCGCCAGGGCAATTAGGAAAATCAATCCGCAGGCGAGGATAATCTTAGCATCAGGATTTGCCCCACCAGCAAGGATGCAGGAAATAAAGGCGCTAAATTTAGATGAAATCATTGAGAAACCTTTTGACGCAAGGACTATCTTAATCAAGCTTGCTGAGGTCATTGGGCGAGCGTGAGTGAGTTTATTTTATGCGCTACAAGGAGAATAAAAGCTACAGCTAAGTATTAAGGGTGGGAGAGCCTTTGGATTTGGTGCTTAAATTTGAAGATTATGAGAATGATAAATTGCCCATAATTAGAGAAATAGCTCTCTCATAGAAAATGAAGTCGGATTAATGCTAAATTACCTGAGAGATCTATCCCGACAATCAAAATTTGAGATAAAAGAAACTACACTTCGCAAAATCTCAAGGCGGTGAGAATGCTACTGCTTGTTTTTCTTTGGTCAGTGACGATGAAACCCATTGGAATAGCCTTTGGTGCAAAGCGAGTTTCAAGATAAAAGGCGCAATCCTCAGAAAAGAAGTATGAATATTCCAGGACTCGCTCAAGAAATGGAACTTCAATTGGTTTATTGAAGGGAGGGTCTATAAAAACTATATCTATTGTTTCGTCTGGGTTAAGAACCTGAGAAATACGCTCCAAAGTCCTTGTCGCATCCATCTTCAGAACGAAAGCTTTATTTATCATTCCAAATCTCTCAGCATTCTGTTTAATCATTTCGCAATTCTTGTAATTTATTTCAAGGAATATAGCCTTCTTTGCTCCCCGAGAGAGAGCTTCGAAGCCAACAACCCCGCTTCCTGCAAATACATCAAGGAATATTGCCTCATTCAAGCGGTCAAAACCAATGATTGAGAAGAATCTTTGCCTGAGAAATTGCGTTGATGGTCTGAACTTTGCGCCTTTGGCTGTCCAGACTTCACGACCCTTTAGGGTTCCTGCGATGATGCGAAGTGCCATTCCTATGATTTTACATTGTTTGGAATAGTTAGGATTTGCTTCTAAGGATATGATGAAAGCTCAGCTCTTCACCTTTGTTGGAACTTATTAGTTGACACATCAATTGGTTATGGTAAATTTATACTGAGGAGACTTCAAGGCTTACTGTCCGCTTGCGCGGAAGTGGTGGAATTGGCAGACACGCTAGGTTGAGGGCCTAGTGCGGGTAACTCCGCGTGGGAGTTCGAGTCTCCCCTTCCGCAGTAGTTGTTTTCTTCAATTTATTGATAGATTTATTGATGGATACACTGAGAAACCCGCTGGCACAGAATTCATCTGTCGCTAGTGAAAGTATTCTTCAGATTGATTTGTGATTTAAAAATCATTTTGAGGTAAAATATGGTGGGGAACCAGACAGCGCATAGGATTGCGCTTTTTTATTAGTGGGCTTATTTTATAAACTTACTTGAAGCGAGGGAATTATTTATGAATGGTAATTTTCCAAGAAAATTTTTATGTTTTGTCCTGATTCAGGCAGTGCTTCTTACACTTCTAAGCTGTGGTGGAGCACAGAAAACACACGTGAATCAATCATTATCTCAATTCCCGAATCCCGACATTTCTAAAGCGCTTATGGAGCTTGATGAGCTTCTGCCACCTAAAGATGTTGACGCAAGTCTCTTTCAAACGATTAAAGATGAACTTAAGAATCAGCTATTAGAGCTTGGTAAATCAAAAGTAACTTCAACTCCCCCAAGTGGTGACGCCAATAAAGTTACTCTAACTGTCTTATCTCAGGATGGAATGTCGGTCACCCTGGGATGGGAATATCGGAACATCGGTGATTACAATCAAGATGGTGTTGTTGACATACAGGATGTAAGACCTCTGGCACTGCACTTTCAGCATAGGAATGCGGACAATTTGGACGAAGTGATAGATGGGAATAGGGATAATGTAGTTGACTTACGAGATATACAGCCAATGGCATTAAACTTCTTTGTTCGCTGTGCAGGGTATCACGTGGAGGGCGCAACTGAAACGGGCGAGTTTTCCCCTACTCCAATAGAGATGGTTGATTTTAATTTAGCCCAGGGAAAGGACCAGGGCTGGGCGAGCTTTGAATTTACTATCTCCGACATCGGTGAAAACCGCAGATTCCGTGTAGTTCCAGTTGATGCGAATCATACACGAGGCATTGAATCTGATCCAGTGATAATCTCCACTGCTCCGCCTCAAGTAACCAGCGTTACACCAACTGAAGGGTTCAGAAATCAGCAGTACACATTTCGCGCGAATGTGAGCGGGACTGAACCGTTTACAAACTGGAGTTGGACTTTTAACGACCCAGTTAGAGGAGAGTGGGCAACAGCGGATGACCCGAATGCGGAAAGGCCACGCGTCACCCTAACAGGTAATGCCGGGGATGATTATGAGGGAACCGTACACGTGGAAAATATGTTTGGCTCAACGGATTTCACATTTTACGTTGATATTCGGATTCAAGGTAATCCGCCTAACATCGTGAGTATCAGCCCTCCGGGTGGGGCAAGAGGGAAATTTGTAACTTTCAATGCTGTTGTTGAGGGCGATGAACCTTTGCAGTTTAGCTGGGATTTTGACGGTGCTGTCGTTCCTCCATCTACCACAACTGCAAGGTCTCCCTCTGTAACTCTTACTGATACGGTTGGAACTTATCAGGGGACATTAACAGTGACCAACCCTGATTTGATGGCATCGGACACTGAAACCTTCACCATAAACGTGACAAGTGGAACTAATCCTCCAACTGTCACACTAACGGTCGTTTGGACAAATGTTACCGCGGTGGCGAACGACCCCGATTACGACAAGCTGAGTTTTGCTTTCAACATTAGCCCGATTGCGTCACCCGTTCGTATTAACCCATCAAATGTGCCATTTACATATCAATGGACACAGAATGCAACTCTCAGAAACCTTTCACTAAGTGTCAGTCCCGCTCAATTAAATTGCATTGTCACTGATGATTCTCCACTTTCCCTCTCCGCATCGGATTCTGAGTTTGTAAATCTGCAAGGTGCAACCGCGCCGGTCAACAATTCCGTTTGGATGGTTTACGATAAGGACCAAGTCAAAGTAGGTGAAGATTTGGAGATTATGGTTTTTGTTTGGAACCTTAATCAGAAGTTCAACAACGTGGCAGGACTTTTCATTGACTTCACAGACCACTTCCAGGTTAACTTAATGCAAACGCTTAATATGGGCGCAATTGGTGGCGCAGCTGATGAAGCGGATGGCCTTTGGGCAGCATTTGGAACAGCTACCGTCGGAATTTCTCCGAGTATGTATGACCAGCTGGATTGGGATGATTTAACCTATTATGTAAATGGTCAACCATCTCTAGGCTCTCAAGCAATATGGATGAACGACCCAGCACTTAACACTGGTAAGGTTGATGTCAATCTTTCGCCTCCTGTTAGTGGTGAGATTTTCAACTTTAAGTTGAGGGCTGTTAGTCCAGGAACTGCTAGAATTCGCTTCGTAAACGCACTCTCTTGGACACAAGGTGGTCAGCCAGAAAAGGTTTCCTTCTATAGGGATTACCCTGCGCCTCCACCAGCTCCACCAGCCGATCATGATTTCGCTACACCGATGCAAGACTTTACCATTGAAGTAGTTCCGTAGGTTTGAATAAACTGGCTTTACACAGAGACGCCGGTAAACGGATTGTTAAATTTCCAGAAAATCTGGGGATTACATATTTGCAATTGCTCGTTCTAAGGATGCGGAAGCGCTGTTCCATAGTTTCCTGACATTATCGCTAGCTGTGCTAGCAGGAATTGTAGATACGCTACGGCCATAGGTAGCCCGCAATTCATTGTCCCAGGCTTCATTGCCCATCACATAGAATTGGGCAGACGACTTTAACTGTGTAAATATTTCGTTTGACTTAAATGCAGTATGTTCATATTTCGTTGTGTAGCGGGCAGATTCAGCTAAAAGCTCCCGGATAGCTAGCGCAAATTCTCCCTTGGTGGCGTCAGTGTCAATCAATGATTTCACTTTTAGTAAAGTATCAGCCATACGATCAGAGTCTGCGTAGAATGTATTCTCGTAGGGCCAATTTGAGAGAAACCGTGAGAAATAGGCGATTGCGAATAGCGCAAATATGCTTAAAACGATTGCTACATAAATGTTTATCCCTATGAGAATCCTTAGTAGACGTGTCCTCTCCCAGTCGTTTAACTCCGAAGTTAGCAAATTCTCTTTGTGAGTAGAAAGGGAAGACTCAATCTTTTTAGCCTCCTCAATCTCTTTCGCGCTTCTTAAAAGCTCTAAATTGAAACCACAGTTTCCGCATAACATCTTCGCAGGTGGATTTTTTGTTCCACATTCAGGGCAGATTATTGCTTCTTCATTATCCATGGTATAATTCTTGATATTGCTGATATTGCTACTCAGCTCTAACTGAGCTAAGCTGAATTTAAGGAAAATTATTGCTAATAGTTATAATACCATTAACTGCTTTCTTTTCATCAATTTAATTTAAGCATAATGAACTAAATCGCATATCTAACACGATAATTTGTGACAAGCCTATGATAAACTTTTTGACGTGAGAGTTCTAGTTACCGGTGGCGGAACTGGCGGACATGTTTTTCCGTTAATTGCAGTTATTGAAGAGATAAAGCGCCTTCAACCGAATTCACACTTTCACTGGTTCGGAAGTAGACGATTGGAATGGCAAGTTGTTCCTGAGACAGATATTTCCGGGACGTTCCTTCCGTTTACATTCAGCTATAGAAAAATGAACGTCGCTAATTTAATCTACTATATGAGAACTTTACCTATGTGGCTAACAGGGTATCCTGTGCGGTCAGCAATGAAGGTGATAGATGATTTTGAACCTGATATTGTGTTAGCGAGTGGTGGTTACGTAAGCGTTCCTGCACTTGCCGCAGCGGTAATAAAGGGCATTCAGATTGCACTTTTGGAAGTTAACTCAGTGCCTGGCAGGGCGAATTTCCTTTTCGCTAGTTCTGCAAGAATTGTTCTTTGTTCCACAGAAGAAGCTGCGCAAAAGATTTACCCTTATGCTAGTCCTGGAAGTGTTCGCGTTGTGGGATTCCCAGCTAGAAAATTTGAGAACTTTGACCCCTTCGAGTATTTCAGAATACCAGAATCTATTCCTCTTGTGATAATCTCCGGTGGCAGTTTGGGCGCTGAGCATATCAACCACGTGCTTCTGCGCTCAGCAGAAGACCCTGAATTCGTAAAGACATTTGGAGAGTCAGTCGCGATCGTTCATCAATGGGGCAGAATTCCAACAGAAAAGGAGCATGGAAGATTTGTCACTTTCAAATTTTACAGGGCGATTGCTTTTGACCCGAAGCTACCTGCGCTTTATAAGAACGCCTCTCTCTTTATTGGCAGAGCAGGCGCCGCAACCATTTGCGACTTAGTTGGAGCAAAGCTCCCATCCATTCTTATTCCATACCCATCACACAAGGACAAACATCAGTATTTGAATGCTCAACTATTGGCGCAATTAGGATGTTCAAAGATAGTTGAAGAAACAGATTTTATGCCTGATACTTTGAGCCTTCTTCTAAAAGAATTAGTTTTAGAAGGGGCGGGTAGAAAGATGCGTGATGGGTTTTCAAGATTACAAGATAATGGAGCCCGCCGGGCAGCTGACGAGATAATTGCACTTATGGAGAACATAGATTGAGTCGGTTCCAATTCTTGCTAGGCTTAACTTCTTTACTTCTGCTCATGTTATCTTTCACTCTTTCCGGGGCAGAGGTAAATTACTCACTTGAGTTAGGAACTAAGCGTGAGGTATTTGACTATCCACCGATTTTGACTCTGGATGGTCAAGTCTATTTCGCATTAAATACTCTTACTCGTCTAGAAAAGTTTGAGACTTACCGCGAAAAATCTTACCTTGTGGGTCCAGTTAAAATTCAAGATGAAAACAACGTAGAATCTCAAGAAGAGGTAATTTCTCCACAAAGTACAAGTGATAGTCTTTCAGAAGATGGAAACTACGATGATTCAGATAAAAATGGAGATGCAATCATCGACGTTGGAAAGGTTAGTATTGAGGTAAGAAAAAGAAGCCAGATTGAAAAGCCTGGTTTAATTGAGGGCGAAATTAAAGAATTTACCTTGGGTGCGAGGACTTGGCAAATAATTAGAAAGAGAGATGGTGCCTTTCTCTCCACAGGTGACGGGAGTATAGTTACCCAACTAGTTGTTAAGGGTGAAAGTATTTACTATATTCCTGAGGGTTTCTTATCTAATTTGGGCTTGATGTTAGCCTATAATCCTGCCACATCAGAATTTACTCTACTTGGCATTATCCTATCCGCAAGATTCGATGCTCAGAGGAATTCGCTGATGATTAGAACACTTCTACCAGCGAATGGCTACATTCAGAGACTTAAAGAGGGGGAGATAGGTTTAAGGCTAAGAGGTTGTTTTGTACCAGAGGTGCAGAAGGTTGATATTCCAAAAGAAATTGCGGAAAGCGTTACAATTGCGAACCTATTTGATGGCGAGGTTATGTTCACAATAAAACAAAAGGAGCAGACGGGATACAAGCTTTATGCAGAGGAGGAGCCATACACTTACTTTCGCTTAGAATTTGAGAACCATTTTACACTTGTTTCTTACGACACGGTTTCATCAGGAGAAATTGCCTTGAATATAGAGTTTTCAAAGGCAACACCAATTAAGCAAAGTTATATCACTAACCCTGATAGGTTGGTACTAGATTTTCCGAATGCGAAATATGATGAAGCGACTAAAAGAATAGAGGTAAATATCGGTGGTGTTAGAGAAATAAGAGTTGCTCAGTTTAACGATAAACCAGCTACAGTGAGAGTAGTGGTGGAGATGACTAGAAGATTGAACTACCGAATTCTTCCTCAGGAGGGAGGAAGAGTGTATTACGTGCAGTTTCATCGTGGCGAGCTTCGTGGAGCCCCAATAATGCTTGATGCGGGTCATGGAGGGAGTGATACTGGTGCTATTGGTGTTTCCAAAGTGTTTGAGAAAGCTATAACGCTAATGGTAACAAAGCGTGTCGCGCAAAAGCTAAGAGCTATGGGATTTAATGTCTACATGACGCGTTCAGATGATAATTTTATTTCTCTAGGGCAACGGGCGGATCTGGCGAATTCACTTCTTCCAGCTATTTTCGTCTCAATTCATGCTAATTCCATAGAAGACCCCACGTTTTCTGGCATTATGACTTTTCACTTTAAGGATTCCGAGCCAGGAAGACTTCTCGCTAATCTTTTACAAAAGAGACTTATTGAGTTTACTACCGCAATGGATAGAGGAGTTAGAACCGCAAACTTTTACGTTCTGCGAGAAACTGTCGTCCCTGCGGTTCTCGTTGAAATAGGATTTATGACTAACGCGTACGAGGAGAGCAAACTTAAAGACCCATCCTATCAAGATAGAGTCGCAGAAGGCTTATCCAGGGGAATATTTGATTACCTCCAAATGACTGGTGGCTTGTAGTTAACTAAGCTAAGGAAGTAGCTTAGTTTGATTTCTAAATTGAATGTAGGACGGTGTGTAGCTTATAGCTTAAGTAGCAAACTCTTCTTATTCCTAATCAAGCTGGATAGAGATAAAAAGAGTAATTCACTTTTCCCTATTTGGAGAAAGTTTTAATTCAAGAACAGAATCATTCACGGTAAAAACCTCAGCTTGAGCCTATTCTTTTCAAAGATTCGGACTGATTCTTTAATGTCTTGGAGCATAGTCTTTCGCAAATCTTCTGGATCATCAAAGTCTATTGAGTCTCTAATCTTTTCAAGGAAGATAAACTCAACAATTGAGCCTTTAACCGAGATACGTCTACCAATTACATGGCCTTCTATTTGCTTTTGAGTTCCTTTGGTACCTTGCAACGATGGTTCTGGCATAGTTTTAGCATAGAAACTAGGATGCCACCCAAAATCTGAAGTGAAAAGAGCTGAGGCGGTTAAATTACCATCTTTACGAAACGCGCCTGCATAAACTCCATTTGGTGGGATTATCTTTTCCTCAGGAACAACTATGTTTGCAGTGGGCATTCTAAGAAGTTTCTCACCAATTCCTCTTCCTGATTGGACTTTACCTCTGACGAAGAATGGATAAACTAGCCTGTTATTTGCTAGCTCTAAATTTCCCCTGTTAATTGCATCACGAATGGCGTGCGAAGAGATGGCAGTATCTTTATCCTTCACCTCTGGAATGCGAACGAATTCAAACCCAAGTTCGCCAGCAAGCGCTCTGAAATCTGCATCAGTTCTTATCTTATCATGACCAATACTTGCATCATAACCAGCCACCAGAGCTCGTAGGTCGCAGTATTCTTTAATTCTTGAAAGAAACTCCTCAGCTTTCATCTGAGAGAATTCGCGTGTGAACCTGAAAAATGCAACATGTTCAAAACCAAGCCTGAAAAGGAGATTGGCTTTTTCCTCTGGGAGGGTTATGTATGATATTTTTCTGCCGGGTTCTAAAACTGTTAGTGGATGATTTTCAAAAGTGAAAATTACAGGTATTCCCGCAAAGTCGGAAGATATTTCCCTTAAGACTGTAAAGACTGTAAAGTGCCCGCGGTGGATGCCATCAAATATGCCAACCGTTAGCGCTATTCTTTTGCCCTCAATGCGCTTGAAATCAGTCCAGTCTTTGATTAAGATATTTTTTCGGGGCATAACTGTTGGCACTAGTTTATCATAGGCTCCCCCCCTATCAATACTCTATTGCCTTACTTCGTTACAAGAGTTAATCTATTCTTTTGACGATGAAAGCTATCATAGTAACTGATGGAAAACGCGGGCACGAGAATCAATCACTTACGTTAGCTCAACTTCTAACAGAAGATGAAGAAGTACTAAGTATTCGTAAGCTCTCCTTAATCCTTGAGGCTCCTTTGAGAGCACTGTTTGGTACTTTGGGTAGAAAGATACTTAACCCTAATATTTTGAAGTTCCTCCTTCGTCTTTACCTCTCATCGGATAGCTTTGATAAGGTGATAATGTTAATGCAGAAACGAAAGGAAAGTGGTAGCAATTCTATTGTAACAATATCAACGGGTACCCAGCCTGCGGTACCAGTTATACTGCTATCCTCCCTACTGAATGCAAAGTGCATCCAAATTCATAAGCCATCCTGTGTTTCTCTGAGAATGTTTGATAAAGTAATACTGCCCCTACACGATTTACGCCCCGGTCAAAAGATACCGGATAATGTACTTAAATATCCCTTTGCCATCTCTATGGCTACAAAGGCTGATGTGAAAGCTTGCTGGAACACTCTTACCCTGCGGTTGAACAAATCCGAAAAAGAGTTGCGAGAGGGGAAATACATTGCGCTTTTAATCGGTGGTCAATCTTCTCATTTTAAAATGCCTGTCGAGTTAATCGCTAGATTGATTGATGTTGTACTTACCATTTGCGAGGAAGGAGGATACAAATTACTGCTCACAACTTCACGTAGAACTCCCGAATTGGTGGAGAGAGCTCTTCAAAATAAAATACAGGATAGATTAAGACTTATTCAAGTGGCGGTTTGGGGACGCAACGATATGTTTAATCCTGTTCCTGTGTATTTGGAACTTTCGTCTGCGGTGGTTGTTACAGAGGATTCTGTTTCTATGATATCCGAAAGCATTCTCTCAGGTCATAAACCGGTGGTTGTTTGTCTTCCAATCAGAAGAAGGAGTAGAAAGCTATGTAGGTTCAAAAATACACTTATAGAACGAAACTTCGCAGTGTACACAACTGTTCTTGATGTTAATAATTCACTTGCAGAGATTTCTTCTTCCTATAGAAAAAAGCCGATGGAAGTTATCTTTAATGAACTAGGAGTTAATGAACTGATCGAAACCCTGAAAAATTCGCTCAGTTTAAGTAAAGAGGGAGGCAGGAGCTGAATAATTTTCCTTCAAAACCTCAGTTGACTTCAGCGTCAGCAAGAAAGACAAAACTAAAGCAGGGTAGATACCTTCGGTTGACTCGCCTAAGGCTCAGTTTAGGCGGACTATACCCCTTGATTTGCTTGATTATTGGTAAGTATGTAGCAATTTATCTTTCTTTGGGTGTGGGCTTAGTTGTGATTGGTGCACTCCTTAGAATTTATTCATCAGCATTTCTCTCGAAGGATCAGGTTCTCGCAACTGATGGTCCCTATGGGTTTTGTAGAAATCCGCTTTATCTTGGCACAATTATCATCCAAGCGGGATTTGGATTTATGTCGGGCAGTTTGATTGTAACAATCATAGGTGTCATCTTCTTTCTCTTTCTTTATTTCAAGGTGATTGAAGAAGAGGAGAAATGGCTACTCAGCAATTTTGGAGAAAAATATTTGGAGTTTCTAAGAAAGTCTCCTAGGTTATTCCCAACTTTCAAAAGTTTCTCTGCCGTCTTTAGGACAAAAGGGTTCAGTACAGCTACGCTGGCGACTAATAAGGAGCTAAAGAACTCATTAGCAGTGGTTATTGGAACTGCTTTATTTCTGATAAAATACTTGTTTGAATTATGGGAGTTTCCAATCAACCTCTGGTAGGCAAAAGGTTCAAGA
The DNA here is from genome assembly GCA_037441675.1 of Planctomycetales bacterium. Lineage (GTDB taxonomy): Bacteria > 4484-113 > 4484-113 > 4484-113 > 4484-113 > JBBIRS01. The sequence continues at coordinate 31,009 of JBBIRS010000010.1, read as the reverse complement.
GGATTCTAGCGGTAAACTTATCAATGATTGGCGATTTGGTGATGCTTTCGCCTGCCTTAAGAACAATTCGGGACAATTATCCCAGCTCTTCCCTCAGTTTAATGTGCCTTCCCTTCGGCCGGGAGCTTTATTCCGTTGGTCTAGTGGATGAGTTCATAATTTACGATAAAAAGGGTAGAGACAGGGGAGTGAGAGGCTTTTTTCGTCTTGTAAGGGAAACGAGGAGGCGAAATTTTGATTGTGCTTTTATCTTTCATAAATCTTTTGGCTCAGCCCTTATTACATATTTAGCAGGTATTGAAGTCAGAGTCGGGTACTCATCGGAGTTACGATCAAGGTTACTTACCCATGCATTTCACGATTCTGAAGTGCCACTTCATATCGTAGATGAACATCTAGAGCTTCTGACCCGCTTTGGTCTTCACGTAACATCAAGAAGGATGGAAGTATACCCTAATTTCAGTTATGAAAATCATTTTTTTCAAACTCATGGGTTATCCTTTTTAAACTCAGAACCTAAACCAGTAATTGTTATCTGCCCACAAGGTGGATGGCAATCTAAGAACTGGCCAAATTCACACATAAATAGGTTTCTTGATCTCTTCAGCGTGAATTCTGCTATTTTTATTATTGTGGGTGCTCCGGGTGAAGAAGAGCATTCATCACACATATATTCGATTAATAATACTCTTATCAATATGGTAGGAAAGACCACTTTGCGTGAACTATGCTACATAATAAAGAGAGCGGATCTTGTAATTAGTCCCGACACATCTATTATTCACTTAGCACAAGCAATGAATGTCCCATTGATAGCCCTTTTCGGACCAACCCCACCTCAACGTTGTGGTCCACTTCCTGAATCTAATGCTACTGTATTAAGTGGAGAAATAAAGTGCCAAAGTCTCTATAAGAAAAAATGCGATAAAAAGCCCTGTTGCATGGAAACTATCCAGCCGGAAGTGGTGAAGGAAGTTGCTGATAGATATCTCTCACAAAGGCGACATCTTACTTATGAAACCTTAAAAGTGGAGTGAGTTGAAGAAGAGTGAGAAAAGAATCAATCATAAGAAAGGATTTAGTTAAGCTGATTAACAAATTTGAACGAATTCACATAGCGGTTCTGGGAGATATCATTTGCGATCGCTTCGTATATGGCGACGTTGAAAGAATATCCCCGGAAGCGCCTGTGCCAGTTGTAAAGGTTCGCTCTGAGGAGATGAAAGTTGGTGGAGCGGGGAATGTTGCTCATAATATCGCAATGATGGGGGGAAATGTTCATCTCTTCGGTGTGGTAGGAGAAGATACCTTTGGTGGATTCCTAACTTCAGAGCTTGCTAGGATTGGCATAGATACTACTGGTGTCTCCGTTGTAACCCAGAGAATGACTACTCTAAAAACACGCATTATGTCAAAGAGTCAGCATCTGCTTAGGATAGATAGGGAGAACACTGAGTCAATTCCAAGGAGCTCTGAAGATAAAATCATTTCCGCATTGGAGTCGCTAGTTCCAAAAATTCATATTCTAGTAATATCTGATTACGCTAAAGGCGTATGCTCAAAGAGAGTGTCAAGAAGAGCAATTGAGTTGTTTCGGAAAGCCAGGAAACCCATCATTTGCGATCCGAAACCCTCAAATCTTCAATTGTTTAAAGGAGTTAGTTTGATTACTCCAAATCGTGAGGAAGCTTTTAGAAGCGCGGGGATTAACCGAGTAGAAGGTAATTCTATATTAAAGGCTGCTACTTGGCTTAAGGAAAACCTTCTGGTTGAGGCGGTTATGATTACTTCAGGTGCGGATGGGATTTTTATATATGACAGAAATAAACTAAGACAGATTCCTGCAGTGGAAGTAGAAGTGTATGATGTTGTCGGGGCAGGCGACACGGTTTGCGCTACAACCGCACTAGCCATCGGCGCGGGCGCCAATTACCTTACTGCAGCTATATTAGCTAACATTGCAGGTGGCTTAGTAGTTAGTAAGCTTGGTCTTGCGACGGTGTCTAGAGAGGAACTCCTGGGAGCCTTGCATTCTCCCAAAACGCATTTAAAAAGTTCTTAGCAGATTAGCAGAATTTTGGTATTAACTGATTTCAGATAACTCAAGAAAGAAATTTTTCAATGATTCATTATTATTTCAACGATACTAATCACAATAATTGAACCTGATTTCGTCCGTTTAACTTAGCTTTGGTGAGAGCTTCCTCAGCTGCCTTCGTTAAATCCATTGGCGATTCCATATTTAGCGAAAAACTGGCAATTCCAATACTTACAGACAAGATCTTGCCTGGTTGGCTAATTTCTTCACCGTTGAATTTAGTTTCCTCAACCGAATGGAGTATCCTTGTTCCTACCGTGGTTGCATGCTCAATGGTCGTATTCGGCAGAACGATGGTGAATTCTTCCCCACCGTATCTATAAACGCCATCAAGAGCACGGACACTACTATATAATGTGTAACCGAGGTCTTTTAGAACTGCATCACCTTTTTCTTTTCCGTGAACCTTGTTGTAGATGCTAAAGTGATCAATGTCTACCATCATCACTGACAATGCTCGGTTAAATCTTTCAGCCCAAGCAACCTCAGCTTCGATATCAATTTCGTATTTTCGCCTGTTGAAAAGTCCTGTAAGACTATCTCTGATGGAAGTAAAAGTATGACTAGGCAAGGTAAGCGCAACTTCCAGAGCCATGGAAACTTGTCTGGCGAGCATCTCAACAAGCTGAAGGTCTTCTCTGCTAAATGCGTTCTTCCTGCCTGAAGTAGTAAGAATTATGGCTTGCACACTGTCCTTCACCCAAATCGGACAGCAGATTACTGAATTTACCGGAGAAGCCGAGATTTCGGATAATGCTAATGCGATACTATCGTTTTCACCTGTGAATATGCTCTGAAAGCCTCTCACACATAAAGACAAAATCAGTTCAGGTAGGTTTAATGGCATTCCAGGAAAAGCCCTAAGAGTTCCCTTTACCGCAAGCACTTTTCCGTTAGTTCCATCAACAAGCATTACTATGCAACCTTCGCAGGGCACGATGGAAACAATTTCTCTTATAAGCATACGTGCTAGAGGGACTTCTTCAACGAGCGGATTTAGCATATGATGAACTCTAGTGATAACTGAAAGAACTTTAAGCCTCTTTTCTAACTGCTCATCTGTCATGATTAATTCCCTCCGATATAAAGTTATTCTCAAAATCTATGGTCAACTCTTGGTTTTCGACTTGCTTTATTATAATTTTTTTGAGGTTCCCACTTGCGCTGAAGCTTATATTCAATAAAAGCTCAATGATTCCTTGCTTTTTAATTTACCAATATTTATAATGCCTTGGAAATGCGATTTGAACATCCTATTCAGCTAATCTATTTAGCCCCATTGAGCATTTTTTTGTTGGCATTTCACTTTCAACTCATCGAGTATAATCTTTTTAATAATTAAAGTGGATACCGAGATTACTCAAGTTATTCGGAGTTTACGTCAAGAAGGGAAAAAGATTGTTTTCACAAATGGATGTTTTGATATTCTACATCCAGGTCATATCTATCTATTACGGCAGGCAAAATCATTAGGTGACTTTCTTTGTGTAGGCCTGAATTCTGATGAAAGTGTAAAGAGACTAAAAGGATTGAATAGACCAGTATTTACCGCAGAAGACAGAAGAAGTATGCTTCTCGCTCTTCGCTTTGTTGACGAAGTAGTTATTTTTGAGGAAGATACACCTGAAAGGCTAATTGTAGAGATCAGACCCGATGTGCTGGTGAAGGGTTCGGAATACACACTCTCAGAGATAGTAGGCGCAGACTTTGTTAGAAATTACGGCGGACAGGTAATAACAATTCCAATGCTTGCGGGATACTCAACTTCAGAGTTAATTAACCGGTTGATTGCTTCCTTAAAATGAAATTTCTTCAGAAATTATCAGATTTATTCACACTCCGCAAAGCGCTAGATTTTGTTTATCCAATGAAGTGCTCTATCTGCGAGAAGGATGGCACAGACAGTGTATGCCAAGATTGTGCTTCAAGACTGCCAAGAGTTGATTTCCCCTATTGTGTCCGCTGTGGCAAGCCTCTTAGTCAAAAGTATAGACTTGATTCTTGTAAGAACTGTGCAGAGAGTTGGAAGTATATTGACAGGGCACGATCCCTCTTTCTGTATCAATCTCCCGCTCTAGAACTGCTACACAAGTTCAAGTACAACGGTAGGATTAGCCTAGGTGTATTTCTTGCAAAGTCGTTAGCAGAAGCTTTTCCCAGTATGCGAAGTTTATCTACTCTATTTAGCTGGGAACCAGTGGAAGAACCGATAGTTATAATTCCAATACCAATTCATCCCGTGAAAAAATTCACAAGAGGGTTTAATCAAAATGAAGTTGTGCTAGAATTTTATAGGCATGCTTTGGGAATTCCTGTTAGCACGCTTATGATAAGAAGAAAGTACACTCGCTCTCAGGTTGGGCTAACCGAAAACAAGAGATTTGAAAATGTTAAGCATGCTTTTTACGTTCCGAAAAGATTATCTAGGCAGGTTGAGGGCAAATCTGTATTGCTTTTTGATGATTTAATCACCACAGGAGCTACGATTAATTCAGCGGGAAGGGCGTTAAAGAAAGCCGGCGCAAGGTATGTTTTTGCTTTGTCTTTATACACGGCGGTTAAGTCTTGAGCGATTCTATGAATGTTCCGAGAACAAACATTGAATATATGCTCGGTAGGTTGAGGAAGGAGTTTTGGAAATTACGAAACTTGCGCAGATTTCCGAGAAACACTCCGTTCTGAGATGAAAATTGTCCTGATGAAGTTAAGACAATACGATTAGGAGTAACAATACGAATAGAGGGAGATGATGAGGAGAATTGATGGGTTGTGAGGTGAATGGAGAAACTATTTTAAGGAGGGAGTTTTATGAGACCTGTTTATATGGTGGCTGGTGGGGTCACCAAGTTTGCTAAAGCCCACCCGGACATGGACTTCCGCCTGATGGTCAAAAAGGCTTTTGATTACGCGATGGCGGACGTTCCTGAACTCACCATCGATATGATTGACGGGACTGTCGCTTCTTACTTCTCCGATCATTTCACCCGTCAACTCAAAGCCGCGACGATGGTTCACGATTATCTCGGGCTAGTTCCCAAGCCGTCACGTCGCCATGAGGGTGGGGGGGCGACTGGCGGGTTATGCTTTCAAGCAGGATGGCACGAGGTTGCATGCGGGCGTATGAACGTCTGCGTCGCCTTCGGTTTTGAAACGATGAGCCACGTTAACACCTGGAAGGGCAACGAGTTCATTGCACTTGCCTCGGATACAAACTTTGACTATCCTGTGGGCGGATTTTACACTGGCTATTACGCTATGATGGTCGTGCGCCATATGTTTGAGTACGGCACTACCGTTGAACAGCTGGCGAAAGTTTCCGTGAAGAACCACATCAACGCCCTCACTAATCCCTACGCTCAGAAGCACCTACGCCCAACCATCAAGGACGTCCGCGAGGCTCCGATGGTCGCTTATCCGCTTACACTTATGGACATCTGCACAATGAGTGATGGTGCTGCGGTGTGTATCCTTGCGGACGAGGACACCGCTTTCAAGCTTACTGATAACCCCATCAAAATCACCGGTGTTGGTACAGGAACCGATGCGATGCGAATGGCTGATCGTCCATACGGGAATGTGCCTTTACTACCATTTGAGAGCTTCTCTGACTACGAGGGTTTGCATTACCCAGGCGTTCATTCTTTCCGAGGCGGAAGAATAGCAAGCAGACTCGCCTATGAAATGGCTGGCATTCAAGACCCTCTCGCGGAGATTGACGTAATTGAGCTTCATGATGCGTACACAAGTTCAGAGATTCAGACGTACGAGGATATGGGTCTCTGCAGGTATGGCGAGGGCGGTAAATTCGTGGACGAAGGCGCACCATTTATGGCTGGGATTGACTACGGCCTTGGCAAGCTTCCCAGGCAGGGCGAGATACCAGTAAATCCCTCAGGAGGTTTAATTGCATGTGGGCATCCTGTCGGTGCAACTGGCTTGATGCAGGCGGTTTTCGCCTTCTGGATGCTTCAGCATACCCTGGATAAGCACTACAAGAACCTTAACCCGAACTTCAATCCTAAAACTGACAGCAGACAGATACCGGGCGCTAGAGTCGCTTCAATTCACTCTCACGCAGGCACTGGGACTTACATTACAGTTAGCATTCTAGAGCGCGTGAAGAGCCTTCCGGAGGATAAGCTTCGCAAACGCAAGAAGGCTCGTCCCGTGACGGATGACTATCTCAAACAGAAGAAAATGAGTGAACAAGCTATTTGGTATCCGGGCTATTATGAGCGCGCTAAGAGGAAGGGCGCCAAGCTTCTCATTGGTTATAAGAAGTAATGATGATCAAGAAAAGGAGTTTTATGTATGTCAACAAGAACAACCAAAAGCAAAATTACCAAATCCAAGGCTGTTAAGCCTAAATTCCATTTTGAATATCCTGCAAAGGAAAAGATAAAGTGGGGAAAGAGCGTCAATCCTGACTTCAAGCTCCCTGAAACCGAGACAGGTACAATTGTTTTCAACACCGATCCACTTCTAATCCTTTATCACTACGAGATTGATTACTTGCATTCCTACGCGCAGGATTCAGAGTTCTTTCGCGGACTTGCGCAAAAACGAATAATGGGAAGCAAATGCACCTGTTGTGGTTATATCTACGCCACGCCAAGGAGCCACTGCATGTGTTGTGGCGAGAAGACGGAGTGGTATCAGCTTCCGAATAAGGGCCGAGTGCACACTTGGACGACCTGCTTCTTCGGCTCGCAGGAGTTCCTAAAGGAGACGCCGTTTCATCTAGCGCTCATTGAGTTTGAAGGGGTGAACACGCTCTTGCTCGCAAGGCTTTGCGGAGTTGACACGCCGGATATCTTCGTTGGAATGCCCGTGAAGGCAAAATTCCGCCGAAACGCCAAATTCAATCCCACTGACGTTTACTTTGTCCCCGATGTGTAGGCGCATTTAGGCTAGAAGCTATTCACTTGAAGACGTAGGTTTTCCTCTTTGCTTAACCACGCTATTTTTTCTCTGAATAGTGCCCTTGTATGCTTCCTGTCTCATGTGCGGATATGAAGATTTGGAACTCTTTTACAATAGTTTGTAGGCTTTATGGTCTACTCTTTGGCGAGCTCTTCAGCTAAATCCAAATCCAGAATTTTCGCCACTTTCCTCAAGCTGTCATAATCCTTATCTTTTGCGGGTATCAAGTCTTCAATTTCATAAATGTCGTAAAGAATTTTCCTGCCTTCCTCTTCGTGAGCGATTTCAAGAAGAGCGCGGGTTAATGTCTCAACGATACCTTCCGGTAGATTTCCCGCTACTGTGACATTATCCGCAGGAATTGGCTGTGTCTTAGCGATTATTCTTGTTTGGTCAAGAATTTCAGGCATACTTTCCTTGAACTTCTCCCTTGCGTCATCATAAAATGCCCCAGCATCTACACTACCGTTAAAGATGGCAATAACTACCGCATCGTGACTCCCAGCGAAAACTACCTCTTTGAAATCCTTATCAGGATTAATGCCATTCTCTAAAAGAAGAGCACGTGGATAAAGATGTCCGCTCGCGCTGGCCGGTTCCACAAAAGCAAACTTCTTCCCGACTAATGCTTTTAGATCCTTTATCCCGCTATCCTTTCTAACTCCGATAAAACCATAGTAAGTATCTTTTCCGTCTCTGACTGCCTTAAGTATAACGCGTGCATTATTCCTGCTGTGGGCAAGCACGTAAGCCATTGGCGGTAACCATGCAATATGCGTGTGCCCAAGTCCGAGACTCTCCACAACAGCTATATAGCTAGTCGCAACAAGATTTTTAATTTTGTATCCTGTCTTTTCTTCAAGAAGGTTCGCCAATGGCTCCGCCCCCTCAACAATCTTTTGCGCTTCTGTTGATGGGACAAAAGCCATAATAAGCGGATTTTTTTCCGTTCCGAGTTCAACTTCAGGGTTAGTTGAGTTAGGATTTTTTGAAAAGATTTTCTTCTCTTTATCCTGTGAATTATTTAGGCAGGAGTTTTGAATGACTATTAATAGGTTAAGTGTCAAGAGAACCGTAAAGAAATTCTTCACAAGTAAATTTTATCAGAGTTGAATATTCAATACTTGAAGTGATTTTTTAGCAAAAAACAACACCATATCTTAAGATGTATAATTTTAATATCTATGAAAAACTGCTGGTTTAAAGAAAAAATGCTGTTGTTTCTATTCTGCTTGTTTGCTGTATTTAGCCTTCTTTCAATTGGTGTTCCTCTTAGAGTTTCTGGTCATCCTACGAAAGACGACCAACAAGATGGCTTAATAAAGGACATTCTTTTACCTGCGCTTGCTATAAGTATTGAAGTTCCAATTCCCACTGAGTGGCAGAGATCTTTGAGATTTTTAAGACGAACCGCTCTACCTAATATATCTAATTATCGTCAAAAGTTGTTGACAAGTGAAAGAGTGCCAATTGGTAAAATATCTATTATTTCCCCCTCTTATGGTTCAGGAACAAGGTACGAGGGTCCTAGGTTCAAGCTCGAAGGGGAAGATAAACCAACCGCTATTTCCTTTTACTTTGATGAATACATTTATGGCTTTGAATTCGTGAATAACTTGGCATCGACTCCAGCGGTGGTAGAAGAGCTTACCGAAGAGGCGGACCCATCTACCGGTGTAAAGAAAACAATAGAGAAGTATAAGTTCTCCAAGGAAGAAGGAATTGCACTAGCCAAGGATTTCATCGCAAAGTACACTCCAGGAGTAACAAGCTTAGGTCAGGATTTTTCAATCATTGAAACCGCCGAATTTCAAAAGGAGAAGTCTCGGCCTTTTATTTACAGGCTGATGAAGGCGTATCGTGGAGTTCTCCTTTACGATGAATATATTCAGGTTGCCATTGATGGTGAAAAGAAATTGATGAATTTGTCTTACTTCTGGAGCCCTTCCATTGAACCTGCCAGTGACGATTTTACCGTTATTGATCCTGGATTCGCCTTGGAGCGGGTCAAGCGTCTTGTTCTTGAAGAATGGAATAATGCCCCCCCACCGCTAACCCTTTTCAATATTCAGCTCGGTTTTGTAAACCATAGAGCTAATACAAAGGCAATAGTACCAGTATGGATGTTCAATTTGAGATGGAATGAACTCATTACCCTTGAAAACGTTAATCCTGGACCAAGAGAGGCACGCTTTGGAAAGCAAGTTGTGGAACGAGAGCTAGTGCTTGCGGTTGATGCGCTGACTGGCTCAAAGTTTGAAATGATTCCCCCTTCTCTTAAAGGGGTTGGTAAGGCAAAGTGAGTGCTTTTGATTAAGATTTGGCATTCAAAATGCACTAAAGATTATTTTCCAGCTTCTCGTGTATAATGCTATTGGCGTTTGATGTCTGAGGCAAGGGAAAATTGCGCGTTATTCGGGGTGTACGCCCCTGGAATGGACGTTTCTCGCATTACTTATTATGGCTTGTTTGCTCTTCAGCATCGCGGTCAGGAAAGCTCTGGTATAGCGGTTTCCACTCATTCCCACGTAATCCTTTATAAGAATATGGGACTTGTTCAGCAGGTCTTCAACGAAGAAATCCTGAGAATGCTAAAAGGCCATGCCGCAATTGGGCATAACCGCTACTCCACCACGGGCTCTTCGGTTCTCGTAAACGCACAGCCTATTCTTTTTGAGAGTTACGCATCAGAGGGAAAAGCCTTCTCAGTCGCGCATAATGGCAACCTGGTAAACACTTGGGAGCTTTTTGCTGAAATTGAACGCCGTGGAATTTCCCCACGTTCCACTTCGGATACAGAGATGTTCGGACTTCTTTTGGAGAACGAATGGAGAGATAAATCTTTTCTTGATGCTCTTCAATCTACTCTCCGTAGAGTATCGGGCGCTTACTGTTTCCTTATTCTAACAAAGGATGCATTATTTGCTGTTCGTGATCCACACGGAATCCGCCCGCTTGTTCTTGGGGAAATTGCGGATGGTTATGTTGTTGCCTCTGAATCAGCAGCTTTTCCTATTGCAGGTGCAAGATTTATACGGGAAATATTTCCAGGTGAAATTATTAAGATAAGTGAAAATGGCGTTGAATCGTTCACTTTTGCGGAACCAAATTACAAGTTCTGTATGTTTGAATTCTTCTACTTCTCGCGTCCTGATTCCTTGCTTCGTGGGAAGGAAGCGTATTCAATGAGGATTGAAATGGGCCGCCAGCTTGCCAGGGAAGCTCCCGTTTCCGCAGATGTTGTAGTTCACGTTCCAGACTCAGGCTTACCCGCCGCCATTGGTTACTCCTTAGAAAGCGGTATCCCTCATCACGAAGGATTGATCAAGAACCGATACGTCGGACGCACCTTCATTCAACCTTTACAAGCCCAAAGGGAAATAGGTGTCAGGATGAAGTTGAATCCGTTGAGGGAGATACTTTCGGGTAAGTCTGTAATTTTGGTGGATGATTCAATAGTTCGTGGTTCAACTAGCAAGCAAATTGTTAGGTTGCTGAAATCTGCAGGTGCCAAGGAAGTTCATATGAGACTTTCGAGCCCTCCAATAAAATTCCCCTGCTACTATGGAATTGATTTCGGCTCTTACGAAGAGCTTATTGCTGCAAACTTGACTGTTGAGGAAGTCTGCGAGCAGATAGGCGCAGATAGTCTGCTTTATTTGAGCCTAGAAGGAGTCGTTAAAGCCACAGGCCTTCCTTATTCTGAATTCTGCCTTGCTTGCTTTAACAATGAGCGTCCTATTCCGATTCCTGAACAACTCAAACTTGGTAAGTACGTTTTGGAAGAAGAAAGCTAAGCTTAACAATTCTCACTCTGCAAATTGTTGATAATAGACATTGAACGAACTGAAGAAATGTAATTTCCACTGTTAAGGCGTTGTTTCTCCTGAGGAAGTTTCTATTTATTAGAAACCTTTCATTACACTTAAATTTACAGTAAGAAATAAACTGCACCTATGTGAACTTAGGATGAATTTGATCTTCAGTCGCTACTGGCATTTGTCCCTCATCTATTGAAGAATCATTCTTAGAGAGCTTGTGTTCAAACAGAAAATCTCTGAAAACCTCTGACTCAATTGTCTCATAGCTCAAATACCTTTCCGGGTGGTCAATCAATGCTCGGACACAGGGAACCTCGTTCATGGCGCAGTTAAGAGAGATAGTGCAACCAATCATCCCAGGAGCATTTTCATAGTCGTTGATGAGTTGTGGGTCTTTCCCAGTAGGAAATCCTCGTAATACGCTTACATTGACGCCCAAATACTTACATAACATTTCATCTTGGTGCCAATGGAACTGTTCTTCCATAAGACTTCTCCGCTATTTGATCATGGGGTATTTTACCTCATTTACTCAGTGTTATATTAGTTCGTTAGTAATTGGCGGAGAAGTAGCTAAGTCTACGTGTTATGAAAGTATCAAGCGTCATTTAGAACCTGAATTCTTCCACCATCTGCAAACTCCGAATTATGCTGTGCAATGGGCACATCCGCAACCCTCTGGGCATTTACACTCTCCACCTTTGAAGCAGGGACAGGTTGGCTTCTCCTCATCAGCCCCAGAAAAGCCAACAGCAGAACCACTAGAGGCAGTAGATTTAGTTGCCTCACTTTTGGCTTTCACCGGAATAAGCAATTTAGTTCTGCATTCGCTTTTCGGTGTAATACTGGGATCATCTAGATAAATCTCTGTAAAAGGCCCGGCGAACTCGTAACCATTCATGGAGACATAGTCCATTAATGGCCACCAATACGCCTGAACCTGTGGACTTCCATACTCTCCTTTAACTTCTAGTCCGACTGCAGTTGTGGTGTCATATCTGTGAAAACCGAAACCATCAGGTAGTCTAGGAGCAGAGCTCTCATCCAAAAGAGTTTTCACTCCCAGAATGGTTTTTAGCTTTGAAGCGGGAGTTTCAGTGGGATTATTCAAGAACATCGCGAAAACACCATCTTCCCAACGTAACTTGAGCTCCTGCGCGTTCAGTTTAGAAAGTGCGGTTATACCCTCAGGAATAGATGTTTCATAAGCCCCTATAACTTTTTTGACGATGAATACGGATTCCGTTAACTTGAACTCTTGAATCTTCTTGAACGCAAGCTCGTGAAAGTGCGCCTTACTTGAGTGACACACCTCGCACTCGCCCTTTTCATTCCACTTCGCTCCGCAGAAGGGACATACACCTTCCACTGGGTAATAGGGAGCTTCATTATTTTCTTCCTCCGATTGCTCGCTTAACACAGCAGCATTTTCTACGACTGCTTTGCAATGGGCGCATCCGCACTTTGTTACATCGCAGATACATTTACCGGCATCCGCACAGTGTGGGCATTTGCAAGCGGGAAGCTCTTCTTCTTGTGCCTCATCTGCTCTTCCATAAAAGGATAAAGAGGTAGTGAAAATAAAAAGTAATAAGATTAATAAATACTTTGGCACGTGATGCTCCTTTATGATAATGAGTTTCAAATTCACTCTTATTTTATACCACAGAAATTCCTACTTATGGTTAACCGCCTAGTATTTTTTTGGGGCTTTAGGCTATGACTTCCCTTTTCGTATTTTTGCCTAATCAATACTATGATTCACTGAAGATGAAGGAAACCTGCACAATACACGGTATAGGCTCAACAGCAACATTACGAGAACTTGTGGGTAAGAACTGTAAAAAAGTTCGCGCTTCAAACAGCATCGCGAGAATGGTGACGTTCGACTCTTTATGTAGAGGATTATGTCCGATATTTTCCAAAGACGTGATAGTTGATTCGGGATAGAGGTCTAGCCAAAATTCAACGGTATTCCGTTAGTCATACTTTCTCTTTGTCTTACCTGTTCCCATATCCGCAGGCCTTGTGAGTCTTTCCGGCTTAAAGACTTCTGCAAGTTGCTTCTCCGACAAAAGCCCGCTCTCACGGATAACCTCAAGAATAGGGCGTTTCTCTGAAACAGCCTTTTTCACCAGCTTCGCGGTCCTCTCATAACCAATTAGCGGATTGAGCGCAGTCGCGATTGAGGGACTGCTTTCAAAATATCTTCGACATCTCTCTTCATTCACGACCATTCCCTTTACGCATTTCTCAGTGACTTGCGTGCAGGCATTTGCCAGAATGTTGATTGAATGATTAAAGGAATGAGCAACCACTGGGAACATCACGTTCATCTGTAACTGTCCTGCCTGACACGCAAGAATCGCGCATTCCATCTGACCTGCAACCTGAAAACATACTTGATTGAACATTTCCAGCATCACGGGATTTACCTTGCCCGGCATTATAGAAGAGCCGGGTTGAACTGCAGGTAGGATTAGCTCATTCAGTCCGCTTGTGGGTCCGCTAGCCATCAATCGTAAATCATTAGCAATCTTTCCAAGCTCTAGAGAAAGTGCTTTGAATGTGCCTGCGAAGAAGGAGAAATCCGCTGAACTTTCTGCAAGCTCAACAAGATTCTTTGGGCTCTTCAGTTTCAGTCTTGTTCTACTTGAAAGCTCCTCTGCCATCATCTTGGCATAGCGCGGATGTGTATTTGTTCCAGTTCCCACCGCAGTCCCTCCAATATTTAATCTGTGTAGCGGAATGGATGCGGATTTAAGGTGCGAACTTATTGAATGAATCGCCTCTCCATAACCAGAAAATATTTGACCCATTAATATTGGAGTTGCATCCATAAGATGAGTTCTACCACTTGTTGGAATATCAGCGAACTGCGCACCGTTCCTTTTTAAAGCATTCGCAAGGTTTGTAATTGCAGGGTAAAGTTTTTCTCTGAGAAGTATGAGGGTTGTTATCCTTATGGCTGTGGGAAACGTGTCGTTTGTGGATTGGCTCTTGTTAATATGGTCGTTGGGGTGCACTGGTTTATAGTCCCCTAACTTCCCACCCAACTTGAGATTTGCCAGATTCGCGAGAACCTCGTTTGTGTTCATATTAAAGCTAGTGCCAGCGCCAGCCTGGTAAACATCAACAACCCATTGGTCTAGATGCTCTCCAGCTAAAATTTCATCGGCGGATCTAATAATTGCATCGGCAATTCTTGCGGGAAGTTGACCCAACTTTTTATGAACAACCGCAGAAGCACGTTTTATCTCAACGTATGATTTAATAAATTCAGGGTCAGCCATTAAACCGCTAATCGGAAAGTTATCCACCGCTCTTCTTGTTTGCGCGCCGTAAAGTGCCTTTGCTGGCACTTTTACAGTTCCAAGCGTATCCTTCTCAACACGAAAATTTTTTAACATAAAACTCGCCCTGATTTTAATTGAAATGATATCTCACTAATTATAATCGTAGTGTCATTTGTTATATAGCTCAAAATTAAAATCACAAACGATCATCTACGCAAGATTCCTTATATTCGTCCGCCAAATGAAGCCAAATAGTCTTCATCATTTTAGCCAACTCCACAATTCCATCCCCTTTTCTTGCCCCACAGGTTGCAATGTCCATTACTAAAGAACTTTCAAGTACTATTTTGATAATTGGTAAATCTTGGGGAATCAAGCATTTAATATGTTTCGTCAATTGTTCCTCTTATAATAATCGGTAAAATAGTCGCAGGATAATTTTATGCTACTACCCAGAATTCTTAAAGATAAGCTGAACAGCCCTCTCAGCGACTTCCTCTGGCTTAATGCTATTTAAGCATTTGAGATTTTCAATCTCGCTTATTTTGCAATAGCCCTGAAAGCATGGGTGGCATGGTAGCAAGGTGCTTGCGAAAACGAAAGCTTTCTCACCCAGTGGTCCTGTTCTTTTTGGATCTGTTGAGCCAAAGATACCGATTGTGGGTGTTCCCTGAACCCAAGATAAGTGCATAGTGGAAGTATCATTTGAAATTGTGAGATCAGATAGAGAAATAATGGCAGCTGATTGAAGAATTGTAGTCCTGCCTGTTAGGTTAATAATACGGTCTTGGAATGCGGAAGATATTGCATCTGAGCGGTCTAAATCTCTGCTATCCCCGATAAGTACAAAATGAGCATCGGTGCTATTAGATAAAATTCTCATCGTTTCAATGAAGTTACTTACCTGCCATAGCTTGGTTTGCCAAAGACCACCAATTCCTATCACAATTTTTATCCTTCCCCTTGGAACGTGCGAAAGAACGCCACTTGCCCATTTTATTTCGGAATCACCAGCAAGGGGTATGGGCTCAAATTTATCTGGTTGTTTTAGTCCAAATTGCTTAAGGGTTAAGTAGATTTTTTCAATTTGATGTATCCTCATAAACCGATTGAAGCTTAGGATGGTTTTTGAGCCAACGGCTGAAAGAAGAATTTTAGAGCGAGGATTGCTCTGCCAGTTAAATATTGCATCAAACTTTAGTGGACGAAGTTTATTTGCTGTATTCAGCATTTCTAGCCATCCCTTAAAGCCACCGATTCTATTGTAAATATGCAGATAATCAATTTCGTAACGTTTATGATTTGTTAACAGGTCGGCATATTTGTGGGCGACTAGGAAATGTGTTTCAGCCTCAGAATAAACTCTTCTAAAATGCACAATTGCGGGTAAACACATACAAATATCACCATAGGCAGAGAAGCGAACAAAAAGTACCCGCATTTTAGTTTCATTCATCGGAACTATATTTTAGATGGTTAAAGTTTAGTTAGCCTATAGCATCACCTTTTATGGGATGAGGAATACTTTAGTTCTCAACTTCACGCTTGAAATGTGTAGCCAGGGTTTCATTAAAGTAGTTATCTGTTTGATAGAGTGATAGAATTATCCTTGTAACTTTTAGAAGGGGATTGAAATGCGAGCTTCCCTAACTATTTTACAGATAGTTAGTCTCCTAACTGGAGCCTTTCTGCTTTATGTGATAGGGGCTCAAACGGAGACAATTTTTGCAGGTAAAGCAATGCCGGGCACGCATCATACTTGGGCGGTTTCAAGCTCTGATAAGCTTGTAATACTAAGTTGGTTGTCAGCTGTACTAATTGCACTTGCTTTCTTGATCACATTTCTTGGTGGAGGATTAATTGAGGCTTCGGAATACGGCACTTCTACGCGTCCCTTCCTTTATGGAATATTTGGAGCTTTTGCTGTTACTTTTGTGATTAGCTATTTTATTCGTCTATTGCTTGGTGACATTCTTCCAGCTTTAGAAGTAATTGCCACTCCAATTAGTAAAGTTATTGTAGGCTTCTCTGACAGCCCGCATGTTACATTAAGGAGTACCTTACCTATTACTGCGCTAGTATTATGCATTTTAGTGATTCTTAGTAATATGGTCTTGACGATACTTTTGGCGATCTTTTTCCATAATGCTATTGAAAGGTATGAGACAGTGATTGAAGAAGAGAATAGTAATGAGCAGTAATGAATGAAAGATATATGTGGTATCAAACGCTCTCCTGAAATAGATTGCCGAGAAAATGAGTTACGAGTCAGTGTTAATAAGCGATGGGATTTTATGGTCATCCTGTTTAGCCGTAGAGGCTCATCCCGGAGTCAAGCTTTTACCTAAAGCTAGTGTGTTCTACCACTATTGCCACTAAGAATACCGCAGGCTCACTTCCTGAGCTTATGCACTATTTCAGAAAAGTCATATAGTGAAGCCTTAGTTGCTATGGGATCGCCTTTTTCCCTTTTTTTCTTATCTGTTGAAAAACAAGAGTTATTAGCGCAATATCCAAATTTTTTTCACGAGCCTTATGGAGATTCTGTTCAACCACCTCCAGATTGCGCTCAGCGAAGGCTGGAATAATCAAATTAGTGAAATGATCTAATTCTTCTCTTTCTTCCCTTGAGTACCTATTGTCCTCAATTGCATCCGTCAGTTTCATAAAACCACCAAGCTTTTCAGTGCCAAACTCTGACGAGTTCAATATATTATACCACAATTAAAAAATTTGAGACACAGTTCAAAAAGCAACTATTTATGGTTTATACTTTGAATAAGTATCCAACATAATTTTGAGGATGTTGTTTTTAACTAATTAAACGCTTTTAGAGAACGATACTAATTGTCTGCTGGCAATTAGAGCGAAATTCAAATTCACTTCTTAAACAGTATTATTTAGTTGCTCTATTTATATTCTGAGAGTTACCAATCAATTTACGCTTTACAGAATTAGCGTATTGTTGGATAATGTAAAATAATTCACAAACTTTAATAATTAATAGGAGGGAGAAATGAATATAGGAATAATAGGAGGAGCTGGTCGGGTTGGCGCTACCGCCGCCTTTTACCTGTTGACTGAAAGACTTGCGAGAAGGCTGGTGCTTGTGGACATACTAGGAGATGCAGTTCAAGGGGAGAGGGAGGATTTACTGCAGTGCACTTCCGCTACCGGACAATGTGAGATTATCGCAAGCACACAAACCAGCGCGGTGGAGGGATGTGAGGTCGTTATAATTCCTGCAGGAAGCAGGAGAAAACCTGATCAATCGAGGCTGGATTTAATCAAGGTTAACGTGGGAATTCTTGATTCCGCTGTTGAGGTTGTCAAAGAGGTGGCGCCACAAGCTATTCTTCTGACTGTAGTAAATCCAGTTGATGTGTTAAACCTTCGTGCGTATAAAAAGAGCGGATTCCCCGCTTCACGTGTCTTGTCCTTAGGCAATGTGGTTGACACAATTCGTTTTCGCTCGTATCTTGCTGAAAAATTCGGTTGGAATCCAAAGGATGTAAATGCATTCCTATGTGGGGAGCATGGCGATTCAATGGTTCCCATTTGGAGCCACGCAAGTTATGCGGCGGTCGCGTTTGATGCAATCAAGGGTGTTACCAAAGAAGCTCTTCAACAGGTGTACGAGAAAAATAGAAAAGCGGGTGCGGAGATGATAAGACTAAAGGGTGGTGCATCCTGGGCGGTTGCAGTTGCCATTGCAGAGGTTGTTAGAGCGATTAAGTTTGACGAAAAACGCGTTCTTCCTCTCTCTGTTGTTCCCAACGGCGCCTACGGCATTACCGATGAAACGAGCATATCACTTCCAGTAATTTTAGGAAGAAAGGGAGTGGAAGGTTTCTTAGAAGTTGAATTTTCCGCTGAGGAAATTGAAGGCCTTAAGAAGAGTGCTCAAATTGTTAAAGATACTTACGCAGAAATCGGGAACTAGCATAAATCCTAAAGTCCTTTAGTGACAAAATATAAAGACTTCGGAAGGCAGTTGAATATTTTGGCTTTTTTATTTGATTCATATGCTTGGGGTGGTTATTTCACGTTTATAAGCAAGCAGTACGAAAAGCAAGTATTCTAGGCTTAGTTTCATTACTTTTTGTTATAATTAAATTAGTAACTTCCGGAGAATATCAATGAAAGGTCACACTCGCATTATAGTTCTCGCTATACTGGTTATTGCGCTATTAACTCTCTTGAAAGTATTTCCTTCTTTTGGAATTCCTCAAACGTACGAATCTGTCCTTGACAACGGGTTGCGCATTATCCTAATTCCGGATTCTCGTGTAGAGATGGCTGTAAGTTATGTCATTATTGGTGTTGGTCTTCGGAATGAGACACCAGACATAAATGGTGTTACGCATCTCCTTGAACATATGCTATTTAACGGCACTACTATGAGAACTCAGGAGGAGTTGTACGATGAGGCGGATAGGCTAGGCGCTTATAATAATGCGTTTACAAGAGAAGATTTCACTGCATTTATGATTCTTTCCCCTAGCAAAACTTTCAAGCAAGCAGTTGCTTTGCAAGCGGATATGATACTGAACTCTACACTTCCACCGGAGAAATTTGAGAAGGAGCGTGGTATCGTGCTAGAGGAGATAAATAAAGACACTAGC
This sequence comes from Planctomycetales bacterium, assembly GCA_037441675.1. Taxonomy (GTDB): domain Bacteria; phylum 4484-113; class 4484-113; order 4484-113; family 4484-113; genus JBBIRS01. The sequence goes on along the minus strand of JBBIRS010000010.1, from coordinate 12,246 downwards.
GATCCATATTACAATGTTGAATCTGCGTGGAAGAGGCTTCTATGGTTAGGAACACCATATGAAATGCAGGTTCTTGGACCAAAGGCGGTGATATCCAATATTCCCCGGGAGAAGGTTTGGAATTTCTACAAAAAGTACTATGCCCCTAATAACATAACTCTACTTCTGATAGGCGATTTCAATCCTGAAGAGATGCTTAACCACATAAAAGAGCTCTACCGCAAGGCGGTGCCATCTAAGCTTGAGGTGGAACCGATACTTCCCCTTAGAGCTAGAAGTTCTTGGATTGAGAAACGGTACTTTCCCGGCATATCTCCAAGGGTATATTTTGCTCTACCTCTACGATTACCTTATCCGTTTTTCCCTTTCTGTAGCACCAACAGTACAAATCCAGTATTTGAGAGAGATTACCCAGTTACAAAGCGTTACATGTTAGAACAGAAGCAAAATATGACAACCTCAGCACGGCACTTTGGCGAGAAAAGCAGAGTAAGAAACTTTAAACCAACTGTATTGCCTGATGAGTATCTAGTAATGCAATGTGCAATTTCGTTTGTGCAGGAGCGATTGCAGATGTATGCGAAGGAGATCCTAGGAAAGGATATTAATCTAACCCTAAGCGTGGAAAGCCATCCTGAAGCAAGCTATCTTACTGGAGTGGTTGAATTGGTATCAGCAGATGACGCTGAAATATTTGCCAACCATCTGCCTTCACTTGTTCAGAAATTAGGAGATGAGCTTGTGGATGAGAAATGGCTTGCTCGCAGAAAAAATGAGATGCTTGCGGATGAGCGAAAGGCTTACGACAATTTCTTATACTACGGAATGTTCAGGGCTTATGATATTAACGCTGGTAGATTGGACATTTATAAGAATTTTGAAGAACAAGTTGCATCTTTATCTCCTGGGATTATTCAGTCTTTCTTGAATGGGCTTTCATTTAGGGGAAATACGCTAAGAATGTTAGCTTTACCATATCCTAAAGACATAAGAACTCAAGCTAATAGAGCTGTTGATAAGAAAGAAGTGCTCGGAAATGGATTAACCGTAATAGTTCATTCGGATGACCGTAGTAAAGTATTTGGCGCAACTGTGTTATTCAGAAATAGGTTATTTTTAGAGCCACCCGGTAAAAACGGTATCGCTGAGATTCTGATGCGTATATATTCGCAAGGACCAAGGGACCTAACAGAGGAAGACTTTAATAATAGGCTTTCTGATCTTGGTCTTTCCATAGATTTCTACGACAATCCATTCATTCCAATGGACGATATGTATCTTTCGCCTCAATATTCCTACATTAAGGCAGAAGGTCTAGACGAAAGCTGGGAAGAGAATCTGGAGATTATATCTACAATTCTTCAACAGCCAAAGATAAATGACGAATCTCTTACAAAGGCAAAGCAGAGTTTGCTTCAAGTTCTTGGAATGAAATATGCACAACCCCGAGAAATTGCGCGTATTATGTTCTTTGAAGGCTTCTTTAGTGGATGTCCGCTTGAAAACAAAGTTGAGGGAGATATAGAAGAAGTAAAGTCAGTCACTTTGGATGATTTGGAAGAATTCAAACAGATTTATTCAGACCCAAAGAATCTAATACTATCAGTGGCAACTAGTATGAACGCCGACCAAGTGTTAAGGAAGATTGAAGAATTATTTGGGCAAATTCCATCTTTGGGTAAGTCAGCGGAATGGATGCTCAACTCAAATCAACCGAAGGATACTGAGAGAAATGTTGGTAAGGAACAATCTTACATTTATTTTGGATATGCTCGACTTCAAATTGAACGGGAAGATAAGCCTGCTTTAGATATTCTTAGCTCAATAATCTCAGATAAATCCGCGATGGTCATCCGAGAACAAAAGGGACTTGCCTATTCTATTGGTGCCGGATTTGGCTATATTGGTAGTGTCGGTTGGTTTAGTCTTGCTATGGGAACTAGCCCAGAAAACCTTGATGAGGCGAAAGAATTGATTAGGAACGTTCTTGAGGAAACGAAAAGGGTCGTTGTAAATCCTAATGAGTTGGAACGCGTGGTGAATTCAACCATAGGTAGAATGGAGATGAGGCGAATCACTCGGAAGAATCAGGCGTTTTACAATTGCCTTGCGGAGTTAACGGGGGAACCTTATGGCGATTACATCAAGGCAATAAAGGGCATAACTCCCGCTGAGGTTGAAGCAGTCCGAGAAAAATACTTCAACCCTGAAAAGGGAGTATTTTTTATCGCAAAATAAATGTGTCACCTTGGAGACTTTGATGAATAATCATCTACTTAGAGTAACTTTGATAATTGTTATTTCATTTCTTTTCACAAGTAGAGCACTCGCCCAGGAGGAATTTGGGAAGAAGGTTAGGGCAGAGCGTGCTTTTGCCCACCATAATTTACAAGTGCACCTTATTCCTAATGCGCATTTTATCCAAGGGGTTGATGATATTATCCTCACCAAATTAGCTCCGAAGAAAATTCAATTTCGTCTGCGTGAAAGTATGTTGATCACCGGACTTTTTGACGAAAAGGGAAATGAGCTCTCAAAGGATTTTATAAAAAAGGTTTCACTAATCAATAATGACCAGAACGACTTTCCACATCTCAAAATGTATGAACTTTTACTTCCTAAGGATTGCAGTAGGTTTTCCCTCTCGTACGAAGGTGAAATATATGACCCAGTTGAAGAGGCAAAAACGCTGGCATTTGTACGAGGTGACGAAACAACAGGGATTATCAGTGAAGATGGTATTTATCTGGATGCGGGAAGCGGATGGTATCTGGTGGAGGATGGTGGTTTAGCTACTTATGAGATGGAGGTGATGGTTGAGAAACCATTTGTTATAGTTGCTCAAGGCGACTTGGTGAAACGAGCTTACAAAGAAGCGGGTGGTCAAATTGAAATTAGCCACTGGAAATCTGAAGTTCCTCAAGATGGTTTCACGCTTATAGGCAACAGATTTGTCATTAACAAGAAGCAAGTTGGGGATGTTACTATCAGCACTTATTTTTTTGATGAGGATGCGCAATTAGCGAATGAATACTTAGATGCGACGGAGAAATATCTAGATTTTTATCAGAATCTATTAGGCAAATTTCCATACAACCGATTTGATATTGTGGAGAACTTCTTCCAGACTGGATATGGAATGCCTGGCTACACGCTTCTTGGTAGTGCAGTTATTAAGATGCATTACACTGGCGAATTTGCCATAGGGCATGAACTGATGCACAATTGGTGGGGAAACTACGTATTTTTTGACGCAGATAACGGCAATTGGTGCGAGGCGCTAACAACGTATCTTACTAACTACTACTGGCTTGAAGCAAGCGAGCAAATGGAAAAGGCTTTAGAATGGCGCAAGCACGCCAGTATCAAATACTCAATAACTGTCCCCCTAGAAAAGGCTTATCCGCTAAAAGATTTTAGGGGCAAGGAGAATGAGATTGATGGAGCGATTGGGTATGAGAAAGGCGCTATGTTCTTCCATATGATAAGAAGGGCTCTAGGCGATGAGATTTTTTTCAGCAGTTTAAGAAACATTATAGAAACAAAGGGGGGAGAATTTGCAGACTGGAACGACTTCAAAGAAGCCTTTAAGAATAAAAGCAGGGAGTTGAATCCAGAGAAAAGTCACATTCCAACGTTTCTAGATAAGATGTTTGATGATTGGCTGATAAAAGCGGATGCACCTAAATTAGTCATTGACAATGTGATTGACGAGCCGGGAATTTTTAAGGCAACTGTTGAGCTCAACGAACCTTTCGCTGTCCCCATCAACATCTATGGTTATAACAAATCTGGAGAACTTGTCTCAGAAACTGAACTTCTACTCTCGGAAGGATTAGGCTCGTTTAGTATAGAGAGCGAGAAGAAGAAGGAGCTTGGCGAGAAGATGGGGATCGCAAGATTAGAGATAGACCCTCTTTGGCACGTGTTTAGAAGAGTGCCGAAAGAGGCAGTTCCGCCCTGCTTAAACGCTCTTCTTAATGATGAGTCTGCATTCGTGGTTTATCCATCCGGAGTTGATAACGTTTCAACTGAACTAGCTAAACTAGTATCTGTAATAAAAGATTCAGGAAGAAAGCTTAGAATTGTTTCTGATGTTGTATTTATTGAGGAAGCAAAAAAAAATGAGGAGGTTTTGAAGCAGTCTATGCTTATTCTTGGTGGAGAAAATGTAAACTCCGCATGGAACGTGATAAGAGAATTATTCTCTTTAAGCGAGTTTAACGCTGGCAAGGATAGTTTCAGTCTAGGAAGGGCAATTTATGATGCCCCCAACGAAAGTGTTCTTGTAAGCTTGGAAAATCTGCGATCTCCAGGGAAGTTCGTTGCTTTTTACCACGGCAATTCTCCCTCTGCTTTTACTCGGTCACGTTACATCTTTTACTATGGCTGGGACAGCTATGTTATTTTCCAAGACGGTCGCCCGATTGAACGTGGTACGTTTCCACCATCTCAGGATCCCTGGATATGGAGTTCCTGATAGAAATCTTCTGGCGAGAAGCGGTGGTGTAAGCTTTTAGTACGGCTATATAGTAATTGGTTAATTCTGAAACGATACATTGAAGGAATATCCTCGCATTGGTTTTCTCACCTGAGTTTTAAGTTAAATTCTTAGATGCTCTACTCACTAAATAATGGGCATTAATAAAACAAATACGCCTATTCTTCGTCAAATTATCGTAAAATAAAGTAGAGAAGGAGCAACATGAACTTAAGAGGATTTATTATCGGTTTAATACTATTGGCTATAGGGTTTTTTCTTGGAACGGGGGCTGGACTATTAGTCTACGCGGGACAAAGTGGAGGTCGCGGATTTACTGGTATAAATGTCTCCACAAGTAATGGTGATAACAAAGGGGTCCGTAGCAATAACGCTGTAAATGGTCTTGTCACAGGTAGTAGCACTGCTAGTGGAAACCTGGGGTTAGAAAGCTTTATACGAGATATTTACCGCAAGCTAGCTCCAAGTGTCGTTTTTATAACCACCAAGACCCTTGGAATTGAATTTTGGACTGGTAGGCAGATTACCGTCAAGGAGGGGACTGGTAGTGGGTTTATCGTAGATGCGAGAGGTTATATTTTGACGAACGCCCATGTAATAGCTAACGCGAACAAGGTTAGCGTTGTTCTTGCAGAAGGACAGGAGGTACCTGCAAGAATAGTAGGAACTGACTTAGCAACGGACACCGCTTTGCTCAAGATTAACCCGCCTCAGGGAAAGCCACTGCCGGTTGCGCCTCTTGGAGAGTCAAAAGAACTAGAGGTTGGAGACTGGGTAATCGCTATTGGAAATCCTTACGGACTGGACAGAACGGTAACATTTGGGGTGGTGTCAGCGCTTGGCAGAAGAATAGTAGCGCCAAACGGGCAAACTATTAGAAACGTCATACAAACAGATGCAGCAATCAATCCTGGAAATTCGGGTGGACCTTTGATAAATGCTAAGGGGGAAGTCATAGGAATAAATACAGCGATTGTGACTTCCAGTAGAGGTAGCGAAGGAATCGGGCTGGCTATACCAATAGATACAGTTAAAGAAACACTTAAAGACTTGATTGAACATGGTAGGGTGCTAAGACCTTGGCTCGGAATAGAAGCGGATGAACTCAACCGGGTCTATGCGAGAATGCTGGGTCTATCATTTACCTCTGGTCTTCTAATCACAGCGGTGTACAAGGATTCTCCCGCGGCTAAAGCTGGAATACTTCCTCCGTTAAAGGAACGAGAAGTTCTAAAATTTTATGTGATTAGAAAAGCTAATGGCAGTAACATTGAGACCACAAGTGATATATTGAACATCGTTCGAGAAGCGAAGGCTGGTGACAAATTACAGCTGGAGCTTATTTATTTCGCAGGCGGTGATGAAAAAGTGGTGAAGAGAGTTGTGACATTGGAAAATCTTCCAGAGGAGGCTCCTCAAACTGGGATAATCTAACTTTGAGGATTTGTAAAGTTCAAAAACTTATTCCGGTAGACGCCTAAAAATTAGCCTTAAACTACATCTAATCATCTAAAGGTTCGTAAAGGTGAGGTTCTTTGCATACATAACAGTAGGGGGCATCGGTTGGTAGCATTGCGCCACAATTGAGACATTTACTGTTTCTATCCGTTAATTGAAGCGTCAAGTCTGCTAAGAACTCATCAATTTCTGTATCTTCCTCCACTTCGTCGCTCCAACTATCTTCATGTTGCTCCAATTCGTCATCAATTGTATCAATGACAGTGAACTCGTCTTCAGGAACCTCTTGTTCATCCTCTTCATCGATTTCTTCTTCTAAGTTAGAGTGACCTGCTGATAACGAGTAAGAAGAACTCAGATGATACAGAATATCTTCCCTAAGGCTTTCGGCCTCTTTTCTCTCAATTGGGTCTGTCTCTAATTCTAGATACCTTTCAATTAAGTTGAAAGCAAGCTGATAATCTTCATTATCAAAGAGGAATTCCGAAGCGTACCAAAGAGAGTTCAGATTAGTAGGGTCTGTGTTTAGTGCGAACTTGAAACTTCTCCAAGCTTCCCTAGTACACCCTAAAGCTTGATAAGTTAAACCTAAAAGATTCCAGACTTCAGGATCATCAGGGTTAATCTGACTTGACTGGTTCAAATATTTTAGGGCTTCGTGGTATCTTTCCTCTTCGTATAGCTGGTCACCCTTTTGCAATAACTTCTCAGCTTCCCTCTCCTTATCACGCCTTATCTTGTCTTCTGCGGAGAGCGAATCTGTATCGTCTCCATTATTACTGTGAGTAACTAGCGAGACCTTACAGTCCACGCACACCCTAAATCCATCTCTGTATTCAGCTTTGCACTTAGGACAGTAAAGCATAGAGAGAAAATTAAAACAAACTAAGAATTAATTGTAAAGTGTTTTCTTCAATTAACTGAAATCCTCTGGCTCTTTGAATTTATCCTTGCCTTAAGATTATCTTAGAAAACCCAGAATCCTTAATATCAAATATTTTTCCATCTGTAAAGATAAATTAAGGTTTAACAGGAAAATTTTTATAGCCTTTGGGAGAGCAGGGCTTTTGGCAAAGCCCTTTGAAAAGATCGATATTTCAAAGAATAGCGCCATAATTAGAACGACATTTTAATTAAGCCAACAACGTCTCTGAGGGTAAGCACTAAGATAAGAGAGATTAAAAGAACCATTCCAACAACATCAGCAATGTATCTTTTCCTTTCCTGAACGTTCAATCCAACTAACTCAAGGAGCACGAAGAATATTCTTCCGCCATCCAATGGAGGAATCGGTAGAAGATTGATAATTCCAAGATTGATGGTAATTATCATTGCAATCTGAATAAGCGTGTATAGACTGCTCTTTGCTGATTGGGCAATAATAGTGCCTATCGCAACTGGCCCAGATAGGAGCTTTATGCCCTCCTTAGTTCCCAAAAGTTTAAGATTATAAATGAATAGCCTGGTGGTGTTATAAACATTGTAGAGAGCTCGTTTTACCGTCTCTAAGAACGGAAGCCGTTCTGTTTCACTTTCAAAAAGAATACCTAGAGAATTTATAGTAGTGCCGGTTGGCAAGGTTGTGGTAAAGCTATCTTTACCTCGTTGGATTTTGAGTGTAATAGCTTTCTCTAAGCCACTTTCTCCAGCGGTAAAATAGTAAAGGTCACTTCCTAAGGCAACATCTTCATCATTTACTTTCACAATTTTGTCACCAGGCTTGATGCCAGCTTTAGCTGCTTCAGAATTAGGGACTACCACAGCGACTTTTGTTGTTACCAACACCTCCGCTGAATGAATTAAGCCAATACTCGGCTTGCCATCGTTGTAGGGAACGAGATTACCTTCAGCGTTAATGTAATTAAAGGTTCTTGGTGAAACGCTAAGTTCAATCTTTTCGCCATGTCTTTCAACTAGAAAGTTTATAGGCTTTGTTCCAGAATTAGATATGATAGAGCGCAAGCCACTCTGATCCTTGACCCGCTCTCCATTAATACTTAGAACAATATCACCAGCCTTAAATCCGACTTCATAGGCTGGTCCACCTGGGACTACTTCTCTTACAATTACAACTTCTTTCGGAAAACCTATGAATGCGAGGACGAATATAAGAATCACGCCAAGGAGAAAGTTCATGATCGCACCGGCGGAGAGGATAAAAATCTTGCTGGGTGGCCGCTTTTTGCGATAGGATCTTTCCGTTTCAGGGTCGCCCTGCTCCATGCCACTAATCTTGACAAAGCCACCAAGAGGAAGCGCGCAGATGTGATAGTTCACCCCCCGAATTTTCCTAGTGAATAGCGAAGGTCCTAGCCCAAGTGCAAAATCTGTTACGTCCACATTGCTGGCAAGGGCGGCTATCATATGCCCAAACTCGTGCACAACTATTACCAGCGCAAAGACAATTACTAGAGCAATTATTGAATATAAATTCTCCAAGATAAATTCTTATACCATAACCGTCAATTTTGAATCTTTACCTTTGTGAATTTAATTATACCTTTATGTTTTAGGTTATATGTGAATATGAACGGTTTTGCTCTAAACTCTTTCACCGATAAAGTACATTGAACGCAAGCGATAAATTCAAATTCATTAACTAGATGAATAAAGCATAAGCCTCAGATAAAGAATACAGGAGAAAAAATAAAGGTGCGATAAACAAGAGGGAATCTATCCTGTCATAGAATCCGCCATGTCCTGGAAGAAAAGTGCCGGTGTCTTTCCTTGAGTAAATACGCTTTACCGCTGAAACGGTAATATCTCCGAAAAATCCTGCTAAAGCGAATAATACCCCAAAGAATAGCGAATAAAGAACTAGTGGTAACCAATCATTTGGGAAAATTCTTGCCAATGGATTATGCATTACGTGACGCTCAAGAGGCGGGTTAAGAATATAAGTGGTCCCCAATGTGAATAAGTATACGCAAGAACCCACAACAGAACCGATAAGCCCTTCCAATGTTTTACCTGGGCTAAGTCTTGGAGTTATATGTAAATTTCCAAATGTTCTTCCAGCAAATAGAGCGGATACATCACCAACCCATGTAAGAAGAAGTACAAATACTAGAATTAATCTGTTTTCATCAGTTTGAGCAAGAAAAGTGATTGAGGCAAATGGCCAAGTTATTAAAAATATCTGTATTAATATCACAGTTATTGCAGGAAGCCTCTTTAATCTCACTTTGAAACTGGTAAGGGCAATTATCGAAACAATAACCTGTATAAGGATTAGTAGACTAGTCAAGGCTAAAGGAGGTAATGTATCAATTGGATAGGAAAATACTTCTGACCACCTTGTTTTCCGTAAGAAGTTAATCGTTGAAAAGAGCAGCAAAGATAGGATTAAACCAATTAAGCATGGAATTGGTGCGCGCACCATTAGCATAAACTCGTATGAGCAAATTATCCAGGCAAGAAAAATGAGTATCCCTGGTGCTGGTTGAGGTAGAGTTAAAAGAAAAAGAACTATAATAGCTCCAATAGTTCCGGAAATTATCCTTGTGCGCATCCCCAATTATAGCTTCTGATTATAGCGGAAAGAAGCGAAATTATAACTAACGGCGCCAAACTCTATTTATGATTTGTATTAAGCCTAGGAATGATAACTGGTAGACATTTAGCTATCACATCTTTAATTCAAACGGTAAAAGCAAGAAATATTTGTGCACTTTAGAAGCAAGCTAGGAAACGATTCTCTTGGCGAATACTACCCTTATTACCATCCAAGATAAAGTAACAATTGCGGTTATAAAAAATAAGATAAAAATGATAAAAACATCACATTGGGGTCTTACTGGGTATGCATAAATATCAAAGTACGGCTTGAGGTAAGAAGAACGGATGCTGTCCCGAATTACTACCATAAGCGTAATGGTAAGAAGAATCAGTAAAGAACTGATAGCAACTCCCTTCGATTGTGTCCTTCTATAAGTGGACAGATGAAGGATTGCAATAGCAAGTAATGCAAGGGAAATAGCAACAATTAAAATGAGTGTTAAGACAGCGTCTTGTCTTAGAAATTTTTGGCGAATATGAGCTGGAAGACTAAATAAGAACCAAAAACCTACAATGAATTGAACAATAGTTGAAAAAGTGAACCACTTGGCGCCATAGCGAATAGCCCACCTACCAACTTTTTCATCCTTTTTCTTCTTATAAAGCCCGTAGTAAGTTACTAGCATTCCTCCAATTGCTAAGGAAGCTATGAAGAAGTGAAGAAACCTAGGATAGATTGTCGTGTCGGAGAGATTAAGCGATAAACCGTAAGGATTGAGAAAGTACATCTCGTTCCACTTTTCAGGTGTAAGCATTAATACCATGTTATTCGTGTATAAAAAAGCAATGATTGCAAGCAAAAATGAGCAAATCCATAAAACTAAAGGAGAAACTGTCTTCCAATCTGTGATTCGGAAATTGAAAAAGTAGAAACCATAATAGCTAATAATTAGAAGCGGAATAATTAATAGCCAAGACCAAGCGATAATAATTGATGAGGTGTAGAAAAACTGGCCATAAATCGTTTGCAAGAAGAGTAAAGGAGCTATGCCTAAAGTAATTGCTCCCGCAATTGTGTAAGGCAAAATTTGTCCAAGTCCTCTTGCTAGGATATGATGGTTCAAATTCCTCTCCCTTCTACCTAGAGCGTAAGAGATAGCGGTTATAAAGCCTCCGCCAAGGGCAAAGTTCATTGGAATAATATGAAGTATGAAGGTAATAACCAAGAGAGAGTGTAAGAGCCATACTGGAGCTGGAAGTGGTATTGGATCAGGATTTGGAAGAGGCTGATTAAACATTTTCACACTCCCGAAATAGGCTTAGTATATTTTCAGCTAACCTTTTCGTTAATATACTATTCATTCAATGAACTCAGATAACTAGCAAGCGCACGTCTTTCACTTTCGTTACCAACGAAGGGAGGCATAAAACCCTTGAGCCTTTCAAGTTTGCCGAGAGCTTCATAGATATCATCCTCGGTCCAGCTTGAAATGAGAGGTTTTATACCATTGTAGCCAGTATTCGTATGACAGATTCTGCATTCAACTCGAAATACCTGCTCCCCAGCTTCATGGTAATTCCAGGGAAGAGCCTCACGGACGCTAACCCATTTGGCATTTGAAAGTATTGGTGAATTCATAAGATTTTCAATGTCACCTTTTAGGATTGAGTTTGAGTACATATAGTCGTAAATGATGTAAGGTTTTCTTACTGCTTCCCGCGTCCACTCAGTAACGCCGGTTACAAGGAGTCCGAGTAGAAGAAAGAGAAGCGAGAGTGGTCTTGTAAAGCTCTCGGGATGTCTGCAACCGATGAAGTATGCGAAAGAAAATATTATGATGGAAAGTAATACCGTCGCCATGGCAAAGAGACTAACGGTTGGAGCGGTGCCCGAAACTAGCTCAAGACTTTTCCGTGGAATGACTAGGTTATACCAAATACCACCGATAATAATGAGAGGCGCGCCAATCATCACCCATTTGCACGAGTAGCGCACAACCTTTCTTTTAACCTCTTCAAAGAAGAGGGTAGATGCGGTAAAAGTAGCGTAAAGACCAGCCAGCGAAAAGGCAACACCGGTGCGGATGATTAAGCTTGGAAAGTAACTAGGATTGAAAAATCCTGCCCAGAATGAGCGATTTTCCAGCCAGCCACCGGGCGTAAGCATAAAAGATAAAATTCCATTGATAACCTCTAGAGATAGGTATGCGGAGACAAAATAAATCCAGCCAATAATAATGTGTAACTTTGGTTCAATTCTGTCCCAGGAGGCATAGTAAATGAGAATGGAGGATACTTCAACAAGGAAAAAAGTCCATTCAATTGCCCATCCCCAAACGAATACGTGAATCAATAGTGATGTTGCATCGGGATGAACTAAGCTAATGGTAAACCAAATGCCAACACCAGAAACTGCACCAAAGACTACGGTGAGCAGAAGGAAAAACTTGGAGTGTGCTTTGACATAGGAGAGGAGTGATTGGTCGCTATCACGATAAGCGCGCGCTTCTAATAGAACGAGGAACAAACCTCCACCTATTGCGAAATGAGAAACAAAGACGTGTAGAATAGCTATTATGGTGATAAGTAGACCACCGCCGAATAATGGCACCTCCCAAAATGGATAGTTCATTTCAACACCCTTTGACTAAGGTTCATTATAACAGCTATGAGAAATGTTTCACAAGAATGGCTCGCCAACACTTGATTGCCTTGAGGGTAAGCTTGAAAGAATTTCCAAGAAATGAACTGTTGGAATATGATAGCGGTTTCTTATCGCGGTTGCGTTT
>JBBIRS010000009.1:0-83643 GCA_037441675.1 Planctomycetales bacterium | reverse complement strand
TTGCCCGAAGCCTGACCGAGATAGTTGACCAGCCCAAATACGCCTCGCGGGAGATTATCCGCGCTTATGTCGGAATGATGAGCGAGGTTATCCGCGCGCGGAGCGCTCTGACACCATACCTCGGTAATGGAAATAGTCGAGATACCTACCACTTCTAGCGCCACGCCATCCAGAACTGCCTTTACGGCGTAGACATTGACCCGGGCGCGGTGGAAATCTGCAAGCTCCGCTTATGGCTTTCCCTTGTTGTGGATGAAACCGACCGCGAGAAAGTCCAGCCCCTTCCAAACCTGGATTACAAGGTTATGCAGGGCAATAGCCTGATTGAATTGCTCTCTCCTGAGTTCCTCGCAGTTAGTCAAGACCGTGAGAGAAACGAAATGGTCAAGAAACTTGAACAGCTCAAGAAAGATTTCTTTAATGCTTATAGTTCAACCAAGAAGGATAGATTACGAGATGAAATTGACAAGCTTATCAGGAGCCTAATTGAGCACGACAGGCAAAAAGGCATAGAGTCGCTTAGAAATCAGATAAAGGCAATACAAGACCAACCGCTTCTCATTGATGATAAGCATTTGGAGAAGGCTAGGGAAGCCAAGGTGAAGGAACTGAGACGCAAGATTGAGGAACTGAGAAGCATTGGCGAGCCCGGCCCAACGGAGCATTTTGAGTGGCGTATTAATTTTTCAGAGGTATTTCAAGAAAAAGGCTGATTTGATGTGGTCATCGCCAATCCGTCTTACGATGTACTAAATGAGGCGGGCAGTGACGCAGAACAAAGACGATTCATAAAGGAAATTAGGGCGTCCGCTGAATTCGCCTTTGCTCTTCAAGGCAAGTTGAATCTCTATCGGCTGTTCATTGAGAAAGGGTCCCATCTCATCAAACCGCTTGGGTTGTTGACCTATATCGTGCCTAGCACCATAATCGCCGACAAAAGCGCCGGAGGGATTAGGAAGCTACTCTCGGAGAAATCAGTGCTTCAATTCATGATAGAAATCCCGGAGAAGACGAGGGTCTTCGAGAACGTCACGCAAGCGCTGTGCATTTTTCAGTTCCAGAAACGGAGTGCAAGGGAACCGTTTCTTCTATCGATAGGGCTAAGCAGTAAAGAGCTACCTCCGCCGGACTCTGTTTCTGTCTCAGGGGAGGACGTTGAAGGGATCTCAGGAGAGCACCTCGTTATTCCACTGGTTCTCGACTCCTCAGAATATGCGATTCTAAAGAAAATGCACAGCCACGCTATCCCCTTGGGCCAAGTAGTTACCATGAGTCAAGGCGATATTAACCTGACCTTTCAAAGGAAGTACTTATCGTCTCTGCCGACCGAGAGCCTACTTGTTCGAGGAGATCATATATCTAGATTCAAGGTGAACTTAGACACAAGGAATCCAGATCGAGGTGGTTCGAGTTGGAGCGGTACATGCGTAACCTTGGAACCGAGAAAGCAGCGACATTCAAGAGTAGGATAGCGGAGCGCAGAATAGTGCTACAACATGTGGTTAATATGGGGCTTAGAAGGAGAATCATTCCCGCCATTGTTCCTGAGAATGTAGTAGTTGGGAACTCTGCGAACGTCATTGAACCACTGCAAAGAACTGATCTGAGCCTTGAGGCTTTGCTAGGGTTATTAGGTTCAACTACTCTGAATTGGCGGTTTAGAAAGACAAGCACTAACAACAATGTGAACATCTATGAATTGGAGTTTCTGCCAGTCCCGAGCATTCCTGAGGTGGAGATGAAGCGACTTACTGAGGTCGTGCGCAAAATCCTTGCCATCACGAAGGATGAGGATTATCTCAAGAATACGGAAAAGCAGGCGAAGGTCAAGGAGCTTGAACGCGAAATTGACCAGCTCGTCTACAAGCTCTACGGCCTCACCGAAGAGGAAATTAAGATAGTCGAGGGGGAAGTGAATGGCAAACCGTAGAGTAACCAGCTCGGACGAAGAAGAACTTACTAGGAGCACTTGAAGGTTGGTGGACACCAGCTATACCCCGAACGGAAGTTGAATGAGATAATTGCAAATAAGGAGAGGGACAACTCCGCCACTGACCCTCAAAGTAAGGCTCTACCTCAGGGGAAAAGGTTAACTAGCCGAAGATAAATAACTAGCCATAGGGCAAAAAACCCACCACGCAAAATGACTCATTAATAAAGGGTACAACTCTAGGCAACGAAGTTTACAGGGAATTATTTCAGTTGTAGAAAGAAGAAAAGTATTTGGGCAACGCCGATTAAATAGCTAGCTCTAACATCTTCATCAATTACTTATTCCCCCTACTTAAAAGATGCTTAAACCTGCCGAAATCCTCAAGGAGCCTCTTCGTGCCTAAAACAACAGCTGAGAGTGGGTCATCCGCAACTCTAGTAACAATACCAGTGTCCTTGTAGATGAGCATATCAATTCCTCGCAGAAGAGCCCCGCCTCCGCATAGGACAATCCCATTATCTATTATGTCTGCAGCCAATTCGGGAGGAGTTTCCTCTAGTGTATACCGAATTGTTTTGAGAATCATATCAATCGTTTCCCACATGCTTTCCCTAACTTCCTCGCTGGTTATCTCCACTACCTTAGGTAATCCCGTGACTTGGTCAACTCCTCGCATATCAGTCTTAAGGTTCTCGCCTCCCTCAAAGGCGCTTCCAATTTCAATCTTTATTCTTTCCGCGCTACGCTCTCCAATAATTAGGTTGTATCTTCTTCTCGCATAATCAATTATTGACCTATCACAGGCATCTCCTGCTACTCTAATAGACTTGCTCACAACTATTCCACCCAAGCTAATGACTGCTACTTCAGTGGTGCCTCCACCGATATCAACTATCATATTTCCCGCAGCTTCATCAATGGGCATATTGCATCCAATCGCTGCAGCCATAGGTTCCTCTATTAGGTAAGTGGGGTGAGCGCCAGTCCTCTCCGCAGCTTCAATTACAGCCTTTCTCTCAACGGGTGTAATTCCTGATGGTATTCCAATAATGGCTTTATGGGGAAAGTGAAAAAGCTTTTTAGGTTGTGTGGCTTTATTGATCAGGTGCTTGAGCATAACCTCTGTATATTCCCAATCTGCAATGACTCCATCCTTGAGTGGGCGCATTGCCACAATTCTTCCCGGCGTCTTACCAATCATGCTTTTAGCTTCTTCACCTACCGCGACCGCCTCATCCGTGGATAAGTCAATAGCCACAACTGAGGGCTCTCGAAGTACTATTCCCCTTCCTCTTACATAGATGAGTGTGTTTGCAGTTCCGAGGTCAATGCCAATTTCCTCGCGCAAATTACCTATGAAGTCGTTCCACCAACCCAATTTCTTTTACACTACCTATTCAAGATGAAAGTGTGCTCTTAAGTCTATACATTTTATCCTCTAACATAAATAGAGGCAATACCACTGAGAATTGTTGAAATTTTTAGGAGGATTTTTCTGAAGGTTTATTCCCAATTTCCCTAGAAATAAAAAAATTTTTGACTGTTAGGATTCCGTGATTGTTAAAGAATTTGTTGCTATGCTAAAATGAAAATACGCGAAAAGGTGTTCTTGGTACTTCCAAAAAGCCACTTTCGCGGGAAGTGGCTTTTTGTTTTGGAGTGATAGAAGAAATGTTAGACGTAATAGAACTTGAGAGCAAACTTGAAAGCTTCCTGGAGGAGCGAGGGTTTAACCTCGTAGACTTCCAGATAGCAAGGTTCGGTCGCTCACATACTTTTCGCGTTTTTGTTGAACACACAAATGGCAATCCCGCAGATTTAAGCGACTGCGCTTGGTTATCGCCTATGGTTAGTGTTTATCTTGAATCCCTAGGCGTTTTCTCTAGCGATAGCGTGTTGGAGGTGAGCAGTCCAGGGCTGGATAGAATAATTAGAAAATTGAAAGATTTTGAAAGGTTTACTGGTCATTTGGTGAAGGTAAAAGTGTTATTTGAGGGTAAAAGGATGAGCGTTCTTGGAAGATTAAGGGGTGCTACTGATGATGAGGTGGCTCTTGCTGAGATTGAATCACCGAAGGATTTCTTATCCGCGCCGGGTGTTAGGTTTGAGGAGGGTGTTTTACTTTTACCTCGCGAAAATATTGAGCAAGTCCGCTTAAAGCCAGAGGTGTAAGGGATGAAAATAGATTCAAGAGTTATAAGTGCATTACAGGAAATTGAATTTTCAAGGGGAGTTCCGCGGGAGCGAGTAATAGAGGCTTTGGCAGAGGCGGTTAGGGCAGCTTATGAAAAAAAGCATGGTGAAACTCCCAATCTTGAAATGGAAATTGATCTCAATAAAGGAACGATTGAAGCTTATTTGAGCAAGACCGTTGTATTAAAACCGAAAAATGAGCAGACCGAAATATCACTTGAACAGGCTAAGAAGCTGTATCCGGGTGAAGATATTGAGATAGGCGATACACTGCTAATAGAGACTGAAATTGGTGATTTAGGCTATTGGGGCGTAAATACCGCGAAGAATAAGATTCGTAGCTTAATCCGTCAAGCGGAACGGGAACGGATTCTGAGTGACTTCAAAACACGCCTCTATGATTTAATCACCTGTACCGTTCTCTATGAGGAAAGAGGGAACGTTTACGTTGAAACTCCAAACCGAATTGAAGGGATGATACCCAGTGATGAGAGAATCCCAACAGAAGTACTAAAACCTGCGCAGAGAGTAAAGTGCCTGCTAATTGAAGTAAGAGCAAGCAAGAAGAGCGGACCTATGTTAATCTTCTCAAGAACGCATCCGGATCTTATAAGGCGCTTGATGGAAAATGAGATACCAGAAGTTAGAGAAGGTAGTATTGAGGTTATGGCGATAGCGAGAGACCCGGGCATTAGGAGTAAGGTTGCCATCAAGAGCAACTTAGCGGAGCTTGATCCAGTGGGCACCTGTATCGGCACCAGGGGCGTCCGCGTGACCGCCATCTCTCACGAGCTAAATGAAGAAAAGATAGACCTAGTCCCCTGGCGAGAAGACCCCTTTGAATTCATTGCGGAAGCTTTATCTCCAGCTAAGGTCGCTTCCGTTGAAATTTTTGAAGATGAAAAACGAGCTGTGGTTATCGTCCCAGATGACCAGATATCGTTGGCTATTGGTAAAGCTTGGCGCAACGTTAAACTTGCAAGTCGCTTAACTAAGTATTACCTTGAAGTTAAAAGCATCTCCGAAGCGGAAACTGAGGAAGGTGAAAAATCTTTAACTAAATCAACAAAAGTAGGCTTATCCCCTCAAGGAAAAATAGCTTCAGTTGAAAAGGAAACCGAGGATAAACTTCTTGACACGGACAAAGCGGGACAACTCCAATCAGAGGAGGTGAAGGCGTAGGGTTATTGAATGTGGCTAGCTTTCCAATAAGGACTTGTATAGGCTGTGGAGAGAAGTTCCCTCAGGACGAGTTAATACGGATCAAACTTTCAGGTGGTAAGCTCGTTATTAACCCAAGAAAAACATTTTTGCCGGGACGTTCAGTTTATCTATGTTACAATGAGTCTTGCTGGAATAGCGCTCTTAGAAAGGGTAGCATAACCTTTAGAACTGCTAAGTATAGTCGTCTCACTGTTACCCTTGAACAGAACGAAATAAATCGCTTTCTGTTACAGCTGAGACAATTTTCAAAGCAAGTAAATTCAAATAAATGACTAAAAAGGTAGTCAATCTGGTAAAAATAATTGGTGCCCGTTCATACGAGGAAGTGACGGACTGGCTACGCCAGGTTGGCTTTGACGTTGATGCTCCTGGCTTCTCTCCTTTAACTGAGGTTGATGATGAAACTATTGCGAAACTAAAAAGTTTGGTCTCCTCAGTTAAAGGGGCAGAGAAAAAGTCAAGCGTTAAGAGAATAAGGAGAGTTGTGGATGAAGCACCATCTTCAAAGCCTACGAAAACATTAAAGGACATAATTTCCCAAACTAAAGCTGATGTAAAGGCGGTAGTGGAGAAGGAAGCAAGGAGAGAGACTACCGCCACTGCCCATGCTAAATTAAAACCCATTCTCCAAGAGAAAAAGCCCCTTAAAGTAAAACTTGAAAAGGCTAAAAAGAAAAAAGAGGATACCGAAGAAGAATTAGCTATTGTTCCAGAGAAAGCTATTGAGCAAGAGGTTGAGGAGCCTAGCCCTGAAGAGCAGTTGGGGTTGGATATTGAATTCCTAGAGGAAGAGGAGTTAAGACAAAGGAGAGAAAAAAGGCTCTCAGCTGCGGAATTAGTTAGAGCAAAACCCAGACCGCGAGAACGCCGTCCCTCCCGAACTATAAAGGAAATCCTTTCCGAAGATGAAGGAGTAGTAACGAGTAGAAAGAGATTCTTCAAGGTTAAGGGGCTGAGAAGGCGGGAACCAGTTCCTGAGGTTCGCAGAGAAATTAAAATTTCAAGGCCTATGAGCATTCGGGAAGTTTCTGCGGTAACAGGCGTGAAGGTTTCTGACGTTATCCAGTTTCTCTTTGAGGAGCTAGATGTAGTTGCCAACATAAACTATGTGGCGTCCATTGACGAGATAGAACTGATCTGTGACAAGTTCAACATAGCCTGTGAACGAGTTCCACAGGAAGAGCCTGAACAAGAGCTGGAAGTGTTTGAGGAAACAAAGGAACTTCATCCGATCCCTCGTCCACCGGTTGTTACAGTTATGGGGCATGTGGATCATGGTAAAACGAAACTCCTTGACTACATTCGGAAAACCAATGTGGTTGATGAAGAAAGTGGCGGAATAACCCAACATATTGGCGCTTACCAAACTATCGTAAACGACAAGAAGATAACCTTTATAGACACTCCAGGACATGAGGCGTTCACTGCCATTAGAGCCCGCGGTTCTCAGGTTACAGATATTGTGGTTCTCGTCGTAGCGGCGGATGACGGTGTTATGCCCCAAACCCTTGAAGCAATTGATCACGCAAAGGCGGCAGGTGTTCCAACTATTGTGGCTCTAAATAAAATTGATAAGCCAGACGCAAATCCAGAAAAGGTGAAGCATGAACTTGCTAAAGTCGGATTAACGCCAGAGGAATGGGGTGGGGATACGATTATGGTGTGCATTTCTGCATTAACGGGTGAGGGTGTACAAGAGCTGCTTGAAATGATTCAGCTACAGGCAGAGATAATGGAACTAAAGGCTGACCCAAACGGCCCTCCATATGGTGTCGTCATAGAGAGCCAGATTGACCCTGGCCTTGGTATAGTCGCAACAGTCTTGGTTCAGCAAGGCACTTTTGAGAAGGGAATGTATATCCTTTCAGGCGAATCTGTCGGAAGGATAAGGATAATGCTTGACGAAAAATTGAAGGAAGTTACCAATGCAACACCTTCAACTCCAGTTAGGATTGTAGGCTTTAGCGAACTGCCCCAGAATGGGGATAAAGTTTACGGTTTCAAAGATAAGAGAAAGTGTGAACAGATTGCCGAAGCAAGAGCGCTTCATCGCAAGTTAGAAGAATTAAAAGTTTCTGCTCCAAAGGTAAGCTTGGATGATGTTTTTAACCGCATTAGAGAGGGTGAGCTTAAGGAACTTCAGCTTGTGGTAAAAGCAGACTTCCAAGGCTCAGTGGAAGCGGTGAAGGAATCTATTCAGCGTATTTCTGTTGAAGGA
The DNA here is from genome assembly GCA_037441675.1 of Planctomycetales bacterium. Lineage (GTDB taxonomy): Bacteria > 4484-113 > 4484-113 > 4484-113 > 4484-113 > JBBIRS01. The sequence goes on along the minus strand of JBBIRS010000009.1, from coordinate 76,075 downwards.
ACAAGGGTAAGGGTGATAAGGGCAGGGGTGGGACAAATATCAGAGTCTGATGTGATGCTTGCCTCCGCAAGCAACGCTGTTATCATAGGCTTTAGGGTAGGCACCACCGTTCAGGCGAAACATTTAGCCGAACAAGAGCGAGTTCAGATTAAGGAGTATGACATCATTTACAAGCTTCTTGAGGATATTGAGCTGGCCCTAAAAGGTCTGCTTGAGCCTGAGATAGTAGAAGTGCCAATTGGAACTTTGGAAGTCCGAGCTGTTTTTAGACAGGATAAGAACGTAACCATTGCAGGAGGTATGGTCTTAACTGGAAAAGTTCAAAGGGGAGCGCAGTATCGTATCAGACGAAATGGAACAATTATTCACCAGGGCCAGATTAACTCACTGAAACGCTTCAAGGAGGATGTTCGTGAAGTCGCGGAAGGCTTTGAGTGCGGAGTTTTGATTGAAGGCTCAGAGGAGGTTCGCGAAGGTGACCTGGTTGAGGTTTATGTCACTGAAAAACATTCACGCCACGAATCAGAAAAACCCTCGGAAGAATCAGCAAGAAGTTCCTAATTAGGCTGTTTCCTAAAATGACTACTCTTTTCCTAATCACTCTTGGTTAATTGTCATGCGAAGATTATGAACTTCTTACAAGATATGTTAGATGATTAGCCCTTTCTCATTTAAGAGAGCAACATGAATAAAGAAGCATTCTCACATTATCTCATCCTTTCCTTGAATTAGCTTGAAAAGCTCCAGTCTTGTCGCTTCCCTGGTGTGAAATATTCCACGCAGAGCGGAAGTTGTTATCACACTGCGAAGCTTTTTAACGCCGATAATTTCCATACAGAGATGCCTTGCTTCAAGAACAACTGCTGCACCTAAAGGTTTGACGGTGTCAAAGAGCATATCCGCCATTTCCCAGGTAAGCCTTTCTTGGATTTGGGGTTGCCTACAAAGTTGGGAAAATGCTTCCACTATTCTGTTTATGCCTATCACTTGCCCCTTAGGAATATAGGCTATATGTGCCACCCCAATAAAGGGTAGGAGATGGTGTTCGCAAATTGAGTAAAAGTTAATGCCTCTTAGCAATACAAGCTCTTCGTGTTTTTCTGAATATAGGGAAGAGCGAAGAAGTTCATACCCATCTGCCCTTACCCCTCCCAGAATTTCTTCATACATCTGCGCGACTCTCCGCGGAGTTTCCCTTAGTCCTTCTCGTTCGGGATCCTCTCCAATAGCAATGAGAATCTCTTTAACAGCCTTCTCAATCCGCTTTAAGTCAATGTTCTTTGAAGACACCGCTTTTAGGCCGGCTTAAGAGTCAGCTCCTCCTTAGTAGTTCTTACCAGATTTTCAAATTCTTCTCGGTCCAGCGTTTCCTTCTCCACAAGAATCTCCGCAATCCTATCTAAAACTTTCCGATTATTCTGCAATACCTCTTCAGTTTTACGGTAACAATCCGTAATTATTCTCTTAACCTCTTCATCAATTCTTGCCGCTATCATCTCGGAATAGTTTCTCTCCTCCATTATCGCTTTACCTAAGAATATGGGACCATGCTTGCTCCCAAAAGTTATAGGACCCAGCATATCGCTCATGCCAAATTGAGTAACCATATCCCGGGCAAGCTCGGTTGCATTCTCAAAATCGTTTGCAGCCCCTGTGGTCGCTTCACCAAAAACCATCTCCTCCGCTACACGTCCTCCTAAAAGTACGGAAATTCGGGTAAGAAGCTGTTGCTTGGTCAAAAGAAAAGTGTCCTCCTCAGGAAATTGTAGAGTGTAACCAAGAGCAAGTCCTCTTGGGATAATGGTGATTTTGTGAACAGGATCTGCACCGGGAAGCTCAAACGCAGAAATCGCGTGTCCCAATTCGTGATAGGCGATAATCTTTCTTTCGCGTTCGGATATCAACCGGTTACGACGCTCAGGTCCTGCAATAACTCGGTCAATGGCTTCATCAAGTTCTTCCATTGAAACGTTATCTTTATTTTTTCTTGCTGCAAGAAGAGTTGCCTCATTAGCAACGTTGCGCAAATCAGCGCCTGAAAAACCTGGCGTTCTCCTGGCAAGCACAGCGATATCAACATCCGGAGCTAAAGGTTTGTTCCTCAGATGGATCTTAAGAATCTCCTCCCTTCCCTTAACATCGGGATTTGTAACAACAATTCTGCGATCAAACCGCCCTGGCCTTAACAGCGCTGGGTCGAGAACATCCGGGCGATTAGTTGCTGCGATTACTATGACACCAGAATTTGGCTCAAAACCATCCATCTCAACAAGGAGTTGATTCAGGGTTTGCTCCCTCTCGTCGTGCCCACCACCAATGCCAGTTCCCCTGTGCCTTCCCACCGCGTCCAGTTCATCAACAAAAACAAGACACGGAGCTCGCCGTTTGGCAGTATCAAACAAATCTCTTACCCTTGCTGCTCCCACGCCTACGAACATTTCAACAAAATCGCTCCCCGATATGTAAAAGAAAGGCACATTCGCCTCACCCGCAATCGCCTTTGCCAAAAGTGTCTTTCCGCAACCAGGTGGACCAACGAGTATTACTCCCTTTGGTATTTCTGCTCCAAGGCGCTGATACTTTCCAGGATCTCTTAAAAAATCAACAACCTCTTTCAACTCATCAACCACTTCATCAAGTCCCGCAACGTCACCAAAGGTAATCCTCGTTCTTTCAGGATTAAACATTCGCGCGCGTGACTTGGCGAAATTAAATGCTTGAGAGGTTCCACCTGCCTGCATCTGGCGCGATAACAGAAGCCAAAATAGTGCAAATGGAATTAGCAATAGCCCCATCCAAAGAATCGTGCCTGCGGAAAATATGGATGCCCACGGGGATGATTTCACAAAACTTAGCTCAACGCCCCTCTCCTGAGCTAGCTTCTCAAGCTCGGCAGTTTCTTTTGGCGTCTCAACCTTAAAACGTCGCGCTAACTCCTTGCCTTCGGAGTCTATTAGTGGCTTTAACTCTCCTTCCGCCACTTCGTTATCCTTGTTGATGCGAAGTTTTTGAACTTCCCCATTTTGTATGTAACTTATCAACTGCGAATACGTTATAGTTTCCCTGCCCATCTCTGGTAGCTTTGCCATGGCTACTAGAAAGATGATGGTTAAACCAATTACAAGTAGTAGTTGTATTACTCTTTGTGCCATACACCCCTAATTGCCTGAACAATCATTTTCCTTAGCTCTTTCAAATTCATATTATCACATAATTGGTGAATCAATCGCTTCCTTTATTTTAAGCTGGTGAGAATATCCACAAGTATTTTAGCTAAATTTATGCGCTACTTAAATAAGCACAATTTCTCCTTCCGAAGAATTAATGGGAGCCCTTACCGCAGTAGCGTAGAAAGCAAATAAAAGCCATTCAATCTGTTTCCTTCGTTCCAAGAGTGTCTAAAACTTCCGTGAATAAGAGGCAATACCAAAAAGCCTTAGAGTTCGCTTAGCCCAAAACTTTAGCCAAGACAACTGCCCTAGCGCTTATGGCTGTTCTCATCGCAAAGTCAGTTCCGTCAACAAACCATCATTCCTGAGACTTCTCTCTTTCAAGCTCCTTCAGGATAACGCCAACCTTAACCTTCTTATCCTTTTTCCCACCCTTTGCAACAAGTAATGTAACCTTCTCACCGACTTTGTATCTCTGAATTTCGTCCACCAATTCGTCAGCATTCTTAATAGGCTTGTTTTCAATCTGCAGAATAACATCACCCGGTGCGAGTCCGGCTCTGTCAGCAGCTCCACCGTTAACCACCTGCCATATGTAAGCGCCCTCTTCAACTTCCACTTTCAATTCCTCCCGATTCTCCTTCGTTACATCCTGCACGAGAACTCCGATACCCGGATAGACCACCTTTCCCTTTTTGATAATCTGGTCAATTGAGCTTTTCACCTCGTTAATAGGAATGGCGAAGCCGATACGGGAAGCGTATGGAATAATAGCTTGGTTCACTCCAATAACCTCTCCTTTTGCGTTAAGTAGGGGACCGCCCGAATTGCCCTGGTTAATTGCCGCATCAGTTTGTATGAGCTTTCTGATTCTTGCCCCAAGTCCCGATACTGCATCTGCTGGCGTCCTTAACTCCGAGGCGTTTCTTCCAACAGATGAAACAATTCCCGCGGTAACTGTGGCTTCAAGCCCAAAGGGACTTCCAATAGCGATAGCAGGTTCTCCAATTCTCAGTTTGGACGAATCACCAAGTTTCGCGTAGGGCAATCCCTTTGCGTCAATCTTCAAAACTGCAACATCCTTCATTGTGTCTGTGCCCACTAACTTTGCGTTATACTCCTTCCCGTCACTCGTCTTCACGATAATTTTATCAGCGCCCTCAATTACATGGGTATTAGTTAAAATATAACCATCTTTTGAAATTAAAAATCCACTTCCAACCCCTGAAATTGGAATCTCCCTTTCTTCGATATCTGGGAAACGAAATTCAAAGCCAAACGGGAAGAAATCCTCAAAGAACTTCTTCATATCCTCATCCTTGGGCTTGAACTCCTTGAATATGGTAGGGTGCTTTCCCGTTCTTTCGGTGCGAATATGCACGACAAATGGTAACGCTTTTTCTACAAGATCTGCGACCCAGTAAACGTTATTGTTTGCGGATAAAAGGGGAGTGCTTGATGGCTTTGCTTCAAACTTTGCAGGAGTAAAGAAGTTTCCTCCATTCTCGTTTTTCCTGGCGTTATTTGCATCGGTAACTATGACCGTTGCAAGTACTACGATTAGAATAAAGATGACAACCATTGAGAAGGGTGCCCAGAATCTCTCTGTAAATCCTCTCATATATTTCTTTCCTCCATTCCTTAATTATATTTTATATTGATTTCAAAGGCGTTATTTTAACATCTAGCCCCTATGCCTTTACCCTCAGAGGCTTTCTATAAGACTCTTGAACCGCTAAATTTGTTCAATTTCTCCATCTTGCCTACTAAATTTTCCCCTATCATTGCAACTTCCTAAAACTCTAATAAACCTGCCTAAATTCAAATGTTATGCAAAGTACCATGTTTATATTGTCTCCTTCGCTAAATTCAACATCAGCTTCACATAGCGATTTATAATTTGCAATTTTTACCATCTGGCTGTAAAATAATATATGCCAAATAGGGGTAGATAATTTTAGCCTAAAAGACTAAGATATTAAATTGAGCAGTTAAGAGCCTAGGAGATGAGAGTAAAAATATTTTAATCATGGAGGAAAACTAAGAATATGGCAAAAGTAGTTGGAATTGACCTAGGGACTACCAATTCTTGTGTAGCGGTGATGGAAGGTGGCGAGACAAAGGTAATACCCAACTCTGAGGGTGGACGCGTCACGCCATCAGCGGTTCATTTCGCAAAAACAGGTGAAATTATTGTAGGAGCAGCTGCCAGGCGTCAGGCGATAATCCATCCTGATCGGACGGTTCTGTCAATTAAAAGAAAGATGGGCTCAGATTACAAGTTTACCGTTGATGGAAAGGACTACACTCCACCGCAGATTTCAGCGATGATACTCCAAAAGTTGAAGCGCGATGCGGAGGCTTATTTGGGTGAGCCAGTAACGCAAGCTGTAATCACCGTTCCTGCCTACTTTGAGGATTCTCAAAAGCGAGCCACTCGTGATGCAGGGACTATTGCGGGTTTGGAGGTTCTTAGAATTATAAATGAGCCAACCGCAGCGGCTCTCGCGTACGGTTTGGACAAGGCTGACAGAGAACAACTGGTTATGGTTTACGACCTCGGTGGTGGCACCTTTGATGTATCTCTGCTTGAGATTGGTGAAGGAGTTTTTGAGGTAAAGGCAACCGCAGGAGACAACCACTTAGGTGGTGACGATTTTGATATGTGTATTGTGGACTGGCTCTGCACCAATTTCAAGCAGGAGTATGGAATTGACCTGCGCAAAGATTTAAAAGCGATGCAAAGACTTAGAGACGCTGCTGAGAAGGCAAAGATTGAGTTATCCTCATCTTCTCAAACTGATATTTCCGCTCCGTTCATTACTGCGGATGCGGAGGGTCCGAAGCACCTTGAGGCGACGCTAACCCGTGCAAAATTTGAGGAGATGATATATCCCTTATTGGAGAGGACTGTTGGACCAGTCAAGCAGGTGATGAGTGATGCGAAGGTGACTAGTGAGGATATTGATCAGGTAATTCTAGTGGGTGGTTCCACAAGAATTCCTGCTGTTCAGGAGCTTGTCCGCAAATTGACGGGTAAAGAGCCGAATAGAAGCGTGAATCCAGATGAAGTAGTTGCGGTCGGTGCCGCCATACAATCCGCAGTTCTCAAGGGTGAGGTGAAGGATGTCCTTCTTTTGGATGTTACTCCTCTTAGTCTTGGGATTGAAACGTTGGGCGGTGTATTTACCCGTATTATTGAGAGAAACACAACTATCCCAACCAAAAAGAGTGAGATTTTCACCACTGCGGCGGACAATCAAACTTCTGTGGAGATACACGTGTTGCAGGGCGAACGAGAGATGGCGATGTACAACAAGAGCCTTGGGAAGTTTCATCTAGTAGGGATTCCACCCGCTCCGCGTGGCGTGCCTCAAATTGAGGTCACCTTTGATATTGATGCAAACGGCATTGTGAACGTCTCAGCAAAGGACTTAGCAACCGGTAAGGCTCAGCAAATCACGATTACTGGCTCAACTAACTTATCCGATGAGGAAATACAGCGAATGATACGAGAGGCGGAGCAACACGCGGAGGAAGACAAGAGAAGAAGAGAGGAAGCGGAGGTCCTCAATCGTGCTGATAGCCTTATATACCAAACGGAAAAAACCTTACGTGAGCACGGTGAAAAGATTCCGCAGAACGACCGTCAGGCTACGGAGCGAGCTTTGGTGGATTTGAAGAAGGCAATGGAGAGCAAGAACATCCCAGAAATTAGAGATAAGACCGATGTTCTCCTTCAAGCTTCGTACCGTCTTGCGGAATATATGTACCGTGAAGCTGGTGAGCGGGTCAAGCAAGAAAGGGACGCTTCCTACGCTGAAACCACTGATGCTAAAACTTCATCCGCTGGCAAGGAGAACGTGGTTGATGCGGATTTTAAGGAGATAGATTAGTATGCTAGCAATGATAATAATTGTAATAAAGGAGTTGGATTAATCCTATATAGGAGGTGATTTGTAATGTCTTTGATGAGGAGGTATTTTAGAGACTTAGGTATTCTTGGAGTTACGACCTTTCGTAAGGAGCTTGATCGATTATTTGAGGACATTTTCGGCTCACCGGCTGAGGGCGAAGTTGGACTTACGCAATGGTATCCGCCGGTTGACGTTAAGGAAGACGAGAAGGCATTCTACGTCACCGCAGACCTGCCCGGGCTCAAGAAGGAGGACATAAACATTTCCCTTGAGGGCAATCGCCTATGCATTTCAGGCGAGAGGAAAGTTGAATCTGAAACCAAGGGGAATAACTTCCACTTCATTGAGCGCGGATATGGTCGTTTTAGCCGTTCCTTTACCATCCCATCAACTGTGGACCCGGATGGTATAAGCGCAAGCTACAAGGATGGTATCCTCAGTATCGAGCTCCCCAAGAATGAGGAGGTCAAGCCTAAAAAGGTAGAAATTCAGTAACTAAACTGCGGGGAAGGGACCGATTTGGTCCCTTCCCAAGGCTTTTAGGGTTTAACTTTATTTCAAAATTGTCTAGAGATTATGGAAAACGAAAAAGAAAAAAGTGAGTTGGAAACCGAAAATTCTCAAATGACTAGCGAAAAGAATCTAAACAAGTCAGATGGAATGGGTGTCACAGCCATTTCGAAGTCGGATACTGGCGAGAAAACGGAGATGCTTCTAAAGAATCTTTCCACGTCAGTAACCTCCTCGGAGGCAAAAGCCACTGCAGTTGATAGTGCTAGTGCTAGTGATAGTGCTAGTGATAGTGCGAGTGAGAGTGTCATCTCGCTAGAGGATGAATTAGCTAAAGCCAGGAAGGATGCGGAGGAGTATCTAGACCTTGCCAGGCGGTCTCGAGCTGAACTAATTAATTATCGAAAACGCGTTGAGCGCGAAATTGAAGAGTATAAGAAGTACGCGATTGAGTCGCTCCTTTTAGAGCTTATCCCAGCGATTGAAAGCATTGAGCAGGCAATTAAGTCTATAGAAGACTCTCCTACTGTTAACGATTCAATTGTGGATGGATTGAAAAAAATATCTGCTCAATTTGCCAGTATTCTTGAGGGCTATCGAGTAAAAATTTTCGGCGCTGTGGGTGATAAGTTTGACCCCAATTTGCACGAACCAATTAAGTCGTCAACTTCCCACGAAGTTGAATATGAAACAGTTGACGAAGTTTTTCAGCGGGGAGTAAAGATAGCGGACAGAGTAGTTAAACCGGCTTTAGTCTCAATTCTTACGCCGGCCAAAGAAGAGGGCAAGGAAGAAGAATCGCTAGGCATAGGCGCAGGTGAGGAAAATGGATAAAGACTTATACAGCATTCTTGGAGTAAGAAGGGATGCAACCGACAAGGAACTCAAAGCAAGTTACCGTAGACTTGCGAGAAAATATCATCCAGACGTGAATCCAAATGACCCAACGGCGGAGCAAAAGTTCAAGGAAATTCAAGCTGCCTACTCGGTTCTTAGTGATCCTGAGAAACGGCGTATGTACGATACTTACGGAGCTGATTTCATTAAGGCAGGTGGGCGTGCGCCAGGTTCTGCGGGCTATACATACCGCACTATGGACTGGAATGAGTTTGTTAATACCTTTGGCGATATTTCTTCTACTTTTGGTTTTTCAATTGAGGACATTTTGGGTGACCTACTTGGCACCTCAAGGGCTAATAGATTCAGTAGCAGATTTGGCAAACGCGCAAATCCTCAATTAGTTCCCGAAAAGGGTGAAGACCATTACCAAAATGCGACTATTGACTTCATTGATGCTGCCAATGGAACTCTTATTAAGCTAAACCTTGCAAGGGAAGTTTACTGTGACAGATGTGGAGGTACCGGTGGAGAACCCGGAACAAAGGGAAAGTCTTGTCCAACATGTGGTGGAACGGGACAAGTGGCGCAAGGTTCTGCTCCCTTCATGATTGCATCTACTTGTGATAGATGCGGTGGCAGGGGCACTATTCCCTCAAAATCCTGCAGTCTTTGCGGTGGTTCTGGCTTAATGAAAAAGGATGAAAAAGTAGAGGTAAAGATACCTGCGGGCGTCAATGACGGTAGCCTTGTTCGGGTTGCTGGAAAAGGGCGTCCCGGTAGAAACGGTGGAGAGTATGGTGATTTTTATCTGAGAATTAGCCTCCGTCCACATCCATACATGCGAAGGGAGGGTGACAACGTTTATCTAACTGTTCCGGTTACCGTTAGTGAGGCGATTCTCGGTGATGAGATTGATATTCCCACCTTGAATGGAAGAGTAAGATTGAGATTGCCTGCCGCAACTCCAAGCGGTAAAGAATTCAGGCTGAAAGGCAAAGGTTTTCCACACTTAAACGGTTCAGGTAGGGGAGATATGTTCGTTCGCATTGAGATTGTTCCGCCCGAGAACTTAAGCGTTCACGGTCGAGAGCTAGTTCGGGAACTGGCTAATACTCATCCGTATAACCCAAGGTTGAAGGTTTTTGGTTTCTAAGATGGTAAGAAAGTTTTTTGAATTTTACGAGAGAAAGGGAGATTTATCAGAGGAACCGATTTTCAGCATCGGCAGTGTCGCTCGTATGCTAAATCTGCACCAGCAGACTATCCGAGAGTATGAAAAAGAAGGTTTACTGAAACCAAAACGCACCGCCGGTGGTACGCGGATGTATTCACAAGTTGATATTGAAAGAATTAGGTTCATTTCTATGCTAACCCAGGAGCTTGGAGTGAACTTAGCGGGAGTGCAGATTATCATGAGTTTAAGAGAAGACTTAAATCAGATGCTTAGATTAACAGAGACAATCCTATCCCAGCTAGATGCTTCTCTTAAGGAAAGAATACTGAGATTAATAGGCGGAGAAGAGGAAGGTCTCCTGAGGATTACACCTCAGAAGGCTGGTTTAATTCTAAAGAGAAAAATTCCCATTGATGAAGGTGAGCATAAGTGATACCGTTTGACAAATTTACCGATAAGGCAAAACTATCTCTGCAAAAGGCGCAGGAGGTCCTGCTCGATACTAAGCAGGTACAGATGGATACTGAGCACATTTTCTACGGCATATCTTTTGTCGAAGGCTCAATCATTCCAGACATTCTTCGCTATTGTGGATTAGAGCCCACAAAAGTCTTGGACAAGGTGCGGCGAGCGGTTATGTCACGTCCCCAAGTTGAATCAGTAAGTGGTATAACCCAAATATACGTAACTCCTAGCGTGGCGCGCCTATTTGACCTTGCCTATGAGGAAGTAAAAGAAATGGGAGACGAGTTCATTGGAACGGAGCATCTCCTTTTGGCCATGGTTGAGTTAAGAGAAGGCACTGCCTTTCGGATTCTAAACTCTTTTGGTATAGATAAGGAAAAGATTTTGCACGCGCTCAAAGAGGTTCGCGGTTCTAGAAGTGTTGACAGCGCAACTGCGGAAGACACCTATCAGATGTTGAAACGGTTCACGGTGGATTTAACCGAAAAAGCTCGCCAAGGCAAGCTAGACCCAGTGATTGGAAGAGAAGCTGAGATTCAAAGAGTAATGGAGATTCTATCTAGAAGGACTAAGAATAACCCGGTGTTAATTGGCGATCCCGGTGTGGGGAAAACCGCCATCGTTGAAGGTTTGGCTCAAAGGATTGTTGAAGGTAAAGTTCCAGAACCTCTTCTAAAGAAATCAGTTCTCCAGCTTGATTTGCCAGCTTTACTGGCAGGGACAAAGTTTCGCGGTGAATTTGAGGACAGGATGAAGGCTCTGATAGAAGAAATTATCCGCACAAAACGAAACACAATCCTGATGATAGATGAGTTGCACACAGTGGTTGGCGCAGGTGCTGCTGAAGGAGCTATTGATGCAAGCAACATTCTGAAACCAGCTCTTGCCAGAGGTGACCTGCAGGCAATTGGTGCAACAACGATAGCCGAGTATCGTAAGTACATTGAGAAAGATCGTGCGCTAGAGAGAAGGTTTCAGCCCGTAATGGTTGAAGAACCAACCCCAGAGGAAGCTGTCCAGATGCTTAAAGCTCTTAGAAAACGCTATGAACAGCACCATGGACTTGAGATAACAGATAGCGCAATAGAATCGGCGGTGAAACTTTCAGTTCGTTATGTTACCGAAAGATTTCTGCCCGATAAAGCAATAGATCTGATTGACGAGGCTTCCGCTAGAGTAAGGCTTCGCGCTCTTTCTGAAACTGCAAAGCTTGCCGAACTTGAGAATAAACTTAAAGAGCTTGAAAGGTTAGAACAGGAAGAATCAGAGAAGGAGAACTACGAGGCTTCCGCAAAGTGGAAACAAGAGGCGGAAAAGGTTAAAAAAGAAATTGCGGAGGAGAGGGCAAAATTGGCTGAAAAAGCTAGCCAACTTAAAGTAACACCTGAGGCAATAGCGGAAGTGGTATCTGAGTGGAGTGGTGTCCCAGTTACCAAATTAGAGGAAACCGAAAAGGAAAAACTTCTCAAGATGGAAGAGGTGCTAGCTCAGAAGATTATTGGTCAAAGAGAAGCGATAAGAGTGCTTTCCGAGACTATCCGCCGTGCTAAAAGCGGGTTAGCAGACCCAAATAGACCACTTGGAACTTTCATCTTCCTCGGTCCAACTGGTGTCGGTAAAACAGAGCTTGTGAAAGTATTAGCGGAGTTCTTGTTCGGCTCCAAGAACGCAGTCGTGCGCATTGATATGAGCGAATATATGGAGAAGCATTCCGTTTCGCGACTAGTAGGTGCCCCTCCGGGATATGTCGGCTATGAGGAGGGTGGTCAGCTAACCGAGGCGGTCAAACGCCAGCCCTTCTCAGTAATTCTCCTGGATGAAATTGAAAAGGCGCATCCCGAAGTTTTTAACATCCTCCTTCAGGTGTTGGATGAGGGAAGGCTCACTGATAACAAGGGCGTTACTGTAAATTTCAAGAACACGGTTATTATAATGACCTCCAATATCGGCAGTTCCAAGATACTTGAGTTTACTGAAGGAGGGAAAATTGGCTTTAAGGTTAATCAGGTTGCAACAGTTGATCCAGCTAAAAGTTACCGAGAAGTCCAGGAAACTCTGTTCAGTATGCTAAAAAGCAGGGTTAGCCCAGAGTTCTTAAATCGCATTGACGAAGTTGTGGTGTTTCATCAGTTAAGCAAGGATGAAGTGAAACAAATTGCACAGCTCCTTCTTAAGGAATTTTCCGATAGGCTTTCTGAGCAAAAGATTCACCTCACAGTGACTGACAGAGTTCTGGACAAGCTAGCGGAAGAAGGCTTTGATCCATCCTTCGGTGCGCGCCCAATGAAGCGGACAATTCAGCGCCTTATTGTAAATCCCCTTTCTCAGAAACTTGTCGCAGGGCAAATTAAAGAGGGCGATAAAGTGGTAGTTGATTTCGTTAATGGTGAATTTATCTTTGGCATAGGTGAAACGCCCGTGAGCGTTGAACCTGAGTTAGTGAATGCTCCTTAGGTATAGATAATTTAGTTTAGAGAAGATAAACTTATTTAATTTTATTTTAAGCATTTATTGAGATACTATCTTTTCTATAAATGGTGATGAACTATGCCTATTTACGAATACAGATGCGAAAGTTGTGGACATACCTTTGAAGTGTTAACGGGATTTTCCAGGAATGGAAAGCGCAAATGCGAGAAATGTGGTGGTCCTGCGCTCCGTCTGCTATCCCCTGCAGGAATAATCTTTCGTGGCAGTGGCTTCCACATCACTGATTATAAGAGCTCTTCCTCTAAAACTAGCAGTGGCGGAGAAAGAGTCACGGGGAAAGACATCACCCGGAAGAAGGAACTTTCGAAACCATCGGGTGAAGGTTCAGACTAAGGCTGGCTGAAAGTTACCGACCACTTGCTCGGCGGATGATACTACAAAATGAATGCTAGCCATATTTATCTCTTCCACAACCCGTGAAAAGCGAAGTTCAGCTAATAACTATAAATCGGGACAACTGGTAGCATAGAGCCACTCGCGATTAGAAGAGCTAGCCACTTTTGTTTCCAACTTCTGTCAAACCCTCAAGTTTTCAAGCTCAAACTCTCAAAAATTTCTGGCGGACCCCCTTTTTTAGCAAAAATCTCGTTCAACCTAAATGTTCTCACTAAATCCCATTACAAGTTATTTTCTTTCTTTATAGGATAAAATTTAAAGTAGTCAAATACTAACTGTAATTCTTCTTTAGGTTCATAATTGTGGAATTAACAAACGAACAAAAAGAACAAGAGGTTTTGAAGGCTTTATCAGCGGTTCAGGATCCTGACCTTCATCGGGATATAGTCACGCTAGGCTTTATCAAAGACTTGCGAATCTGCAGTGGAAACGTCGCGTTCACAATTGAGCTTACCACTCCTGCCTGTCCCGTAAAAAATATGTTTCGCGACCAAGCTATCACCGCGGTCAAATCTCTAGATTGGGTTGAGAATGTGAACGCTGAGCTCTCAGCAAAAGTTACAAGCCGTACGGAGCAGTTGATGGAGCTTCAAGAAATGATGAAGAGTGTCAAGAACGTTATAGCTGTAGCTTCCGGAAAGGGTGGCGTCGGTAAGTCTACAGTTGCGGTGAATATTGCCCTCGCCCTTGCTAGACTTGGTGCAAAGGTTGGGCTAATGGACGCTGATGTGTATGGACCAAGCCTTCCAATCATTCTTGGAGTTCATGAGCAACCCGAAATTAATGAGGCAAGGAAGATTCAACCAATCGAGAAGCACGGCTTAAAGTTAATGAGTCTCGGATTTCTGATAAACACTGACCAAGCGGTAATTTGGCGTGGACCGATGGTGCATAGTCTTGTTCAGCAATTCCTAAGGGACGTTGATTGGGGTGAGCTAGATTACTTGATAGTAGACCTTCCACCTGGCACCGGCGATGCCCAGCTCACCCTCACGCAGTCTATTCCGCTTGCTGGCGCAATCGTTGTCACCACGCCCCAGGCAATGGCTAGCGTAATAGCGGGAAAGGTTGTCGGCTTGTTTAGAAAGATGAACGTTCACGTCCTTGGTGCAATCGAGAATATGAGCTACTTTGTCTGCGACAACTGTGGAAAGGAGCACGACATTTTTGCCCGAGGTGGAGGTGAAAAGCTTTGCTTGAGGCTTGGCATCCCATTCTTAGGCGCGATACCACTTGATTCGAGGATGAGGCAGGGCGATGATATGGGGAAACCTGTGGTAATTGGCGCACCTGAAAGCAAAGTGAGTCAGGAGTTTATCTCTGTAGCCCAGAATATTGCGGTGCAGATTAGCGTAGCCAATGCCACATTGGTTGGAGAAATGGCTCAAGTCGCTAACGCAGGTCCCGGAATGAATATGAAAACACCTCACGATTAGTCTGAGGTCTCAAGATTATTATGCTAGCTAAGTTTTTTTAATCTATTGAATAGATGGGTTGCTCCTCTGTTTCTGCTAATTTAATATAATCATTAGCGTATTGCCTAAGTATAGAAAATTGCGCTTAATGCGACCTGTCAAATCCATCTCCTGTCCGGTCTGTGGAGGGGAGGCATTCCCTACACTACCGCCGGGGTTGCTTCCAAGATTTGCCATTCTTCTCTTTTCAGACTTCTCATCTCTTTCCCACTGGCCCGCCTGGATTCTGGCGATTCTCTTCGTTCTTGTCGGAGGACTCACCGTTGGCAACTATCTTCTTTATAGCTATATCGATCCTTGGCTTACAATTGGAACACTTTGTCTCTTCCTACTTTTGGTGTTTGATCTCATTTGGCTAGACATAAACATTGAAAGGTGGCGCTGTAAGTTGTGCGAACGCGCCTTCTTTAGAAGAAGAAGCGTAAGATAAGCTCCTTTGCCTTGAAGACAAGTACGCCCGGCAAGTATCCGCTAATCTTTTGTAAAATACGTCATAATAATGTAGGGTGTTTATCCTAAGAAGAAGGCTTATCTGGCTATTTATTACTCTAATTTGCGCGATTATTCTTCTATTTGTTTCCTTTGGATTAAGGACACCTCAGGAGAATAATGGTGAACTAACCGAGGCGCTTCTTCAGAAAGATGGAGGTGGAGAGGCTAGCGCATCAAAGAACATAATTGTTGAATCTCCGCAGATAGAGGTGAAGGGAACAGAAGTCATTCTTTCCAATGCGGACGGTTCCGTGAAAATGCGTATCCGCTCAGATTATGGCGTCAGTGTTAAAGGAGTTGTTAGCATTCCTTTTGCGGAGTTTGAATTAAACTTTGAAGGCGATAGAAAGCTCTACTTCATGGCGAAGTTTCTCACGTATAAAGTTATTGAAGACATGGCGGAAGTTTCTGGTTCCCTATCAGGTGAGATTACTCCACTCGGTCAGAGATTTAGCGCGAAGAGATTGGTGTGGGATAGAAGAGCTTTTAAGGTAACAATAGAAAAAGTAATTATAAAAGACCCAGCTTTTGAAGTAAGCGCAGGAAAAGCGGAATTTGATATAAAGACCGGCGAGTTGAATATTATTGAAGGAGCTCATTTATCCTTCTAACTTTCTCTGGCTCCTCTTGCGCTAAAAGTATAAACTCAACGATTGGTGAAGTCCAAATTACAACTGCAAAGGGGATCCGTTCATAACTTCGGGTGGTTCAATTTCCATTAGCTTAAGGGCAGTTGGAATTATATCCCTCAAGGACTGATTCTCAGCTAGAGCTTCTGCGCCTGCATCATCGGGCAGATAGCCCTCCTCATTTCTAAGGTCGAATCGAAGATTTGTATCAGGACCAACAAGAATGAAAGGGACTGGATTTAACGAGTGTTGGGTAGATGCGGTTTTCTGGTCTTCAGCGAGCATCTCTTCAAAGTTTCCATGATCCGATGTAATGAGCAAGAAGGCATCCTTTCCTTCGTTTGTTACTTCAAGGAACCTACCAAGACATAAATCAACAGCCTCCGCAGCCTTTATTCCTGCACTCAGATTGCCTGTGTGCCCCACCATATCACCGTTTGCCAGATTGATTACATAAAGAGCGTGTCTTCCCTCTTTAATGGCTTTTACCGCTTCCGCAGTAACTTCATAGGCGCTCATTTCAGGCTTTATATCATACGTTGCAACCTTAGGCGAAGGCACTAAGACTCTTTCCTCTAGCTCAAAGGGTGCTTCCCTTCCGCCGTTAAAGAAGTAAGTGACATGGGCGTATTTTTCCGTCTCAGCGCATTTGAAAACGGGCAAGTTCAGTTTACTAAGTACCTCTGTAACGGTATCGGGCAATTCGTTACAGGTAAGCAGAGTTGGAAAATCAAGCTCCTCAGAGTATTTGGAAAAGCTGAAGAAGTGTTCAATTTTAATTGGCCGTGAAAAGTGCAAAAAATCCTGTTTCGTAAGCGCGTAGGTGAGTTGCCTTGCTCTATCTTCGCGGAAGTTGAAAAAAATAACCGCATCCTCGGGATGCATACTTAACGGATCGCCTTTTCGTGCGCCATCAACCTCCCCTTCGGCAACAACGAAAGGCACCACAAACTCATCAGTCTCCCCAAACTCGTAGGATTTTTGAAGATGATGCAAAGGATTGCTTATTGTTTTCTCCGCCATCCCGAGGGCTATCGCCCGATATGCCTTTTCTGTTCTCTCCCATCGCTTATCCCTGTCCATGGCGAAATATCTTCCGGAAACGCTGGCAAGCTCAGCCCTTGGTCTATAACTTGCTAATTTCTTAAGCAAATCTTCAATGAAACCTATTCCTGCTCTCGGGCTAGTGTCACGCCCGTCAAGAAAGGCATGAACACAAACGTTCTCAATCTGGTTCTGTTCGCAAGTATCTAGTAGAGCGAAAAGATGTCTAATGTGTGAGTGAACTCCACCATCCGAGACTAGACCCATTATGTGAACTCTTCCTCCCGCCCCTTTAGCGTTTCTAAGAATATTTAATAGGCCAGTATGTCTAAAAAACTCCTCATTTTCAATCATAGTATCAATCATTGTTAGCGGCTGAAGGACTTTTCTCCCTGCGCCAATGTTAAGATGTCCAACTTCGCTGTTTCCCATTTGCCCAGGTGAAAGCCCAACCCATTCACCTTGACAGTGAAGAAGCGTCCAAGGAAATTCCTGAATGACAAAATCCCAGTTTGGCGTTTTGGCAAGCGCGATTGCATTTCCCTCTTGGCTTTTACGGTATCCCCAACCATCTAGAATAAGAAGAACGACTGGTTTCATTGCAGTTTCACATTTTACCAGCTATCATAGTCTGACATGTAGTTGCATTAGGTATACTTGTAAAAGGCTGAATTTTTATTCCTAAAGAGGGTTTTGTGTTTACCTTAAATTTAAGCCTTTGTTTCTCTGTGAGTCGAGCAGAATTTATAAATGCTTTACCCAAAGGAGCGATTCTATGGGCGTGAGTATTAATGAGGGACAGGTGTATTTGGATAACGCTTCAACGTCGTATCCGAAACCTGAAATAGTTAATCTTGCGGTTAGTGAGGCGGTTCGGGAAGTTGGCTTAACTGTAGGAAGAGGAAGTTATTTCTCGAAAATTAATCCAGACGAAATTGTAGCCAGAACTCGGGTGAAACTTGCTAAGCTCTTTAATGTTAAAAACCCTCATAACATAATATTTACTTACTCCGCCACTGATGGCATTAACCTCGCGCTCTTCGGACTTCTGAATGATGGCGACGAGATTCTAATTTCTCATTTAGAGCATCATGCTGTTTCACGGGCTCTTCACTACTTAAAGAAACAGCGCAACATTAAATTCTGCCCAATTCCTTCAGATGAAAACGGTATAGTTATCCCCGAGGCAATAGAGGGGCTCATAAGTGAAAGAACAAAGCTAATTTGCGTGAACCATATAAGCAACGTTTCCGGGACAATTCAACCGCTAAAGGAAATTGGAATGGTTGCAGGTGCTCGCGGGGTGCCATTTATGGTGGACTCTGCTCAGTCCGCAGGTTGCCATCATATAGATGTTGAAGAGATGAACATCTCAATACTTGCTGCCCCCGGACATAAATCTCTGCTGAGCCTTCCTGGCACAGGAATTCTCTTCCTCCGTGATGGGATCAGACCTGAACCTCTTAGAGTTGGGGGGACTGGCAAACTCAGTCAGCTCTACGACCTGCCGAATGAAATGCCCACCTTCTACGAATCTGGAACTCCAAACGTTCTTGGAATAATTGCTCTTGACGCCTCTCTGGATTTTATCTTTGATACAGGCTTAGATAGAATACAGTATATTACTTCAGAGAAGCATAAGAGAATCCTTAACCATCTGCAAGAGTTGCCAGGGATAAGCGTTGTAGGTCCTCAGGATAGTTCTTTGCGTTGCGGTCCGATCTCTTTCAACATTGATGGTCACGAGCCATCCGATATCGGGACAATTCTAGCGGAGCATTACCATATCGCAAATCGCGCGGGGCTTCATTGCTCACCAATGTCACACGAGTTTTTCGGCACTGCGGAGAGAGGAGGCGCTGTCCGCGTCAGCCCCGCCTTTCTCACCCCTGACAACGATATTGATTACTTCCTTGAAGTTATTGACGAGCTCGTTTCATCCTTATAGCTTTCTTACCTCCCTGTGAACAATTCTTTAACGGAACTTGCGTTATAGTTCTTAAACTGAAAGCCATTTGTTTCTCATATCCTTGAAACACGAGAAAAAGGCGTCAACCTTGGGCTAAACTTCGCGGGATGCGACTAGGGGACAAACTAGCTTAATTTGGAAGTCTTGCAATGTTCCCTTTTGGTAATTCAGCGTCAATGTTCTCAGTCGCATTATTGTAAGGGCTAAAGTTTGAATGAAACTTCTAGCAGAAATTTCATCATTCGTCATTTGGCTAAAAGTTAGTGACGATTTTCACAAATATGGTAGAATTTATGTGAAAAGGAGGGCTAAGAATGGTATCAAGAATCACTCCAAGCGCGCAGTATGAGATAACCATGAGGATAGAATGCCCGCATGCGCCCGGCTGGATATCAAAGATAAGTGGTGTTATTGGCAAGGCAGGTGGAGTAATTCACGCGATTGACCTCGTGCAGATTCGCAATGGCAAGAGCCTGAGGGACTATGGAATTGAGTGCTCATCCACTGAGCATGCGGAGGAAGTCATCAGGGCGATTCAGCGGATAAAGGGGGTTACAGTTCATTCCGTCTCAGATGATACATTTCTGATGCACCTTGGAGGAAAATTGGAGGTTCATTCCAAGGTTCCGCTTAAGACTCGAGCGGATATGTCAATGGCATACACTCCTGGTGTGGCTCGTGTATGTATGGCAATATATGACGACTACAAGACTTCCTTCAACCTCACCATTCGCAAGAACTGCATTGCGGTGGTTTCAGATGGTAGCTCAGTTCTAGGGCTTGGAAACATAGGCGCTGCGGCGGCGATGCCCGTTATGGAGGGCAAAGCTATTTTGTTCAAGGAGTTTGGCGGTGTTGACGCTTTTCCTCTTTGTATCGCAACTGAAGACCCTGATGAAATTATCAAATTCTGCAAGTGGATCGCTCCAAGTTTTGGCGGAATAAACCTAGAGGACATTTCTGCTCCAAGATGTTTTTACATTGAAGAAACTTTGAAGCGCGAGCTAGATATACCCGTGTTTCACGATGACCAGCATGGAACAGCAGTAGTTGTCCTTGCAGGTCTAATCAACGCCTTAAGAATCACCAAGAAGAATCCTTCAAAGATGAAGCTTGTTGTATCCGGAGCTGGCGCATCCGGAATTGCTTGCACTAAAACTTTGAAAGAGTTTGGAATTGGCAACATCATCGTTTGCGATAGAAAAGGCGCAATCTACAAGGGCAGGGATGTTGGAGACAACAAGGCTAAAATGTGGGTAGCTGATAACACTAATCCCAAAATGGAAAAGGGAAGCTTGAAGGAAGTTCTAGAAGATGCGGATATGTTCTTAGGTCTTTCAGGTCCAGGATTACTTACTCGCAAGGATATTAAAAAGATGAATAAGGAGCCGATAATCTTTGCGATGAGCAATCCCGTGCCAGAAATTATGCCAGAGGATTGTGAAGGAATAGCGTCAATTATTGCCACAGGTAGAAGCGATTATCCAAATCAGATAAATAATGTGCTAGCCTTTCCGGGGATATTTCGCGGGGCGCTTGATGCCCGAGCGAGGGACATAAATGAAGATATGAAGCACTCTGCCGCATACGCCATCGCAAATATTGTTGGAAAAGATGAGCTATCCGCAGATTACATAATTCCAAGCGTCTTCAATCGGAAAGTCTTCAAGCACGTGGCAACTGCGGTGGCAAGGTCTGCGCATAAGTCTGGGCTCGCCAGAAGAATGCCCAAGGGAACGAGCATTTACCACGTCTAGAGAGACTCATTTCCAACTGGGATTGCCAGTTTCCAGCCACTGGCAAAAATTTCAATTTCTAGAAATTTGCGGAAGTATTCTCAGAAGCTATGAAGTTATAATTTGTAAGAGATATTCAGACTTGAGCGTTAAAGGCATATGAGCAGTCCGCCCTTTTACACGATACGAACTGGCGCTAGTGATGGCGAGAGTGGCATCTAGAGTACTTTTTAAGGAGAAATACAATTCAACGATGAGTGCGTATTTGTGGTTGGATTTATTGAGGGCTTTCAGTGAAAATAAAGCCGAGCATGAGAAAATTTGTCGATGGATAGATAATAGTTCATGAACCATTTGCCCTTAAGCTACTAACTAAGCGTGCGATTGATGTGTTACTCAAAAAAGCTGAGAGCTGAGAGATACTCGTTTGAAGGATTAGAATGAGGCGGTGGCTCTTTATTTATTCTTAAGCCAAATCAGGCACACACCGATTAAGAGCACAGAAATGTTCGGTATCCATGCGGCGAGAGCTGGTGGGATAAGCCCGCCTCTGCCAGCCTGAGTACAGATTATAATAAGAAAAATATACAAAAGCAGAATCAAGATGGAATATCCCATTCCTACAGCGGTGGTAGTCCGCACTGGAACAATCGCAAGTGGAACTGCAATTAGAACGAAGAAGATTGGCGAGAGTGGGATTGAGTACTTGAAGAAGTAATCAACCTGGAACCTGAGAAGTTGTGATGAGGTCAATCTTTCCTCTTCTTTGAAATGCCTGATAACATCCTTGAGCTCGCTTATGGTGAGTTCGCTTGGGTCTCGGCTTAGCTTTGAAATTTCCCTTGGTGTCATCGCAAATTCCTCCGCCACTGTTGAAGCAAATTTCGTAGTTATTACTGTTCCGTCAGGCTGAAAGTTGTAGACGATGCCATTAAAGAATTGCCAGCGGTCGCCCGTCCAGGTTGCGTTTTCTGAGCGAAGATAAAAATTCTCACTTTCTTTCTCTGGATTAAATGAAAAAAGGTTGACCCGTGTAAGTGAGTTTCCACGTAGCTTATCCGCTACGAGAAAGTATCTTAATTTACCGCCCTGCATTAACCTAAGGTTGACGAGGTCCTCCTCAATCTTTCCCGTTTTGCCAAGGACTATATCCCTTTCTAGGTCTTGAAGCATTCTATTTGTGTAGGGAGCGACCTTCTCGTTTAAGAGAAACGTGAAGCCTACGATAAGTAGGGCAAACCCAACGAAGGGCAGTGTAAATCGCACCAAACTGATGCCAACTCCTCGAACCGCTACAATTTCAAAATGGCTAGAAAGGGCGGAGACTGCCATCATTGTCCCAGTAAGGACAGCCATTGGGAACGTGAATACAATCCATTGTGGTAGCGCTAGAAAAAAGTACTTAAGAACCACGTCTCCACCAACACCATACTTGGTCATTATCTCAATTACAGGCTTCATCACTCCTGCGAGAATGACAAGTACTATAAACGCAAAGAGGGAGTAAGTGAATGCTGGCAAAAGTTCAATGAGGGCGAGCTTATCCAGTCGACTCATCAATTGAAACTCATTCTAGCATAGAGGATGATTCAACTAAAGCACAAGCGGTAAATATCTAGTCTCCCCTCTCAGGAAATTCAGCGTGAGATAAACCCATATCTCAAGAAATGGGATAATCCGTATTCTTCAGATGAATCAGCGCGTCTGGAAACTCTGAAAAAGAGCGCGGAGGGATATCAAAATGGAAGTTACAATGAGCCAACTACTATTGTGTCAATTCCCACGCCTTTGACCGCAGGTAACCTTTTACCCTCAGTTTCACCAAATTGAGACCAGCTCTTGTTGTTTCCAGCAATAGGCACATCTGCGGGGTAGGTATCGTTCCCGCCCGTATCAGCGAACAATCCAAGGCAGATGATAATATCCCTCAAACCCCCGCCGGGTGGATTTGCCTTGCCAAGAGTTGTTCCGCTTGAGGTGTAGCTATCATCTCCCTTCTCGTCCCAGAAGATGCCTATGCCATTGGCGTTACCCCCCCCGAGGGATAAATTCGGAGCTTTGTAGGTGTCATTACCGGAGCTATCGTGTAGCCAGCCGATGGAGAAGTCGTGTCCCGCGCCCTGCGCCATATTCATGCTTGCAGTGTACCTGTCACTTCCTTCCAAGTCTTCAACAATTCCAAGCGCAAAGTGAGCGGATGCGCCCTGAACGTACCATATCCCCTTATAAGTATCATCTCCAGCTTTATCTAAAAGGATTCCAGTTCCATACCAATACCCGACGCCCTGGCCAAAAACCCCACAGGAGTAGTTATCATTTCCCACCACATCAAAAAGCATTCCAATACCGCCTGCCCAGGAGTGTCCAGTAAGATAATCGTTACGCCTTCCAAATCCGCATCCCTGCGCAAGCGATGAGTTATGCTCCTTGGTTTGCGATGAGGGAAAACGAATGTCCGTATCATTGGCGGTGTATCTGTCATCGCCAGATGAATCAAGAAGCAAGCCTACGCCTTTGGTAAAGCCGTAGCCCTGACCAAGCTGGTAGCACTCGTAGTAATCATTACCTCCAATGTCAGAGAGAATACCAGTTCCGTAAGTTCCAGCGCCCTGAACGTTCGAAACTCCCTTGTAAGTATCATTTCCCGCTTTATCAAACAAGACGCCAACGCCGAAGATGCCCGCGCCCTGTGATACAAATTCGGATGAGTAGCTATCCTTGCCATCAAGATCAAAAAGAAAACCGTAGCCAAAAACTCCCGCCCCAAAGGAAGGAATAAGTCTTTCTTCATTTTGGTATACATCGTCGCCTTTTAGGTCTATTAATGCGCTTACTGGGTTTTGCATAGAAACATTTCCAGCCCCACCAAAGTAAGTATCATTTCCTCCCGTATCTATAACTAGAAGGTAAGGCATTCCAGATGCGTAACTATCCTGCTGATTTCCATTCAAAGCGATTACGCCATAGGGTGTTTCAAAGGTGAAGCTAAATTCGCCCTTAAACTCGGAGGTAGTAAGTTGATTAAGCATTTCCTTGGTCACAAATGCTAGCAGTTCCCCACCAGTGTTCAGGTAGTTAAAGTCAAAGTTATCCAGTAAATACTCAGTGAAGTACGCAAAACCTAAGTCTTTCTCCAAAGCTTCATTCTCAATTTCCTCAGCAGCGGAGCGCACGAAAGTGTCAACAGTGTCAGTTATTTCGCTCTTCTGAATGAAATCACTTACGGATTTAAGTGCAAAATTCCGATAAGTAATAATATCCGCAAGCGCGTAGAGAAATAGAGCGGTTGACTTGCCTAACTCAACTGGAATACCCGTGCTCGTCTGGGTTATGTAAGAGCGCTCTGTGTCAGTTAGAGACTGGTTTGTGACCTTGTATAGAGAACTAATACCGTCAATCAAGTAATTTTCGGGAAGCGTCTCTTCAAGTTTCTTCTTATATAATTCAAGCGGATCTGATACTAACCCGAGCCTAATCCCGTAGTTCAGCCTGCTCTGTGCAATTGTAATTAGCATTGGCAAATCGCCCGCATTAGTAACCGCGTTATCCGCAATTAGCGGAATGTATTTTCTTATCTTGAACGGATTTTCGATAAGCGTGTCAAAGAACCTAAGGCGGAACTTATCGCCACCCCAAATATTTCTATCGTTAATGTCAAAGGTTACATCTGATAAAGTTAAATTTACCTGGGCGAGTGCCTTTTCAAAAGTTGATGTGTATTCTCCCAAAAGTTCTTCATAGCGATTTGCTTTAGAGGATGATATTGCAGTGAGGATTACAAAAGTGAGGATTAAAAAAGAAATGAAAATTCTTTTAGCCAAATTTAGCTCTCCTTTTTGAGATAAGCAAATTTTAGCATACCTACGAGGAAACTTCGTAGTAACAGAGTTTTTCATCATTTTTAGTCTGCGTCTTTGGCTGGTTATAAATCGCTGAAAGTATTATTAAGCATAATATCGAAGGGTTAATCCAGTTGCCTCTTTATACCATTTCTTCGGCTAAGAAGAAGTAAGTAGCTTTTAATTTCTTTCAGTGCCATTTCAAAAAGGAAGGGATTTTCAGCTGGAGAGTTATTTTTCCGCAAGATGCTCCCTTGCGATTGCCAGAATGGCGAGTATATGCTCATCATCCAGGCTGTAATAAATCTGTTTACGATCTCTTCTTGATTTTACAAGTCGCAGAGTTTTAAGTAAATTGAGTTGATGTGACACGGCGGATGGGGAAAGTTTCAGTATGCTGGCAATATCGTATACGCAAAGCTCGCTAGCGGATAGGGCGGATAGAATCTTGACCCTAGATGGGCTGGAAAAGGCTTTGTAGAATTCGCTCATTCTAAGGAAGACGCTTTCAGATGGAAAGCGTTCCGTTACCCGCCTAATCGCTTGGTGATGAAGAACTTCTTCCTGGCAAACTTCGCTCCTAACTCTATTTTTCTTTCTATGAGACTTCTTAACTTGCATATATCCCTCTAAAGACTATTGATATCAATGCCTGCGGATTCTGCCTCTTTCTCAGCCTTTGTCCTAAATGCGCGCGCTCTGATTTTCGCCTTTTCCCGCTCGCTTTCAGGTTGAGTCTCATCTTCAGCTATCCCCTCCATTTCCTTGATCTTTTCCATCAAGGATTTGATGAGCTTAAGCTTCTCATCTTTTGATTCTGCGATCTCGATTTCGCCGGTTGATGACAAACTTTCCGGCAGAGGCTTTGATATATCAACGCCAAGCTCCTTTGCCTCCGTTTCCGCTTTGGTTCTGAAAGCTTTTAAGCGGATCTCTGCCTTCTTTCTCTCGCTCTCAGGTTGAGATTCATCCTGAACTAGTTTTTCCATCTCTTGAATCTTCGCAGCTAGCACCTTTAATGCTTCATATCGTTTGGTCAGGTCATCTCCCGCTGGCTCTTCTGGTAGTTTCTCCGGCAGTGGCTTTGAGAGGTCAATGCCAAGTTCTTTCGCTATAGTCTCAGCCTTTGCGCTGAATGCCTTTAGCCGTATCTCCGCCTTCTTCCTCTCACTTTCAGGTTGCGATTCCGACTCAACTATCGCATTCATCTCCGCTATCTTCTTTGTGAGATCGACAAGGGTCGCAAACTTCTGGCTACGCTCATCCTTTGGAGGTGCTTCTTTCAAAGTGGTAGGTTTTTCCACTACCTCTCGCTTTGGTGGTTTCTTCGTGCGTTTATAAATTTCTTCAATTACAAGGGTTCTTAGTATGTCCCGATAAACGAGCGAGTTTTCCTTTCTTACGAAAAGCTCATCAAACTTTCTAGTAATCTCATCCCAGATTGGGTCTATTGGCGTTACTTCCTTGGGGACTGTTAAGTCAAAGTAATGATGTTTTCCAGTAAAGGGATTATGTATATGGTAGGAAATTTGGAAATTGCCATCAGCTTCCTTGATTGAAGTAAGCTCTATTACTCTATGTTTAGCTTTTAAGTTTTCAGGACCAAGGAGAATAACTTCGTTTGGCATATAGAATTTCCCCGATATTTTATCAAAGTTTCTAAAAGACACGTACTGTTAGATCAATATTAAATACCATTATTCCGCGAAGTTCTTGAGTAAACTTTAACACCGCTAGAAGCTGGTGTTTTCTTATATGAGGCTTATATGAGGAACGATTGGAAAATTTCGCTAGCCGAAGAGGGTGCTTATGCTTTCATCTCTAAAGCCTCTTAGAATCGCTTCAGCGAAAATTTCTGCGGTGGAAACAACCTCAATTTTTGGAATGCGCTTCTCAGGGGGAAGGGCAATAGTATCAGTTATCACAAGCCTTTCAATGGGGCTATTCTCAATTAGTTTTACAGCATCTCCAGAAAGGATGCCGTGAGTAGCGTAGACCCAAATGCGCTTTGAACCTCGTTCCATCAACATATTTGCGCCTTGAACAATGCTTCCACCCGTGTCAACCATATCATCGTAAAGGATGCAGTCTTTGCCTGCTACTTCACCAATTACCTCAACCACCTCTGCTACATTTGGTTCAGGTCTGCGTTTCGCAATGATGGCGAGGGGAAATCCAAGTCGATTGGCGACTTCGCTGGCGCGTGCCACTCCGCCAACGTCCGGGCTAACCATAACGCTGTCTTCAGCGGAAAAACCACTGTTTTGTATATGCTTGCTGAAGAGGAGCATAGCGGAGAGATGATCAACTGGAATGTTGAAGAAGCCTTGAAGAGCCCCACTGTGAAAATCCATTACAAGAACCCTATCAGCGCCTGCAACCTCAATGATATTTGCCACTAATCTTGCGCTAATCGGCTCGCGTGGTTTGATCTTCTTGTCCTGCCTTGAATACCCGTAATAGGGAATAACCGCCGCAATCCTATGCGCACTGGCCCTGGAGATTGCGTCTATCATTATTAGTAGCTCCATTAGGTTTTCATTAACTGGCGGGCTAGTGGGTTGAACTACAAAAACATCATCGCCTCTGATACTCTCTTCAACTTTTACCCGAGTTTCTCCATCGTGAAAACGATCAACGGTCATTCTCCTAAGCTCAACCCCAAGAACCTTTGCAATGTCCTCCGCTAATTTCCTATTAGCGTTACCGCTAACCAAAGTTAGTCGTTTTACAAACTGAAGTGAATTAGCCATGATGTTATCCTCAGCCTGTGGCGCATGCAAATATTCTAAAGTCAAAGATTAGCAAATGAATTAGATATTTACAAGGTTAGTTCAACGTAAAATATGGAAAATTAAGTCGAATTTGGCTCTTCGGTGCTTTCTTCAATATTTGATGTCTTTTTAGCTTTTCTCTCACGGAGCTTTTTCGCGTAGCCCTCTTTTATTTCTTGTTTAGCTCGTCCAATGCCAAGGGCATCTTCCGGCACATCCTGATTTATCGTGCTTCCACCCGCGGTGTAAGCGCCACGTCCGATTCTTAACGGCGCGATAAGAGTGTTGTTACTCCCGATGAAGACGTTATCCTCAATTATTGTCTTATGCTTCTCAAAACCGTCGTAATTGCAGGTGATAGTACCTGCGCCGATATTGACGCCTTCACCGATTTCGCTATCACCAATGTAGGTTAAATGTGGAACTTTGCTACCAGCGCCAATTCTTGAGTTCTTTATCTCCACAAAGTCGCCGACCTTGGCGTTTTCGGATATATGAGTCCCAGGCCTTAGATTTGCAAAGGGTCCAACCTTAACATTATCTTCCGTATGGACACCAACCAAATGGGCGTAAATTATTTTGTTATGATTACCAATTCTTGAGTTCTCAATGTAACACATTGGTCCAACCTCACAGTTTTCACCAATGCTAGTGTCTCCCCTAAGGACACAGCCGGGATAGATAATGGTGTCTGCGCCTATGGTTACATTCGCCTCCACGTAACTTGTTTCAGCGCGAATAAATGTGACGCCCTCCTTGGCATGGGCTGAAATTATGCGTTCCTGAAGCAAATTTTCCGCTTGGTTAAGCTGAGCTCTATCGTTTATGCCTATTAGGTCTTCGTAAGGTTCGTGGAAGACTGGCGTTATTCTAAGAAAGTTCATCACATCAGTGAGGTAGTACTCCCCTTTAGCGTTCTTAGTGCCAAATTCAACGCGTGTTCGCTCAAGAACATCAGCTAGCCATTTCTTTTGAAACGCATAAACGCCAGAGTTGCATTCGGTTATGCCAACAGTTTTATCATCCGCATCCAACTCTTCAACGATGCGTGAGACAAAGTAACCGTCTTCGTCCCTAAGAATCCTGCCATAGCCATAAGTTGAAGGTGGATGAAAGGTCAAAACCGCTCCCTCTCCGCCAGATGTCGATTTTAAGAGCGTGGTGATTGCCTTTTCAGATATTAGAGGCGCATCTCCTGGCAGAACTAATACATATTCAGCATCGGATTCAATATGGGGAAGAGCGGTGGCAAGTGCATCCCCAGTTCCAAGTGGTGGATCTTGAATAGCCACTTTGTAAATGTCACCGTAGAGTTTATGAAATTCTTCAAAGGTTTCAGGGTTCATAACTATGATAATCTCGTTAGGGGCGAGACGGTGAAGTGTCCTAAGGACATATTCAATCATCGGCACCCCCGCCAACGGATAAAGGACTTTACTAACGCCATGCTTGGAACTGAAGCGAGTTGATTTTCCCGCTGCGAGTATTACCGCGGAGAATCTTTCTGTGTTCATCAACTTCTAATGTTTCACCTTCTTAAGAGAATAAAACCATCACTACGCTACATCTTCCTGCGGTGCACTTTTCTTTCAATCTCATCTTTCATTCTAGCACTTAGCTCAGATAGTTCCATCATTCCCAAATCTCCATCAAAGTATGAGCGCACGCTGACCCTCTCCCCTTCAGCCTCTTTCTTACCTACGATGACTAAGTAAGGGATTTTGTTGGTTGTCGCTTCTCTAATCTTCTTGTTTAGGGTTTCCGCTCTTTTGTCAACATCAACTCTAATTCCAGCAAGGGAGAAATCTTTAGCGACATTTTCCGCGTAAGAATTGAGTTCAACGGAAATGGGAAGAACGCGCGCTTGAATGGGAGCGCACCAGAGTGGAAACGCCCCGTTAAACTCTTCAACGAGCAGGCCAATAAATCGCTCAAAACTTCCAAGTATCGCGCGATGTATCATCACTGGACGTTTGGCTTTGCCGTCAACATCAATATACTCAAGTTCAAAGCGCTCAGGCAGGTTAAAGTCAAGCTGAACAGTGCTTGCCTGCCACTCTCTCCCAAGGGAATCGCGGATGATAAAGTCAACCTTTGGACCATAAAACGTAGCGTCTTTATGCCCATAGTAAAAGGGTATGTTCAACTGCTTGAGGACCTTTTCTAATCCCCCTTCCGCCATATCCCAAATTTCATCACTCCCAAGCCGCTTGTCGGAACGAGTCTTCAAACCAACCGTATACTCAAAGCCAAATGTATCAAGCACATGTATGCAAAAATCAATAACCGCGCTTACTTCGCTAACATACTGCTCTGGAGTGCAGAAAATATGGGCATCGTCCTGAGTGAATCCGCGAACACGTAGCATTCCATGCATAGTCCCACCGCGTTCAAATCGGTAGACTGTGCCGAATTCAAAGTATCGCTGGGGAAGGTCACGGTAGCTTCTCGTCTGAGCCTGATAGATGAGGATGTGTCCAGGGCAGTTCATCGGCTTCACACCGTAGGATACGCCCGGAAGAGGCGAGTTAGGATTATTCTCTTCATCCTTCACTAAAAACATATTCTCACGGTAATTTTCCAGATGCCCACTGATTTTCCATAGGTCAATCTTGAGTAAATGGGGTGTGCGTAGTGGAATATACCCCCTTTTCACGTGCTCCTCGTACATCCAATTTTGAAGTTCATTCAAAAGCACGGCTCCCTTTGGAAAGTAGAAAGGAAGCCCGCTCCCCGCCTCATCAAAAAAAGTAAAGAGCTGAAGCTCAGGTCCTAGCTTTCTATGATCGCGCTTTTCCGCCTCTTCTAATCGCTTCAGGTAAGCTTCTAATTCCTGCTCAGTCTCCCACGCAGTTCCATAAATGCGTTGAAGCATTGGATTTATCTCCACACCTCGCCAATATGCTCCCGCAATCTTAAGAAGCTTAAAGTGTTTGACTTCGCCCGTTCTTGACGCATGCGGTCCGGCGCATAGGTCAATGAACCGACCACTGCGGTAAAAAGTAATGCGTTCATTCTCGGGGATGTCATTCAAAAGTTCAAGTTTGTAAGCTCCCGCATTGTTCTCCATCAAGAATTTTAGGGCTTCCTCTCGGGTCATTTCAATTTCCTCAAAGGTTGCATCCTCCTTGATGATCTCCCGCATCTTAGCTTCAATTCTTTCAAGGTCATCTTGAGTAAAAGTGTGTGGAGTATCAAAGTCGTAATAAAAGCCGTCCTCAATCGGCGGACCGATTGCCAGTTTAACTTCGGGAAATAGCTCGCAAACCGCCTGCGCCATTATATGCGACGCGGAGTGCCTTAATCGGTGTAGCCTTGCTTCCTTTTCAGTCAGCTCATCCTTTTTCGCAATTACCGGCATCACTAAGTTCCTGTAAATTCATACCTAACGAAACCGCCACTTTAAGCTTTTGTATCTTACCATAGTCGTTAGGGATGACCGTATGCTTTGAGTATAAAAAATACTCTAAAAACTGAAAGCGACCTTTTCTTCTTCAGACCGCAAAGAATGCTAGAAATTCTCCCAAAGTAAAAATTTTTGGCTGATACAAAACTTCTGTGGCTGGGCAGGCTCGGGTATTAAATCCCACTTCTGTTTTGCGAACGTCGTTTTAACTACGCCCTTTTCCTCCGCTGTTGAATGACTCGATTATCGCCAAAAGCCGGTAAAAGGTGCGTTAATTCTCTTTAATAGCTTACTCAACTTGCAAAGGCAATGCTGGTGGAAATTCGGACTCGTAGGTTTTCCATTTGCGCCAAACCAATTTAGAGAAATCATCCCGAACTTCCTCAGTCTTCGTAACCCGAAGACCCAGTTCCGCGTTTTCGTCCCTAGTCAATAAGTGGCGGTGATGGGGAATGTTAAGGAGCAACTCGCTGATAATGCTATTTCTTGCCTCATCAGACAGTCCCATTTTGTTATTTTCCAAGAACTTCTTCGCTATTCTCTCACTATACTCCATGCTTCTTTTTTAGGAGAAAGATGTTACTCGCACCCACTTACTTGATGAACTCAGTTATGGGGCTTACTTACGAACTTTCCTCCCTTGGTCAATCCTGAAAGGTGGTCAGTGAAGTAGGTGAGTGCGTCGGTAGCAATTTGGGCTTCTGTAGGAGCGGTAATTTGCGCCAAAAATGAAGTTCCTCCGCGTGCTTCCCTAAGAATTCGTATCAGTTCAATGCGGTCATTTCTGCTCAAATCCCTCTCCTTAGAATGTTTTAGTATTCATCACGCAGCCATTTTCTAGCCGAGAGGCTACAACCAAGAACAGTCTTTGTTACTACTTAACAGTGCTAGAACTAGACGGATGACCCCATCCATCCTAACTTTGAACCCGAAACTCTTTACTGTGGGATTGTATTGAAGTTCTGCAGGACTTCCCCTCGGAGTGTGCAAACTTAATCTGCATAGACACGAAGTTTCGGTTCCTGTGGTAAAGAAGGAAGCTTTTCAGCATCCTTCGTTTTGTTTAAGAGAGGTTACTTTGTTAGAAGTGCTAGCAGTTATGATTGGCGCAAAAGGGTGGATGAAAGCAGTCAAGCGCTTCTTCCTAAGGGGAAAAATGCTAGTCCCGCAGGCCCTATAACAGCCGGCGGTCGGACTTGAACCGACGACCTACTGATTACAAGTCAGTTGCTCTGCCACTGAGCTACGCCGGCAGAAATTCATTACTAATATTTTATACGCTAACTCCCTTCTTAACCTGATTTTCTCTTTGAAGCTAGCTCTGCACACTCGGCACAGCTAGCCGGACTCTGAGATTGATTTAGCTTTTCATCTTGTGTAAACTAGAATTTAAGCTCAGTTTATTAACATAAAGTTTGTTCATGACGAGTTTAATCATTCCGAGTTTAATATACATATTTACCATTTCATTAAAGGCTTTGTTAAAATTTAGGAGCTTGTGGATTTTACAAATTTCTTTGGATTGAAGTTCTATAGTGGCAATCTAAACAATCTCCTTGATTATCTACAAACCCGTCTCAGGGAGGGAAAGAAAACTCACATCGTCACAATGAATCCGGAAATTTTTATGCGGGCAAGAAGAGATCCCGAGTACCAAAGAGTGGTAAAAGAGGCAGAACTTATCGTAGTGGATGGCTGGTGGTTGGCTTATGCCATAAGATGGATTTCAGGCAAAAGCGTTGAGCGGATAGCCGGTATCCAACTCGCTCAGGAGCTTTTGAAGTGCTGTGAAAGTAGTGGAATTAGTGTTTTTCTGCTTGGTTCAAAGAATAACGTGGTAAGTAAGGCTTGCGAAAAGCTAAAAGGAGAATATCCAAACTTAAGCATAGCCGGCTATCACCATGGTTATTTCACTGACGAGGAGACGAAGAAGGTCGTGGAAGAAATAAAGGCTAGTGGTGCGAGGGTGCTTTTAGTGGGGATGGGTGCGCCCAAACAAGAACTTTTCATCGCTAAGAATAAACAAGAGCTTCCGTGCGTCATAATGATTGGTGTCGGTGGCTCTTTTGAGGTCTTTTGCGGTGATAAAAAGCTGGCGCCCGCTTCCTGGCAGAAAGCTAAATTAGAGTGGCTTTACCGAGCCATTCAAGACCCGACCAGATGGGCTCGGCTCGTTAAATTTGTGCCAGCTTTCGTTTGGCTTATACTAGTAACTAAATTAAGGGGTAAAGTGCATTGATTAGATTTACGGACGTTAAGCTGTCTTATTCAACTGGTATAACCGCCCTTAGGGGAATCAATTTTGAGGTTGAGAAACAAGAGTTCGTTTTCCTAGTTGGTTCAACGGGTGGCGGTAAATCATCGGTTCTTCGGTGTATTTATCGTGACGTCGTCCCCCAGGAGGGTAAGGTCTTAGTTTTTAAGAAAGATGTGGGAAAGATGCATCCTCGCGAGGTTCCTTACTTAAGAAGACGTGTTGGCGTGATATTTCAGGACTTCTTATTAATCCCACATAAAAACGTTTATGGCAATGTTGCATTTGCTTTGGAGGTAAGGGGGGCTAGTCCTAAAGTGATACGTCAGGCAGTTCCTGAAGCGTTGGAATGGGTGGGGTTGACTCACAAAATGAGGTCTTATCCAGACGAACTTTCCGGTGGGGAGCAACAAAGAGTTTGCATAGCTCGCGCTTTGATAAATAAGCCCGACATTCTCCTGGCGGATGAGCCTACTGGTAATCTTGACCCGGAAACTAGCATAGGGATTATCGAGCTCCTTCAGCGGATTAACTCCTGGGGAACAACCTTAATTGTTGCAACTCATGATGAGAACATTGTTAATCAGTTCAAAACCAGGACCATACGCGTTGAGCATGGCTTGATAACCTCCGATAAAAAGGAGGGCGGTTATTAGCGCGCTTAGTAACCTAGCCTTCTTTTTTAAGGAATTTCTTGAGAATCTGCGCAGAAATACTTACATCGCCATAACTCACGGTTTGCAGGTCACCATATCTCTAACTGTACTTGGTTTTCTAATTACAGTAATGACTTACGTTGCCGCCTTCACCATTTCCCTTCAGCAGATGGTGGAGATTTACCTATACCTGAAAATCGGACTCCCAGCGGAAACTTACGTGGAAATAGACCGCAAGGTTAGAAGCATGAAAGAGATTGAAAGCATTGGCTATAAATCTCCGGAGGAAGCTTTATCCGATTTCTCAGAGACTTTTAATATTCCCGTTCAGGATATACTGGAAGGCGAGAATCCATTACCACCAACCTACATTATAAAGCCCAAGAATTTGGACAAAATTGAAGATCTAGCGGAAAAACTAAGGAAAATTGATGGCGTGTGGGGCGTGAGATACCCGAAGAAGGAGGTGGCAAAGCTTATGAGGGTTCTTTTCGGTGTGGAAATTGGATTTCTGTTAATCCTGCTCTTGCTAGTCTCGGGCGCAATATCATCTGTGCATAACGTGGTTCGTCTTTCCATTTACAGCAGGCGTAGAGAGATAAGAATAATGCAACTTGTGGGGGCTACGAACTCTTTTATCCGCTGGTCCTTTTTAATTGAGGGAATTTTCATTGGAATGGTGGGTTCTATCCTCAGCGTATCAATAGTCTATCTCCTAGGGCAAACTGCGGTTGGACTTTTGCAAAAACTATCTCTCTTCCTGCCTAAAATCATAAACGTGAATTTGTTCTTTATAACGCTTTCAGCGGGTATCATTTTCCTGGGAACATTTGGAGGGTTTCTAAGCAGTCTCATTGCGGCTAACCAATTCCTAGCCTCAGATATAAAAAGAGTAGAGGAGATGAAGAGAATAGGCTCATCCTAACTTGCCCTGATTTTGCTTGAGATTATTATTGATGATGTTAATATGGAATTTAAGCGGGTGAAAGTAAAGGCTTTGAAGATTTTTTCTATAGTGGTACTTACAGCGCTCTTTATCATTCCTATTAACTCTTTAGAGGTTCAAGCAAAAAGCGCGAGCCAAATGCTTTACGAAATTCAAGTTAGAAAGCGCACCCTTGAAAGAAAGCTTCGCAAGTTGAAGGAAGAGAAAGCTTCTATTTCAGGCGAGATAAGCGAGCTTGACCAACAGGTAGACGCACTCAATTCAAAGGTTGCTGAGCTTGAGATTGACATAAACAATTCTCGGAAGGACTTGGAGGCATTACTCCAGAGGCTTAAAGAGATTATTGATGAAATTGAAAGAAAGAAGAATAGCGTTAAAAAGAGAGTAATCACAACCTATATGCAAGGCGAGCTCACATACCTTTACATTCTTTTTAATGCTGAGAACTTTCGTGACTTTATGAATCGCGTCTTTTACTTAAGCTTAATCTTTGATAATGATAAAAAGCTAATAAGTGAGCTGGAGCGAAAGAAAGCGGAAAAGGAGGAACATAAAAGAAAGATTGAGGCAAAAATAGCAGACATAGCAAGCAAGCAGGAAGAGCTCAAAGAGAGAAGGAGGGAAGTAGGGGAGCTGAGACGGAGCAAGACTCAACTTCTAAGTAGGATTTCACAGGATGCGGAGTTAGCGGAAAGGCAAATAAGAGAGCTGGAGGAGGAGAGTAGGAGAATTGAGTCAGACATCCGCAGACTCCAGGGCAGATACAAAGGACCAGCCTGGAAGGGGAAGCTTCTCAAACCGGTTGATGGCTCAATTAGAAGCGGATTTGGCTATCGGCGACATCCAATAAGCAAGCGAGTAGCTATGCACACAGGCGTAGATATTGCTGCACCTCACGGAACGCCAATTAGGGCGGGTGGCACTGGTATGGTTATATTTACCGGTTGGCGGGGTGGTTATGGTCTTACTATAATCATAGACCACGGTGGCAAGATTAGCACCCTTTACGCGCACCTTTCGCATATTTCAGTTTCCGTTGGCACTATCGTTCAAGCTGGTCAAGTGATAGGAAACGTCGGAAGCACGGGTTACTCCACGGGCCCTCATCTGCACTTTGAAGTGCGCGTGAACGGTACTCCCGTTGATCCAATGGGTAATCTTTAGACTGTAACTCTAAAGCTATTGATGTAAATTTAACCTATCAGGTGAATGAGTATGACTAGAGAAAGTATAAAGACACTTTTCTTTTCAATTCTTGTGTTAGGAATAGCGTTCCTTAGCTATTCCATTGGCGCAATGAGCGCGGAAAAAGGCTCCGTTGTCAAACTGTGGTTCGGCTCTAAAGATTTGAGACTGATTGAAGATACTCTAAGGCTAATTAGGGACAATTATGTCAAGCCCATTGAGGATGAAAAAGAGTTCATATATTCCGCCCTTCAAGGGCTTGTGGGAAGGCTTCGAGAAAAACCTTACAACGATAAGTATTCCACATTCTTAGAACCCATAGCCTGGCGCACCCTTTCCGCAACCGCGGAAGGTGGCTACTCAGGCATAGGAGTTGTTTTAGGACTTGACCCAGCAAGAAATCTGCCGGTTATTGCGTCAGTATTTGAAAATACGCCCGCTTTTTCAGCTGGATTGAAAGAGCGAGATTTCATTTTAGAAGTTGATGGAAAGACTACAGAAAATTCTGTGCTAGACCAGATAGCTAGGCAGATAATGGGCGAGCCGGGCACCGAAGTTACGTTAAGTATACTAAGGGAGGGTTGGACTGAGCCTAAGAAAGTAACGTTAAAGAGAGCGAAAGTGGAGCTCCCGTCCGTTTCGGAGAAAAGAATGCTGGATAAAAATGTCGGATACTTCCGCGTTAGCTTTTTTGGCGTTAAGACGGCGGAGGAAGTTAAGAGTGCAGTTGGGACTTTGCTGAAGAAGGGCGCTAAAAGCCTTGTCATAGACCTAAGATATAATCCTGGCGGGCTTTTAGAATCTGCGGTTGAAGTGGCAGACCTATTCTTGACTGAAGGAGCTATTGTCAGCGTAAAACAGAAAGGCAGAAAAGATACTACAATTTTCGCAGAAGTTGATGAGGATGACCTCGATATTCCCCTAGCCATTCTCACGAATGAGTACTCCGCGAGTGCCTCAGAGGTTTTTGCCGGCGCTCTTCAGGATAACGGCAGGGCAAAAATTGTTGGCACCCATACCTTCGGTAAAGGCTCAGTTCAGGAAGTTTACGAGCTTGAGAATGGGCAGTCCGCTCTCTCGCTTACGGTCGGTTCTTATTTAACTCCAAAAGGCAAAAACCTTAACGAAGAACCTCTTTCGCCTGACATTATTGCGGATATGGATACTCTGGCGAAGAGTTTTCCCGAAATTAGAATTAAACAGGAGGAGCTCAAAAAAGAAACCGAAAGGCAATCAGAGTTAATCATGGAGCTTTCCGAACAATACAGCAATGCCCAAGTTGAAAAAGCTAAAATAGTAGCGCAGGATATGTTAGTTATAAGCGAACGATAAGTTAGAATGTCTAAGGAAAGGCTGATTACCATAGCTCTTAGAAAAGCCCTTACACTCATACTTTAGTGGTAAATGTATTTCAGTCATAGTTTTTGATTTTTATCATCTGTAAATTAGTAAAATAGTTTTTAATAGAAGAAATAGGATTTTTCTTCCAAATATTGGAATTGCGTTTAATTATCAATTTCTAGGAGTTACGAATGGAACAAAAGAAAGTGAATGAAAAACAGACTAATTTCCTAAAATCTGTGTATGAAGACCAGCGTATCGCCATTTTTATTGATGTTCAGAATATGTTCTACTCCGCAATGAATATCTTTGGGAAGAAGCTGGACTTCGAAGAACTTCTTAAAAGAATCGTGGCAGGAAGAAAAATAGTGAGAGCAATCGCGTACATTGTCCAATCCCCTGATGTTGATCAGTCTAAGTTTTTAGAGTTTCTGGACAAGATTGGAGTGGAAGTAAAGAAAAAACCGTTGAGGATCCGCCCGGATGGGACAAGCAAGGGTGACTGGGATATGGGAATTGCCATAGATTCAATAAACATAGCGTCTAGGGCTGATGTGGTCGCGCTAGTTTCGGGTGATGGAGATTTCGCAGTTCTTGTGGAGAAGCTAAAGGCTCTCGGTGCAAAGGTTGAGGTTTACTCCTTTCCCGCATCAACCGCTGAAGTTTTACGGGACGCCGCTGATTACTACGTCCCACTTGATGCTAGCGTTTTGATGAACTAGCTTACTTTTATGCGATAAAATTATAATGCCTGGAAGTTTCCAAGTTGAAGAAACATTGTGCTAATACATCTCTTATCTTCTCCGTGTCAGTCTCTCTTGCGCGAGGTTTCTCGTTTATGGGGAAAAAGGCAGCCGTTATACTTCTCATTCTTTTCTTGTGCCTTGATGGCGATCCTTCCTTGGCGCAATCTTCATCTCTGGGCGACAGTTTTCTTCTCATTAAGCGTAGCAGTAGTGCCGAAATTATCATTGAGGGTATGCGGAAGATTCTACTATTGAAGGATGCTATCCTTGAGTACTCTGGTGTTGAACTCACCGTAGATAACGCGAAAGTTGATACAGAAGAAGAACTAGCGGAACTTCAGGGTGGAGTAATGCTCTCAAGTAACGAGGGAATCCTCAGATGTCAAAGGGCAATTCTTGATGGTCATTCAGGTGAAATTATAATTCCCGAAGAGTTCACTTTTTCTTCCAAATTACGCGGCATTGAAGCGAAAGGCTCAAGTGCAACACTTTACTACCTCAAGGACACCCGTGAACCGTACAAGGCTGTTCTCTTGGGAAACGTAGAGGTCACCTGGGAGGAAAAAAACAAACTTAGTGCTGGCTACTTCGAGTACAAATTCCAGGAGAATACATTTCTCGCAGAAAATAATGTATCTCTAGAGTTTGCGGAGGAGCTTTTGGGAGTCCCCAAAGATTTTGCTCTGATGCCTTTGATAGAGAATACCAATGTAAACTTTACTAGCGACAACATTTATGGAACAACGGATTCTGCTAGCGCCTATACCACAAGTGAGAATACAAAGAAAAGTAAGGTGGAACTTTTTTGTAACGTCCTCAGTGGTAAATTGGAATTGGGAGATGGGATAAACGCTCTTGAGCTGAACCTAACTGATGTAAGAGTTTCCCACGTCTTTCTAGAGTTATCCGCATTCAAGCTAACTGCAAGATTGAGTATTCCACATACTAACGCTTCAGCCGAAACAAGAGATTTGGCGCTTGATAGCCTCATAATGACTGGAAATGGCATAAAGCCAGTTAAGGGTTACTTTGTGGACCAAAAGGGGGGGAGGATGGATTTTTCTGCAGATAGAGTAGAATCCGCCGGGCTACAGGGACCTGTTCAGTTGGTTGGTAATGCTGATATTATTGGAGAAAACTTTCATTTGACCGCAGAGAGAGTTACCATTGAGCAGATAACCCCCGAGTTGAAAGTGGTTATACCTAAGAGGTTCCATGCGGAATTCTCTGAGGAGCTAATAAGAAATCTCGCCGAGGGTGTAAAGAAACGCTCAAGTAACAATGCTGATTAAGGAAGAGCTTTTAACATCAGAAGGAAAATCTAAATGAGTTTGAATGAAATTCACGCGTGGGGCTTGATACAGGAAAGTGTAAAGTTTAGGCAGTTTCATCAGCTGAGGCAGTTTCAAGAGCTGATGAAACTTCTCTCTCAGCCGCATCGGATTCAGTGGTTTCATCTTTGGCTTCAGTTATGCCTTTACCAATCGGAATTTCCTCACCACGGATTTGCGCAAGTGCTGCCTCAGCTCCTTGGGCAAGGAATATAGCTTCATCTACGACAAGAAGTGTAAGCTTTCCAATAGCCTCATCACTAGCTCTTAAAGGCACTTGAAATTCTCCGAGGTACTTAATCGGCTCAGAAAGAAGGATGAACCTCCTATCCAACTCAAATCCAAACTCTTCACGTATCCTTTCTGATATGAGAATAGTTGTGACCGCACCAAAGAGCTTATTCTCCGCGCCTGCCTTCATAGGTATAAGAAGTTTCTTTCCGTCTAGGGCTTTGATTTTATCCTTGGCATCCTCAATGCGCTTAATTCTTCTTGCCTCTCCCACTCTTTTGATCTGTTCAATGCGATTAAAGACAGCTGCAGTCAGTTTTTCAGCTAAACCTTGTGGAAGAAGATAATTGCGGGCATACCCGTCTTTCACCTTGACAATTTCTCCCGCAAGCCCAAGACCTGGAACGTCATCTAAAAGAATAATCTGCACAGTTTTATCCTCCTAACGCTTTGAGAAGGGCAGAAGAGCCATAAAGCGCGCCAGCTTAATCTCTCTGGCGAGCCTTCTCTGATGAATTGCGCATAGCCCAGAACGCCTTCTGGGAACTATCTTGCCTCTCTCAGTTAAAAACTTTGAGATAAGAGCCACCGCCTTGTAATCAAGGGGTAAATTAGGCTGGGCACAAAAGGCACATACTTTTACTCGCCTTGTTCCGCGTATTGGCAATCTGTTCATACTGCTACGTCCTCCTTCATCTTCTTTTCCCTGCTACCTCTGTTGTTTGCTTTAATTCTTTTACGCTCATCAACCCCGATTATCAGATACCTAAGAATATTGCTGTTATACCTTAAAAGATAGTCAAACTCTGAAAGCAAGCTCTTGTTAGTTAAAAATTCAAATATTCCATAGTATCCTTCATTGAACT
Source organism: Planctomycetales bacterium (assembly GCA_037441675.1). GTDB lineage: Bacteria > 4484-113 > 4484-113 > 4484-113 > 4484-113 > JBBIRS01. The sequence continues at coordinate 36,193 of JBBIRS010000009.1, read as the reverse complement.
TCTTGATAGGATATGCGAGCCTTCTCTTGCGCCAACGTGCGCTACTTAAAACTCTGCCACCAGCGTTTTCAATATTTTGGTGGAGGCTTGTTAATAATTCATCGCACTCCTCTTCAGTCAAATCGGGATTTATCACTACCATTGCTTCATAATGCTTATTTTGCGCGTTATTCACAAGTTGTCACTCCATTTTTATTAAATAAACTATTTCTTATAACATAATTCTTCTTTATTAGCAATCCTTAATAGTGAGTTTAAGGTTTTGCCTTGATAGGGCAAGCTTCACTAGATTTTAACAACTATAGGTAAGATAATTAATTTTTGATTTGAATTCAAGAATGGACGCAGTTGAGTAGGATTCAGTTGATCTCGCTTCAATCTGACTTATAAATCTTCATGGAAATTCTCTAAATGTTTTCCACTGGATAATCTGTAGACTTCAAAGTTCAAGCGGGCTTAATTGGTCATATTAAAAATAGAATCGAAATTCAAAAAAAGAAGTCATCAAAGAGAATTTTTTTTAAACACTTTCAGCTTGATTGTATGATATACTTTGGCGCGTTAGAGGAAAGGAAATTCGCAAGTTACACCAAACCGACCCAGTTAGTGTTCTGCTAAAGTTAAAAATTTTAATTCTATGGATAGTGAAAAGAAAGCTCCTGCAAGTAGTGTAAATAGAAAAAACTCCCAGGTGGAAAAAGATTTCTCCTTATACTCCACCGAGTCAGATGATGGCTGGAATTTTTTGAATTTTATCGCTCTACTTAAACAACGAAAACGATACATCTACAGAATCGCAATACCATTCTTTCTCTTGGTTTTGCTTTATACACTTATCGTTCCACCAGTTTATGAATCTTCCGCGAGGCTCATTGTGCAGCCGGAGAATGTAGAAGAATCAAGGCTCGCTATTGGGCAAGTCCCTATTCTTCAACGGATGTTTGGATATAGCGAAGTAGGAAGCCAAATTGAGTTCCTAAGAAGCAGAACCCTCGTCACAAAGCTTGTTGAGAGCGGATACCTGCAGGTTCAAATAGAAGATTTGGATAATCCGGTGTCAATTACAGGAAGGATTCTTACTTTCCCAAGAAAAGTGCTCACACTTCTCAAGTCATTCTTTTTGCCATCAAAAAAAGAGTACGAAAGGAGCGATTTGCTCAACAAAGTTCGTGTTTCCTACGCTCAAGTTGCTTCAATCCCTTACAGTGAAACCATAAAGTATCAAATGCAAATCGTAGGTGAAGATAGATTCAGAATTACTGGAGACAGTCTAGAGACTGAGCTGGAGGGAAAATTTGGATCAATGATTGACCTAGGCAGGGCAAAGATTATTTTCCAAAAATCCCCAGCGGCGGAAATCGGAGATAGATTTAAGATAAAAATATTTAATAAAGATAGAGAGACGGACTTGGTTGCGAAAAACCTCCGAGTTCACCGAGCTGCGCTTGATGCGAATCATATTCTAGTCTCTTTGCGCCACAGGAATCCAACACTTGCAGAAAGCCTGCTTGGCAAGTTGTTAGAAATTTACCAGAGCTTGAATAGAGAGCTTAAAGCCAGGGATACCCAGCAAGCGTTGAACTTTATAAGAGACGAAACACGAGATGTTGAGGCTAAACTAGAGGCATCGCAGAGAAAGGTTGATGAATTTCAGGAACGGTTCGGAGTTTTTGATCTAGGAGCTGAAGCTCAAGCCATAATGGAGCAGTTAACCAGTATGGAAGCTAGCAGGAATAGTTCCGAGATTTATTCAAAGACGATTAAATTCGTTCTAAGCGGACTGGAGAAAGGCAAGCCAGAGTACTCTGCAAGGTTCCTTGCGTTACCACAGACGGTAGAGGTTGAGGGGACTGGAATTCTCGGGAAACTTGCCCAGCTTATCCAGAGCAGAGAGGCTCAACTTCTTTATAAAAAGCCTACTCATCCCGATATAGTGCAGTTAAATGAGCAGATTGACACGTTAAGCAAACAGGCGATTACAGTCCTAAAGTCCGATTATCAAAGAACGGGAAAAAAGCTCTCGGAACTTGACGCTAAAATCAGCGAACTAAAGGATGAACTCCTCCGCTTGCCTCGTCTGGAGTCAGAGCTAGCTCAGCTTACTCTTGAAGTTTCAGCAAACCAGGAGACTTTCGCATACCTAAAGAAGAGGGAGGCGGAGGCGAATATCGTGCTTAATAGCATTGTAAGTGATGCGGAAATCCTTGACCCGCCAAGCGAACCTTGGATGCCTGTTAAACCCAATTACCCCTTGTATTTAGCCGGCGGGGCGTTCATCGGATTGTTATTTGGTGTAATTGTTACATTTCTTTATTCCTTATCTACTAGAAAGTTACTATGGGTAAGCCAGATTGAGCAAATGGGTTTAAGGGTACTTGGCGAGATTAGCTTTGGACGTGGCTATGAACCTGGCCGGGCTGATTTGCTCGGTGCTGAGAATGTATATAAGTCTATAAGGGCTCTCGTTGAGCTCAGAGGTGATAGCCCGAAATTGCTAGCCTTTAGCTTTGATGACTCTGTAAGTCCTCAACCCCCATTAGCGCTTGGCTTTTGCGAGTTTCTCGCTTCTAAAGGTCTGCGAACTCTCCTCTTGGACTGCGATTTTTCTCAGAAACCTTCTGCCACTACTCCTGGGCTCGCCGAAATCCTAGAAGCTAGAGATAGATTGGATGAAATTGCCCCAAGTCTTCTAAAGTCAAATCTTTGGGTAATTGAAAGGGGAGTGGGTTCGGTGGAGCCTGGAATTCTCTTTCTTAAAGGCGAATTTAGGCAAATTCTCGCTCATTTTACAAACCAATTTGAGTGGGTTATCGTCAAGCTCGCCCCAATTACTCTAGAAAGTTACCGTTTGGTCTCCGCAGAAGCTGTTGGGAGTGTAGTTCTCGGTTTTCAAAGAGATGCAAGCACTCTTGATTCATTGACGAAAATCACTAATCTCTGCAGGCAGTATGGAGTTGACGTATTGGGCGTTGTCTTTATAAGTTAAGTTCTCCTCAATTATTTTTGCGATTCTCCATTGCAAGTCTTGCTTCACTACCACTTATGACTGACGCCATTAACCACAGATATGGCGTATACGAATAGGAGTAGAAGATCTGCATAATGGTAAAGGTTGTTAGGGCATGGGTGAATGGCAGGATCTCTTCAGGTAAATTGTAGAACAACCCTTTGATTATGATTAGAGCTAAGAGAAACAAAAACACTGAAAGACCCAGGAATCCTGTCTCAATAATTACCAGAAGATATGTGTTGTCTAACCATATAGAAATCCCCTCTAAGCCAATTAATCTTTCCTCATGGGCTCGCAAGCCATCTCCTATAATGGGGTTGCTAAGAGAGCTCATTGCGGTTCCCCAAGCGCGATGGCGTGGGTCTTCTGTATATCGCTCAAATCTAGCTTGTATTACCGAAAGCGGAGATTTGGACATTATCAAAGGCAATACCCCAACAAGAATGATGACAGGCGTTATCATTATGAGGGGCTTCAGGTATCGCAGGTGGCTTAAAGTTCTCCGATGTAAAAGTAAAATTGCTAGCGTTCCTAATAGGAATGCGACATAAAAACCCCTGGTAAGAGTTAGAAATAAACTGACAGTTATAATAAGAATGCCTAGATATTTCGCCCAAGGCTTGATTCTTTTTAGACTCAATCCACAGAAGAGGGGAATTATGCTGATTGCAGCATACCGAACAGGATCTCCAGCGAAACCTGAAACCCGCCTTAAGTCTCCCGGATTCATCCAATAAAAGGCGCTTTGGAATTCAGTGTCAGCACTTATGGCAAAATGCTGGAACTCCGCTAGCGTAAGTCGGTAAATAAAAAGTGCTAAAATCGCAAAGAAGACTCCAAGATAAAAAATACTCCTGTTAAGGGACTCCATATCCCTTATCTCTCTAATCAAACTTCCAATCATCAGGAACAATAACAGGTTCCTCATCATGAGTAGAAACTCGGTAAATCCCCTAACTGGCTGAGGTGAACGGAAGAAACCAAGCGCAATCAGCGCGCAAAAGATGAGAAATACAGAAAGAATGAGTATGAAGCTTTTTGAGAATTTTAGTTTGTGGGTGCTGGCATACCAAACCCACAAAATAAATAGAATCGGCATAAGGATGTCAAATGGGGTAAGAGCAAATTGGTTAGCTATTCTTACAACAAATGGACCTTCTATATAGAAGGCAATTAGTGTTGAAATTACGAAGACACAAGCTAGCGTGTTACCCGCTGAATGAGTACCACTTTTCCTAGAAAGAGAAGACTCTGAGAGCGTGTTCAAAAGACCTCCCTTTGGGAACCTACGCGGGGGAAAATTTGGAAATTACTACCAACAGCACGAGCCTGTGGTTCAATCCGTTGATTCACCCCGCTCCTGGAAGTATAAGGGAGTAAGCAACTCAAGTCAACACTCCTTTGGGGCTTTTAGCTAGTCTCAACTTAGGCAAATCTTCATAAGTTGAGTTTTGATAGCGACAATTGGGAATTCACACCTTACCTTACCATTGCTCTTCTCTGCTATTCGAAGTCTCCTAGAAGGTTTAGCCATTGCTCAGGCAATCTTATGTAAATGTTGCTATAAAGGATAATAAATGTGTATAATTCAAAGTCAGTAAAGATTTACCTCGGGAGACAAAAAAGATATGTCAATCCGTAGAAGAATCAAGGCGGTTGAACAGCGGGACAGACGGGAAGTCTTGAATGAGTGCATCATCCCTTTTGAAGAGGGATATGAGCTATTGAAGAGATCTGCCAAGGAATTCCAAATTTTTTTTGGAGCTGGCGTTTCCGCGTCTGCTGGTGTGCCATTAGCCCAAGAAATAGTTGACTACATCATCGTGAAGGTTTACGAGAAAAGTAATCCAGCGAAAAGGGGTCAGGTCACCGCCGATGATTTGAGGGAATGGGTCTCACGCCAGAAATGGTTCAATCCTAACTTCAAGTATATTAGCGCGCTTGAGAAGGAATACCCTTCAGTTATCCTAAGAAGCGAGTTTTTCAAAGGACTTCTGAAGGGCAAACAACCTTCCCCAAGCCATTTGTATTACGTTATTGGCGTCAAGTATGGGCATTTCCATCCAATCTGCTATACAACCAACTGGGACAATTTAGTTGAAGATGCATACTATATTCTTAGGGGCACAAACTGCATCTCAATCAAGAACATTGATGACCTTAAGTTTGTAAAACTTGGCACGGGGCGATACGTAATCAAGATCCACGGTGACTGGGATAGGTATGACGTTCGGTACATACGCGAGGGTATGGCTAAGCATCACGATGACCTAAAAGCGTTCCTGCGCAATTCACTGGCAAACAGCGGTCTTTGCGTGATTGGTTACAGCGGAACTGAGTACAGCGTGATGAACACGCTTATGGAATTAGCCTACGATTACGATGATGTTCTCAATAAGGGCTTGCTCTGGATTTACAAGGGAAATATTAAGCAAGTTCCTGAGGCGGTAACTGATCTATTGGCAGTAGGAGTTGAACGAAATAAACCGTTTAAGTTATTTGAAATTGAGGAAAGCGACCTACTCTTTGAGCAGTTAGCGGAAGATTTGAACTTCCCCTCCATTGAGGAAGAGTTATCAATGTCTTTCCAGAGGTTCAACATTGTTCCCTATGGCGAGATAAGGCGAAGGGAAGGACCAGTGACCCCCGAGCTCAAAGATTTAGTGGAGAGGGATGTCCTGGATGAGGGCTTTTTAGTTGCTAGTTACGATGCGATTATTGACCAGTGGAACCGTGAGACTCGTGGAATATTTAAGAAAAAGGAGGACAAGGAGAAAGCCGCAAAGGATGCGGAGAGAAAACTTGTTAATCACACTTTTCACGACTTAAAGCATGGATATTACGAAGATGCGGAGAGGAAGTTTAAGGAAATCTTAAAGTTCTTCCCAGAAAATTATCACGCCCATTTGGGATTAGGATGGTGCTACTTCCAACAAGGACGTTTTCAAGAAGCGGAACAATACTTAAACGGTGCATTGCGTCTACGTGAGGACAGTTTTGCTTGTCATTACATCTTAGCTCTAATAAGAAGAGAAAGTGAGAATTGGGAACAAGAGATTGAAGAGTACGACAAGGTGCTCCAGGCCAAGTCCGATTTAGATTCAGTTTGGTATAACCGTTCCGTGGCATGCCATCTGCTTGGCAAGGTTGATGAAGAGATTAGCTCTCTTGAGAGGGCGCTTTCCATTAATAACTCCAACGAGCTTGCCTGGTATAACTTAGGAGTTGCGCTATACGAAGCAGGCAGGAAAATTCAAGCTCAAAGATGCTTTACCAATGCTAGAGAGATAGCGCCTAGGTTCTTTAAGCCTTGGTACAACAGCGGTATTCTCCTAGGAAAGATGGGCCAGGACTATCGTGCCATTGACTTTTTCAATCGCGCAATTGAACTTAACGAGGAGGATGATTTCGCCTTTAAGAATCGCGGTGTTGCTGAAGTAATGACTAGAATGTACGAGCAATCTAGGGAGACTTACGAGTACTTCCTTGAAGTGTTCCCTGATGATATAGAATCGTGGAATAACTACGCGGTGTGCCTGCATGGTCTTGGGCAAAATGAGCGAGCATTAGAATACCTGGAAAGGTATATTGAAAAAGAGCCCAACGATGCAAGAGTTTGGTACAACAAGGCGTCAGTCCTCTGGGCGATGGGAAGAAAAGATGAGGCGTTAAGCGCCTTTGATGAGAGCATTCGCCTTAATCCGAATTTTGATATGGTCTGGTATCGCAAAGCTCTACTTCTCGGTGAGCTTGCTGACTTCAAGGGTAAAGTAGAATGGACTAAAAAGTACCTAGAGATAAATCCGGAGGATGCAAAAGCATGGTATCAGTTAGGTTTAGCGTTGGATGAGCTTGACGATTGGTCAGAATCTGTTGAAGCCTATAAACATGCTCTGGAAAGTGAGCCACAAAACGTGGACGTGCTTCTTAGAATGGCAACCGCGCTTAACTTTCTTAAAAGGTTTAAGGAAGCAAACGAAACAATTGAGAGGATTTTTAGGATAACTACATCTCTAGCGGAGGTATGGTATCAGAAAGGAATAGCGGTGGAGGGAATGGGCGAACACCTAAAATGCCTCGACTCCTTTGAGCAGTGTATCAAGCGCGACCCAAACCACAAGAAGGCTTACCTTAACAAAGGGGTTGTTCTTGCTCAGTTAGAACAGTTTGCCAAGGCGGTTGAGCACTTTGACGCTGTAATCAGACTAGATCCTGACTACGAGCCACCTTATTTCAACAAAGCCCGCGCCTTAATTGACCTTAAAGAGTACGAAAAAGCTTTTGAAACTTTCAAGACCGCAATTGAGAGATTTCCCGAAAGCACCGACCTTCTTCTAGGTATTGCTGATCTATATTTGAGACAGAGAGAACCGGAAAAGAGCTTAGAGTATATTGAGAGGACGGTTACTCTGAAGCCTGAGCTTCGTGAAGTAATTGCTCGCGCTCCAGAGTTTGAGAAGTTACATTCATCAAGTCGTTTCCACGAGATAGTAACAGCTTCCCGGAGTTGACGTGCCTTACTCTTCCAATGTTCCAAACTCACTCGTCCTTGGTATTACCGGGGCAAGTGGTTCACCACTAGCTCTTAGACTCTTTACCTACCTCTTGCCCTATCCAGTAACGTTAAATCTAGTTTTCACGGAAACCGGTTCTCAGCTGTTTCAAATGGAAACCGGAGTAAAGGCGACTAAAGACAAAATGATTGAGTTTGCAGAGCCTAGACTTAAAGAGATTGGTGAGAGTATTAAAGCGAAGGTTAACCAATACGAGCCTTCGAATCTCTTTGCTCCGCCAGCATCAGGTAGCAATCTCTGGGAAGCAATGGTGATTTGCCCCGCAAGTGCTGGGATGTGTGGAAGAATAGCTAGTGGCAGCGGTGAAGACCTAATCGCTAGGTGTGCTGATGTTTCACTGAAGGAGAGAAGAACTCTAATCCTTGTGGTAAGAGAATCGCCTATGTCCCTCATTCTTTTGAAGAATTTGATTACCCTAACAGAGGCAGGGGCTATCGTCATTCCGCCTGTTATTACCTACTACCACGAGCCAAAAACCTTGGAGGATGAACTAACATTTTGGGTTGGCAGGATATTAGATAAGCTTGGGCTTACCCATCATCTGCTTAAAAGATGGGGAGAGTAAACTATATTTTTAGGTAAGCAAGCTCTCTTTAATAATCTAGAAGTTTGTTGGAAATAAAAATCTTTTTCCAACTATACAAATACCCTATTATGAGAGAAGAGTATTCATTTTCTGAGCTAAAGTTTAACCCGCTGTTTACTGCGCTCGCTGAGGGTAGTGGGATTGCTAAGAATTTTTATCCCGACATAAACCCCTTAGCCACTAGGATTAGAGAAACCTGCGAGTTTATTGGCGCGAGCTTTTCTTCAACTCCTAGTAGGCGCAAGAAATTGGTGGATATTCTAAGAAAAAATCACCCTCTAGCCGAACAGGAAGAGGTCAAGAAAAACCTGGATCTTGCCGTGCAACCCAACTCCTTCTTTATCGTGACGGGCCAGCAGGTAGGTTTTCTCGGTGGTCCTCTACTCACCCTAATTAAGACATGTTCCGCGGTTGCTCTAGCTAAGAAGCTAAACGATGCGATAAAAGAATTCAACTTTATTCCACTTCTTTGGGCAGGCGGACTTGACCATGATTTTGAGGAAGTAAAAGACTTCTTTTACATCGGCTCAAATAATACCTTAACGAAGGTCTCCGCCATTCAACCCTTTAAAACGATTGGCTTTGAACTTTCCTCTATTAAAATTGGCAAGGAAAACGAAGAGATAGTGAAAAAGGCGTCGGCGGAATTGGCGAGTAGCTCCGCTGATTTTCTTGATGTTGTGAAAAACTCTTACTCTCCTGAGAAGACTTTTACACAAGCCTTTATAAATCTATTTGCGCAGATTTTTAGAAGGAGCGGACTTCTCTTCACTGATGCAGGTGATGCGCAAGCCAAAAGCATTGCGGATTCATTGTATATAGAATCTGCCGAGAAATGGCGAGAACAGCGAGACGAACTTACTCGCGCCACGATTGCGCTTAAAAGAATGGGATTTGCTCCCCAATTGAAACTGGACAAAAATGAAACAAATCTCTTCCTACTGGACGAAAGTGGCGTTAGGCGAAAGCTATTAGCTGAAGATGATACCTTTCACTTTAAGGCAACCAAACGCGAAAATGAGAAGCACGAGCGGTTCTCGTTTATGGAGCTAAAGAGAATTGCGGAGGAAGAGCCTGCGCGAATTAGCTTCAACGTTGTCTTGAGACCGCTTTACCAACAAACACTCATTCCAGCGGTCTGCTATATCGGTGGCCCTTCGGAGGTGGCTTACTGGGCGCAGATTTATCCGCTGTTTGGGCTTCATAAGATTGCCCGACCGCTTCTTTTGCCTCGCCCTTCATTTACGCTTGTTTCCGCTCATACTCGCAGGATCCTTGATAAATACTCTTTACATCTTCTCTCGCTTATGGAGCCAGAGCAAGCCCAACTATCGCGGATACTAGCAGAATTTATTCCACCGATGATTTCTGAGCGGATTACAGAATTGAGAAAACTTTTCCTCAATCATAGTATTGATTTGAAAGCTGAGATTGGAAAGCTGGACGCAACATTAGAAAAGACAATTGAAAATCTGATTGAGAGTTTTTACAAGTACTTGGGGAAAATTGAGAAGAAGGTGGTTAGATCCATCAAGGAGAGAAATGGAATCATAGTACAGCAGATAAAAAGTGTCTACGCGCTTTTGATGCCTGAGGGGAAATTGCAGGAGAGGACGCTTGGCGGGCTATATTTTTTGTTTACCTATGGAGAAGAAGTTGTTGAAAGGATAATAGATGCCTGCGAGTTTCCACCCAAAGCGCATAAGTTGCTGATGATCTAACCCCACTCTTCAGTTGTAAAACTATGAACTTATGCGCAAGTTCCCACCGCTTTACATCAACAAAAAAGAAGTGGTGGTATATTAAGCTTGGTGGTAAAGGGCCTGAAAATTTTTAGCTATCCAACTATGCGAAGAAAGTTTTCAACCGCGCTGGTGCTCGTTCTAGCCTTCACCCTTTTTCTCTTTCTGTCAGGCTGTCCAGGTAGAGTTGAAAACTCAAGGGGCAATAGCGCAGACGATTTTAACCTTCTTGAACCTGTGAAGCCCAAGGAAAAGCGAGGAGCTGATTGGGCTAGCACTGCGACGACCAGAGAGGAGCTTTGGCTTGGAAAGTGCGGGCAATGTCACGAGCCTGAAAAGGGTATCGGGAAGTACGTTGGAGAGGAGTGGAAGCCTGTCATTCTTAGAATGATGAAGAAGCCGCAAGCATATTTGAACGCATCAATCTCTAGGGAAATATATTTCTACCTCTATGAAAAAACCACCGGTAAGAAATCACCAGAGGAAGAGGAGGCAAAAGAGGCAGGAGCTTCCAATGCGGGAATGGAGCACTTCGGGGACTAAGCTGAACTTTACCGACTCCCAATTTACTCATTGCAACCCCCAACAGTAAAGTGCAATAACCCATAGCTGTTGAGAAAGTTAAATATATCCTATTCTTATTTGAATTGCGCCTATTTCCAGTAAATTTTCATTGATTTTCTCTGTTGACAGCATCAATTAGTTATGGTAGTATTATCTTGATTGAATATTTGCTCAAATGCTCATATTTTGAAGTGGTATTGATAATTAAGTTTGCTAGTTTCATCTCTCTCTAAAAACCAAAAAGAATTGGTGATCGACAAGGTGGATGCAACGAATGATAAGAGTGATTTCTGTTGTGATAATTGGGGTTCTTCGCAAAGGTCATATCACTGAGCCTGGGTTAAGCTCTTTAGCTCCTTATGGGTTTATTAATCTACTAAATAGGTTTCGCAGGTATTACACGCCAAGGCTTGGTACTGCGCTGATTGGCTTAGTTATTTTCCTTCTTGGTGTAATAGTTCAGGAGGCTGGCTTTTTCGTATCTTCTCCGGAGTCTGTTGCAAGAATTTCAATTTCCCTTTATTTCTTAGCCTACGTCTTTTCGGGATACTATCTCTTTATTTCTGCGGTGAAGGGGCTTAGAAAGCTAACTCTTTCATACCCATTTTTAATGGTTAGTGCTGGGGCATCCGCATTTATTCTTGGCTCCTACGCGGAGGGTGCGGCAATACTCATCCTTATGACTCTTGGAGAATGGCTTGAAGAAGCGGCAGGAAAGAGGGTTAGAGAAAGCCTGTTCAAGCTTTATAACGAACTTCCCAAACAGGTGTGCATCATTAGGAATGCGATGGAATTGATGATTCCAGTTGAGGAAATAAGAAAGGGCGATTTGGTGTTGGTTAGGGCGGGAGAAGTTGTGCCCATTGACGGCGTCGTGAAGGAAGGAGGGGCTAGTCTTGATGTCTCATCGGTGAAGGGTGAATTCTACCCGGAGATTGTAGGTGTTGATTCGCGGGTGCTTGCAGGTTCCGTTAACCTTGACGGCTTTCTAAAGATTCTTGCGGAGACAACGTACGAGGCATCAACGGTTAGTAGACTCTATCAGGCTATCGCGCAGGCTCTTAAAGAAAAGGGTAGTTACGAACGTTTCTTTGAACGATTTTCTCGCTACTACTCTCCATTGGTGGTGGTAATCGCAATTCTTTTCTTTCTAGGTGCTTATGCGGTTTTAGGATGGAGCGCGGAGAAGGCTTTCTATTCAGCGCTAGTTTTTGTGGTCGTTTCATGTCCCTGCGCGTTTATCCTATCCACCCCTGTGGCAACCGCATCCGCGATGGCTGGTTCAAGCAAGAGGGGGATTCTTATCCGAGGTAGCTCTGTCTTGGAAAGACTTAACATAGTAAAGGCTCTTGCCCTTGACAAGACTGGAACGCTAACCCAACCGGAAATTTCACTAAGTTCTATTACCCTGATTGGGGATATTCCCGAGAAAGAGGTCTTATCCTACGCTCTTCAACTTGAACAAAGCTCCAATCACCCAATCGCCAAAGCTCTGAGGACATACGCAATTCGCAATAGATTTGAGGTAAACGGCACGCAGGTGGAGGAGGTTCATAATCAGGTTGGCGGAGGAGTTGAGGGGTTGGTTAACAAGAAGCACATTTGCATCGGTAGCCTTGATTTTGTTAATGGTCATCATAGCTACATTGAAGATAAACTAGAAAGTCAAACCGAAGGAATTAGGCAGAAGGCGCATGTGGTAATGATTCTAGAGGATAAACCCGTTGCACTTTTTTTCTTTGAGGAGAAGTTGAGAGAAGGTGCGAGAGAGATCAAACAAAGCTTTGCGGAACTTGGAATAGGACAGGTCGCACTACTTTCGGGTGATAGGAGAGAAAACGTGGAAAAGCTCGCCAGTACCATCGGAATCACCGATATCTACGCTGAGCTAACGCCCGAGGAGAAGCTAACTCTGCTAAGGGAGATGAGACAGAAGCACGGAGCGATTGCAATGGTCGGTGACGGGATTAACGATTCCGCAGTACTTGCGGGTGCAGATGTTGGTATTGCTATGAATACCGTTGGCAATGATATGGTTCTTGAAGGCGCGGATGTTGTTGTTGCAAGTGAAGACCTCTTTGATATTCCGAAAGTCTTTAAGTTAGGCAAGCTTGCGGTAAAAACCATAAGAGTTAATACCGCCATCGCTCTAATCGGTAAGTTTGGATTTGCGATTATCGCTCTTATTCTCGCCTATATGGGTGTAAAGAGCCTTTGGATAGCGGTTATAGGTGATGATGGACTTACCTTGCTCGTTATCCTGAATTCGATCAAACTCCTACGCTTTATGGGAACTAAGGGCTAATCTCAGGACGAGCACAATGATTTATCCTGCGTAATTACTTCAAGCAAACCTGCCGATAAATGTAACACTGCCTTTTTGGCTTGACATTTAATTTCAAAGTAATATAATACGAACTATCTACTATAATATATAGTAGTTACTTAGTTGTTTAAGAATATCAAATTCTTTGGAGGACTAACTTGTCAAAGGGCAAGAAGAAAAAGCGGGATGACATTCTTAGCAGGCTATCGGAAGAGGATATATTGGCAATCAAGAAACAGTTAGTTCTAGAAAGTTCCAACAGAAGAGAGCTGCCCAAAGAGGTTTTATTCTTTGCTATCAGTTTGGGAATAGTTGCAATCGTTATCTTTCTCGTTGCCGGTAGGCTGACAAGATCAACCGAGAGAAAGCCTGAGCCTGCAAGCAGGATTACTCTTCCTGAGGGAAGCTTAACACCGGTGGCAAGCTCTTCTCAGATAGACTTATCCACTCTCAGTAAATCTCAACCTCTTAGTTCCTCGTCAACTAATACTTCAAGTTCGCAAAGCTCGTCAGAGGGAAGCGCGGTGGGCGTCCGTATTCCACTTAGTAGTATAACAGAGACCGCAAGCTTTTACACGGTTTCAGCGGGGAACAAGGAGATCAGATTCTTCGTTCTAAAGGACACTGAGGGGGTTTATCGCTCTGCCCTTGATGCCTGTGATATCTGCTACTGGGCAAAGCTTGGATACCATCAGGAAGGTAATGAGATGGTGTGCAACAAGTGTGGCCAGCGATTTCCTTCCATCTATATAAATGTCATTCAAGGTGGTTGCAATCCAGTTCCAATTGAGAGGTTTATAGACGGAAAAGAGCTTGTTATAAATTCTCAGAACCTTTCCCAAGGGATTGTCTACTTCTAGGGAGATACTATGACGATTAACAACTTAGTATTCTGTAATCTAAAGAGAAGGAAAGGCAGGTTCATCTTTCTGGCGCTTGGATTATCGGTTGGAATTGCTACTTTTACGCTTGTAATTACTGTTTCCCGCGCAGTGGGTCAAAGCCTTCAGGATATGCTCGATCGCTATGGACCAAACATAATAATTACGCCCAAATCTGAATCGTACTCCATTGCCTATGAAGGAATAAATCTCAGCAGTATTGCCATGACTCACTCCAAGCTTACCATTGGCGACTTAGAGAAGTTAAAAGATATAAAGAATGCAAAGAACATTGCCATTACTGCGCCCAAGTTAGTCCGAATGGTAGAGCTTAATGGTTATGACACGCGAGTTGTTGGCGTTGACTTTGTAAAGGAGCTTGAGATGAAGAAATGGTGGGGACCTCTCATTGAGGCCGATGGCGGTCGCGAGCATCAATACGGGAAGCATTTTAGACGCACGGACGACGATAGCCTCCTAATTTCAAAAACGGAGGATTCTGCCATTGTAGGTTACGCTGTTGCGGAGAAGCTATCATTAAAACCTGAGACGATTCTCAAGGTTCATGGCAAAGAGTTTACCGTGAATACCATTCTCGCACCTACGGGAACCGAGGATGACCAATCTGTCTTTATTCCTCTGAGGCAGGCTCAAAAGATATTCGGGGTTGGTGAGGAGCTAAGCCTCGTCGAGGTTAGCGCGCTCTGCAAGGGCTGTCCAATTGAAGATATTGTTACGCAGATTAACTCTGCCCTCCCAAATGGAAGAGCTTCTGCCTTAATGTCCGTGGTGAGTCAGCGCCTTGAATTTCTAGGAAAGTTTCAGAAGTTTGCTACCGGCATTGCGTTAGTTGCACTAGTTATTGGTGCGCTTCTTGTCTTTATCACGGTGATGGGTTCCGTCACGGAGCGTGTTAGAGAGATCGGAATATTGCGTTGTATCGGCTTTAAGCAAATGCAAATATCTCAAATAATAATAAAGGAGACGCTCACAGTTTCAATTGCAGGTGGAATTTTTGGATATCTCGTAGGCAATCTGGCAAGCATTATTGTGGTCCCGAGGCTCATAGGCTCAGCGGATGCGAGTATACAAATTTCGTTGGCAACGCTGGCAATTTCTCTTTTCGTGGCAGTCCTAGTTGGGGTTTTGGGCGCGTTTTATCCTTCCCTGCGAGCGGGCAGGCTTGAACCGTTAGAAGCTTTGAGGGCTATCTAGGAGTAAATTTATGCCATTTGTTGAACTTGACGATGTCGGCAGAGAATTTGTGGATGGTGATAGAAAGATAGCCGCGCTGAGTAACGTGAGTTTATCCTTTGAACGTTCAGAGTTTGCAGCCATCATCGGTCCTTCCGGTGCAGGTAAAAGTACGCTTTTATCCATTCTAGGTGCGCTAATCCATCCAACAACTGGAAAGGTCAAGGTTGACGGTATGGAGTTAACAGAAATGGACGCAGAAAGCCTAGCAAATTTCAGGCGTGAGTACGTAGGCTTCGTTTTTCAGTCTTTTAACCTTCTGCCTTATTTGACCGCTTTAGAGAACGTGATGCTACCCCTAGCCATAGCTAAGGGAAATGGCGTTCGGCGAAAGGCGCTTGCAGAAAAAGCCCTTGAGAGCGTTGGAATGATTGATAAGGCTAAGAGGCTACCTGGAGCTCTGTCAGCTGGTGAACAGCAAAGGGTTGCTATAGCCCGCGCAATCGTTAACAATCCGCCAATTGTCCTGGCGGATGAGCCAACAGGAAATCTGGATAGCGTTAACGCGCTATCGGTCATTGCTCTCTTATCAAAACTTGCCGGAGATAACAGATTGGTGATAATTGTCACCCATAACGAGCAAATAACCTCGCTTACCACCCGAACTATCGCTCTTGATGATGGTAAAGTCACTCTAGACCATAACAAGCTTTCGTATCTCTATCGCTAGTGCGCATTGAGTTTGGGATTGAGTGCCCTCACCTCAAAGATTTATGTGGATAAGAAGAGTTTATTAACCCTCCTCAAATTTCAGTTCCTCAGAGGACGGCTCAATTTCTATTAGGACTATCCCCGATTTTCTTGATGCAGGACTCTTGCCCACTTGCAAGCTAATGCTTCTTGTAATATCTCTTCGCGTGCAGTATCCTTCTTCTTTACTGCAGAAAAATATTGTTAAGTTTATGGGAAGCTCTATTTGTGGTTCAGGCACTTCCTCGGATATCGTAAATTCAATCTTTGCAGGCTCCCATCCTTCACCATTCAAAAAATGATTCTCCTTGCGGATTTTTTCGATGTAGTCCTCTGGCAAAGCTTCATTATCTTGAAAATCCTTCGGAACATCCCAGATAAGCTCCTTATCGTTGAAAATGTATTCAAGCTCAGATGCTGATAATCCTAGCTTTTTCAGCTTTTCTTCGTTTAGGGTGATTAGAAGTGAAGGCTCCCCCGCAAGCTCGTATTCTTCAGGCATAATTGCTCGGAGCAGAATTGTCACTTCTGCGCCTGGGCTAAATTCAACCTTCTCTTTAGAGCCTTGCCCCTTATTCTCACAACAACTGCTTGCGTCAGCAGAATCTCCTGAAATGAGAACTATAAGCGCTGTCAATAGTGACCAAGTAAAAACTAGAAAATATCTCAAAATAGTCATAGGGTAATTTTATCTCATTCTCCTAGAAAATCACCATCGCGATAAGGTCATATTTTATATAGCCAGTAAAGCCTGGTAGCCAAATTTTATCTACTTGAAACATTACTTATTGAGCCTCGTTACCATTGGTCTATAATTGTATATGACGCCTGAAGTGGCTTTTAATTCTAAATAGAACTTCATTTTTAGGAGGTAAAAGATGCAATTTACAAACTTACTTCTAGAGATAAAAGATGCCATTGCCTTTCTAACCATAAATAGGCCGGACAAGCTAAACGCCCTGAACAATGAAACAATGGCTGAACTAAAGCAGGCTTTTCAGCATTTAAGGGAGAATCAAGAGGTCAAAGCGATAATTCTCACCGGCGCGGGTGAAAAAGCGTTTGTCGCAGGCGCGGATATTTCGGAGGTACACGAGCTTGATGCGGAGACGGGAGAAAAGTTCAGCCTCAATGGACACGAGATTTTCTCTATGATTGAGAGTATGCCAAAGCCAGTTATTGCCGCAGTGAATGGATTCGCTCTAGGTGGTGGATGTGAGCTAGCGATGGCATGTCATATCAGGCTAGCTTCTGAAAACGCCAAATTCGGTCAGACTGAGGTAAAGCTCGGAATAATACCAGGCTACGGTGGAACAGTTAGGCTTCCGCGCCTGGTGGGAAAGGGCAAGGCAATGCATATGATTCTTAGCGGATGCATAATTTCAGCTAAGGATGCGCGTTGTTTCGGGCTGGTGGACGAGGTTTATCCTGCGGAGGAGCTTTTAGCTAAGGCGGAGGAGTTAGCCCGCACCATTATTTCAATGGGACCTCTCGCTGTATCCACAGCTATTCGTGCTATTAATGAAGGACTTGATCTTCCGCTGGAAGAAGCCAAATTGCTTGAAGCGAAACTCTTTGGTGAAACCTGCGCCACTGAAGATATGAAGGAAGGAACGAAAGCTTTTATGGAGAAGAGAAGCGCAACCTTTAAGGGGAAGTGACGGGGAAGGTCCCCTGTAGGGCGCGAACCCGTATTGTGCCGAAATTCCCTGTAGGCTTGCCTGCATTCGGGGGGGCATCAACTTGTATGACGCCAAAATTCGGCGGGTTATAAAACCCTCCCTACAGTCTATCAATTCTAGAGCACACGGCGTCCCCGCGGTGGGTAATGCCGCGGGCAAGGGCGCTCGTATCCAAATTTTTGTACAAGCTTGCCGCCCTACAACCATTTCTCTACTTTGCGCCTCATTGATAAGCCACTTTTCAATTTTCTGGTGGTAAAATAGGTAAAAGGAAAATTAAAGCTGTGGAACTTCTATGGTGGCGATTTTGAAATTTTTTAGCTTTCTATGGCGGGCTAAAGGTATTATCCTCACTCTCTTAATATTAGCTGGAGCTCTTGTCTTTGGCATAAAGGCAAACACAACAAATAACAGCAAGAAAGCGGCTGAGGAGAGAACCTACACCGTTGAGCGCAAAAATATCATTCGCACGGAAACGGTTGTAGGAACCGTTACCGCCAAGAGTCAGGTGGAAGTTAAGGCAAAGGTAGGTGGAATATTGAAGGAGGTGCGCGTCAAGGAGGGTAACGAGGTTAAGAAGGGAAGCATCTTAGCTGTCATTGATGATGTTGATCTTAAGAAGGCATACAAGTTAGCACAATCAAGGATGGAACTTGCTCGAGCGCAGTATGAGAAGGCGAAAAAGGGCGGGACGAGAGAACAGATAAGCACCCTTGAGCGTGCCCTCAAGGATGCGAAAGTTGAAGTAGATCTTGCGATGGAAAATCTGTCCCGCATCGAAACGCTATATCAAAAGGGATACTCATCTGACCAGGAGTACGAGGATGCGAAGGGAAGGGTAGAGCGTGCAAAGTCTGCCTATGAGGACGCACAAAAAAGGCTTGAATACGCTAAAGCCACCGCAGCGCCAGAGGATGTCAAGATTGCTGAAGCTGAATTAAAGCGCGCCCAACTGGAGCTTGAAATTGCTAAGGAAGATTTGGAAAACGCAGTCATCCGTTCCGAGGTTGAAGGCAAAGTTCTCTCCATTCAACTTGAACCCGGCGATATGGTTATCCCAGCAGTTGAAGGTAGGGAGGGAAACGTTATTATGATTGTTGGAGACACGACTGGCGTTCTTGTGAAGTCTCAAATCGGTGAAGATTTAATTGGGATTTTGAAGGAGGGAATGCCGGTAAGCTTTGAGCTCTCGTTTATAAAAGATGAGAAAGTTAAAGGGGAAATCACCCGCATATCCCACTTCGGCGAGCCCAATGAAAACGGAGTAGTTATGTTTGATATTGAGATGATTTTAACGGAGGATATAGGCGAGCCTCGTTTTGGTTCAACCGCGAAGGGTGAGATTATCGTAGGTAGAGCTGAACAAGTCCTAAGCCTGCCTGTATTCGCAGTGACAACCAAGGAAGGTAAGCCAGTGGTGAAAAAGGTAATCTCAGGGAAGAAAACGGAAGAGGTTGAAGTTGAGATAGGTATATCGGACGGAAAGAATGTGGAGATTAAAAAAGGATTGTCGGAAGGTGACAAAGTAGTGGCGGAGGCGATGGAGGAGGAAAAACCATCCCAGATGAGAAGCGCTTTCCGTGGAGGCAGGGGCGGAGGCAGAGTGGTTAGAATTGGTCGTTAGTATTCTTAAATGAATCAACTGCTTAATATTGCTCTTAGAGGTCTTTCCGCGAATCGTCTTAGAGCTGTGCTCACAATGTTTGGCGTCGTTTGGGGTATTGCGACCGTAATTATTCTGGTAGCAGTGATTAACGGCTTCCGCATTTCAAATGAGAAGATGTTTCAGGATATGGGAATAGACCTACTCGTGATGGAGTACTCCCGCTTCTACATAAAGGAAGGTACTAGGTATCCGCTCACCTTTGACGAGGAGGACGCCAAATTCATTCAGGCGAATCATCCTGAAATTGAGTTCTCCGCGCCACAACTGGAGGAATGGAGAGAAATGCAGGTTGGAGACAAGAAAGAGTGGTTTGGTATAAACGCTACAACCCCAGAGATGAAGGATATTCGCGGTTACATATTGGAGGCTGGAAGATTTATAACCCTGGTTGACGAGGAAAATTCAAGCAAGGTTATAGTAATCGGCGCGCGGGTAAAAGAAGAGTTCTTTGGTGAAAGTGGCAAGCCAGTTTTAGGTAGTTTAATTGCGATATCAGGCAAGCACTTCCAAATTGTTGGCATATTAGCTGAGCGGGCGGGTTTTAGTGACTGGGCTGTTATTATGCCTATATCAACTTACAAAAATTCACTTGCCCAATTGGGTCATGGCGGTGGATGGGGCAATAGGGTCATCTACGCCAAACTGAAACAGCAAAGCTCTTATGAAAAGACTCGCGAAGAGATAAGAAGTATGCTTTCCGCCAGGCACGGTTTTGAAGCGGACGATGATATGGCGATAAGGTTCAGGGACTTCCAAGAACGCAGGGCAGAAGCTAACAAAATGCTTATAATTCTCTTCTTGATAACCTATCTAATCGGGCTGATAACTCTAGCAATTGGGGCGGTTGGCGTAATGAATATAATGCTCGTTAACGTAAGGGAAAGGGTTAGAGAAATTGGTTTAAGAAAGGCAATTGGTGCCACGATTTTTAGTATCACTGCGCAATTCCTAGCGGAAGCACTTTTACTAATGATGATAGGTGGTCTCATAGGAATTGTCTTTGGTACTTTTGTGGTTGGAATCTTAAGGCAGATACCAATGCCAGAAGGATTTCCAACACCAATAGTAACAATCCCAACTATTTATTCGGCGCTTATAGTAAACATTCTGGTGGGAGCTATCGCAGGAGCTTATCCTGCCTATGTCGCCGCTTCTTTGGATCCAATTCTTGCGCTGAGGAGCGAATAGCCTTATGCACGCCCGATTGTACAGGACTTTTGTTATTTCCATACAGAATCTTTCTATCCATCGCGTTAGAAGTGCCCTTTCAATGCTTGGGATTGTCTGGGGCATTGCAACCGTAATTATCCTAATTGCTCTCGTCACCGGCTTTTATCAGGATAACCTTAGAAGGTGGAAGAGCTTCGGAATGAATATGTTGGTTTTGGAATATTCAAATAGCTATGAGAAAAACGGCACAAGATACCCCTTGATCCCTGACGAGGATGATGCAAGTTTTCTGGAGAGAGAGAATCCTTACGTGGAGCTAGCCTCTGCTGAGATCCAATCCTATCGTGAAGTTCAAGTGGAAGATCAGAAGGAGTGGTTTGGTGTTGTTGCTGGTATGCCAAAAGTTGCGAAGTTAATGGCTCTTGAGCCAGAGCACGGTAGGTTCTTTAACGAAATTGACTATGAATACGAGCGAAAAGTTGCGGTGATTGGCAATAGATCAAAAGAGACCTTCTTTAAGGAACTTCCGCCTGAGGAGGTAATAGGCAGGGATATTTTCATAGCTGGAAAAGTGTTTACGATAATCGGCATATTTGAGCCTAGAAGAACAGGCGTGGACTGGAGAATTTACGTTCCGCTCTCATCCTTTAGAGCAGCCCTTGGGAATGTAACAGGTGGGAGAAATTCGCTCACAATATACGCTTCGCTGAAGAGCATCACGGATTATGAGCTGGGTAAAGCTTTTGCGATAAGACAACTTGCGTCAAAGTACGGCTTTGACCCAGAAGACGAAAATGCGATAAGGGTTCGTGATTTTGCGGAGTGGCGAAGTAGCGCAACCAAAATTTTTATGATGTTCTTCAGTCTCTTTTACGCCATTGGCATAATGACTTTAGCGGTCGGAGCGGTTGGCGTGGCTAATGTGATGTTTGTTGCGGTTCAGGAGCGAACACGCGAGATCGGCTTAAGAAAAGCTATTGGTGCGACTAAAAGATCCATTATGGCGCAGTTCATCGTGGAGGCGCTAACTATCTGCCTATCAGGCGGGCTGATGGGGATAACCCTTGGCGTTTTTCTTGTTGGAGTTGTGCGAAGCCTTCCACTTCCTGAAACCTTTCCCCCGCCTGCGGTAACCTCCGCAAGCATTTTTATTGCCGCTCTCGTGAATATCTTTGTTGGCGTTGCCTCCGCATATTTTCCCGCAAAAAGAGCAGCAGAGCTTGACCCAATTGTCGCCCTAAGAGAACAGTAACCATCATCGTTACAAACTCATCTCATCTCTGTAGGACGGCCACCTGTGGGTCGCCGTTTTTGCTGTAGGGAGGGGACTTGCACCCCGCCGCAATTTCACGCTGGATCGCGCCAGTCCTCGGGCGTGTCCTTTCACCCCCCTCTGAAGGGCGAATTCACCCTGAAGGGGTTTTATACCCAGCCGAATACCGCGTCTTGCAAGTTGACGCCCTACAGTAAAATTCTATTGCGATGCTAGTTCGCGCTCCGCGGAGGGTCATACTTACAGGAAAATTCGGCTAAAATTATTTGTCAAGAGAACGATACCAACTGAAATCGTATAAAGACTTATTGCTTTTACAACTTCTTATGCAGACATTATGCTAGAATAATCAGGATAAATTAGTCATATTGGAATGTGATATGGGTACGATGGAAATAAACGCGAAGATACGGTTGGAGTTCGGGAAGGAGAAAATGGGGAAGCTTAGGCGCGCTGGGATGTTGCCTGCGGTTGTATATGGTCCCAAACTTGGCGACCCAATACACATAACGCTTTTGCGCACAGAAGCCCAGAAACTCTTGAACGCGGTCTTGCCCGAGGATGCAGTCATTGTGAATCTGGATAAGAAAAAACTGCAGGCTTATATTAAAGATGTGCAGGTGGACGTTGTGACGGGTGAACTTCTTCACCTTGATTTTTATACACCAAATGGCTAAAAGGTATCACTTGCTATCGTGGACACAACAAGAACAGCAACTGAGAAGAGAAACCTAGAGAGCGTTTTTAATTTTTTAAGGCGTATTGGCGCTCGGATATCAACGGTTGATAAACTGGAGGAGGAGCAGTATAGACTTCGGGAAGGATTTGACCGATACCACGTAGAAGTAATAGAGGATAAGGCTCCTGATAGGATTTTCGGCAACTTGAGGGAAGATTCTTCAATTAATCTGAACTTTTTTGAGGCAAGCGTTCAGAGAACGCAACTCGTCGGCCACTTCCTCTATGATGGCTATGAGATACCGGCACACTACTGTATTATTGGCGCGTTAATCCTTGAAAGGCAGGGAAGGCGATTCAGGGTTTGGGAGAAACCCAAAACGTTGGAGTGTATTCTCGCACCCAAAAAGTTTCTCGCAGATTCGGAGGAACTAATCAATGCCTATGGACAGGATGCGTCTGTTCCCTTCTTTGACAGTGGCGGAGTGGACTTGGATTACACTCAGTTGCGCATAGCTGCGGTGAACTTTGCTCGGACAAAAAAGTGGGACTTACGAAGTGAACTAATTCAACAGTGGAACTTTGTGAACGGTGGGAAGGGGAACCTTCTTCTGATTAATGATACCATTCTTGCGGTGAGTAATTTGCGCTTAACATATGAGGTCGCTGGATTTGTGAAGATGACCTACGTTCCCTTTAAGGGCAGGGAGAATTTACCGATATTTCTTTCCCTAGATGCTTACAAACGTGGTGTGGTAATGAAGATTGAAGAGCCTTCTAACCCGGAGAGCGTTAAATACTCTTGGTTCCTCAGGTTAAGGGATCCATATGGGCAATCTCCCGAATTTGGATTAGTTAGAATTGAGATAGTTGCAAAGAGCGACAATGAGGCAATCTCTAAGGCAAATGAACTTTCGGAAGCCATAGCGCGGGAGCGCCTGCCGGTTACATACCCAGCGACTGATTGGGACAAGCTAATCTTTCCGCATAAGTTGGCGGAGCAGTACGTTGAGAGTCTGTTCCCAACACGAGAAACTATAAGAGCATACTTCAGGTTCGCTTGACGATTTTCAACTTTCAAGGGTAAATTGATATATGGCTCATAAGAAAAGTAAGTGAGCAAATAGAGAATAAGTTATTCATAGGAGATATCTATGGAAGATGTAAGAAGTTTATGTAAGTTTCCTCAGTATGTGAATTTTGATTATGGTCCCATAGGAAAATCAACATCCACGAAGGAACAGCTAAATACCGCAACCGATTTTCACTTCTGGATTGCCGAGGGAGTAGATTCTCTAGAGTTGGGAAACATCGTTGCCGCTGTTGGAGATAATGGGCATGTAACATTTGGCTTTGTGACCGAACTTAGAACGATTATGGATGTGGAGAGCTTTCTCTCAGACTATATTTCCCATAACTTTGGCGATCCTCATATTCTTCCACCATCTGATGCAGCTGAGATGATTGTAGCTAAGTGCAACATCATTAAGTCCACAACCGAAAGGGTGCGACCAATTGGAAGGGCGGTTGTTTATTACGCTTCTGAGGAGGGTGTTGCCTGGAGTCTTGGAATGCTTGATTATGCGGAGAAGGGTCAGGGTGTTCCTATCGGGGTTATGGAAAACGGCGATGGCTCGCTGATTCCCATTTTCCTTGACGAAGAGTTTCTCGTCGGTCCAGAGGGTAGCCACCTTAATATGAGTGGAATTTCCGGTCTCGCCACGAAAACCTCTCTTGTGGAATTTCTGCTTAAGTCAATGCTTGATACTATGACCAAAAGCCAAAGAAGACGAGCGGCTGCAATTTTCTTTAACGTTAAGGGTAAAGATTTACTTTACCTAGATAAACCAAACCCGCAGTACGATGAGGATGACAGCTATACGCAAAAGTGTAGAAAGATGTACGAAAAGTTGGGTGTATCACTAGAGCCATTTGAGAATGTTCGTATATTTGCGCCGTATGACAGAAAGTATGAGGGTCACACCAAGAGCTTCCGTAGGGATGGCAAGGTGGAGCATTTCATCTGGGAACTCGGCGAAATTGTTGATGATATTCCCACTCTCTTTTCCGAGGATGAGTGGGACGAGGCGGTTGAGGCGGTATGGGTAGACATTCGGGATCAGATTGAAAGACAGCCGATTAAGACCTATGACGAGCTTCTTGAGTATTTGTATGAGGAAAGACGGGTGCTCGCCAACGCAAACGTCACCCATTGGCATGGACACGAGAAGCAGGTGTTTTACAAAACTGCTAAGAACCTAGACGCGCTTGGTGGTCTATATGATGGTCTTATATGTGTTGGCGGTGTGGATGAGGTTGATATTCCGCTTCACGACTTGCATAACGGCAGTATCTTTGTGATAGACATTCAATCCTTAAATGACCGCGGGCAGATGATGGTGTTCAACAAGATTATGAAGCGCGTTTATAACATTCTTCTGGACAAAAATATAAAGAAGGACTTTGATACGGTGGTATTCTTTGTGGACGAGCTCAATAAGTTTGCCCCACGTGATCCAACTGTGCGCGCACCCATCAAGCAGCGCTTAATAGAAATTTGCGCGCGTGGAAGAAGCCTTGGGATTTCACTCTTTGGGGTTGAACAGTTTATGAGCCAGGTTGATAGGCAGGTGGTTGACAACTCTGCCACTATTATCTACGGAAGAACAGGACCTGCGGAGCTGATGACTGCGGAGTATAACTGGCTTGATTCTGACGTTAGGAACAGGCTGACCAGCATCCCTCGTGGAACATTTCTTCTTAAGCACGCTAAGTTTGTCCAGCCGATTTTCTGCAAGTTTCCGTATCCGCCGTGCGTGCCGGGCGATCAGTACGACGAGGAAGCGGTTGGCGTGAAGCGTGAAGTCGCCGCTGCCCTTTCTTACAAGAGAGACGTATAACCCTTCCCCCCCTGTAGGTCGGAGATCTTGCGATTTCTCGGACGGGGCATTGCACCCCGCAGTCTCGGCGCGATACAAGTTCGCGCCCTAGCGCTATAATCTAAGAATGCAGATTAAACTTTTAAGCCCTGCATTGCTTCTGATTATGTTGATTAGTTACCCTGCCTTACCAGCAACTCCTGAACGAATTCCCGGCAAGAAGGCGTATGTTGAGCTGAGGCTCAAGGCTCATATATGGGCAAACGTACTCCACGATTTTAGCGAAAATGGAAAAAGGTTAAAACTTAGCGCCTATGAGCTTAAGAGGATTAAGAAAGACTTCCCGCTGGCGGAGGAGTGGGAGTTGGAGAGAGTTCTCCGGGAGCTTGAGAAGGGCGTTCGCTTTTTCCTCATAAACAGCAGGTTTAATTTGAATCTTGCGCTTGAGGTTGATGTTCACCGTGAATTTAAGTTAAGAAGCGAAATTACAATGGGTGATTCCCCATACTTCACGGTGAAAGACGAACTTTATAAGAACGAGCGCGACTTAAGTAGAGAAGAATCTTATGATGGCTTGATACACATTGAGAGGCTGTTTCATCTGGGTAAAGATGGGAAGTTAGTCAGAATACGCGGTGGTGGAGGTTTCACCTGGGGTGTGGATGATGAGAGGAAAACAGCGGGTATTTCCACCTGGGCAATGACTCCACCATCGCATTTCTCCAACAACTTCTGGCTTTTTACCCATGAGTTTCATCATCAGCTGGATAGGCTATTTGAACTTTCGGGGCATCCGGAGTACTGGTTCAATCATTTTGCCAAACCCGAGGGAACCGCAGGCATCTTTGGCGAGCACTTTGATGGGAACGCATGGATACTGAGGACATGGCCTGAAGAGCTTTTTTTTGATCTGAATTTCGGTAGCGTGAAGTACTTTGAAGACGCAGATGAGGATGGAATTCCTGATAACGATAGTAGCATTGCCTTTGACGAGAGGAGATTCGGCTCCCTAAAGACGCGGAAGGACTCGGACGCGGATGGACTTACCGATTTAGAAGAGGCGCTTCTTTGGCAGTGGGCGGAACCAGGGCTGGGTGAAGAACTTTCACTCTATTTCAAAACTCCCGAGCCCCTTAAGGCAGATGCGGACGGTGATGGGATTATTGATGGAGCGGATATTCTTCCACTTTATCCTGTTTCCGCTATTGTGCCAAAGCTACCCGCGTCAAGTGGAGAAACTCAGGGCTCAAGACTACCTGCGAGAAGCCCAAGCGGAATCGCATCTGAGCTTAGCTTAAGCTGGTGGGACGATGGTTTGAGCATCTTGATTAGCGCGTCTGAACCAGTTGAGCTTAAAGTCCTATTTGACGCGCTTGGAGATGGTTGGTGGAAAGAGGCGGACAACATTTACCTAGAGATTGGTGCGGATGGCACTCTTACAAAAAAGCACGTTGTTAATGGCGCAGGTGAGGATAAATGGTGCTTTGATGACCCATCTCTTTTAGGCCAGGATTCTATAAAAGTCTCAATGGACAAAGTTGAAGGTTCAGAAAATCCATTCTCGCCATATTCCCATCTCTACCGCATTTTTATTAGAGCTGATGAAAAGTATAGTTTTTCCCCCAAGGATGGAAGCGTTATTGGCTTAAATATTGGCTTTAGGAAGCCGAAAGCAGGCTTGCCCGCTGATGCTCTTGATTATTACACTGTTTTTTTTGAGCCAAACGTTTTGAAGTGGCTCGTGCTAGGAGGTGAAGATGAGACATCAGCCAAACAAGCTCTTCGTCAACACAATTTGGAAGTAATGCGATTCCATCCTCCCATAAAGCCTGGTGAAGAGCAGAAAGAGAATAGTGCGTCAATATAAGAAAAAAACCAGCCCTGCGTCGGGGATGCACCCTTAGTTGGAAGTTATAGATTAGTCCGTAGACCTTTCTACTTCTTCCTCCTGGAGGAAGAGGCTGTTTCTTTTGTAGGTGGTTCGGAGAACCTTTTCATCCCACCGAAGTAAGATGAAAGTTGGTTTTCCTGCCACCCGAGCTAATCCCCGAACTGCCTTTTGAGCTTTTCAGGGATTTCTCAGAGAGTAGCTTTCGTAACTGGCAGTCTGCAAGAAACTGCGCCTTCCGAAAACTGCTCTCCACAAAAGTCATAGCTCTTCCTTTCAAGGTGCAACCCTTATTCAGGGCTGGCGATACACCCGAAGGTATACCATCCCATTTATATCAGTTTATAAAAGTGCCTGTCAATATATAAGCACCTTAAATCTACTGAGCAAGTTATCAACAATTCTTCTCAATGGATAAATTACATTTATTATCAGTTTTTGTGGATTTTGAATTGAATTATACTCCGCTTTGGGAAGTACTTTAAAATGCATTTCTCAAGACTTGCTCTTCATATCTTAATGCCTATACCGACTGCATGGTGTGGGGGGATAATTATTTGCATCAAAGTCTCAATATCATATCGCATATATTCTATAAATCATTAGCATTCTTTACAGGAGCTAAGTTGTGTTTATCAGGATTGGCGACAGTTGATTTACCTACTGTCCATTGCGTAGATTTGTGTCCCTTGAGCATAAGCATTCTCTCAATTCTTTTAAGTCACCGATTTCACAAATACTTTTGAGTTAAATGAATAAGTACTGGCGCAAACCCCTTGATTTTGACAAAGTAAAAGTCCCAAGAGGCGAAGCATTCATTATCAAGGACAGGTGCAAAGGATGCTCCTTTTGTGTTGAATTCTGCCCGAAGGATGTGCTTGCAATGTCGGATGAATTTAACACCAAAGGCTATCATCCTCCTCATGTGGTAAAGACTGGAGAATGTGTGAACTGCGAACCATGCTAGATGTTCTGTCCGTAATTTGCCATCTGCTGTGTCGCGGTTAATGGTGATGAGAGTGAAGGAGGGGAAAAGCTCTCAACAGCTAAAGAGAGAGTAGCGAGCAGTGTCGGGGCAAAGGGGGAGCGAGATGAAGGCGGATCCCGGGGGCGTTCTTACTGGTTCGCATTATCTTGACGGGGATTACTCTTGCGGTGAGGGGGCAATGGCAGCAGGTTGCAGGTTTGTTGCAGGTTATCCAATAACGCCCTCTTCTGAAGTCGTGGAGCGTATCGCGCGTAGATTTCCCTATATGGGTGGAATTTTCATAGAGATGGAGGATGAGCTTGCCAGTATGGCTGCGGTTGTTGGGAGGAGATTTGAATCCGCTGAGGCTCAAGCCTGATTGTGAGGCAATTCAATCAGAAAAGATTACTCCCTTTCTGCATTTAGGAGGAGCGTCAAGTGCGTAGAGATTTCACGATAATCTTGCGAAGCAAAAGTAGTTATGAATAGATAGTTTATCCTGTGTTAATTATGAGCTGAACAGGCACATATCCCTTAACGTCAATAAAATTATGAAAATCGAACTTAAAGTTTTCCAAAGACACATCCTTCCATTCTATTTATTTACACTAATCTTTTTAGCTCCATTCAATGCCTCGGCGGATGGCATTCTAATCCCTCCTCGCGAGATAATTTTAAGAGACGCATTTGCGATAAATTACCACAGAGTAAATATCTCAATCAAAGATGGAGTAGTGCGAACCGATATTGACCAGGAATTTGAAAATCTTACCGGTAGAAGGATTGAAGCAACTTATGTTTTCCCCATTCCAGAAGGTGCGGTATTAGAGAACTTTTCCATATGGGTAAATGGCAAGAAGGTGAGTGGAGGCGTTCTTCCTGCGAATGAAGCGAGGCAAATTTACGAGGATATTGTGCGAAAGCAACGTGACCCCGCGCTTCTTGAGTATATCGGAAGAGGAGCTTTTCGCGCGCGCATTTTCCCAATTGAACCTAAAGAGAAAAAGCGAATTCAACTTAGCTACACCCAAGTGGTCAAGGCTTTTAACGGCATCTATGAGTATATCTATCCCTTGAACACCGAAAAGTTTAGCGCGCAACTAATTAAGGAAGTTGTTATTAGCGGGAATATTGAAACAACCGTTCCGATTAAAACCGTTTACTCACCATCGCATACCATTTCAGTCAACCGAAGGAACGATACTAAGGCAAGTTTCAGCTACGAGGAAACAAACGTTCGTCCGGAAATTGATTTTGTGCTTTACTACTCAGTAGACCCAAAGGAAATATCAACTAACGTCCTTGCATTTTCCCCAAATGAGGGGGAGGACGGCTTCTTCTTATCCACCGTTACTCCAAGCGTTGAAGCATCAAGCACAAAGATTATCAGCAAGAACTTTATCTTTATTCTTGATAAAAGTGGCTCAATGGAGGCTGATGGAAAAATTGAGCAGGCAAAGCGTGCGCTTGAGTTCATACTCAGAAGCCTAAACAAAGGTGATCGTTTCAATATCATTGCCTACTCCGATTCCACCTGGGTATGTTTTGAGGGCGGGCTAAGGGCGTTTAATTCCACCTCAAAAGATGAAGCCATGAAATTCGTGCGCCAGTTCAACGCGCAGGGCGGAACAAACATTAATGACGCGCTCCTTCAAGGTCTTGAAATGCTCAAAAAGGATGATACCGCTCATCCTAACTATATCGTATTTCTAACCGATGGACTGCCTACAGTCGGCGTGACGGATGAAAATGAAATACTCAAAAACGTAACTGGTGAAAATACTTTTGATGCCCGAATCTTCGCCTTCGGCGTTGGATATGACGTGAACACTCACCTCCTTGATAAGCTCACCGAACAAAATCATGGTATCACGGAGTACGTTCGCCCAACGGAAGACATTGAGGTAAAAGTCTCAAGTCTCTACTCAAAGATTTCTAGCCCTATTTTAACCGACGTTCAGATAAACTTTGAGGGTGTTTCTGTCAGAGACCTTTACCCGAAAGAGATGCCTGATCTCTTCAAGGGCAATCAGTTAATCCTTGTTGGGAGGTATTCTGAAAACACAAGTGGCGCAAGGATTGTGCTCACTGGCAGAGTTGACGGGAAGCCAAAGAAGTATGAATTTCCAATTCGTTTTATTGGTAAAGAGTCCTACAATTTCGTTCCAAGGGTTTGGGCGGGAAGAAAGATTGGGTATCTCACGGATGAAATACGTCTTCACGGAGTAAACGAGGAGCTCATCTCAGAGATTATCCGACTCTCCAAACGCTACGGCATCATCACCGAATACACAAGTTTCTTAATTCGGGAGGAGGATGCGTTCTTTGCGGGGGAGGAGGAACAAATTAGATATGCGTTAAGTGCAGGTGAAACGATAGCTGAGGAAAAATCAGGCGCTGGAGCGGTTGGTCAAGCTCAAACTGCGCAAAGGCTCAAAGGGCAGAGTTCAGGCGGGCAGGGTGGAGCGAATGCCCCTGGCGCATATTTTGATATCGGGGGTAAGGAAGTTCAAGTGCAAACTATTAAGTACCTCGGTGAGCGTACTTTCTACTTGCTTGACAAGTACTGGACGGACAGTCGCTACAACAAAAAGGATCAAAAGCTCATAGAAGTAAAGGCGTTTAGTGATGCTTACTTTGACTTGATTAACGCGATCAAAACCATTGCCAAACTCGTTTCCATTGGAGACCAATTGATAATTGTCCTAGATGAAAAGACCGCCATCAAGATTAGCCTTGAAGCTGGACAGGAGAAGCTCGCTGATAAAGATTTGTCCGCTCTATTGAATAAACTGAACAAAGAAAAGTAAGCCCTTAACTTTATCTTCGGTAAATGGGAAATTGATTCATCAGGTAGCTGTTGCTACTTTCCTCTTAAGTTGAACCTCGCATCTCGGAAGAATAAGTAGCAATTCTCACTGATGCAAATAATACTCTTATTATCTTTTTTGGCTACAAAAGCAGGATACAAGAGAAAAATCTAGAGAAAACCCATTGCCTTATGCTAATCAGGAAAGATGAAGAATCTTCATCATCAAAGTTTAGATAAAGCGCGAAATATTTTCACAACCACTCATTATGCTGTTTCTCTTAGCCCCACACTCACTTCCAGCTCTTCTCTTGTGAGAAAACTTCTATACTCTTCGCAGGTTGATAGTAGTTCGTGATGATTACCTTTAGCAACAATCTCTCCCTTTGACATCACATAAATTACATCCGCTTGCATAGCAGTAGCTAGCCTGTGGGTTACTATTGCGCAACTTGAGTGAGGATACTTCAACTTAAAATCTTGCCAGAATTTTCTCTCGTTTTCCGCATCAAGGCTAGAGGTAACGTCATCCATCAAAAGCAAATCAGGTTTACCTATAAGGGCGCGAGCGATGGCGAGCCTTTGCTTTTGCCCACCGGAAACTGTTAATCCTCTCTGCCCGAGAACCTGCTCAAGCCCTTTTGGAAGTTGTTCCATCTCTTCTCTAATCTGGGCGTTTTTCATCGCTTCTAAAATTTCATCTTCCTTTACATCCCTCCCAAATTTAACGTTTTCCTTAACCGTTTCAGAAAATAGAGTCGCCTCCTGCGGAACATAACCAACCCTGGAGCGATAATCTTCAATTCTATATTGATCTATTGGCTTACCGTTTATAATTATTTCGCCTTTAGTCGGTGGAATTATACCGGCAAGAACTTTCAGAAGAGTTGACTTTCCACTTCCCACAACGCCAACTAGCGAAACCCATTCCCCTTTTTTTATTTCTATGTTTATTCCCTTTAATGCATATTCAGTGCTATTCTCAAAGCGAAAATCAACATCTCTTAAAACTACAGATTGTATTTCCGTAAGGGGTTGACTTCCAGTGAAAACTCCCTCAGTTCCACCGATGGTTTCCTCAATTTCAATTTCCCTGTCTATGCTTGCGAAAGCCTGCCTAGCGGTTACAAATAAATTTGGTATATCCATAAGCGGATGGAAGAGAAGTGAAAGATACACGTAAAATGCGTAAAGCTCGCCGAGGGAAAGGGTTCCTCCGATTACCATAATACCTCCAGCAACAATCACGATTATCTGCCCAACGAATTCAATACCAAAGTAAAGGTTGGATATTCCCATCCATAACCTCAAGAGCTTAAGCTCAACGTCGATTCTCTCGTCCAGTAGCTTCCCAAATTCTCTCTCTTGATTCTCTTCAGCATTAAACGCCTTGACGATTCTCACTCCAGAAAAGGCAGATTCCAATGCGTCATTGGTTCTGGAAATAATTCTTTGCCTATCTTTTGCTCGAGTTCCAAGCTCAATCCTGAATCTGTAGAAAAGATAAAGCATTACTGGCAGTGGTGTAATAGAAAGAAGGGTGAGTCTCCAATCCATCGCCAGCATAAAAGCGACACAGAAAATAAATTTGCTGGAAGATTCAACAGCGCGGAAAATGCCGGAGCACATAAACCATGCAATCTTTGGGAAACCTCCTATATCATCAGTCAAGCGGGTAACTAAATCTCCAGTTCTAAACTTTTGGAAAAACTTATATCCCTTCTCAATTATCCTTGAGAAGTAGTAGTTCCTAATGTCCATCTCCAGCATTGCGTTAATTATTGCGCGGACGCCCGGATAAAGGTGTGCTAGGGAACGCGCAAGTCCAATAACCGCAATAATGCCAATTAGATTCCAAGTGGTAGTTTTGGCTAGCTCTTGATTGCCCTTTGCCAGTGATGAATTCAAGGCGTCTATTAGGTAACGAAAAACCAAGGGATAACCGATGGTGACCGCGCTAGACAAAAGAGTAAGAAACGCTAAGACAAGTAGCCACGTCCGATGTGGATACCAGAATCGCCATATCCAGCGAATGTACCTCAACTTCCTGCCTCCTCTTTGAAGCTCCGCATTTCCATCCATTTCGGAAACTGGATCCTGAAAAGCTTTGCATAAAGCCCATCCTTAGCCAAAAGCTCGCTGTGTCTTCCACTTTCAGCAACAAACCCATTGTGAATTAGTAGAATTTTGTCCGCGTTAACAATGGTGCTTAATCTGTGTGCGACAATAACTGCGGTTCTTCCAGCCAAAAGTCTTTCCAGCGCATCCTGAACAAGCCTTTCCGTGTGCGGGTCAACAGAGCTTGTAGCCTCGTCTAGAACAAGTAACGGCGGATCATAGATTAGCGCGCGAGCGAAGTTCATCAACTGCCTTTCTCCAACTGACAAATTCGCGCCCCGTTCTGCTAACTCTCCCTCTAATTTGCCCGGCAGGGATTCAATAACCCTATCCGCGTGTGCTATTTTGCACACTTTTCGTATCTGCTCTAATGGAACAGTTTTATCAAATACTGAAATGTTATCCGCAACTGTCCCTGGAAACAGGTATATATCCTGAAGGACAAGCCCGATTAAGGCTCGCCACTCTTTCAGTGAATACTCTCGTATATCTATTCCATCAACGGTAATTACTCCCCTTTGGGGGTCATAAAATCTCAAGAGCAGATTTACAATTGTGCTTTTACCACCGCCACTTGTGCCTACTAGGGCTACCTTTTCGCCCTTTCTTATTGAAAAGCTAACGTCTTTCAGGATATAGTCATCCTGGTCATAGGCAAACCAGACATTTCTGAACACGATTTCCTTATCAAACTTAACCCTTCCAGCAATGTGACCATCCTTTACCGAAGGCTCGCTTTCGAGTATGCCGAAGACTCGTTCAACAGATATAAGCGACCTCTGAATAAAGTTTAACTGCTCCGAGAGCCTCATCATTGGTGCAAACATCTGCCTTATATACTCAATGAAGAGAACAAGAACGCCAACCGTCATCGTCCCGGCAAAAATCCCCTTCACCCCGATTGCAACGATAATAATTATTGCAACTATCTCAGCGTAGAGAAAACCTGCCCAGAAGCCGTAATCTAGGAAGAAGGATGGCACCTCGATGTGAAACTTCCCGAGATTAACCTTGTGCATTCTCTGCCGAGCTTCACTCTCGTAATTGTACTGCTGGATAATATCCACTCCCTGCACGTATTCAGTAACGTAACCGGTGACGAGGGCCCATTGCGCCCGCCATTCCCGCCACCATTTGCGCATATAACTTAAAAACAAAAACGTTAGAGTAAAGAGAACAGGCACCATTAGCAAAATGTAAACCGCAATGCCCACGTTTTTAATTAAGAGAACAATGACAATTCCCAGAAAGAGCATCATATTTCTAAGAAGATTCACCGCGACATCGCCGAATAGTTCTTTCAACGTTTCGGTGTCGCTCTCAACTCGGCTAATCAGCTTTCCCGGCGGATGCTTCTCGTGAAAATCAAGCCCAAGCTTAAGAATATACCCAAACAGTTTAGCTTTTAAGTCGGTGACAATACTTATACCTAGCCTAAATAGCGTGATAGCTTGAAGATATCCAACCGCAACTCCCCCTGAGGTTACAAGAACGTAAATTCCCGCAGCAACAACAATGCTTCTTAGGTCTCTTGCTGGAATGCTTTTATCAATGATGTACTGCAGAACAAGTGGTCCAATAAGCTCGCTCAATGTGATTAGGATAAGAAGACCGAATGCAGCGAATAAGTATCGTCGATGTGCGCGAAACAAAGGAAGAGCTTTTTTAAGTAACTCCCACGCATTCTGTCGTCTGACGCCTTCCTCTGTCTCAATAAATTCCCACCACATTTTCGTTAATGCTTTATCCTGCGAGTATTTCCGCAATCGCGGAGTATCAGAGAGTATAGTTTACTCAATTTATTGGATTACTACCATAGTAGTAAAGAACTCTTCGAAGTCTGTAGTTGAAGTCTATAGCTTTATGAAGAGTTGTATCTAAGATTTGAAAAGGAGTTCTCTTAAACTTATTTTAATAGGTAAGCGAGGGAGAAAAAAAAAGAAAGCTGGGGAATTTGCTAGCCCCATAATTAGTTTGGCTAGGTGGAATGTTGTCCGCCGACGATGGCGGATAAAAGTCGCGGTGCGGGAGAAAGTCACGCATCGGCATAATCAAGATTAAGCCTTATCGCCACTCCTTCATACACCTTGGGCTTGCCGAGGCAGGCTCAGCATCCCTAGCGACCTTCGACCTAAGAGTCTCACACTACTTGCTCGGTTATCCGAGGAGGTAGTGTGGCATGCCAAAACGCTCCATCAAAGGAGTGCTCGTGAAATGGCAAAGAACTCTTAAAAGGAGGTGATCCAGCCACACCTTCCGGTACGGCTACCTTGTTACGACTTCACCCCAATCGCCGACCCCACCTTCGGCGCCTGCTTCTGCTTTCGCAGTTAGCCCAGCGACTTCGGGTGTTGCCGACTTTCGTGGTGTGACGGGCGGTGTGTACAAGGCCCGAGAACGTATTCACCGCCGCATGCTGATCGGCGGTTACTAGCGATTCCGGCTTCACGGAGGCGAGTTGCAGCCTCCGATCTGAACTGAGGACGGCTTTGTGGGATTAGCTCCCGGTTACCCGGTGGCGACCCATTGTACCGCCCATTGTAGCATGTGTGTAGCCCTGGACGTAAGGGG
This sequence comes from Planctomycetales bacterium, assembly GCA_037441675.1. Taxonomy (GTDB): domain Bacteria; phylum 4484-113; class 4484-113; order 4484-113; family 4484-113; genus JBBIRS01. The sequence continues at coordinate 865 of JBBIRS010000009.1, read as the reverse complement.
CATGATGATTTGACGTCATCCCCACCTTCCTCCGGCTTGACGCCGGCAGTCCCGCTAGAGTGCCCAGCTTACCTGATGGCAACTAGCGGCGAGGGTTGCGCTCGTTGCGGAACTTAATCCAACACCTCACGGCACGAGCTGACGACAACCATGCACCACCTGTGCTGGTGTCCCGAAGGAGGTCCCGCGTTTCCGCGGGATTTCACCAGCATGTCAAGCCCAGGTAAGGTTTTTCGCGTAGCATCGAATTAAACCACATGCTCCACCGCTTGTGCGGGCCCCCGTCAATTCCTTTGAGTTTCAGCCTTGCGACCGTACTCCCCAGGCGGGACACTTAACGCGTTAGCTTCGACACTCCCACATAAGCGCAGGAATATCTAGTGTCCATCGTTTATGGCTAGGACTACCGGGGTATCTAATCCCGTTTGCTCCCCTAGCTTTCGTGTTTCAGTGTCAGGGACAGTCCAGGAAGCCGCCTTCGCCTCCGGTGTTCCTCCCGATATCTACGCATTTCACCGCTCCACCGGGAATTCCGCTTCCCTCTCCTGCCCTCAAGCTTCGCAGTTTCAGAGGCAGTTCCAGAGTTGAGCTCTGGGATTTCACCTCTGACTTGCAAAGCCACCTACACACCCTTTACGCCCAGTGATTCCGAGCAACATTTGCCCCCTACGTATTACCGCGGCTGCTGGCACGTAGTTGGCCGGGACTTCCTCTGGAGATAGTCAGATGAAGGCTATGTTAGAGCCTTCACCCATCGTCTCTCCTGACAGGGGTTTACAACCCGAAGGCCTTCATCCCCCACGCGGCGTCACTGCGTCAGGCTTTCGCCCATTGCGCAATATTCCCCACTGCTGCCTCCCGTAGG
>JBBIRS010000008.1:0-96365 GCA_037441675.1 Planctomycetales bacterium | reverse complement strand
CAGGCATTATCAGCCCAAGCCCCATAGCTCCCTTTTTACTAACCGCACTAGGTCTGAACCTTGATTCAGCTGCTATGACCGCCATCACGAGTCTTGGATCCACCCCTTTCGCCTTCATGGAAAATGTCAGGACACTCCTTGCGATAAGTGTGGCTTCTTCTTCAGTTAGCGAAGGATTAAAGTAAAGAGCTACTTGTTTATAGGCTGGTTCAACTTCATATATCTCAAGCTGGGAGTATAAATTGGGCATTTCTATTATTTCAAATTCTTTTGCAGGCGATGGGGGGAACTTCTCAACCTCCCTTAGATACTGTTTCCCCTTTTCTTTTTCAGGCTGCCTTAAATACGAATACTTTTCCTGAACACTCTTAATAAATTTGCTTACGCTAGATGTGTTATATCCGACCTGAGTATCAGCCCAGTAAACCCTAAGGGCATTCTCGGTGGAGCTCTCAGTTCGCAATAGTTCCTTTAGGGTAGAAACCGCATTCTCTAAGTCATCCTCAACTCTAGGATAACCATTCCCCCAAGTCTTGGTCATTATCCTCATCAAGTCAATGTTAGATTTTCTACCACGCGCTACGCTGTCTGGAATTGATGCTTCGGCACAAATAACCGCGAGAGTCAAATCAAAGTCTATCTCATACTTGAAGGATAAACGCTCCACCTCTTCCAGAAAGCCCGCAATACTTTCATCATCAAAACGCGGAAAAGTCCAACTTACCAGTTTTTCATAAGGAGAAGTTACTCGCTTGCCATTTGTTTCTGAAGATAATCCCCTCCCAGGAAGAAGTAAGCATAACGATAATGGCACGCTGATAAATATGATAAATAAAAGAACTGCTCGTCTAGTAAGTGAAGTCTTGCCACATAATTCTTGCCATTTCTGGAATTGCAGGATGTTTTTTAATCCACTCACAAAATATCCCTTCATGAATTTTATGCTTCAATAACCTTATCTTTTTCCTTTTCCACTCGTTTGCGTTCTAAATAGAAGACGCATCCATTCACTTTTTCTTGTTAGCTTGAACAACTTTCTTAGCTTTCTTAAATTCGTTCAAGGATAGTTGCCAAGTATTTAACACCTTTTTCTTGAACTCAGCTATGGAACCATTATTGTATATGACGTAATCTGCATATGCCTCTTTTTCTCTCAGGGGTAGCTGAGCGGAGATTCTGCGGTAAGCATCAATTTCGCTCAGTTTATATTCCTTTCTTAATCTTTCGGCTTGAATTCTCTCTTCAGAACTTATGACCCAGATAACATCAACCATATGCTGAAAATTCGCTTCAATAAGTAATGGCGCCACCAGTACCATGTTGAAGCCCATCCTTCTGCCATATTCAATAACGTTGGAAAGAATCTTTTTAATTTTAGGGTGCAGAATTGCCTCAAGCTTTGACCTCTCGGTAGGCGAAGCAAAAACAATTTCTGCTAGCATTCTTCGATTGATCTGGCCATGGCTTGTGAGAATGCACTCTCCAAAAGTATCAATAATCTGGTCAATTACCTTAAGGTCGTATTTGGTAAGGTAATGAGAAACCTCATCCGCGTCTATAATCGGAAGCCCTTCTTCATTTAGGATATTGCCCGCTAGGGATTTTCCACAAGCGATTCCACCAGTTATTCCAAGTATCACTTCTCTGAAGTATCCTCCTCAACCTTTATTTTGCTTGTATCCACAAGATCGCCAAGCGTGACCTTTAATGGTGTTGGCTTAATATCAATAACTTCAGGAGGCGCCACTTCCTCCTTTTTGGGTTTTGACGCTTCTGACAAAACCTGTTTTCGTGATAGCCTTATTCTCCTTCTTTTAGTATCTATGTGTACTATTCTAAAGGTGAGAGTTTCTCCTACCTTGTGCTTTCTTTTAGGGTTGTCTATTCTCTCTATGCCAATCTCTGCTCGGGGAACAAAACCTTCAAAAAAACTATCTATTCTCACTACTAACCCTGTGTCAATGATTTGGGTAATTTCTCCTTGAATATCTGTACCAAGGGGATACTTTTCAAGAATCGTGTCCCATGGATTTTGTTCACAAGCCTTAATTGAAAGAGCAAGCCTTCTTTGTTCTGTATCAACCTTTAGCACCTTAGCCTTAACCTTTTGTCTAGGTTTGAAAAGTTCCGAAGGATGATTCACTCTTCTATAAGAAAGCTCGGAAATATGCGCAAGCCCGGTAAGACCATTATCTAGCTGGATAAAGACGCCGAAGTTAGTAATGCTTTCAATCTTTCCTTCAACTTCCTCGCCTGGCAAGAGCAAAGAAAGCGGATCAGATTGCGTAGCCTTTATGGAGAGAGCAATACGATGGTTTTCAGGTTCAACTTGAAGAATCTTCACCTTTACTTTCTCACCCTTTTTTACGACATCGGAAGGCTTTTTAACTTGACGCCATGCTAACTCTGATAAATGCACCAATCCTGTGACGTTCGGTGAAAGCCTAACAAAGACTCCATACTTAGTTAAACTTTCCACCTCGCCTTCCACAACCATTCCAGGGCTAAATCTAGAAAATTCCTCTGTCTTCTTCTTCTTCTCTTCCTCTCTAAGTATTTCCCTCCTTGAAAACACCAGCTTTTCATTCTTCCTGTCAAATTCAAGGATGTGAGTTTTGTAGGTTTCGCCAATCTCTGGCGGAGCATTAAAATTTGAATCGTGGGCAAAACCACTTATTATGCCAAATGCATAGCAAATGTAACCGTTCTTAACTCTTCTAGCAATTTCAATATCAACAACTTTCTTATCCCGGAATGCTACCGCTAGCTTGTTCCATGCTTCTTCTAAATCTACCGCTTTCTTGGAGAGTTGATATTCACCATTTATCTTCTTCGTAACTTTGACTTTTATTTCGTCACCGACTTGAAGGCGTGGAAGTTCCTTCTCCTGGATTTGATCCAAGGGTAGCAATCCCTCGCTCTTCGTGCCAATGTCTACGAAGATACCAGTCTCGCCTATATGAACAATAGTTCCTGTGACAATAGCTCCCTGAATCGGGGAATTCGCAGAGAGCTCACTATCAATTATGCGGTTAAATTCATCCATCTATAACCTAAGCCTAGGGGTGGAAGAATGATACCCTAAATTTATATTTTAGCAAAGTAACCATAAAACTTAAAATTTTTACCTTGTCCTATGTCCAAAGCCCGGTTCGCAATTTCTGCCCAATAGTAAAGTTTTCTCCCAGGTATAAAGAACAAAATAGATGCCTCTGAGTTTCATTTTGCTAACTCTTCTAAGACACTATGGATGTTTCTGATTTGGCTTTCATAAGTGTTAGGCTTGATTGAACAGCCAGGTGCAATAATCAACCCTTTTCCATTAGTCTCATTTATAGCTGATACAATCTGATGCCCCACATCTTGCAAGTAGGTTTCCTTAAGAGATGTGTGATCAATTCCTCCCATGAGGCATTTTTCAGTTAACCTTCTCGCATCTGAAAGTGATGGATTAGTCTTATCCCTATCTGCCCAGCTAAAAACGTTAACGGGATAATTTAGTAATTCATTGAAATAGATGTTACTTCCATGGATATGCAGGACGTTAAACTTGGATTCCTTTGCTCTTTGGAGGATTCGTAGGTCAAACGGCAACCCAAATTTTAAGTATCTTTCAAAACTCATATAATCCTTTGTTGCTCCAGCGACGGACAAAAAAATCCCATCAACTCCTACCTCTATTGAAGCAGAGACATACTTTTCCAGATTGGTAGTTATCACGTCTAATCCGTATAAGAAATCCTCCTCATTATTCTCCATGTGTTGCGTGAAGAACTTATAGCAGATATTTCTTGCTGTGGTCCATGGGCTAAAGATAGTGTCTATAAAGTAAGCTTCACCATTCAGCCTTTTATCTAATTCTCTTAAGCAGATTAATTGTTCTCGGAAACTTTTAACATCCCATGGGTTAACAATTTGTAGTTTGCGCCAGTCTTCCGGTGTCCTAATATCATACAACTCTTCTTGACGGGGATACTCGTAATCATTCATAACTTTTAGGAAGTCTAAGTTGTAGTGGTGGAAAAAGTTGTACTCGGTTTCAGCATGAGCTTTGCCTTCTAGATGCTGGTCGCCAAAGTGGTACCAAACCGAAAATGGTGGACGATCAACCTCCTCTAGCGATAGTGCCGCTTCTACTCTCTCAATCTTTGACATTCTTTGTTTCATGGCATCTTAAGCGGAAATCATTATATCTCTTCCTTTTAGTTTCCAATTGTTAGATGTTAAACTGATGACTTCATAGCAAATCGCTTTTATTAAGAATATAATAATCAAGAGCCTGCGCTAATTTGCTCTTCACAGTATAATACTTAAGGCACGATTCATTCCCCAAAGTATTGGAGGAAGCATATGAACTTTGAACCAACTGAAACTCAAAAGATGATTAGAGAAACCGTTAGACAGTTTGCTAATGAAGTGTTAGCAGCAACAGTTAATGAACGAGATAAGAGTAATCGTCCTCCCCTTGAGGAAATAAAGGAATTCGGGAAACTTGGCTTTTACGGCAGTTCAATTCCTGAAGAGTATGGCGGTAATCCGCTAGACGCTGTATCGGAGGCGATAATAATTGAAGAGCTTTCACGTGTTGATTCCGCATTCGGTGTATTTTTTGCTGTGCAAGTAGGAATTGGTTCTCTACCGATTGTAAAGTTCGGGACTGAAGAACAAAAGAGGAAGTACTTACCGCGGATTGCCTCTGGGGAGATTTACGCTGCGTATGCACTCTCCGAGCCCGGAGCAGGTAGTGATGCAGCAAATATTCAGGCAACTGCGGTTAAGAAAAACGGAAAATACATTCTTAATGGTCAAAAGATTTTCTGCACAAATGGAGAAATTGCGAACATTTATATTATTATGGCAAAGACTGACCCCTCAGGCGGACATAAGGGCATTTCAGCATTCATAGTGGAAAGAGAGTTTCCCGGATTAGTGATAGGTAAGAAAGAGAAAAAAATGGGAATGGGTTCTTCTGATACAGTGGAGCTTTTTCTTCAGGATTTGGAAGTTCCCGAGGAGAATCTCCTAAAAGGGGAAGGAGAGGGTTTCAAGTTAGCCCTTGATGCCTTAAATGATTCACGCATCGGGATAGCAGCTCAAGCAACCGGCATCGCCCAGGGTGCATTGGAGCAGACTATTAAGTATGTTTCTGAAAGGGAGCAGTTTGATAAAAAGATAGGTTCATTTCAACTCGTTTACAACCTCGTTTCAGAGATGAAGACAAAAGTGGAAGCCGCTCGTCTTCTTACATATTACGCGGCTTGGTTGCGGGAACAAAAAAGGCCCCATATTGTTGAGGCGGCTATGGCGAAATTGTTTGCAAGCGAGAATGCAAGATGGGTATGCGACAAAGCGGTTCAACTGCATGGAGGTTACGGTTATATTTCAGACTTCCCAGTGGAACGCTACTTTAGAGAAGTTAAAATAACTGAGCTTTACGAGGGCACTAATGAAATTCAAAGACTCGTCATTGCTCGTGGGATACTCCCTAGGGAAGTATTCTCTTAAAAGCCTCTACTAGGTTCTTCTCAATGTGAAACTGTGTCTAGCATTCATAATTTATTTCGCCGCTTATCAAAGTCAAAATAAACTTTAATTTTCGTAAATGCTGAGAAAGATTTTGCGTTTTCTAAGTGGGCAATGAGTATTAGTGGTGAAAAATTTGTGAAATAACCTGAAGCCTGGAGTGTAGAATTTGCGAAGACTATTTCAAGGTTCCCGCCACGCCCACCCCTTGGTAGAGTAGAACTCTCCAAGTCAAAACGTTTTACCAGTTATTAATCGTATGGTAAAACGTTCCGAAGGTCACTGCGATATTACTTCTTCTTGGTTTTCTTTGCCGGGGCTTTCTTGGTAGCTTTCTTTGCCGGGGCTTTCTTCGTTGCTTTCTTCGCAGCCGGGCTTCTTCTGGCGGTCTTCTTAGCGGTCTTCTTCGCAGTTGCCTTCTTAGTAGTCTTCTTGGCAGCCGCCTTCTTCATTGGCATAGGTTACCTCCTTCTTAATAAGATAACTATATTATAGCATGTTATTAGAAATTAGTGAATAACTAGTTCATAAAATTTTACTTTTTTTCTTCTCTACCGAGATTAACAATTTTTCGCTATTGGTCAACTATGATTAGCGGTTCTTCATCCATTTCTATAAAAAGTTCGCTCTTTTTCAAAACTTCTCTTTGGTACATAGGATTCTTTTTTAACCTTTCAGACTTAACCAATGCATCAGTATAATTTCTGAATAATTCTTCGTATCTCATCAAGTTAGCTTTTAAGTCACTTGAGGTCTTTCTGTATTCCAAATACTTATAAATTGTTGAAACTGAAAAGTGAAGAAAAGCCCCATAGATGACAAGAAGGATAATGGTTCGGTAAATGAAACTCCAGATATTAAATGAATCTCTAACTTGGTGAGGTTTAGACATCATTTCCCCTCAAAGTAAATTTTAACAAATTCGTTTAGCAGTCGATTAAGTTTTTCCGAGAAATTTACCGAAGCAGTGAGTACCTCGTCATGGGATGTTAATTCGCAATAGGCTAAGTTTGTTACAAGACTGAGTGCTGCAGTTCTGCCTCCAACAGCTATTGCTGTTACAAGTTCCGGGATGGTGCTCATTCCTACTAATTCTGCTCCAATGGTTTTTAAGTAATTACACTCAGCTCTTGTTTCATATCTTGGCCCTCTAACCATCGCGTAAACACCCTCTTTTAACTCTACCCCTACATTTCTCCCCGCTTCAATCATCTTTTCTTCCAAGAAAGAATCAAGTGGTTTTGACACGTTGATAAACTCTATCAGTTTATTATTAGCTTGAATTCCTCTTAGTGGATGTGAACCGCTTAAATCAATGAAGTCACTGATCAACACAATGTTTCCCACTTTATATTTTTCAGTGAGAGCACCTGCGGCATTGAGAAAAATAAAATCTCTCACATCTAACTTCCGAAGAATACGAATGGGAAGGCTGACCTCCCAGCCTTCGTAACCTTCATAAAAATGAGAACGCCCAGACATTACGTAGAAGTTGCCATAAGGCGAAGAGTAATACCGCAGCCTTCCTGTATGCCCCTCCGCTCGTGGCACTGGAAAGCCATAAACTTCACTGTAAGAAATATCCACAATGCACTCGGCAGGGGTTGGATAGAATGACTGTCCACTTCCGGTTTGGAAAAGCAGATGCGCTGTTTTGCATCCAGCTTGCTCAAGGGTTTCAACGCCCTTATCGATTAGTTCTGTTAATTCTTCTTTAGAGATCCACATGAAATATTAAGTTCCAGACGAGAAGGAGGATAAGTATTCTTTTTGGCTCCTGCTTAATGTGTCAATTTTTAATCCTAGGGATTCAAGCTTAAGCTTTGCAACCTTAATGTCGATTTCAGCCGGGACTTCGTACACTTTTCTTTCAAGAGTAAAACCATTCTTAATCAAGAATTCTACGCTGAGAGCCTGATTAGCGAAGCTCATATCCATAACCGCAGGTGGATGTCCTTCTGCAGCAGACAGATTCACCAATCGCCCTTCCGAGAGCAGAATAATTCTTCTTCCACTCTTCAGGGTAAAAACTTGAGCGTTTTCTCTTACATTCTTAATGCTCTTCGCAATTTTCTTAAGGGAAGCAACATCAATTTCCACATCAAAATGTCCAGAGTTAGCAATAACCGCATTATCTTTCATTCTGTTAAAGTGAGCGCTAGTTATGACATTCTTGCATCCAGTTGCGGTAATGAAAATATCACCCAGTGATGCCGCCTTCACCATTGGAAGTACTTTATAACCGTCCATAACTGCTTCAAGCGCACGCAGAGGATTCACTTCAGTCACGATGACTCTAGCCCCCATACCGGATGCTCTCATAGCGATACCTCTACCGCACCAGCCGTATCCCGCCACTACAACTGTTTTACCTGCAAGGAGTAAATTCGTGGCTCTGAGAATACCGTCAATGGTGCTTTGTCCAGTGCCATAGCGGTTATCAAAGAGGTACTTAGTCTTAGCGTCATTAACAGCAATTATTGGATATGGCAACAGTCCACTCTTTTCCATAGCTCTAAGCCTATTAACTCCTGTTGTGGTCTCTTCAGTTCCACCAATGACACTCTTATACCGATTTCGTCCAGCTTTTACGATAGTGGTGACCAAATCACAACCGTCATCCAAAGTGATTGTTGGCTCTATTTCCAATGCGGATTTAATGTGGCGATAGTACTGCGCTCTAGTTGAACCTCTAACGCCAAATGTTGGCACTTGCAAATGTTTGACCATATAGGCTGAGATATCGTCCTGAGTTGAGAGGGGATTGCTTGCGCAAAGACTTACTTCCGCTCCACCTTCCTTAAGAACTTTAATTAAATTTGCGGTCTCCGCGGTTATGTGTAGGCAAGCAGAAATTCTCTGACCAAGAAGTGGTTTTCTTTCCCTGAAGGATTCCTGAATTCTCGCCAAGACTGGCATTTGAATAAATGCCCATTCCGCTCTATCTTTTCCCTTATCCGCAAGCTTTATATCCTTAATTTCATACTTCATTTATCCACTCCCAACAATAGAATTAGTTGATTCGTCTTACTTAGAGGATTGTAACAGAATCCACCTCATTCTTAATTACACATCAGAATCTTAGATGATATAATCGGTGGTAGAATGCAGGGCAAAAACGAGGAAAGGGACTATCTAGCTTTTGAAAGGCTGACAAGAAAGAGAATCCTTCTAGGTCTAATCTTCGCATTTATTGCGCTCGTTGCCATTTTCCGCTTCGTCTTTGAAATGAGTGAAAGAGAATTAAAAAAGATTTTAGAGGAACAAAAGGCTGCGAGGTCTGCCTTAGAGCTAGAGAAACCAAAACTTCGAGGGTTTAATACTGACGGCGAACTTGTATGGAACATTGAAGCTGAAAGCTTATCCGTAGATGAGGATAAGGGTCTTGTTACTTTTAGCCATACTAGAGCTGAGTTTTACGACAAAAAGGAAAAGGCTATTGAGGTTAAGGTTGGCACGCTCATCTATGACCAAAACTCGCGGAATATGGAGATGTTCAACGGTATAGACCTTACCACTGCTGATGGGCTTAAAGTTGAAACCGAGATGGTTAGATGGTTTGACTTTTATCAGAAGTTTGTGTTTCCAAAGGGCGCAACGATAATATCCGAGGAGGGCAATAAAATTACAGCAGACTATCTTCAATCAAACAGGACGCTGGATCAAATGGAAGGAGTTGGCCACGTTAAAGTTTACATTAAAGAGTTTAAGGATGAGGAGCTTATCAAGCGTCATGAACTCACCAGGGAAAAGGTTCAATTGGAGGAGTTCAAAGACGTTATCATTACAGCCGAAAAGGCGATATATGACCGTGTCAGACAAATAGTCGTTGGAACGAGCAGATTCTATGAGAGGCCTTTCAGGATTACCTCCCCGGACGGGAAGGAGGTGGACGTATCTCAATTTCAACCGAAACCAACACCTGTGTTTTTCAAGAAAAAGGAGGTGGAGCTATACGCAAATCATGTTGAAGTCCATTTGGACACGAAGTGGGCGCAGGCAATTGGTAACACGAAGGGAAAGATTCTGCCATCAAAACCCCAACCATCGGAAGCCCCAGCGCTTAAAGTGATGCGACAACAGACAACATACTTTGTCAGCGATGACATTGAGTATTTCTGGGGAGAGGATTACGCTCGGACATTCTCTGAAACTCTTGTAGTGCAGAAGGGTAGATTCGCTCGGGGTGGACGCATCACCTATTACGGCAATTACATTGAACCAGGTAAGGAAGGTAAGCAGAAGGCTCTTTTTATTGAAGATGGCGCAGAATTATGGCAGAAGAGTGGCGAATGGATGTTTAAGGAGAACCTTCTTGAAGGTGTCAAGGAGGAGGAACTAAAGAAAGTAATTCAGCAGGAAGTTGATATTTCCGCTCAGAGAATAGTTGTTTTCCTTAACAGAAATGACCTACACGCCGCTGGAATGGTTTCGGCTAGACAAAAAGACCGAGAGGCAAAAGCCGATGAAGTCTTATATTATGATGCGGAAAAAAAATTCATCGCAAACGGTAATGCCTATTTTAGGGATAGGGACGCCCAAGAATTCTTTGGCGACCAAATAATCTACTATTCTGATAGAGAGTATATTGAGGTTAACGGAGCTGGAACAGCAAGAGTTAAGATTCCAGAGAAGTACCGTGAAGACTTGGATAAGGCCATTAGCAAGATAAAAGGGGAAAAGAGGGAAGAAACAGAAGGTAAAAACGAGGAGAAGAAAGACACTAAGGAGGAAGGCTCGGCGGTGGAGGTTAAGAGATGAAACAGTACCAAGTTAAGCCTTCATACTTACCACTGATGCTGGGCTTGATTTACTCTTTGATTTTCATTCTCTTCGCTTTTTTCCCTTTTAGGTCTTATGGCGAAGATGTGATTAACGTCCGAACTTCTTTTAAGAAGGCGAAAAATTATGAGAGCGAAAGGGCTGATGACGCAGATGATGTAGAAGCATCACCCGTGATTGAAGAAATAAAAGAAGCAGGCGAAGAGGGTAGGCTGATTGAGCCTGAGAAGGAAGAAGAGAAAGTAATAGCGGAAGTGATAATTATACCAGTGCCTGACGGCGATAAAGCTTTCCTTATCGGAAGCGGTAAAACGAAATCTCCCTCTTATATGGAGTGGAAACGCTTAGAGTCAAGAATTCTTGGAGAGATAACGATTACTCCTGAGATTATTCCGGAGAAAAAAGCAGAACCAATACCTAAAGTGGAAAAGCCAATAGAGAAAGAGAAGGAGAAAGAGGAAAAAGAGCAGGAAGAAGTTGAGATATTTAAGCCCCTTGCGAAAGTGCCTCCCACTGAGGAAGCGGTGTCATTAGCTCTTAAGACGGGTGCTGAGGGACTGAGCGAAGATTACGCAAGAGTAGTTGTTACAGGTGGAAGATTAAGCGGAAGCACTGAAACGAAATCCTACGACATAGAGGGTGATCTTCTCCTCTTCTACAGAGACATAACCGCCTCCGCTTCTATTGCTCATATGGAGGAAGAAAGGGAACTCATCACTCTTCAGGATGATGTCTTAGTGAAGGATCCCAATTATGAACTTAACGCGGATTACGTGAGAATCGAGTTTAAGAACAAGTCGTTTACCGCGGAGAGGTTTGTTCAGTTTAAGAAAAAACAAAAGGGCAAAGAACCGACTGGGAAAGATATTCCCAAACGCCAGCGCGTAATCAATATATTTAAGAATCAGCCAACGGAACTTTACGCAAATAAGCTTACTTACAATTGGGAAACGGAGGAGATGAACGTTGAAGGCGAAGTAAAAGCCATACAAGAGGACTTCACAGGCACTATGGATAGGCTTTTTTATAATCCCAGAAGTAAAACCTACACTATGAATGGCAATGTTCTCATCACACTTCACAAAACTGACTGGCTTTTTGAAAACGAGCTTGTCGAGAAGGAAGATGAGGATATTGCTAGAGCATTAGCCGAAAAGGAGAGCTTGTTGAAAGCTGAGTCGGTTGAAACTGGAGAGGAGACAAATATCACAACCATAAGGGGAACGCCTAGTCAGCCTTGCGAGCTTTCTCAGCCAGACAAACATTTGAGAGCTCTTCAAATTCAAATAGATGATGGCAGGAAGATGTTGACCGCCCAATCCAACGTTGAGTTTTATCAAGAGAACGGGGATTGGTTAATTAAGGGTGGCATAGTGGAAGAAGGTGCGGACGAGGAATTAAAGAAAAGCCTGAGAAAGTCAATAACCTCTACCTCTGATTTCTTGAGCTATGACTATGATCAACGAATACTGCGTCAGTGGGGAAACCTTAAATTGATAAGCGAGAATGAAGCATTTTTTGCCGATGAACTAACGTATCGTGAAAAGGATAAGCTCCTCACGTTGAAGGGGAAGGTAACCTATTATCGTGGCGAGGAAGAGTATCTTTTTGCGGAGGAAGTTGTGATTGACACAAACAAGAATATAATGACATTTAAGGGTCCCATTGAAGCGTTATTTAAGGGTGAAAAGGCTAGAGAGGAGGAAGAAAGGGCACGAGAGACTTCAAAACCTACTAGCGAGTCAACTGAAAAAGGCAGTCAGGTTTAAGCGGGTGGGGTATCGCAAGAATAATGCTTATCGCCAATGCCCCTCTTTGTATTTTAAGCCAAGATTATTACCTTTTTCCTGGCGAATGGGGAATTCCACCGTAAAATCTATCTTAAGATTGGCGTATAAAAATTCTCGTACAATTCATGCGATTTGCTAGTTCAGCTAAGATAAATATGATAATCTGTTGATGTTGGAATACTAGCGTATAAAAGTTTCTCGTGTCCTGAAAGTATAAGCTGTTAATTGAATGCTAGCGAAGGTATCCAAATATTATGGCGTCAATTTTTGAAGAGATTGCTAATAGGATAGATTATTCTGCGCTCTACTCAGAATACTTGCGGTTGAAAAGGCGTGGCAACCGACTAACCGCGCTCTGCCCCTTTCACCAAGAGAAAGCTCCATCTTTTTACGTTGATGCCCGCACGGGGCTTTGGCACTGCTTCGGATGCAAAGAGGGAGGAAATGTTTTTCAATTCATTGCCAAGATTGAAAATCTGGAGATGCGGGATGTGGTGGAGCTTCTGGCAAGAAAGTATGGCGTAGATATCACAAGGTTTTCTGAGGAAAAGCAAAGGGAAAAGATTACCAAGCGACAATTCTACTTGAAGATTCTATCTCTTTCAGCTAAGTTTTATACTAACGAGCTTTTCTCAACGACACATGGTCAGAGGTGCCTAAGTTATTTAAGAAGTCGTGGACTAAAGGACTCCATAATAAAAAAGTTTAGTCTTGGTGTTACGCCGAAGGATATAGCAGGCTTAACCAAGATGCTTCTTGAAAAGAACGTCAAATTAGAAGTTCTAAAGGAGCTAGGGTTAAGCATTGCTTCCCGCGGGACGGCTGAACCGATAGATTTTTTCAGAAATAGGATTATCTTCCCCTTATTTAATATGCGTGGTGAAATTGTATCCTTCGCCGGAAGAACACTGACGGAAGAAGAGCCAAAGTACCTCAATACATCAAACACCCCAATTTACAACAAAAGCAGACTTCTATTTGGAATGAACTTTGCCAGAAATTCTATTTCTGAGGTTGATTCTGTCTTCATCGTGGAAGGCTACATAGACGTGATAATGCTTCATCAAAGTGGAATATTTAACGCCGTGGCAACATGCGGGACCGCTTTGACTACTGATCATTTGCGTGAGCTCAGTAGATATACAGACAATATAGTTCTTGCATACGATGGTGATAGTGCGGGTATAAACTCAGCCCTTAGGGCTGGCGAGTTGTGTCTATATCAAGGGATTTTCCCTAGGATTTTGCTTTTCAAGGAGGGGAAGGACCCGGCTGATGTGGTTAAAGAAGGTGGAAAGGCAGGCTTTGAAAAGTTTTCAGATTTTGGAGTTGCCACAAACGTCTCAAGACTTCTTGTTTCCTTATTCTCAAAGTCTGAAGAGCCAGACGATAGAACTTTGAAGAAAGTTTTTTCCGAGGCTAAGCGAATTTCAAATGCCATAAAAGACCCGCTTACTCAATCCATTTTTATTAAGGAGCTTGCAGATGCGCTGAAGCTTTCCCAAAAGAGCGTTGCTGATATTCTTGCTGTTGGCTCGAAAACTCTAGCAAATTCATCCCGCGTGTCATCACGTTCTATACGGATACTTGATGTACTAGGTAAACCGGCGGATTCTCTTTATTCCTCCTTCTTCTCCTTAGTCATAGGCAAACCTGAGTACATTAAGCAGGTGCAGGTTCACCTGAGAGCGGAGGACTTTCCTAAAGGCATATTCAGGGATGCCTTCCTCGCAATTATGGAGAAGGACTTCACTCCAAGCTCAAATAAACTCTCCGATTCATTAAAAAAGTTCTTCTCTCAAATAGTGGCGAATCGTAATTCAAACTTAGGCTACTCCTTAGAAGGACATATAAAGAAAATCAAAAGCTTAAGGCTTGAAGCGCTAAATCAGAAAATTACCGCGAAGAAGAGAGAGCTTATTAAGGCAACCGAGAATAATGACTCTGCGAAAGTTTCTACGCTAAGGCAAGAGCTTGAAGAGCTTCTTCTCCGCCAGAAAAAGCTCAGGGCTATGATTGGTTCTACGTCAACTAAAACTAAAGCTGACAAAAACGAGGGTAAGGTAACTGATAGGCTAAGAACGGGAAACGTGTAAATCAAGAGAGGATTATCAAGCTTTATGAAAGCATCCTCAAGCGCTTCATTCTGCCTTAAAGGGTCTTCTCATCAATGAGGAAATGGCGTCCGTTGGCTTCTTCTCTTGGTAGATAACCTGATAAACCTCATTTATTATGGGAATTTCCACTTCACTTTGACAATTACTAACAAGATCAACTACTGCTTTTACGGTTCTAGCTCCCTCAGCCACCTCCCTACTTAACTGCTCAATTTCTTGTAGGCTTTTGCCTTGGGCTAACTCGATACCGAGCTGGTAGTTCCTACTCTTTTCGGAAAACCCTGTAACAACTAAATCGCCAAGTCCACTTAAACCATTAACGGTCTCCGGCTCGCCACCGAGCAGCTTAACTATTCTTTTAAGTTCTAATAACCCTCTAGTGATCAGGACTGCCTTAGCGTTATCACCCAAACCAAGTCCACTAGCCATTCCGCAGGCAATAGCAATTACATTCTTGATCGCTCCGCAGGTTTCAACGCCAATCGTATCCCTGCTTGTATAAATTCTCAGTGATTGCGTTGAAAGTTCGCTTTGGAGAGAAGAAGCAACAACCATATCGTTGCAGGCTAGTACGCTCGCGCATGGCTTGCCACGGATTATTTCGTAAGAAATGTTGGGTCCGGCGAATTGAAGCCATTTAAATTCACCAACAGACCTAAGCGATTTGTTTATTAGATTGCTGACGAGCTCCGTTGGATCTAATAGAAAACCCTTGACAACCGAGATTAACGGAATATCACTACGAAGCTTTGCCTTTGCCCAGGCATCAAGTAATGATTGGATAAAGGCTCTTAAGAATTTTGCTGGAACTGCGAGCACTAGGATGTCCTTATTTGTTAAACAATCTGAAAGGTTTGCAGTAGCTTTTAGCTCGTGATGGAGTATCACCTCCGAATGGTATAGCGGATTCCTATGTTCTACGTTAATTCCCCTTTCTACTTCAGGCTCCCTGGCCCAGATTGTGACATTGTGACCTGCTAGAGACCAGATATGACCAAGAGTTGTTCCGAAACTCCCAGCACCGATTATGCCTATTTTCATTTTACTTAGCCTCCCTTGATAGCGTTCTTCAGTTTTGCCACAACGTACTCTTGTTCATTTTCGGTAAGTCCGGGAAATATAGGCAGGGAAATTACCTCCCGCGCAGCAGTTTCAGCTTGAGGAAAATCTCCCACCTTGTAACGCAAGTATCTTAAAGGCTTGATAAGATGTAACGGACACGGATAATGAGCGATTGCTTCAATTCCATTCTCTTGTAAATATCTCAATATTTCAACGCGCTTATTTACCCTAATTGTGTATTGGTTATAGACGTGATTGAAATTCTCTTTCTCCGATGGGCAGATAACTCTATCTCCTAGTTCCAGATTTATTCTTGCAGTATAACTTTGGGCGAGTTTTTTGCGCTCCCTATTCCATTCATCTAGGAATCTAAGCTTCACATTTAGGAAGCCTGCCTGAATTTCGTCCAGCCTTGAGTTTATCCCTCTACTCTCATAAAAGTAGCGTGAGGACTGACCATGGTTTCGCAATCTTCTCACAGCCTCTGCATAGTTATCAAACTTTGTGACAAAGCACCCCCCATCCCCTAATGCCCCAACGTTCTTAGTGGGATAAAAGGAAAAAGCAGAAAAGTCTCCAAAACTTCCGACAGGTTTACCATTGATACTAGCGCCAAGTGCCTGCGCGCAGTCTTCCAACACAAACACGTTATTTAGCATTTCTGCCTGTTTAATAATCTCCGGCATATTAGCGGGATGGCCATAAATATGGACAGGAATTATCGCGGAGGTCCGATTAGATACAGCCCGTTCAAGTAGCTCGGGGTTGATGCAGAAAGTAGTGGGTTCAATATCCACAAAGACAGGCTTTGCGCCAACCGCCAGAATCGCTTCAACTGTGGCAAAGAAAGAAAATGGAGTTGTGATAACCTCGCACTCTCTGCCTATGCCAGAAGCCATTAGAGCTAAAGTTAGCGCGTCAGTCCCAGAGTTTACCGCGACGCAGGCTTTTGTCTGCGTCAGCTCCATCATTCTTCTTTCCAGTTTTCTTACCTCTGGCCCTAAAATGTACCTTCCAGAACCAATGACATTTTTAGCCAATGCCAAAAGTTCATCCTCTATTTGGGAATGAAGACGAGTAAGGTCTACCGCAGGAACTCGCATAGAATAAAGATTCTAGCAGTATTAAATCAACTCGCCCTTAATGGGAGGCAACTAGGCTTTACCTTGGGACTTCACGCTTAATCATTGGAAGGGTTTAATCCTTTAATTACCTTGGGAAAGATCAATAATTCGCTTTACAGTTGATAGGACGTCTTCCTTGAATCGAAGTTGTTGCGATTTGGAGTATGGAACAAGTAGCGAAACTCGTCCGTCCATCACTTCCACCACACGGGAATCTAAGATCTCAAGTTTTCTTAACCAGGGCTTATGTTTTAATAACTGAGGCGTTTGAGAGGGCTTGCGCAAATTGATAGTTTCGCTCTTGGACGAATAAGTAGGAATGTTTCTTTTCTTTCTATGTTGATGGTTAATCGCATCCTCATTGTACCTTATCAAAGATTCATCCAGGTCTTGTTCAATTTCCGAAGAAGAGTGATTAAAGAAAGATAGGGTTAATTTCTGCTGTGCAGGAATGTAAGCTATTTGATTTATTTCGGCTTTTAGGGCAAGATACTTAAGCCTTGCAATGTAAAATAGATTCTCCGCCTCCACTGGGACTCTACCGAACCTGTCCACAAGTTCCTCTCGTACAAGTTTCAACTCCTCTTCATCTTTAGAGGATGCGATTTTCAGATAAAAGTGCATTCTCAAAGGAGTGCTTCCGATATAGTCTTCCGGGATGAAACAAGCGAGAGGCAGGTCAACTTGCACTGTCATATCTTCCTCTCTCCAGGGAATCTTGCCAGTGTCAATGAATTCTTCGGGGAATTTCTTCAAGCTTTCAACCGCATTTTGGAGAAGGTCAAAGTAATAATCCATACCGATTTGCTCAATAGCGCCACTTTGCTCCGTGCCTAGAATCGTTCCCGCTCCTCTAATCAACATATCTTGTTGCGCAATCTCATATCCCGCGCCAAGATATGCACAGCTGTAGATGGCTCTTAATCGTTCCCTGGCTTCCTGCGTGAGTGCTCTCTGTGGACTATGAAAGAAATACGCGTATGCCCTTACCGCGCTTCTGCCAACCCTTCCCCTAATTTGATGCATCTGTGCAAGGCCAAGATGCTCTGCGGAGTCAACGATTAGTGTATTTACCCTAGGGATATCTAGCCCATTTTCAATAATCGTGGTTGCGAGAAGAATGTCAAAGGCTCCCAGGTTAAAGGCAATCATCATCTCCTCAAGTATCTTGTCTGGTAGTTTGCCGTGAGCAATTCCAACTTTTAGTCCAGGCACAAGTTCCTTTAGCCATTGTGCTACGCGACCAATATCTTCAACTCGGTTATGCAAGTAGTAAACTTGTCCTCCACGGTTAGTTTCCTTTATTATCGCATCCTTAATTAAATGCTCATTCCACTCACCCACATAAGTTTTAACCGGTTTTCTTTCTGGTGGCGGTGTCTCAATTAGAGAAATGTCTAAAAGTCCAATTAAGCTCATTCTAAGCGTTCTTGGAATTGGTGTTGCGGTCAGTGTCAACACATCTATGTTAGGATATCTAAGTTTCAATTCTTCTTTCTGCTTCACACCGAATCTTTGCTCTTCATCAATAATTAGCAATCCCAGTCGTGGAAGTATAATGTCCTTTGAAAGCGCGCGATGAGTTGCAATTACTACGTCCACCTTGTTTTCAGCGATAGCGCGAATTATCTCTTTCTGCGTATTACCACTTTGAAAGCGTGAAAGTAGCTCAACTCTAAACGGGAAGGGCTTGTATCTTCTTACAAATGTGGAATAATGCTGTTCCGCCAGAATTGTCGTTGGACAAAGCATCAATACCTGTTTTCCAGAAATGTTCGCCTTGAAGGCTGCCCTCAAGGCAATTTCCGTCTTGCCATAGCCAACCTCGCCACAGATAAGTCTATCCATAACCTTGGAACTTTCCATGTCTCTTTCAACTGCTTCCCATCCCTCTTTTTGGTCGGGGGTTAACTCATAGGGGAATCCCTGTATAAATTCTTCCATCCATCTTCCACCGCTTTCAAAACGATACCCGGCTTCGGTTTTTCTCTGTCGATACAGCTTGAATAGCTTGAGCGCAAACTTAAAGACATCCTTCCTCACCTTATTGATTGTTCTTTTCCATGTTGAGCGTGATAGGCTGGATAATTTCGGAGTTCCCGAGGAGCGATAGAGTTTAAGCCTCTCCATCTGGTCAACTGGGACAAAGAGTTTTTCGTTATCAGCGTATGCAATCTCTACGTAAACTCGCTTTACATCCTTTGTCATTTTCTCAGTTAAGCCAACGAATCTGCCAATACCGTAATCAATGTGAACAACATAATCACCCGGGCGAAGTTGTTCAGCAGTTTTTAATCCACCCTTTCTCCAGATTTTGGGTTCACGTCCAACGGTTTCAGTAAGTTCACCAAAGATTTCATAATCAGTGACAAGAGTTATTTTCTCTCGGTTTTGGCATAATGAGAACCCTTTGGGTAGGCTTCCATGGGATACTTCGATAGTAGCTCCACTTTCGGAAACTATATCTTTAATCCTTTGGGCAAATTGAGTAACAAGAATGTGGTTGCCCTCCTCATCTTTAATAGTCTTAGCAACGTTGGAGATTGAATATGAGGTTAGTGATAGATGATTGCAATGGGCTTGGAGTTTGGGTGGCTTAATATCATCGGGAGCCTTAAGGGGAAAAACAAGAAATGATGGATAGTGTTTCTTCGTCCATTCAAGTTCAATCTCAGACCTTTTTTGATATATCCATTCCGTTACAGCTTTATCTGGCAGTAAATAATAATCGGAGAAATCCGTAAACGTCAGAGCGTTCTGTCTCCATTCATGAAATCTAGCCTCCCAAAATCTCTTGAAGGATACAGTTTCATTTTCTATCAGCAATGGCTCATAAAAGATAACGGCTGGCTTTCGCGCAAAGTCTACTATTGTTTCATTTCTTATGCCAACAGCTTCTAGGTAAAAATCTAACCTTAAGTTATCCAACTCTTCTTGTATGGAAAGAAGATCTTCATTCACTGTACTTTTCAATACAGAGAGAGCGGAATCGGGCACTGCTAGTTTCATTTCACGCTCATAATCTTTCATCAAGTCATTAACTCCCTCTACTATCCAATCTTTACCTCCTAGTTTGTTCAATGGCGACTTCGGTAGAATTAGTATCTCTTCAACCGTTTGGACACTTCTCTGGGTTGCCGGGTCAAAACTCTTCAACTCCTCTATCTCATCAGCGAAGAAGTCAAGTCGCACTGGGAAGTAACTGCCGTAAGGGTAAATGTCCACTATTCCGCCTCTGCGTGCGAACTCCCCCTTTGCGATCACTATACTTTCATTCTTGTAACCGAAGCTTACTAGCCTTTCACAAAGCTCATCAATGGATATCCTTGAAATTGCATTTCCATCTACGGGATTTTGACTCTTGACCGCTTTTAAGCGAATAAATGAGTTCTCCACTGCGTTTCTTCCGTGTGTTCTGCGAAAAAGAGAGCGATATGGTAAGAATACGACCGCACTATCCAAACTCATTAGCTCCTGTTGTACCTTTGATTGTAGCTCCTTTAAGTCGTTATAATGCGCGCTAACCTCAAATAGATTTGTTAGCTCTATATCAGGATAGTACAAGGCTTTGATTGTGATATCAGTGAAGTTTTGCTGATTTGAGTCTAACTTACTGCTTAAGCCTTTGGTTTCAAGAATGTTCGCAACAGTCCAGAAACAGGCGTAAGCGTTTTGTGCGGTTTCATTATTCTCAGTTGCAAAAAATATTACGCCTTTATACAGCTTCGCCAGCTCATAAAGCCAAAAGTAAACGGATGAACCAATTAGCTCTTCAACCGCGATGGGTCCCTTTTCAATGGATAGACATTGCTTTGCTAGCCCAGAAAAATGTTCAGTGATTTTTTCTATCATCCAAACTCTTTAGTTTATCACTATAAGATATAAAGTTGGATAATCTGTTGTGGCATTACGGGAAAGTTATGCTATGCAGTTTTCCGTTTGTCGTACGGTCTGATTTCATCATTTGGAGCCCTTACGTCCTCTTCGGGGCTTGTCCAATCCTTTCCCAGCGTGCTTTCGCTGAGGATAAGCGGGATTAGATTCTCCTCCGAGCGTCCTTCCCTGATGATCCGAAGGAAAGCCAAGAGTTTGTAAAGAACTCCTTCAGGCGTCTCTTCTATTTCCTAGATGATTGTCTGTCTCTTGTTCATTACTTATTCATTCTTATGACAACAAAAGTAGCGTATCCGCGCTCTTTCTTCATCACTTCATACCTCCTTCAGGATGGAACTTAGAGCGAGTCCTTCCTCCGCATTCCCTTGCCCCAGCGGCGCTCAAGTAGCTCCTTCACCTTCTTCTCCGCGCCTTCATCCTTGGGGTAGTAGAAGCGTTTGCCCTTGAGCTTTTCAGGCAGGTAGTTTGCAAGGATAAAACCACCCAGCACGTCTTCGGATGAACCCCTAGAAGCGTCAACTTCCACCTTTGGGATGTCAGCTTCTAGCTCCGTGGAATTGGCTTGTTTTGAAGTGTCCGCCCGACTAGCTTCTTCTTCAATGTCAGCTGGCGACTCAGCACTCCGCATTTCTTTATGCGGATACTTGTATTCCTTGCCATAGCCGAGCTCCTTCATCAGTTCGGTCACAGGATTTCTGAGTGCCATGGGGACTGGCTCAGCGCCAAACTCCGCGACCGCCTTTTTTGCCAAATCCTGAGCAAAATAGGCGGAATTGCTTTTAGGCGCAGCAGAGAGGTAAATCACCAGCTCCGCTAAGGCGCAATCGCACTCTGGCATTCCGATTAGCTCCACCGTTCTGAAAGTCTCCGTCGCAAGCACCAGCGCAAACGGGTCTGCAAGCCCGATGTCCTCGCTCGCAGCGCGCACTAGCCTCCTAGCTATAAACTTCGGGTCCTCCCCGCCCTCCAGCATCCTGTTCAGATAATAGAGCGCTGCGTCAGGGTCGCTCCCGCGGATACTCTTGTGAAGCGCGCTTATGAGGTTGTAATGCTCTTCACCCGTCTTGTCATATAGAAGCTCGCGCCGAGTGAAAACATCTCGGATGAAAGCAAGGTCAATCACCATTTTCCCGGCATGCTTTTCTTCCTTAGCCAGCAAATCAACCGCAAGCTCAATCGCGTTCAGAGCGAACCTTGCATCGCCGTCAGCGGCGCGCGCTAAAAGCGCGAGGGCATCATCCTTAATTCCGACTCTTAAATTTCCAAACCCACGCTCCTTGTCCGTAAGCGCCATCTTCACTATTTTCGCTATATGAAAGTCCTCTAGGCGATTAAGCACTAGAACCTTGCATCGGGATAGAAGTGGAGAAATTACTTCAAAACTTGGGTTTTCAGTAGTAGCTCCAAGAAGGATTATTGTTCCCCGCTCAACGTGTGGAAGAAATGCATCCTGCTGAGCCTTGTTAAAGCGATGAATCTCGTCAATGAAAAGGATAGTAGAGCGATTAAACATTTTCCGGGAACGGTTAGCAAAATCTATCACTTCACGAACCTCAGAAAGTCCGCTTGTTACCGCGGAAAGCCTCACAAACTCATAATTCCCGCTCGTGCCAAGAAGGTAGGCAAGTGTGGTTTTTCCGCTTCCAGGTGGTCCCCAGAAGATTAAAGAAGGAATTTTTCCACTGTCAATAATTCGCCTAATCAGTCCTCCCTCGCTGGTTAAATGCTCCTGCCCGATGAACTCCGAAAGCGTTCTAGGTCTCATTCTCTCTGCAAGGGGAACGTTGGATTCTGGCACTTGAATTTCCACAACATTACTCCTACGCCCTAAAGGCTTTTCCCTCTTTCTTTCCTTTGATTCCATTTAATTGATTCTACCAAGTATCTCGGTGTGAGTTTTGGTCATATCACTAAACATAGTGGTGCAGATTCAAAAGCTCAAAGGAAATCTGGTGTGAAGATAACTCTTTAGAGCTGTGTCGGGGCTTAAAGCCCGCCCGCACAAAATTACAAATAAGGTGTCTAAGTAAATTTTTCTTCAGCGAGAACGATGAGCACAATAAGTATTACTTTAATCCAATTCTTCAGATTCGCGTTTAGTAATTAAAGTCCTGTGAAATATATGAATAAATAGGCTTATTGTTGTTCGCTCTCTTTCTTTTTCTCAGGGACAGGCATCTTTGGAGGAATGTTCTGCGGACTACCCATTGGGAAACTCTGACCGGGGGCGGGTATCAATCCTGCACCGATAAGTAGTGTGATAGCGCCAATCAGAGTCGTTACACAGATAACTAGAATTCCATATTTCATCAAAATCGGGACATCCCCCGTGAAGAACAAAAACGCAAGAAGTGCAACAATCACCAACAAGCCTCCCACCCATGCCTTACCCGTCTTACTGCTTGTTCCAAAGTAAAGCGCAAGACCACCAAATATCCAGAGTAAATCCCCTAAAATTACTAGGCTATACTTCAAGTTTTCAAGAAGCTCTGGATTTTTGCCCCCATAAAGCACAAACAACAAACCAAAAATCATCATAACTATTCCGCCGAAGATTCTTGCTCCCATTTCCCGTCTCCAATCCGCTTAAATTTTATTCCAGTCAAATACTAAACGAAAAGTTTTGTTAAGTCAATCAGGTTCTAGTAAAATGGTGATTGCCAATGACACTCTCGCGTGAGCTAGCAAGGAAGCGCATTGAAGAACTGAGGGCACTTATTGAACATCATAACTACCTTTACTACACCCTTGATGCGCCTGAGATTTCTGATGAAGTCTACAACAAGCTCTATAGAGAACTTGTTGAGTTAGAGAAGCAATTCCCCGAGTTTCTTACCCCTGATTCACCCACCCAAAAAGTTGGAGGACCCATTCTCAAGGAGTTTGAAAAGGTTGAGCACAAGATACCAATGTACAGCCTTGATAACGCATATTCCATTGCTGAGCTAAAGGAGTTTGATGAGCGCGTGAGGCGTTTTTTGAAGATTCCGCTGGATGAAGACATTGATTATCACGTTGAACCCAAGCTTGATGGTCTTGCTGTTAGTCTAACCTACAAGCAAGGGAGGTTCGTATTAGGCGCAACTCGCGGTGACGGGCTTATCGGTGAAAACGTAACGGAAAACCTGCGCACCATTCGTTCTCTCCCCCTAAGAATTCCTAAACCTCTTGATGTCACTGTTCGTGGCGAGGTTTTCTTTAGTTTCAAGGATTTTGAGAGGGTGAATGAGCAAAGAAGGGCAGCTGGTGAACCTGAATTTGCCAATCCTAGAAACGCCGCGGCAGGTTCAATCCGACAACTGGACAGCAGGATAACCGCATCACGACCTCTTCGCATATTCCTTTATTCCTTGGAAGAACCGGAAAAGTTTGGTGTCAAAACGCAGGCTGAGGCTTATAAGTTCCTTCTCGCGCTTCGCTTTCCTATTCCACCGCTCTCGGGGGTTTGCCATGGTGTTGAAGAAACCATCCGTTTCGTTGAGGGAGAATTTGAAGAGAAGAGGCTTGGGCTTTCATTCGGCACAGATGGAGCGGTTGTAAAGGTCAATGACTTTACCTATTGGAAAAAACTTGGCTTTACAGCTAAGGCTCCCCGTTACGCAGTCGCATATAAGTTTGAAGCTAAGGAGGCGATAACCACCCTTGAGGATGTAATCTTCCAAGTTAGTAGGACAGGCACCCTTACTCCCGTGGCAGTGCTTTCTCCTGTGGCGATAGGAGGGGTATTGGTAAAACGCGCCACTCTTCACAATTTGGATGAGGTCGCACGGTTGGGAGTGGCAATTGGGGATAAAGTCCGAGTTATTCGCGCGGGTGAAGTCATCCCGAAGATAGAGGGAGTCGTGGAGAAATCTTCGGCAAAGACACGAGAAGAGATTCTGAGTAATCTTCCGAAAGTTTGTCCCTCTTGTGGGAACAAGTTACAAATGCGTGACGATCCGCCAAACCTGATTTGTGTTAATCCAAATTGTCCCGAGATTATCACACAGCTGGTAGCTTTTTGGGCAGGACGAAACGCTCTATCCATTGAAGGGCTTGGCGAAAAGATTGCTCGGCGCTTGGTGTCTGAAGGTTTTATTAAAACTGTCGCGGATATTTACGAACTTCACAAACTTAAAGATAGGTTGAAAGAGTTGGAAGGGTTCGCTGAAGTTTCAGTGGATAACTTACTTTCAGAGATAGAGCGGAGCAAGTCAGAGCCCTTTCATAAAGTCATCTTTGCGCTAGGAATTCCGCAGGTTGGCGAGCAGACCGCTAAGCTTCTAAGTGAGAATTTCTCTTCCATTGATGAAATGTTAAATGCGGATGAATCCGCTTTTTCAAAGATTTATGGAATTGGGCCAATTGTCGCAAGCGAAATTTATCGTTTCTTCCATGACTTATCGAAACGGAATTTAATTGAAAGGTTGAAAAAAGCTGGCCTTAGATTTTCTCGGGTGGTTAGTGATAGTAAGAAGACTTTTTTCAGTGGGAAAAAAATCTGCATAACTGGCAGTGTTGAGCCTTTCACTCGCGAGGAACTGAAGTCTTTAATTGAAGCGAATGGCGGTTGGTTTGTGAGTAGCGTTAGCAAAAGAACAGACCTACTTATTGCTGGCGAGGAAGCAGGAAGTAAACTGGCAAAAGCGAAGAAGCTGGGCGTCATCATTCTTACTCCTTCTGAGTTGAAAAGTTTTTTGGCGAAAGAAGAGCTGACAGTTCCCAATGAATTGGTGGACAAGCTGAAAGATTTTTTGGCTTGAGGAAAGTTCTTCAGTTTAACATTGCCAATTGATTAAATTTTGGATTTCCGAATTCTATCTCTTTAAGATGTTCCATCTGGTATAGTTTTTCTATGCCAATTATTCACCCATTAGCGCCAGAGGAGGTTGAGAAAATCGCTGCTGGCGAAGTGGTTGAACGACCTGTGTCGGTTGTTAAAGAGCTTATTGAAAACTCTCTTGACGCTCAAGCAAATGAAATTGCAGTTGAAATAGATGACGGCGGGAAAAGCCTTATACGTGTGACTGACAATGGCTCGGGAATTCTTTTTGACGAGCTCGCCCTTGCGGTAAAGAATTTTCACACTTCTAAGATTACGCTTTGCGAAGATATTTACCACCAAACTACACTAGGGTTTCGCGGAGAGGCGCTGGCGGCAATATGCGCGATTAGCAAGCTAACCATAACAAGTAGGCATTTTAGCGAGGAAACCGGGGGAGAGCTTACCGCGGAGGGTGGCAATATCATACGTATTAAGCCTATCGCCCTTAACGTGGGCACTAGCGTTGAAGTTAGAGAGCTTTTCTTCAACACTCCTGTGAGAAAGAAGTTTTTGCGCGGCAAAGCTACTGAAACTTACCATATATCAAACTTACTCAAGAATTACGTTCTTGCCTTTGATAATGTTGCTTTCAAGTTAATTAGTCAAGGTAGAACTTTACTTGAAAGTTATGGAAAAGGTTTGGAGATTGGCGTGCTCTCCCAAGTATTTGGCAAAAGTATATCTGAAAGGCTGGTAAAGTTTGAGAGAGAATATCCGCCTCTCGCTGTGAGAGGTCTCATTGCTCCTCCATCTCTCTTTAGCGAGGAGAGAAGGCTTCAGTTCTTCTTCGTGAACAAGCGTCCGGTAAAGAGCAGATTGTTATTTCGCTCCGTAGACGATGCACTGCAAGAGTTCGTGAGTCCCAATAGGTATCCTCCCCTTGCGCTAATGCTTACCATTCCACCTGAGGAAGTAGACGTGAACATACACCCAACCAAGAGTGAGGTTGCCTTTATGCACCAACAGCAGGTTTACTCAGCGGTAATGGTTGCGGTTAAGGACACAATGAGAGAGATGGTGGGAACAAAGAAAGTCCAGGTGTTCGGCGAAGGGGCACAGGATACCCTTGGGGAAATAAAGGAGGAAATTTTAACTTCTGATGCATCAGGGAGAGTTGCGGAAACGGAAGGAGTTAAAACTGTTCCTCTATACGAAATGGGTGAGCCGATAGTTCCAGAAACTAAGGTCGAACCATTTAGGGAACTAGTTCCATTTACCTTACCAAGCAAGGAGGATGATGATTACATTGGCTCTTTTATTCCAAAAGTGGAGGCTGATAATCTTGAAGCGGTTATCGTAAATCTTACCCCTGAACTAAAAGTTCCATCTTTTGTGGACACGAGTAACAATTCTTTCGTTTGCCAACTTTATGCGACGTATATACTCATAGTGTCAAGTGAGAGTGTCCTGCTAATAGATCAGCATTCTGCCCATGAGAGAATAATATTTGACCGCATTTCGTCTGCCCTTACCAGTGCTTCCTCTACAGCTGTTGAAAGGACTGCGCTTCTGTTTCCTTTAGAGATAAATGCTGACAGAGCGACACTTGATTTGCTCGTAGAAAATTTAGAGTTCATAACTACCTTAGGCTTTAAGGTGAAAATTTCGGATGACGTTATTTTAGTCACGGAAGTTCCTAGTTTAATCCTTTCCTCTGAAGTTGAAGCAAGGGCAAAGGATGTGCTGTTTGATCTGCTCCATTTTGAGAAGAGCAAGAAGTGGGATAACACGGTAAAGAAGAAGCTGGCGACGCTTGCGTGCCGCTCCGCGATTAAAGCAGGAGATAAACTCAACCCGCGCGAGTTAAGGCTCCTCGTTTCCGAAGTATTAAAAACTACAGATTGGACATCTTGCCCGCACGGTCGCCCTGTTATCTTACATTTCACTAAATCAGAATTTGAGAAACTTTTTCTCAGGACTTAGATTCTTGTATGAAGGATAAAGCTCAGTACGTTCGCAAACTTTTCGGAAAGATAGCTACCCGTTATGACCTGATGAACGATCTTATTAGCTTTGGATTACATAAAAGATGGAAATCGATCAGTCTTGAGCTAACTGGGATAAGCCTAGATGGCGCGAGTATCCTTGACCTTGGTTGTGGAACCGGCGACTACATTGAGCTTGTGATTAAAAAAACCGATGGAAAGGCTAAGAGAATCGTAGGGGTAGATTTTTCTGAAGAGATGTTAGAAGTTGCGCGGAGAAGACTTGCCCCATACATTACAAAATCTAACTATGAACTCTACTCCAAGGACGTCAAAGACCTTTCATTCCTGAATGATAATGAATTTTCTCTTATAACTTGCGGTTTCACGCTTCGAAACGTTGATGACATGGAAAAAGTTCTAGCGGAGAGTTATAAAAAGCTAAAGGAGGGTGGCGCGTTGACAATACTTGATTTGAATAGACCGATACCCTTGCCAATCCGAGCCTTTAGTTATATATACGTTCGGTTTATCCTTCCCATCCTTGCTCATATTATCGCTGGCGCCTCAAAGGAATACCTTTGGCTTTTTGAAAGCTTGAAAACTTTTCCCACCAGAAAGGAGCTACTGTCTATGCTCAAAAGAGCGGGATTTAATTCAGTCAAATCTTTTAACTTTGGCTTAGGTGTCGTAGCTTTGCACATTGCATTCAAGTCTTGAGTTAGCGCTCACTCATTCTGTCGTCCTTATTCATTGCTTAGGCATATTTTGCATTTTGCCTCCCAAGACGAGTGACCTGTTTTAGGCAAAGTAACTTTACCCGAGTGATAGAATTTCATTAGAAATGCAAAAGCTACCTGCTGAATTCGCAAAAGTACTTAGGCTTCAAGGCCTTTCGCCAAATACTATTTCAGCGTATCTTTCAGATGTGTGCTCATTTCTTAAATTCTGCTCATGCAAAAAAATTAACGATGTTGGCGATATTTCAAAGGAGGACGTACTAGAGTACTTAGCGGAAAAGCTTTCAAAACAAAAATCATCAATTTCAAGAAGTTCAGCCAAGAGAATATCTTCCTCATTGAGAAAATTCTTTGAATTTTTGAGAGAATTGGGCAGAGTAAAAGATAATCCCGTTGAATTTGTGGAGCTTTCAGGAGTTGAAAAGAAGCTCCCAGAAGTTCTCACCGTCCAAGAAGTCAACGAACTTCTCAGGTGCGCGTTAAACCTCTCTCAGCACTCCAACAGGAACTTTGCCATAGTGGAGCTTCTTTACTCCACTGGCCTTAGAGTTAGCGAACTAATTAATGTTACATTGGATGATTTAGACATGGATAATAGGATGATTAGGCTTAGGGGAAAGGGTGGAAAGGAGAGATTAGTTATCTTTGGTCGATTGGCGAAGGATGCCATCATTAATTACCTTCATTCTAGAGAATCGCTTATGCCTGGCGAGGGGAAGCAGTGCGAATATCTTTTTATAACGAGAAGCGGGAAAAAGATGAGCAGGCAGGACGTTAATACTCTACTAAAGAAACTTGCTTTAATAGCGGGTATCACTAAAAATGTTAGCCCACATAGACTTAGGCACAGCTTTGCGACTCATCTTTTAGAAGGTGGGGCTGACCTTCGCTCACTTCAAACTCTTCTAGGTCACAAACTTCTTGAAACTACGAGCATTTATACCAAAGTCTCCCTGGCACACCTAAGGGAAGTCTACGAAAGAGCTCATCCCCGCGCCCAGAAAAAGAAAAACGCCTAATCATCGCACTACGAGTTGATACTAAACATCTAAAAGCTAGATGAAGCCTTTTCAACCCAAAGTTTTACTATTTCCCTCAGCTAATAACTTTACCGCCCTCAAAATACTCTGGCAGGATTCAATCATTTTCTCATGTATTACCTTGTGAAAAAATGGACCGAGCATTGGGATTCCAATGTCATACTCAAGCTCAAGTTTTAAGCGACTTCCTCCTTCAGCTTCCAGAAAACGCCATAGCCCATAATAAGTCTTCATATCACCGGCTATCAGTTCAAATTTGCATTCCAACCTCTCTTCATTCCATTCGTCTCTTTCTTCCCATGTTATCTGCCTTGAGATTGGTCCTACCTCCGCAACTCCAAGCCATCTGCTTAGAACGATATTGCCGTTCCTAGAAAGAATTTTCACCTCTTTAAGACTGGGGATAAATTCTGGAAACCTTTCAATGTTTTGCGCAAGGTTGAAGGCATCTTTAGCATTTATCTCTATAAATTCCTCAAGTTCAATTCTCGGCATTAGTGTTTATCTCCTTCAAGCTATTGAAAAAAACTAGAAACACTTTTAAGCGCATTTTCTGTAGCATTAAGAACTTCTTCAAAAACCTCTTCAGGTGTGTTTAATGGTGGTTCCATACGTATTACTTGAGGTGAATTCAGTGTGAACGCGACTAGGATTCCTGCTTTGATCAAGCAAGCTATAAAGAGCTCCCCCGCATCCTGCGAGGTAAATTCAATACCTACCATAAGCCCTTTCCCTCTCACTTCAGAGATAATGTTCGGATAATTTGAACAAAGTGAACTCAGCCTACGGATGAAGCTTTCACCGATTCTTCCCGCCCTTTCTGCCAAATTTTCTTCTAAAAGGACGTTCAGCCCAGCAATACCTGCGGCGCATGCCAATGGATTACCGCCAAAGGTGCTCGTATGTAGGAGGGGATCATCCTCAAGTTTCCTCCACACCATTTCCGTGCCCCCAAATGTAGCTAGCGGCAGAACCCCCCCACCCAATGCCTTTCCAAGGACAATGATATCTGGTTCAACACCTTCATGCTCTACCGCGAAATTCTTGCCAGTCCTACCTAGTCCCGTCTGAACCTCGTCCACGATGAGTAATACGCCATGACTCCTAGTTATTTCTCGCGCCTCTTTTAAGTAACCTTCAACGGGAACCCTTATCCCTCCTTCACCTTGAATAGGTTCCACAATAAATGCGGATGTACTTTCGTCTATTGCTGAGCTGAGCGCGGACGCATCTCCGAATGGGATTGGAACAAAGTCAGAAAGAAGTGGTTCAAAGGGATCCCTGTATCTATTTCTACCGCTTGCGGAAAGGGAACCTAATGTCTTGCCATGAAAACTGTTCGTCGTGTAGAGAACCTTTCGCTTGGAAGTGGCAAGTCTAGCTAATTTCAGCGCACCCTCAACCGCTTCAGTTCCTGAATTACAAAAGAAAAATTTTTCTATGCCCTTAGGTGCAAGCCTCGCGAGCATCTCCGCAAGCTCAGCTTGTTTTGAATTTAGCATAATCTTACTGCTAAGTGGCATCTTATCCAACTGCTCTTTCACTGCTGAGACAATCTTCGGATGTCTATGGCCAAAGTTGAAAACCCCATAACCGCCAAGAAAATCAATAAACTTTCTCCCGCGATTATCCCAAACGTAAACTCCTTGAGCTTCAACTTCAACCGAATCAAGATCCATAAATGCCAATAAGCGAGCAAGCCCACTGTTAATATGTCTTTGATATTGCAGAAAATAGTCACCGGATACCACTGTATCTCTGTTGCTTGCTAACACCTCTAAAGTCTAGCATAATGATAAGGCAAAATGATAGAAAAGTATCAAGCGGATGTGTACGATTTGATATATAAGAACCAGGTAATAGAGCTCGACTGCATGGGGATTTACTTGCAGACGGGTTTTGTGGGTAAGAACGACTTTTCTGAAGGCAAAAGATCTGAATCTGTTTCTCCAACTGTCAATGGTGGAGATGAATCGACTGGTATTTCCAAGAGGATTTCTAATCTTCCAGCGTTTTTATGCGGGAAAGTGTTTTTTGTTTCAGAAAGGGAGTTTACCACCAATTTTGCCCGAATCCCTGATGATCTCTGGAACCTGCTCTCCTCGTATATAACTATTCCGTTATTTATCATTGATCCTAAGGGTGTCTTTAGCATAGAGACGCGACTTATAAATAAGTCCCAGAATCCCGCCTCACTCACTACAACTAGACCCCACTTAGGGATGCAGATATTTGGAAGACGTTTTGTTCGCGTTCAGGTGTTGGGAACCGTAACTATTATCAATATGGAGCTTGGTGAAGCCTCCGAGCCCAATCCAATTCTTGATATTGGCGGAGGAGGCATAAGAGTACTTAGTAGACTTGGCTGGTTAAAGGTTGGAGACGAGGTTCACCTTCATATTACGGCAGGATTTAGAGACAAAGAGAATATTTTTATCTCTTTGGAGCTTACTGTCCCATCCAGGGTTGTTTGGACTAAGAAGCTTGGAATTCAGGAAGGCAGAATGCTTTACCAAATTGGTTTCGCATTCACAGATATTTCTATCTCAGACCAGGATAGGCTAATTAGTTTTCTTATATCAGCAGAAAGGTCAAACAATAAATAAGATTTCTCCATTACATCTAACACTTCACCAAACGCATAAGCTCTCCTTGCGACTAAATCCTTGATAGCAGATTGTCTTGCAATTATTGGTTTGTCTATTAGCTTAAATTCAGGAAATAGTTAAGCTAATTCTTATCAATTTAACAATGATCATTAAACATCTCTTGCCTGATAGAAATCGGGCTGGCCAGACTCGAACTGGCGACCTCTAGTCCCCCAGACTAGCGCGCTAACCAACTGCGCCACAGCCCGCTACATTCTCGTATTTTACTTTCACCTACGACTACTTGCAAGTTAAGCTCACCGGCGTTTACTCTCGCTATAATTCTGGCAAACATTCTAGTTCTGTAGGCTGCTTCTTTAATCATTGGTTTCTATTTCTCAATCCTTATAGGAATATTCTTTGGTATTAATTATAGATATAAATATTGGAAGAAACACAATCTTTTATGAAATGTAACAATTCATCCTTATGTTGCACTCGTAACAATATTGCCTTATATTCATACTAAGAGTATCGTGATAACGGAACTTGTGCAAGAAAGAAAATGCCTAGTAGTTCTCCTTGAGAGAAGAGAGCGCCTAAAGTTAGGGCTAAATCGCCATCTCAATATTTCATCCTCGGTTCAACTTTCCAATAGCGAGGCTGAAGTTTTCTCTGTGAGATACGCGCCATATGAAGAAAATCCACAGGAAGATTTTGATTTTCTGGAACTTGTTTTAGCAAACTCTTTAAGCGTTACTGGAGTGATTAAGATTAGAGTTCGGAAAGCCTCACCTAGAACCTTTTTCGGTGAAGGTCAAGTAAAGAAGATACGGCAGTTGCTTGAGTTTTACGGAGTGAATACCGTTGCGACGAACGCCAGTCTTTCTCCAATTCACCAGCGCAACTTGGAGGATGAATGGAAGTCGCGGATACTAACCCGATCGGACATAATCTTTGAAATATTTTCCAAGAATGCTTCAACTGCTGAGGGTAAACTTCAAGTCGAGCTTGCCACCTTGAAGTACTCCTTGTCTAGGATAACTGGCATAGGCAAAGAGCTAAGTTCTCCTGGTGGTGATGTAGGAACGCGAGGTGGGGCGGGCGAAAAACTCACCTCCCTTACCCGCGACCAGATAAGACGTAGGATAAAGGTTCTTGAAAGAAAAATTGGGAAAGCAACTCTTGTACGTAAGTTGAAACGAAAGAGGCGAAGCAAAACGGAAATTTTCTCTGTCTCACTCGTGGGTTACACAAACGCAGGCAAGTCTTCTTTGTTAAATGCTCTCACTAAAAGCAATGTAGATGTGGATGATAGATATTTCACAACCTTAGATCCAACAGCAAGGATTATTTATCTTGGCGATGGGCGCAAGGGGCTCATTAAGGATACTGTCGGTTTTCTTAATGACCTACCTGAAGAACTATTCTCAGCATTTCGCGCAACTCTGGAAGAGCTAGAGGAGAATGATCTATTGCTTTTAGTAGCGGACGTCTCCCGTGAAAACGTGGACTTTATGATAGCAAGCGTGTTAAAGATTTTGCAGCAGTTTGGCTTATCTGACATTCCAATCTATATCGTTTTTAACAAGATTGATCTCTTGCAGGATACTAAGTACATTGACCTGTTAAGCGAAAAGTATCCGAATAGTATTTTCGTAAGCGCAAAATCGGGCAAGGGACTTAATTTTCTAGTAGAATTGATTAAAAACCAAATGCAGGCACGATTAACGCCGAGTGTTAAGAAAGTTTCCGCATAATCTTTTTGTTTTATTTATAATGTTTTGGATTTTTTTACTTTTTTAACCGTTTTAATTTTGGAAAAGTATGGTATGAAATAAGATGCCCTCTCGGCGAGCTGGTCGGAACATTTGCTAACTATCTGATATAATATACAATTATTTTAATTAAGGGATTAAAATTAAAGCTGAATGTTTGATGTGCGGGAAAAATCTCAAGTGATAGAGCAATTTAGAAGGCACGAAGCTGACACAGGGTCAACTGAGGTGCAGATTGCTCTGCTAACTGAGCGAATAAAACAGCTCAATGAGCATCTTAAGGTTCACAAAAAAGATTACCATTCTAGACGTGGACTCTTATTGATGGTTGGGAAACGACGTAAGCTTCTAAACTACTTAAAGAAAACTGATTACGCAGCCTACCTTGATTTGATAGGGAAACTAGGATTGCGTAGATAGGAGAAAGAGAAGGCTTCAATGGGAAAAGTTACACACGAGTTCAAATATGGCGATCATACGCTAACACTTGAAACTGGAGAATTTGCCAGGCAAGCAGGTGGTTCTTGTCTAGTGCTATATCGTGGTGTTGCTATTCTTGTGACTGCCACAATGGCAAAGGAACCCCGCGAAGATACTGATTTCTTTCCGCTTTTGGTGGATTTTGAAGAACGGATGTACGCGGCAGGCAAATTCCCCGGTGGCTTTTTCAAGAGAGAGGGTAGGCCAAGCGATGAAGCAATTCTAAACGCAAGGAAAATTGACCGCACCATTAGACCTCTCTTTCCGTCATGGCTTAGAAATGAGGTCCAAGTTGTCGCGACTGCTCTCTCGGTTGACCAGCTGAACCCGCCTGATGCCCTTTCAATTATTGGCGCATCCGCCGCGCTTGCTCTATCCGATATTCCTTTTGACATTCCAGTGGCTGCAATTAGAGTTGCCCAAATGCATGGAGAATTCATTCTTAGCCCCACTTATCCCCAGCTTCAAGAATCAACGATTGACATACTCGTTGGTGGTACATCTCGTTACGTCAATATGATTGAAAGCCAATGCAAAGAAGCATCGGAAAGTGACATTCTTGAATGCATTAAGCTAGCCCAAGGAGAAATTGACCGTATAACCAAGGAAATTTCAGCTTTTGTGGATAAGGTTTCTTGGAGAAAAGAAAAGATTTTTCCACCCAACATAGAGCAGAAGAGTGAACTTGAACAAAAGGCAAAAGAGCTTCTCTTACCGCGAATTGCCCCGTTGTTTCCCTCAACTAGCAAGCTTGATCTCTACGATAGCCTTCGCAAAATAAAGAAAGAAGTTGCGGAAATGATCCTTTTAGAGTTTCCAGATCTGCCTCTCAGAGAAATTGAGGCAGAGCTGGATAAGACTATTATAAAGGTTTTCTACCGAAATTTTGTCTTTGAGAATAACATCCGCGTTGACGGAAGAGATGTTGATACTGTGAGGGAAATATCAGGAAGAGTAGGGTTGCTTCCTCGCGTTCATGGAAGCGCAGCTTTCACTCGCGGGCAGACACAGATAGTTTCCTGCGTTACCCTTGGGACATTTGCAGATAGGCAGAAAATTGATACCGCCAATGTGGAGATTGAGAAGAGATTCGTTCATCACTACAATTTTCCACCTTACTCAGTTGGAGAAGTAAGAAGTATTAGAGGGCCAGGTCGGCGAGAGATAGGTCACGGTGCGTTGGTTGAAAAGGCGTTAGAAGCTCTAATTCCCCCTGAGAATACTTTCCCATACTCCATTCGCGTGGTTAGTGAGGTTACCGAAAGTAATGCCAGTTCTTCTATGGCAAGCACCTGTGCTAGCAGTATGGCATTGATGGATTCCGGTGTACCTATTGCTCGAGCTGTTGGGGGTGTGTCTATTGGCTTGCTCTATGAAAGCGATGAAAGGTACGTTCTTTTAACTGACCTCTCGGGCTTTGAGGATCACTATGGGGATATGGATTTTAAGATAGCAGGCACGGAGGTAGGAATTACAGCTATTCAGCTAGACACAAAGATTGAAGGATTACCGCTAAAAATCATTGAGGAGTCATTAGCAAAAGCCAAGGAAGCTCGTCTATTCATACTAAGCCAAATGAACAAAGTTATTAGCCGACCAAGAGAATCTCTCTCTGAGTTTGCCCCAACATTGTTAACGCTTCAGATACCCGTTGATAAGATAGGGCAGCTTATTGGACCAGCGGGAAGGCACGTGAAGAAGATTCAGAGCGACACCGGCGCAAGTATAGACATAGATGAGAATGGCACCGTTTACATTTCGGGATACGACAAGCGTGGCGTTTACAAAGCTCATGAGATTATTAAGACGATGACTCAGGAAATTGAACTTGATATGGTCTTTGAAGGCACGGTGGTTAGCCTGGTTCCGTTTGGCGCCTTTATTGAATTAGTCCCAGGCAGGGACGGCTTGCTTCATATTTCTAACATCGCAAATCATCGTATCTCCCGAGTGGAGGACTACCTTAAAATTGGAGATAGAGTCTTAGTCCGTGTTAAGGAGATTGATTCAGCAGGCAAAATTAATCTTGTGAGGGAAGATTTAGAATACACTAAACCAAGAGAGGGTAGGCATTATCCAGAGCGAACCACAAAACAAGCGAGGAGAGAAAACGATTTCAAGAAAGCACCTCACAGGACACGAAAGGATAGATTTTAAGTAACGCTCATTGTGATAATAGATAATGATCTAAGAACCTTTCTTTCTGTTTTCTTCGGCGACTGGCAATTTTACACTTTCAATGTCTTCACTAGCGCAATTGCTATTAAACGAAGCGTTCCATTTTATAAATACGCCATGAAAGCGAAAAGCCTGCGTTATTTGTTCTAAGTGGAGTTCAATTTGACTAAATCCAAAAAAAGTTGATAAAATACTTTTACATTGGAGGGTATGTTTAATATGAAAGCTATACTCAAAATGGTTTTCAGTTTAGTTGCTGGAGTTTTGCTGGTAATGTTTATGACTGCTTGCCCAAAGGACTATAGCCCTGAAGTTAACCCAGCAGGCAAAACGGCTCCGCCCAAGCCAACAGAGTCAGCTCAACCAGCTCCGGGTGGTACTAGTTCTCCAACCACTCCCTCTGCCACATCTACGGGTGGCGAAGAGGAAGAAGATGAAGAAGCAATTCCTGGGGAAGAGTAGAGGTTAATCAAGAAACTCATACTCTCAATTCAAAACCCGCATCATTTATTCCTGCGTAAGCAGATACTGATGGCGATTTAGAGCGTAGAAGGGCGCGTCTATAATCGCAACTACATTGTGTTCCACTTAGGCAGAATTCTATCCGGCTCATTTTCATAAGTGGCTAGAAGCATAAGCATCGGAAGAGCGATTATTATTGATTTTTCATCAGGTGTTATCAATTCACAAAATAATTTTTGTTACTCACCCTCTTATAGCTTTCCTAGAGCTTTTCTAATCAAATTTTATTAAGTTATCCTTCTCAAGGTATAATGGTTGCAACTTGTCTATAGATGGAGCTTAAGCGAAAATTAGAGCTTCTAAGTAAGTTGCCCTTTTTCTCAGGTTTGAAGTATGAGATTATCACTGAGCTAGCCCGAGGAAGCACCTTTATAAAATATGAAAAGGGTAAGGACATTTTTCTAGAAGGTGAGAAACCTGTAGGAATGTTCGTTGTTGCTGAAGGGGAGGTTAAGATATACAAGTATAGTGCGGAGGGAAGGGAGCAGATTCTAGCGATTGAAAAGCCTGTTGGCATGGTGGCGGAACTTCCACTCCTTGACGCTCTGCCTTATCCCGCTAGCGCTGTTGCCCTTCAATATACTACTCTCTTACTTGTTCCCAAAGCTCATTTTGAAAAAGTCCTAATGAGATATCCCGAGTTGGCGATTAGTATTATTCGGAATATCTCTCTTAGGCTCAGGCATTTGGTCATGCTGGTTGAAGAAATAAGCTTTTTAGAAATACCTCAGAGGCTCGCCAGATACTTGTTGAATGTATCTAACGGAAAGGATGAATTTGAGATACCACATACAAACAGCGAGATTGCCAGCAGGATCGCTACGGTTAGGGAGCTAGTTTCAAGGAATCTGTCCCGCCTAAGCCGTGAGGGGATAATTGAGCTTGATGGGAAGCGTGTCAGAATTTTAATGAGGTCTAAGCTTGAGAAGATGGCTGGTGAATAGTTAGGTAGTTGTGGCTTTTATACACAAAATCAGCTTATAATGGGGTGAATTCTCGCAAACACACACACATCCCAAGTTCCACACATATTCTTGGAGTGAAAACACTTTACAAGAGTAAACGCTAGCCCTTGCTAAGAGAAACCCATAGGGAGCTTAACTTAAAATTTAGTACTGGCTTAGATCAATAAGGTTCGGAGGTGGAAGTACAATTAGAATATCACTATCAGAGTTATCGGTTTGCCCTCCAACTTCAATTGTGATTTTACCCGTATCAGCGGATGTAGGTACCGTAACGACAATCTGATTTGCGCTCCATGACACATAAGAAGCCGCTTCCACATTGTTATAAAAGTAGACTTTGCTTGAACCTTGCGTTGAACCAAAGCCAGTTCCGTTAATTGTAACCTCTTCGCCAGCCCAGCTTCTGCTCGGAGAGAAACTTGTGATGTTTGGAATTACCGTAAATGCAACGCCATTGCTATCATTTCCGCCAGAGGTAACCAAGACATCACCACTAGTGGTCTCAGGAACCTTGGCTACAATCTGTAAATTGCCCCAGCTCACAACAGTTGCGGAAACTCCGTTGAACTTCACCGTGCCTTGAGTTGCGCCAAAACCTGTTCCGTCAATGGTAATCTCATCATCCACTTGCCCACTGTTCGGAGTGAGTGAATTGATGTGCGGAAGTACCGTGAAGTCTATTCCATTGCTCTCGTTAGCTCCGACCTTTACCTTTATAGGTCCAGTAGTTGCGTCAGTTGGCACTTTAACCACTATCTGTGTGTCTGACCAGGCAACATAAGTATCAACCTCAACACCGTTAAAGGTAACTATGCTTGTTCCTTGTGTGTCCTCAAATCGTGAACCGCTAAGTGTAATGTCAAGATTCTCAGCATAGTCCTGAGTTGGACTTACGCTATCTAGAACAGGCGCAAGCACAGTAAAATCATCGCTAGAATCAACTGCAGTATCGGAAATCTTAACACGCATGGGTCCAGTAATTGCGCCAACTGGGACCTCAACCTCAATTTGTGTTTGGTTCCAACTTGTGATACTAGCTTCGACCCAATCACTTGTTCCAGTGAAGTAGACATGATCTGTCCCACTATCGTAAATGCCAAAGTTCGTTCCATAAAGTGTCACTGCATCATTCACCGTTCCTTCAGATGGGTCAAAGCTGTCAAAGCTAAAGTCAGCAATTGTGATTGATATTTGATTGGAGAAGTCACTCTCATCGTTAGTGTCATTGACAACAGTAAGGCGATAGTACCAAGTTGTTCCAACCTGAGGGTCAAATTCATCGTCAAAAGTTACCGTGTCACCGGAATCGGGTTGGTCAATCATCTCGCCATTGTTAACCCTAAGGTTCTCGTAGCCTTCCGGATTGCCATCAGGAATACTCTCATCATCGCGATACAAGTAATAGCCAATGGCGCGGGAATCAGTGACTCTATCCCAAGATACTCTAACACCGGTCGGCAAGCCATGCGATCTTTTGATTACAATTGCCCGCAAGTTAATGCCATCGCCCTTTGGTTTTGTTGGCGAAGGAGAAAATTGTTCCTGTGAGGGGCTGGGTGCAAATCCTGTTCCACCGCCCCCACCACAGGACGCAAAACCGCCATAAAGAATTAACGCAAGAGAAAATGCACAAACCCTAGCTACTTTTTTGATTAACTCTTTTTTCATTAGTACTGTTCACCCCCTTGCAGATTCGGAGGAGGTAGAATTACCCTAAAATTATAGCCGTTGCTTGTAACGGAGTTTACAGTAACAGTTACATTTCCACTTTCCGCTCCCGTTGGAACTTTTACTTTAATTTCGTTATTGCTCCAAGAGACGTAGTCGGAATCCTGAGGATTCACTGAACCACCAAAAGTTACATAACTACTTCCACGGCTACTCTTGAAACCAGAACCGATTATTGAAACCTCGGTTTGTTCTACCGCACGGTCGGGATTAATTGAATCTATGTAAGGTCCTAGATTCTCCACACGCACATCATCTATCCATAGCCCCGTGGCACCGCTAGTTTGTGATGTGTTTCTCGCGTAAAAAGCGATACGACCAGAGTAACCAACAAAATCTTCAAGACTGTAGGTCTTTTCAGTCCAACTTAACTGGTCACCACTAATGATATCCAAAATAGTCAAGCCAGTCCAAGTGTTGCCAAAGTAAACATAGAAGTGCCCATACGATGGAAAATCAGCGCGGTAATAGAAGCGAAGAACCGGCATATCCACATCATCTCCTGCAAGGTCAATTGTCTGGTAACCGCTAGCGGGCGGGTCACCCTTAAAAGTTATCCCATCCCAGTTATAAGTTTGCCAGCTTGAACTTGTGACCCATCCAAAGGAGTGGGTCGGCGAATTACTTTGAGTGTCTACCCATTGCCACTGAGGTTGCCTGCTGTCGTTGCTGATTATCCATCTTGTGGTGTCCGTTTCAAGGTCGT
Source organism: Planctomycetales bacterium (assembly GCA_037441675.1). Classification (GTDB taxonomy): domain Bacteria; phylum 4484-113; class 4484-113; order 4484-113; family 4484-113; genus JBBIRS01. The sequence continues at coordinate 56,619 of JBBIRS010000008.1, read as the reverse complement.
CTGAAACGGGGTAGGGACGGGAATTTTTGAACGCAATCGTGATTGTATCCTCCTCAGACGGAAGGTCGTCATCATCAATCGCCCAAACTGTAAAAGAAATGCTTGGATGATTATCGTCCTGTGTCGTATCCCTGGTGTACTCCCACGGAGGTGAAGTGTCAGTTGAAACATGAGATCCATTTAGATAGAAATGAACAGCTTCTATATTGCCATCGTCAGACGCATTTGCGGAGAAAGTGGTACTGCCGGAAACGGCAGCACCATCGGTGGGATTTGTGATAGAAATAGTTGGAATATTACTTGGCGCTTCCTGAATCACAATCTCGTCAATATTTGCGCCAAGCCCGTTATCCAAGTTCTCCCGAACGGTTCCTTCATAGTATAGACGGAAGTAAACTACTTCTCCCTGGTATGCGGGTGCTTTTGTGAACAAACTCCAATTTGAACTTGGAGGTATATCCGCCACCTTTTCCCAAGTTGAACCGTTATCGGTAGTTGCGCAAAGGGAGAATCCTGAGCGACAGCGATAGAAAAACTTAATTTGAACTGGCCTTGAAAAGCTGACAGCGTTGATTCTTTGAGAGCGCAAATGCTCGCTTGCTGTGTAATCAGTGTCAGAAGTTGCGGGTTTCACCCAGGCTTCCTTTCCGCTTCCCTGCGGCGGTGGCGACGCAGGGCTATTCCTGGTTGCCCATTCTGTATAAGTTCCAGCAGGATCGGATGGGTCATTAATAACGCGCCACTTGCCAAGCCCGCTTTCAAAATCATCTGTCACAGACGTGACACCCGTGTTGCTGACCGTTACGCTAATCGTATCGCTTCCGACCTGGTCTTCATCATCCCAAGCGCGCGCGGTGATATTCATAGTCTTGTTGAAGTCAACGAGGGTATTCCATGTGTATTCATAGGGCCCGCTTGTCCATTCCTGAACGACAAGCCCATCAATTAGAAGTTGAACTTTGCTCACTGAATTATCATCAGTGGCAGTAATTTGGACAGCTACATCTCCACTCAAAGTGTCACCCGCGTTTGGCGAATCAATTGTGACACTTGGTGGATTACTCGTGTATAGAATGAAATCTGCGGTCATTGTATCGCCGGGCGCAGAAGTGTCAGTGCAGTATATTCCCGGATTTGAACCGTCGTATTTATTTGAGTTTGGATTAGAGGATGGAGTTAGCTCTTCATCACTATCATAGTAATCATCTACGTCAGCAGCCCCTCCTGCCTCAATTTCCTCAAGTCCGTCCGCTTCCATCAATCGCAAAAGTTTATGTTCTGTGTAAGAGTTGTCGTATTTGAATGCATAGTAAAAAGGCATCTGAGCGTTCTCTTCAACCTGTGCATCAATGTGCCAAAGGGCAAGCCTGCCGTCCGTAGGATAGGGGCTTACATTATCAATTCCTTCTCTCTTTCTGGTCTGAGCCATAAAGTATTCAGACCAGGGCGAGACTGGGTCAAAGTCCGGCATAAAGATAACCGCATCGCCCTCTTGTGTAGATTTTATGATTGGTTCGTCATCAAGATTCGTGAATGCGACCGTGGGAGTGAGCCAGCCTAGAATGTACTTACTGAAAGAGTTATGGTCACCCCTATTTGCGTCCATCATATCCATTCCACCAACTCCACCATCCGGACCTTGGTTTCCGTCATAATCGTAATAGTCAGGAAGACCAAGGGCATGGCCCGTTTCGTGAATCGTCACAAGGGGATTCCATCTGGCATCCGCTGGCGGGCTTTCGCTAAAGCCATAGTAGCGCTCCCACTGCCAGGAGTAAGTTTGGAATCGAACGCCGTCAATTGTCTTATCTGCCAGGACGTAAATTTCGGTCTGATACCCCCACCAAAAGGAAGCCCAAGCGCCATGGGGTCCAGTCCAGATAACGAGGAAGTAGTCCACAACCCCATCGCCATCATTATCGTATTGGGAAAAATCAGCGCCTGCCTCATCCGCAGCTTCTATCGCCTCAAAAATCAACTGTTCACGCCTTAAGTCCTCCTCCGGGTAGGTGGTGTTATTGTTAGGGTGGTAGTAGGAGCGGTTGTGCTGCGCGGTATACCATCCGTAAACCGCTCCATCTATGGTTAACTGCTGGTATGAGGCTTTGTTGTAGTAATATTTTAGACCGCGATAATAGTAGAAGGTGTCGCCATCGCCGAAGAGCTTGGATTCAAACTCCGATTTTTCAAACCATCTTGGGTAATCAGGGAACTCAATGATTAAACAGAAAACCTTGCTTGTGCCGATTGAGGGAAGAGTGGCGGAGATCTTCGGCTGAGGAAAACCAAGAGCGAGTATGTCTCGCTCATCAATGGTTCTATCGTGGTTTAGGTCGAGCTCTACCCAATCAAACTCGCGCGGGCTAGTGGTGCCGATGGCGCTCGCTGATTTTTGCTCGAGACTTTTACCGAAATGCTCAGAAATTAAATTAGCTATTTCATAAGGATTGTCAGTTCCCAGTCTTAATCCACGGCGGGGGGCTTTCATCATGTGATTGCCCAGCTTCTCCGCGCGGGCAATCATCTCGTCAAGAATCCCTTCAGCCTCCATCTCTTCAAGCATTCCAGGTGAAGGTGGTTCTAGTGCGTCAACAGAAGCACTTGCGATTAGAAGACATAGCAGAGCTAGAAAGAAGAAGTGGAAGCTTCTCATTGCGCCACCACCTCTGTTGCCAAGTCAAAGCTTAGCCTACCACCGCTCTTATCTCTAAGTTGCAAGAACGCTGGCTCATTTTGTAGCCTTATGCGCGAGTTCGCCTGCGGTGTAGAGAGAAGCCTAAAACGAACTCTCAAGATTTCGCCAGTACCTGCCCTAATTCCTTCGCTACCAGGAAGACGCGTAATGGCAAATGGAAGCAACCCTTCTTTATCTAACTTGGCAAAAAACACCGCATCTTCAGGAATTAAATTTCCCTTGGAAGTCCTGATAGGAGAGAAGACCGAAGGGTCATAAAGTATGCGCGCACTGGTTTGAAACAATTCGTCCTTAAGCTCCGCTCTTAACACAAAATCAAACTCCTGACCCGGTGAAAGTTTATTTAGTATTGGGGTACTTGTAACCAGACGATTTCGTTGAGGAGGTGGAGATTCGCTTGGGAGTTGCGTGTTAGTTTGCGGATTTCCTAATCTATCGCTTCTTGAATGAGAAACTCCACCGCCTCCGCCACATCCATGGAGGAAAAGAGTTAAAAGTATGATAAAAACATATATATGTCGCTTCATAACTTTGACTTTTCTCCTCCTTAAGTCCTCCTCAAACAAGAATTGATTATCTTCAACCTGCTAAAAACTCGGTAATTATTTTAACACATTAAAATGAATTTCTTGTCGCTACCGGGTTAGTGAGAACTTCTTAACAAAAGGAGTGCTCATAAAGGACCTGTAGTGCGGATTTACACTAAAAGGTTCAGCTGTAGGGTGGGGACTTGCCCCCCCTCCGTGAACAATTTTTGTAGGGCTGGGACTTGTACCCCGCCGTCAATCTTAGCATTCACCCAGGTTCACGGGCATCCCAGCTCTGCCACTTTTTGGAACACGCCCGTCCCCGGGCGTGCACTTTCCCTTTGAAGAGAACGCCGTGCAGTTACCCCCCCATCAACCAACATTGAACAATAATTCCACTCAAATTTGGGAGAAATGAATTCTCGCTAAAGTCTCATTTGATGATTTTGAAATCTTCGCAGAATGGGCAGGGGGGGAGTCGAACCCCCACGGGATAATCCCACTAGCTCCTAAGGCTAGCGCGTCTGCCTTTCCGCCACCTGCCCTTACCATTTAGTATAACACGCAAGAATAACTTATTTTTCACTCCCTATCTGCTTTACGATTAGTTAATTGATGATAATAATAAAGTTCATATTCGGAAAACTGAATAATTTTCCACCAATGTTTCACCCCACGCTTTTAGCTATCACCTTTCCACTAAGGTCTTTCGCCTCAATCTTCAACCCTGCATCTGTAATTGTTACTACTATGTGCGCTGCGTCAAGGGAGCCTTCTTTTGATGTAAGCTTTGCAGGCCCATCCGTTTCTATTCTTCTTGAAGCTGTATCCACTTTAATGTTATTCGAGCTAAGGGTGTAATTTGAAAATTTCATTACCGCATTTCCACTAATGAGTATCTTCTTCTCTTGCAACCTAATTTCAATAGATGAAGCATTGATATAAAGCTTCTCCCCCTGCCAAAAACTTGCAATTTCAACAGCATTCTTGGTGGATATTGCGTTTTTCATTCGGTTGTAATGGAAGTTTTTGCCTGTTAATTCTTGGCTGGGTTTATCGCGATTTATCAGCTTGACAGATCCTAAAATCATCCAGTTATCCCCACCGTCCCTAGTTTCCAAAGTGCCACCGTTCAACTTTAAGTCCTTATTTACTAAAGAGAATCCACCTCCCAACCTAAAAAGCTTTAGATTCTTTCTATCAAAAGTTAACTTGGGTAGCGAAGGAAGCTCCCCTCCAATAATTTTCTCCTTCTCAATATTCTCCGGAATTTGCGGGAATTTATCAGTGGTCAGCACAACTTCGCCGTTTCCTGAAATAATGCTTAATCCTTCGGCGCCGGATGCCTTGACTCTGCCTGCAAAGTCTATGTAAACTCTCCCCTCATATTTTCGTATTCGTATCTTTTCAGCAAATACCTGAAATGCGCTAAATGCAGTGATTGGTAATCCAAGCTGGAAAATAATCATGCCAATTGCTACGTAAAAGAAAAGTTTTATCTTAGCCACTAATACTCTCACGTAAGTATTATTTTATATGAATAAATATCGATAATCCACGCCATCTCCCAATTAACTCTCAAGTAGATTATCTTAAACGACAAATCATCCACCTCTTGACAAAAGCGGAAATGTGTGTTAATGTAGTAATGAATGAGTGTTATGCAACAATGGTAATTAATATAAAAAAGTTGGGATTAAGTATTGATAGCAAAGCGGAAATTCCAATTTATGTTCAGCTAAAGAATCAACTGCGATACTTAATCCAAAACAGGATCCTCAAGCCGGGGGAGCAGCTTCCAACGGTTCGTGAGCTTGCGGTTGAACTTTCCATCACCGCAAATACTGTCGCAAGGGTATATACAGAGCTTGCTGCGGAGGGAATTATAGAGTTGCTTCAAGGTAAAGGAACTTTTGTTGCGGAATATCCCGAAACTTCCAAAAAAAAGGATAAAATCATAGAGGCAGAAAGCATTCTTGCAGGAGCCGTAAAAACCCTTAGGGGGCTAGGGTTGTCTGATTTTGAAATTAGGGATCTCCTTGTGGAGGTGTCAGAAAATATCACACAGTTCTAGTGAGGTTAAAATTGTTTTCTAAAAATCAAGCAAGGTTTCAATTGAAATACCAAGTGTTAGTGGAGCTTCTACTATCCATCCATGGCCAATTTTCGTGGGGCTTCTGACCTTACTCATAACTGGAATTCTTTACTGGCTCCTTTTGAATGCGGAAAGGCAAACTTTGGCTACAATTGTTGGAGTAGTGGGATTTTTGCTCTCCATTGTTTTGTTAACGTGCCTAAAGGTTGCCGAACAGTGGGAACGAGTTGTAGTTCTTAGGTTGGGAAAGTTTCTTTCCGTGAGGAAGCCTGGCATCTTTTTCCTCTGGCCCTTCCTCGATACAGTGGCAGGTTGGATAGACGTGAGGATTCACGCTACCGACCTGGTGGCTGAAGAAGCTCTCACTAGAGATACAGTTCCAGTAGATGTTGATGCGGTAATGTTCTGGTTCGTCTTTGACGCAAAGAAAGCCACGCTAGAAGTGGAGAGGTACAATGAGGCGGTCAGTTGGGCGGCACAGACCGCGCTTCGTGATCTCATTGGAAAAACCGAGCTTGCGGATTTGCTGGTAGGGCGCGAGAAAATTGACAAAGAGCTTCAAGTGCTTATTGACTCCCGCACAACCCCATGGGGCATCACTGTGAACAGCGTAGAAATCAGAGACATTAAGATACCCGCTGGGCTTCAAGACGCGATGAGCAGGCGGGCGCAGGCGGAAAGGGAGAGGCAAGCGCGAATCATTTTAGGTGAATCCGAAATGCAGATAGCGGACAAGTTTGCCAAAGCAGCTGAAGTATATGCGGAAAATCCGCACGCAATGCACCTGCGGGCGATGAATATGCTGTTTGAAGGCTTGAAGGAACGTGGCTCACTCGTGATAGTTCCATCTACTGCGCTGGACACAATGCAGTTGGGTGGAATTCTTGGCACAGCGGCAATAGGTGGGATGACTGTGCAGGTTGCGCCCAAAAAACCGCCCGAAAAAGAAAGTCCGACAGAGTCGCCTAGCGTTTAGCGTTCAATTTACCCTTCTCGATTGACTATGGTTTTAAGGAGGTTCACCTTAATTCTTGCGGAATTTAGATATTACTTTATATTGTTGAACTCAAATCATAGTTGCAACTAATTCTCAAAGTAATAAGGTATAATCATTATCGTCTATGGAAATTCTGACCGCAAGGAGAATGGGCTTCTGCCATGGCGTGAGTAAGGCTTTTGAAGGCGCAATGGCTATTGCCAAGGAGACTTTTGGTATAGAGCCTGAGGAAGCCTCAATTTCCGATGATAACTCCCCTCTCTTAAGCTTTGATGAAACTGGTGAAAATCCTGTCGGGGTAGGTGTTCAGACAAAAGTTAAATCAAGACAAATCTACATCCTTGGCGAGATAGTTCATAACCGTGCTGTTATAGAAAGGATTGAAAGGTACGGCATAAAACATATCACTTCAATTACCGAAATTCAGGATAATGACGCAATAGTCATAATCCGCGCCCATGGAGGAACCCGTGAGCAAATGGAGGAGCTAAAGAGGCGTGGATTTAAGGTTGTAGATTTAACCTGCATCGTCGTCACAAAGGTTAGAGAAAAGGCTCTCAAGCTTGAGGAAAGGCACCCTGCGGTTATAATTCTTGGTAAGAAAAATCATCCGGAAGTTATAGGTCTTTTCTCCTGGTTGAAGAATCCCTACGTGGTTACTGAGCTTGCGGACTTAGAGCAGATTCCGTATTACGAATCTGTTGGAGTTGTTTCGCAAACAACATTTTCCAGAGACCAAATAGACATTCTCGTTCAAGCTATTAAGAAGAGATTCACGCGAGCTGAAGTCCTGGACACAGTCTGCCCACATACAGATAGAAATCAAGAGGCAAGCATAGAAATTGCTAATATCTGCGACTTAATGATCGTCGTGGGGGATACCCATTCAAGCAACTCCAAAAGACTATTTGAGGTGGTGAAAAAGGCTAATCCCAACACCTACTTCATATCCAGCGCAGAAGATATTAAGCCTACATGGTTTCCCGAAAAGGGTAGCGCAAGGGCAAAACGCTTCAAGGTTGGAATTACCGCAGGAGCGTCCACTCCAGATTGGGTAATTGAGGAAATTGCTAGACGTGCCCAATCTTTCGGTTAAAGGCATTTCATTCTAAGTATTTATCTATCTCTTTATTGCAATAAGATCTACGCCAGTGATAAGTACTCAGATTACCTTCTGTTTAATGCTATAATTTCAACCGAGCTCAAACAGAATTTTCTCTAAGGCAAATCGAATGAAACTTAACTTCAAGCCAGAAATAATAAAGCCATTTGGGGATTTGACACCTGTCAAGAAGTACATATTCGCCTTACCAAAGCTAATCCGCACATTTGTATACGCTCTTTTCAGTCCCCAAGTTTCCGCGTGGATGAAACTCTATGCAATTGCAGGGATAACTTACTTCTACAGCCCTTTGGATATAGTTCCAGACATAGTTACTGGCATTGGATTTGTAGATGATACAATCTTTGCCCTTCTCATTATGCAGGCTTTTTTAAGCAAAGTGGATAAAGATGTTTTAGCTAAGATACTCAAATGCGAAGATACGCAGATTGATCAGGTATTCTTCAACGTGAGGGAAGGCACTTCTGCCTTCGCAAAGTTCTTTGCTTCACTTTACGAGACTGTCAAAAATACCTTTGATGCGCTCGTTAAGACTTACTCCTCTACAGGTGGTGAATCCACTGAGGGATTAAAGACAGAAAGCAGGAATGAAAAATCTGATTTATTGAAGGAGGTGATTTAACACATTCAAGGGGGTAAAAGAAAATAGCGTTGGGGGACAAATTCCACCTTGTAGGGTCATTTACTGGGCATCAACCGCTTTCGCTATTCCAGTCTTGGAATTTTTGATTAAATGTGAACTCACTGATGTAAAGCTAGTAGTAACCCGCTCTCCAAAGCCTGCAGGAAGAAGCCTTAAGCTCACCCCTACGGAAATTGCAACATGGTTAAGCAAGAATTTCCCTGAGATAGAATCAGCTGAAATTGACAACTTGAAGGGTAATCGTGAGCTTCTTTCAAGAGTTGAGAAAATTAAGCCTGATATTTTCATAGCGAACTCCTTCGGGCGTATAATTCCAAATGAGTTTCTTGAGCTAGTGAAATACCCGCTGTGTGTGCATCCAAGTCCCCTTCCACTTCTCAGGGGGCCAAGCCCAATAAGAACAACTCTGATGCTCGGAATGCAAAGAACCGCTGTTACTCTCTTCAAAATGGTTCAGGAGATGGACGCAGGCGATATCCTTCTCCTCAAAGAAGCAGAGGTCTACCAAGATGATAACTTCTCCATCCTCAGAAAACGCCTAGCTAACCTAGCGGTTGATGTGGTGGCTGAAGGCTTAAAATTAATACTTAATGACAGAGTTACTCTCACTCCCCAAGACCATTCTAAAGCTACATTCACCAAACTCATTTCATATGAGGATACGTTTATTGATTTTTCTCAATCTGCACAAGATGTCGTAAACAAGATTAGGGCATTCTCTCCTGATATGGGAGCTGTATGTATGCTCCCCGATGGAACAAATTTAAAGCTCTTTCGCGCGCACGTTATGGTAGATGATCAGCTATTGGAGAAAAGAGAGTCTCAACCCGGTGAAGTTGTAGAAATTCTTAGAGAAAGCTTTATCGTAGCCTGTGGTGCTGGCTTTATTGAAGTCTTGGAGGTTCAGCCTGCGAACAGGCGTGTTATGAGCGCAAAAGAGTTCCTCACAGGAAGAAAGGTGAAATGTGGCGATATTTTACGTCTCCCGGCACATTAGTTAGTGCTTAAAACTTATACTCTTACTAGTCTCTCAATTTAATGCCTATCACTTGCTTATCTCGGAAATTATGACTTTCACTAGGTTGAGATAAAATTATTTCTATGGAGGAATGTATTTTCTGCAAAATTATATCAGGCGAGATACCATCGGAAAAAGTCTATGAGGATGAGAGTGCTCTTGCCTTTATGGATTTAACCCAGCCTGAAGAAGCGGTAGGGCACGTTCTAGTCATTCCCAAAGCACATATTAGGACGATTTACGAGGCGGACGCTTCTACTACGTCGCACATTTTTAACCTTGCGAGAAGGATTGCGGATGCTGTGAAGAAATGCTTTTCCGTTGATGGCGTGCTCATTTGGCAGAGCAATGAGCGTGCCAGTGGGCAGGTCATCCCTCATCTCCACATCCACATCTTTCCAAACTTTGAAGGCGATGGCTACGAGGTGTTGGGCGGTAAACTTCCCCCAAAAGCGGAGACAGAAATGCTTGCCAAGGCGAAAGAGCAAATATCTGCACATTTAAGTTAGCTAGCTTCAAAGCTAACCCCCGCATTTGGATCACGCCCGTCCTCGCCCGTGCCCTTCACCACGGGGCAAACGCCGTAGGCTCCCGTGTTAAAAGACTGCATGGTGGGGACTTGCACCCCGCCGTGCTCTATTGCGAACTGTAGGGTGGAGGGCTTGCCCCCACCGTATCCTCAACCCTTTTGGGCGGGTAAAGAAAACCGAAATTTCGTAATTTTTCAACTGATATAGCATTATTCCTCTTGGAATCTTTCAAGGGAATGATACAATGTGGTAGAAATAATAGTTTTAGATGGAAACACACACCACCAGCGATTGTTCATCTACTCAAGAGTGTTCAGATGTTGTCTCTGCCCAATCACAATCACACTCAACATCGCTCAATCCGGATGCGAAACAGTTATGGAGTGAATTAATTCCTGAAACATCCCCGCGCACTCCTGAGGCAGGCTACTGGCATTTTATACCGCAAGCCTTCTCCGCGCTCAGGCACAGGAATTATCGCCTCTATTGGCTTGGCCAGGTTCTCTCCCTCATAGGCACCTGGATGCAGAGAACTGCCCAAGGATGGCTTGTGACAGAGCTTGTTCTGGGTTATGCCTCCACCTCAAGAGTAGAGGCATTAACGAGTTGGTATGTGGGGCTCGTGACTGCTATGAGCACGCTTCCGGTTTTGTTCCTTGCCGGTTTTCTTGGAATTATCTCAGACCTTTTTGACCGAAGAAAAGTTCTAATTCTCACGCAGGTTTTAATGGCGATACAGGCTTTTCTTCTAGCTCTACTGACTTATGAACGTATTATAAATATTCCTCTGTTGATTATTCTCTCACTTTACCTTGGGTTTGTAATGGCTCTTGATATTCCCGCAAGGCAGGGTCTTATCATTCATATGGTGGGTAAAGACGACCTGCCTAACGCCATCGCCATAAACTCTGGGGTATTCAATGGCGCACGGATTATTGGTCCAGCAGTGACGGGGATAATGCTTGCGCTGAACTTTTCAGTCGCTGACGCATTCTTCCTCAATGCTATTTCTTTCATTCCGATTATCATCGCCATTTTGCTTATGCGGGGAGAGTTTAGACCTGAGAGTGCAGATGAGGATCGTGGAAGCGCAATCAAGAGATTGGTAGCGGGCGGAACCTATCTTGCGACTACTCCAGGGCTTAGGCGAATCACTATTATGGCTGGAATTGCAAGCCTCTTTGCCTCACCAATGATTGCTCTTCTACCTGCCTTCGCGAGATACAAGCTACTAGCAAATGCTTCCGAGTTTGGATTTATGTTCACCTGCTTTGGAATTGGAGCAGTAATCGGAGCAGTCTCCCTTGCAGCGCTATCTCAAAGGAGCGCGCAAAGTATAACTCTTCGAGTAGGTTACGTCTTCAATCTCGGCTCAATTTTGATTTTTGCCTTTACTAGAAGTATTCCACTTGCTTATCTTCTTCTCGCCTTTTCAGGATTTGGCTTTTCATGGGCATTCGCTAGCACGAATTCAATTATTCAGTTGAAAGTTCCAGATCATCTTCGCGGACGTGTTATGGGAACGTATTCACAATTGTTTGTTGGCTTCTATCCCATTGGAACTTTATTCATTGGGTGGCTGGGAAGTGTGATAGGTATTGACTGGGCAATATTTGTTGGCGCAATGCTTTCTTCACTCTCAGCGCTATTTTTGCTTACAAATCTCGGTAATTCAAACGCGCCAAGCACCTTAAACCACTCGTAAAGTGTTGAGTGTCACATTCTTATTACAGAAAAATCATTTTTCCTTTAAGGGGATGCGATTATCTTCTTTTGCAGATTTGTTTGTGCTGTCACAATTTTTCTTCCAACTAAGTATAGGAGCCAAATTATCACGAGTATCGCAACCCAAATAGGGCTGTAAACCAAAATCCAGATTACACCTTTTAGGAATCCGCGAACAAAAGTCTTTAATGAAACATAAGCAGATTTGAAAGTATCTCCAAAGCCCCAATTAAAGCCTGCAATTTGAACAGGCGGAGTTTCCGTGGAAAGTGTGATAGTCACAGTGGAATAACTAATTCGGTCATCCAAATATCTAAGTCTGCCCATAATCCTTTCAATCTCAATTTGTTTATTCGTCAGTTCTCGCTCAACCTCAAGAAGTTCCGTCAACTTGCCCGACTTTCGCATTATTTCGAGCAATCTTTCTTCGGAAAGCCTAAGCTGTTTAAGCCTCGCCTCCAAGTCCATATATTCCTCGGTTACTTCCTGTCCAGCCAGGCTAAACTTTAGCACTTCTCCAAGCTTTTTCACCTCATCAAGAAAGCCGTTTAGCCTAGCACTATCAATCCGCACAGTCAAAGTTACAAACTGAAAAGTTCCAGTAGTGCTATCGTTTCGCTCGCTCAAGTAACCTTGAAAACGAGGCAACATCTCTAGGACTGCCTCAGCTGAATCGGGTAGGTTACTCACTTTTAGTTCAACAGTGCCCGTGTAAATTATTTTAGGTTTAGCCTCCTGAGCGTATGCAGGCGCGCTAAATACGCTAGACGAAGTTCTAATTGCGCTATCGCCGGCAGAACCAGCTGTTGGAGCAGTTGGGCTTTCCCTAGGCATTTCAGTCAGGGTGGAGACTTCCTCTACCCTAACTCCTCGCGCCATATATTCTGATTTATTAGATGCCCACTCGCCACTTTCGCCATTGCCTGATTTAAGCTTTACACACGAGAAGGTTACTAGAATCAAAGGGACGAAAAGGGCAGATGTCCAAAAGATAATGCTTGCCGTTCGCCAGATTGCTTCTCTGTTACCCCTTGAATGGCTCGTTGGATTTTGCTCCATCTTTACTTGTTCCTCCGTCAATTAGATTAACCTAACTTGAGTTAAATTTCCACAAATTGGGACGCACTAGTAAGCCTTTAGGTTCAGTTGGATTCTCTTTAGGCGTTTCAAGGCACGAGATAAAAACCAGGCGAGCTTGTAATACCAGGGATCTACAGTCAATAAAAGCGAAGCGAATTGTTCCCATCTGTATTTCTTGCTCAATCTCCTTCTCTCCTCATCCACAGAAATATTAGTAATTTCAAATTTGAGTGCCCACTCAGGGCGATCTCTAACGGCAGACTCACGCTGATTATTATCCGTGTAACGATATAAAGCTTCATCAACAAGGGCTAAGTGAGAGCAAGTCCCTATGCTTTGACCAAAATTGAAACAACCTTCTACTCTACAAACAGGACGTGGAAGTGTATCATCCCAGTAAATTCTCTTTTCATTGGGCGACTGATATGGAGACTCAACAATTGGTAGAATTAACGTCTTTAGCCACTGGCTAATCTTAGGAGATTCTTCCTTATTAAATTGAGTGTACGGTTCTCCTTTTACCTTCAGCCCAATTATACCCACCCCCCTTTGGTGCAACTTGTTCACTTTTGAAATCCTTCTTATCAGAACTTCTGCTTCGCTTATCTTCATACTCGCTTCATCGCGTGGAAGAAATGACAAAAACTGCGATTGTAGATACAAGTTCTCCCCGAACATTTCCTCAATATCTCTTAGGCAAAAGTAATTTAGCTCTGTATGGGGTTTCTCCAAGTCTCGCAATCGTAGTAAGAATTTCTGTTTATCTTCCTTCAAACAAAATTCTTCAGTGGTGAATAAAATGTACTTTCTCGCCACTCTAATAAGTTCGCTAGCGACAATCTCCGGCATTTGAACATGCTCAAGAACCTCGCTTGCGACAACCAGATCAAAGGAATTATCCGCGAATGGAATGTTATGGGCATCGCCTACGACGCAAGGTAAAGCAAAAAATTCTTGAGCACGATGGCATGCTTCTTCTGAAACCTCCAGGGCAACGCCCTTTGCTCCCAAAAGATGCTGAATAAGAAATGACAAATATCCCTCACCCGCGCCAACGTCTAAGAATGTTTCAAAATTAAGGTGCGAAAGAATATTAAGTATATTTACGGTGCGGGCAAGCCTGCGGATATGACCTGGCTCCGAATGAGGTGAACCAAATCCATATATGGGCTGATGGGCATAATAATAACCATCGCTTTTTCTTCTGAATCTTTCGTTTAACCATTCAACCGTAGATGCTGAAGGGCTCCATTCTTGGTGGATGCTATCCTCTGGCAGGTGTTTTTTAGGAGAATGCGGATGCACACGATTATCTTAGCTGAAATGGCTATCTATAGCCAAAATGTGCAAGGGGGAGCGGGGGTCAGCTCCCCCTTGTCTCACAAGGAGGTTGAGGGAATGAGGGGATTGGGGGGTATATATATAGACCCTAAAAATAGGAAAATTGTTCAGTCTGGAGAAAAAAATTTTTGAATTTTTTTCGCCTCAAAATTTTAGAAAAATCTGCTAACGACTCTACTTTTAGTCCGAGCATTTCCGCAAACACATCCGCTGGACAATTATTTTCAAGAAATAATTTTTCTCATTCTTGTTCTATTTGCGCTATCATTAGATATCACTTAGCAAAGAGGATATGAAAAATGCTTAAGACTACTAAATTTCCATCTGCGATAATTCAAGGTGCATGGCGTAGGACAGGCGGAAAATGCGAGTGTAGCTTCTCAGTTCACGGTCATGGTCCTAAATGCAATAAAGTTCTCCAGTGGCATTTGCAAAATAGTAGCGCGGAAGGTGGATGGTTTGCGGTAGAAAAATCGCCCGGTGCGCCACCAAACTTGAATAACTGCATCATTATGTGCAATGAGTGCAAACGAATGGGGCGTGGCGTAGGATTTTAAGAGCGTAGGCAATCTCGCAGGCTTTTCTAATTCCCAAATTCGGGCGCTTCATCGCGTGTTTCTCTCTCCCTGAATTCTTTTCTTTACCCTTCCGTCTAATAATGTGCGATATTTTCAGTATAAAAGTTGCTGGAGGTTCCTGAAGTAAGAATGATTTCAGGATTCTTAGCTTTCTCAGTTATTTTAACCGCGCCAACCCTACTTATCAGCGCTTACCCGAGTGCTGGGGCGCCCAAAATACAAAGCCGCTCTCCGCTAGTTCATTCCTTAAAGAATCTAAAAGTTACAAGAGACATTGTTTACGCTGTGGTGAATGGCGAGAGACTTAAGTTGGATGTTTACGAGCCAAGGGATTCTCAAGGAGAGCTAAAACCGATACTAGTGCATATTCATGGTGGAGGCTGGCGGAGTGGAGATAAGATTGGCGCGCTGAAATTTGCGCCTCAGGTTACTAACGCAGGCTACATTCTCGTTGCCATCAACTACCGCTTTACCGATACCGCTAAATTCCCGGCGCAGATTTATGACTGCAAATCCGCTATAAGATGGATTAGAAAGAACGCTCAGAAGTTTGGCGGAGATCCAAACCGCATAGGCGTATTTGGGCCTTCTGCCGGAGGACACTTGTCCGCACTTCTTGGAACATCAATTGGAGTAAGTGAGCTGGAGGGGGATATTGGTGTTACGGGAGTTTCAAGTGACGTTCAGGCGGTAGTTGATTTCTTTGGTCCTACTGACTTTACTGTGATTGGTGAGAAGCTGAAAACGAGACGAAATGGTCCAGTCTCTGAGCTCTTAGGTGATAAACCATCTCGAGTGAGAAAAGTAGCGGAGATGGCTTCACCTGTAACGTTTGTTGATTCAAGCGACCCGCCATTTCTTATAATTCACGGAACAGATGACCCTCTCTTGCCAATTGACCAAAGCAGAAGGCTTTACCAGAAACTGAAAGATGCACGCGTCGAAGCGGAACTGATTGAAGTTAAAGGTGGAAAACACGGCGATTTCCTGGCGAACCCAGTAGATGCGGTGAAGTGGATTACGAAGATGATTGAGTTCTTTGACAGGCATTTGAAGGGTTTTGAAAAAGCTCAAGCGCTACAAGCTTACCAAGAACTGCCACAAACCTATCCCGTTACGTTAACCGTGCGGAGAGGATCACCCACTACTACTTCCATCCATGAGGCATAGCGAAGACATTTATAAAGTGCTTCCGCGAGATTCCTAACGCCAAGATACTCGGGAAAAATGGCACTCTTATCTCCAACTGCATCTGCATAAGTTTCGTATAAGTCGCCCATTTCCCAGGTCAATCTCATTTTGATGAAATCCGCGATCGGTTGCGAAGAAACTCATTTAGGTGCATAATTTCTTTGCTTTTGGACATAAGACTCTCAAGGAGGGTCAGAATGGAATTCAGAAGAACTGGGTTTTCAAAGGTGTTTAACACCCTGCCTTTTCGTTGGCATTATGCTTTTATTACTTTCTTCGTTTTGCTCTAAGCCTGCGTCTTAGAACGCCAGCAGAGGGGGTAGAATGGGGATCTCTTACCCCAGTACTACCTCTATGGTGATCACTGTTGGTGCATAGGCACCGCTTATCCAGCAAATAGCGAATATGAGCATTGAGGATAAATGCGTGTTGGTGCTAAGGTGTTTGTCTCTTCCTGAAAACGAACTTTTCGTCCTTAGAGGCTCGTAATAAATCCGCACTGAGTATCTTGGAGCGTTTTCAGGACGAAGTTCTAACTGTTGAACCGGACATTAGGCTCCACCTCGCCGCGTATGACCCTGGAGCCGAGTATTTCATAGACAAGGAAGGGGAGTGCTGGTTCGGGAAATGCGCGGGGCATGAGGAGTTTTGCGGTTCACCCACGGATAAACGTTATAAAGGAGAGCGCACTTATGTCGCGGTCATTGAGACGGGTATCTACAAGGCCCATACCGATTTCAACAACGATGATGGTTCAACTCAGTATTCGCTTATTGGCATAGAGGATAGCCCTGGAATAGACTATGACTGTGCCAATGGTATAGAGGACAAGGATCCTGAGGAAGAGCGAGGTACGAATTATTATGGTCATGGCACAAAGGTGATCGGGGTCTTAAACGCAAGAGCCGGTAACGAAGGAATTGCCGTAATCGCCTTCAAAGCGAAGGTTCTTCCATTTGCAGACTCGTGCCAGTGGTTCCTGCACATAACTGGAACGACGACGCAAGAGTCTATCCGTCGGCGTGGGACTTTGTGATCTCCGTAGGAGGAAACAAGTTTGATGGTCAGGGAGCCAGTTATTGGCGGGTTTTCTTCTCCAACTACGGTAGTTGGGTGGATATGGCAGCTGGCGCAAAGACCCTGAAGCCGACTATAGCTGGTGGAAGCTACACCAGTAGTTCAGGAACGAGCATCGCTACGCCAATAGTGTCAGCGACAGCCGTAATTATCAAGAACTTTCACTCATATTGGGATGTGGATCAAGTTCGCACCTTATTACAGCAGACCAGCGACAGACTTTACTGGGGCGTTCCATCTACCGCCCGTGAAGACGAGGTTTTCGTCCCCAACTTCGCGCGCCTGCGCGAGACGTTAGAGCAGAACGTCATCACCGAGAACATAGCGACCTAACACCTGACGTCAACGGGAATGGATAATGCGGTCGGACGCATTTCGATGGCGACGAATCCCGTCACTCATCTTCCAGCAATCGCACTGGTGGAAGAGTCCACCACTACTGCAACCCTCGTGTAGTGATTTACCGGGAGTACAGCGAGTTTGAGCAGTTTCCACCTTAACAGCTGGAAGGATACATAGCGGTTTACCCTCCGTATTCCCCTTAAGTAATTGAGATGCCAGTCATCGACAGCTAGGTTTGGTCAGAAGCTAGCGAGAAGGCGGTGCTGATGGTTGACGGGCAGTCTGGCAATCTTATGATGTATACGATGGATGGTATTTGGCGACTCTCTTCTTCCTCATTCGTATTTGAGCTTTACGAACTGCAGAGCGGCCCGTGGGTATTTTTGTATCCCCAAGAACCTGACGACCAGAACCTCGCAGGAGGAAATGCAATGTTTTACTACGGTGATGGAGTTCCCACTTTCGTTTTTTCGCCAATTGACGAGAATTCTTGGCAATACAGCATAGTCGCGGTCTCCTACCAATACGGAAGTTAGAGCCCACCCACCTTACTAGAGTCTGGGATACCTATGTTTAAGTTCGAAGGATATACCTATCTATCGTCTGAAAAGGGAATTTCAAACGTCCTCTTGCCGAGCGCCTACGACTTTAACAGATACGGCTGGTATGGAACCTCCAAGGCAGTCGGATTGCCCTTTCAAGGCCAGTCTAAACGAGTAGTAGTTATGCCTAACACCACTTATTCCACTACTCTAGGATTAACTCCGGCGATAGCTGCCGCAGGCGCGGACGACGTGTGCTTTATATATGCTACTATGCACCAAGTTACAATACTGACGATACGGTTGTTCCTGAGTTGAAGGACATTCGGTTCATTCAGTTGACTCAGTAGGCTACTCATTAGTGATTTGCGACGGCACCTTTATTGAATATTTACCGTTGTAAGAGGGTCCCCAACTACTACTTCCATCCAGGAGATTGCCATAATTCCCTTGTAGGCGGATTCAGCGAGGTTACGACCTCCAAGGTATTCTGCGAACATAATGCTTTCATCCCCGACCGCAAAGGAATAGGGTTCGTAGACATTTCCGATTCCACCTGTTCCACCCATGCGAATCCAGTCTGCCACTTGCCCATGCCGGCCTGGGTTGGTAGGCGGAGACTTAAAGGTGGTTCCGTTAAACGACTCATAGCTCATAAAGAGTGCACCTGGTAAGTACCCGAACTGCAAGTCCTCCAATATGTAGAAACCATCAAAATCAGAGTGCACCCCATGAGAGCAGTACCCCAGAACGTTGTTTGAAATACTCGGGTCGCCCAGAAATGCTGCGGTTATGAGGTCGCCCTGGTGGGTTGTGTCTGAATAGACGTGATATCCCAAGTTTGTTAGTACAGTCGTTGCCGATTTGTCTTGTGGCCAAATGTTGGGCCACGGTGGGTCGTTCATTCGGTCATAATCCTTAAACTGATCGTCAAGGATGATGTAGTATTCGTTACCCGAATACGCGTTAAGGCTACGGTCAATCATCGCTAGAGTTTCTTCTAACGTATACGCGGTAAGTCTGGTCACAAGATAGTCAATCGTGGCGGTATCAGTTCCATCCCAGCCGAAAGCTGGGAGCCAGTCGGGCTCCCTAGCCGTAAATGAAAATGGTTGCCACCGCTGAGATTTTGCCATATTGCCCTTATCAAAATGGTCACTGCTTTCCCAGCCATAGAAAGGGTTGTAGATACCGTTCGCGAGGTCATAGGTTTCAAAGAGCAAGGTTAGCTCGCTGTCCACTGCGGCGTTGTTAGCTCCGCTTATCTTTAACGGAACATCCTTGGTGGTAACTATGTAGTGAATGACGTTACGGAGCGCTCTCTGTCCTTGAGGTGTTTGAACAATGGTGTTATTAAGGTAATCTTGTATGGGCATGCGGATGGAATTGTCGTATTCTGACCGGGAGATTTCTTCATTCATTGACAAGGGTAACCCCAAGACGAACTCCGCGGGTATTCCGCGACCGGTGTAGGGGCTTCCGTAATAGTCTTTGATAACGCCGTCCACGTTGGGCGAGTTTATGTTCCATACGAGGAGGATTCTCTGCTCCGTTAGCTGATTTATTGTTCCAGTTTGGATAATTGTTGAACTCTCCACACCATACTCATCCTTCACCGTCAAAGTCACGTTATACCCTAAGCTGGGTGCGGGGTATATGTGATGTGCGGTTCCCGACGCCGGAATTGTCTCAATTGGACTTCCATCTCCAAAGTCCCATGTGAATTCAACTAAACGTGCACCAGCTGGAGAGTATGAATCCTCTGCTGAAAAGGTCAACGGATAATCCTCATATATTTGCCCGTACTGCTCCTTTTCCAGAATCTTTGCCACCGCAATGGGCAGAACAACTGTCAATGCTTGAACCCTGGTCGCCAGAATATCAGGCTCTAGGCTCTCATGCCCGCCCTCATCAACAGCGGATATAACGAAATAGTAAGTTGTGAACTCAGTGAGAGGCTCTAAAGTAAACCCAATAGTTGCAACTGGTATCAATGAAGGATTGGCTAGCTGATACTGGCTTAACTGGGCATCCGCCACCGTCGTGTAATAAATGTTATAACCCACAACATCGCTCTCTTGGCTCTCATCCCAGGCTAGGGAGACACTCGTGTAAGTTGTTTCGCTAACTCGGAAATTAGCTGGAGGAGCGGGCGGAAGGTCAAGTACTTCCACTGAAATTCTAGTCGCTAAGATTCTAGCTTCTTCTGAAAGCAGCCCATTCGCATCCTCTGACGCTATAAAGAAGTAGTAGGTCGTGTTGGTGGTAAGATTTGTAACTTCAAACGTTGTAGTGAAACGGGGAATTATCTCTGAATTCGCCTTGGTCAACTCCTCTAATGAATCAGCGTTTGGATCATCAGTGAAATAGATATGATAGCCAACAACGTCAGTTTCCGAGGATACCGCCCATGCCAAGCTAACACTGTTCTTCGTGAATGAAGTAAAATGGAAGTTTGATGGTGGAAGAGGGGGAATGTTAATTCTTTCAGCGGAAACGACGTCACTTTCAATTCCCCTATCATCTAGGGTTTTACCAACCGGGATAACTTTTACGTAATAGGTTCCAAATCCCCTATCTGGAAGCTCAAAGTTAAAGGTTGGCCAACCGGAGGTAGGAGGAGGAATGACGAACTCAACAGTTGGCTTGGAAGAATCTTGAGTATTTACAATGCGCTCAAAAGCTTTAGGTTCGGGAGAATCAACCGGTACAAATGCGAAATCAATGTCATAACCAGAGAGCCTTGAGAAGAAGTTGTCCGCAATGACCTTGACATCCCCTATCTCAATGGCGCCATTTCCATTCCCATCCACGACATTATCCCTGGCGTCCCAGTTGGGTTCTGTTCTTCTCTTGTGGAACCTTTGCGCTAAAATCGAGACATCAGCAATGCTAACCGCTCCATCCAAGTTGTAATCCCCCATATTCCTTCCTTCAAAGTTAAGCGCTAGCCTTCCGCCAATCCAATTAAGTTCTGGAATTACTTTGTTGTTTGCGCCTCTTGGGGCTAGGCTTACGGCTTTTCGTGCGTTTTCACTGGAATTGGAGAAGATTACCTCAAGTATGCGGGTGCCAGCTTCAATCGGCTTAAGATGGACATCGCCAATAGGTTCAACTGCTAGCGCAAGATGCTTCGGAATTATCGCAGAAAATAAAATGGCTTCATCCGCGGAGTAGACATACTCATTCCAATTAACCTCTTCCACGTGGAGTTTGTCCGAGGCATACCTGAGATAACCTAGCAGGGATGGTAATCCTTCCATATCCGATGTAGTGACAATCCCCACTGAAAGATCCCCCGTTAATGTGATGGAAATTTCCAAGCGGAAGGGAGCATTATCTATCAGGTTGTTCCTATTGTCTTGAAGAAATAGGGAAAACTCAGGATTTCCAGCGGTTGATACCGCTAATTCCCTCCCAAGCTCTAAAGGGTCTATCGGCTCTGCGATATTGCCCGCTTGTAACTTTAGTTCCTCTTCGGAAGAATCGCTAAATGCGGTAATTTGATTCGCAATTGGGCTCGGAGTTGATACAGTCTTTAATCCCCCATTTCCACATGAATACAAATGAAAACTTATCAGGAAAAGCAACATAACTGCAAGTAATTTGTGTAAACAGAGTGTTCTTTTCATTTTCATCTTCCTCAATTTAGCCAAAAGATAAATTGCGCACCAAATACTTGCAATAGTTATCTTGATATTAGCTAAAATTTCCCGCCTTGCTACCTTAAAATTATACTGGCTTCGGGGCTCACTTTTATTTTACCCTCTTAGGGTTTATTTGACAGTGATGCAGTGTAATCCAATCGCTCTTTAAGTCCTTTATTAGTTCTTTATTTATCACGCTCACTATCTTTCTATATCAGTATATTGCTTATTAAGCCTCCATTCTTCTATAATCTATGCGTGTTCGGGGGAAGCGGTAAATCCTTTAGCGAAGAAGAACTCGTCCTTTCACGAATGTATCACAGAAGAAGGAAAGGCACGGTTATAGTTTTAGTTCTCATTCTAGCGTTTGGTTATTACTTATGGGCAACTTATCTATCCGGGAGGATAATCCTGCTTCAGCAAGCTTCCGTTGAAGAGATTACCCGAGGTAAAATTTTCGGTCCCTTTTACATAAAATCAGGCGCAAAGACAATTTACTCATTCAAGGTGAGAAAACCAATATCCATTCCCGCATGGGAAACGAGGATAGAGATTTTGAATGAAAATCTACAAGTTATCCATCCACAAACTGATTTAATCCTTTCAGGTAGTAACGCCTTTGGCGAGAACTATTCCAAGAGAACGTCCTTCAAGCTAAGAGACTCTGGAAAGTATTTTATCCGCTTTCAACAGACAAACGGCACCTATGAGGAAGAGATCATAGGCAGTGAACCCATAATGGTGTTTATCATAAAAAGTGACATTGTTGATGGATGGATGTTATGGCTACCTCTAATTTCCGCTGCTTTCGTAGTTTTAGCTCTATTGGTATTGTGGTGAGGATGATTGGGAATAGCTAAGCATAAGATAAATAAACAACTTAAAAAACTAGTAAATCCGCCATTGATGTTAAAATATAAGGACGGTGTCAATGCCGAAAAGAAAGGGTAAGCCGGGTGAGATTGAGTTCCCGGCTGACACGGGAAAGGCTCACTCCGACGAGAGGCGTTGCCCCAAGTGCAATGGCGAAATGCTCAAGGGTGAGTTTTCAAGCGTTGCCAACTTTGGAGTGACGAGAGAGCCTCATTTTGTTGCCACATATGGATGGATGCAAGTCAAGTACGACCGCGCTACTCCCATTGATACCTATATGTGTCTTAAATGCGGTTTCATTGAGTTTTACGCTCGTTCTCCTCTTGCTGCGCTTGACCCTGTGAAACGCCAAGAGTATATCAAAGAACAATTCCCAGAGCTGAAAAAGAAACTCGAGGAAGAGAAGAAAAAACGCGAAGAAGAGGAAAGCCTGTTAAAACTTCCAGAAAGTGAGGAACATAAAGGCGTCTGAGGGCGAACTCCCATCCCACATAGAAGTAACTTCCCCGCTCATTTCTTAAAGCT
Source organism: Planctomycetales bacterium (assembly GCA_037441675.1). Taxonomy (GTDB): domain Bacteria; phylum 4484-113; class 4484-113; order 4484-113; family 4484-113; genus JBBIRS01. Next base: position 34,070 of record JBBIRS010000008.1, on the reverse strand, counting down.
GAAGAAATGGCTTCATTCTCACTCACTCTCTATCTCTTAGCTCATTGAAATGCATTTCAGGTTCGGTTCGCGCACGAAGAGTCACTATCTCCCGAAATCGTCGTGTATGTTCCAGCCATTATGCTTCAGAAAACATTTCCAGAGAAGGTGATAACCTGTTGTTGGTTTTCCGAATCTATCGCGCCGATTGTGATACTACCATCTGTTATTACACTGCCACTTACATTAGCGTTTGGTAAATTTGGAACGTATGTCAATACTATGAATGCTGTGAAATCTTCACCAGATTGAAAGGTGATATCCGCGACAAAGGTACCGCTATCCACGCCATAAACGCTAGCCCAACTGCCGCTCCAAGTGCCAAGTTAGTTCGGAAAGGTTGCGCCCGGAGGCGTTCCCGGAATAACATAGGTGGCAAGACCAGAACTATCAACAATTACGTCAACCGCATACCAAATTTCATCAACCTGTTGAAGCAGATGTGGGCCAACTGTCACGACCTCTTCATTGGGTGTGCCGGGATTTACGCGCAGGGTAATAGTGTTGTTAGTTGGTTCAATTCCACTGAAGTAAACCACGAAGACGTGATACGTGCCAGGAACTGGATTCTGGCGGGCAGGTACAATTGCGGTAAAGTTTTCCGGCCCAAAGCCAATAACGTTATCCACGTCTAGATTGCCAGTCCCGATGTTTAGATTGGCGTAATACGCCTCCTCGCCATTTGGGTCAACCACGTGCAAGTCCATATCATGGGCGTTTGTTTCCGTTCCCCTGTCCCAGGTTAGTGTCGCACGGAAGAGAATTCTTTCTCCCGCCTGTGGTGTCCATTCAATTATGATTTCATCGGAGACAGTCACACCCGTGTGGTTAGCGCAAACATAGCGAATTGAGTTTGTCCCCAAGGTGAGTATTATCGTGTCCACAAATCTCCCTATGATGCCAGTATCCTGCTCAAGAACAAAGGGTATAGTTGATGCTCTCCCGTTCAATATCCTCAAAACAGAATCTCCAACATATTCCTGTATTGACGCATCAATTGTGGCGATACCGCTTACTGCATCTAGAGTATACGGAGGCATATTAAAGAGGAAAGTAGGCGTAGAAGTTGGTATAACATCCGCAGCTCTGAGATTGCTATCAACTCTGATAGGTAGTTCGCTCACCGATACCACCTGAGTGTAAGAGGTGAATCCAGAACCTGAGAAAATTAACGAGTATTCCCCAGCGGGTAGGTTTGTAAACTCGTAGAAGCCTGAAGAATCAGTTGTAGTTGAGGAAAAACTTAAGTCAGCTCTGACGAGCGTCACTAGTATCCCGCTTAAGGGTAAACCGGTAGATGCGTTTCGCACAATTCCCGAGATAGAGGCTACGCCAACCCCAATAACCTCAATTGGCGTGGAAAACGAGAAGAACTGATTTTCAGCAGAGTCCTCAGCGCTCAGAAGAACAACATAATTTCCCGGGGTGGTATAAGTGTAAGTTGGGTTTTGCTCATTGGAAGTTCCACCATCACCAAACTGCCAATTATAACTAACACTACCCGTTTCATTCAAAGGACGAGCGGAAAAATTAACGGTTAGAGGAGCGCTTCCGCTGGTTCTATCTGCGCTAGCAAATATCATGAAGCTATCAATAGGAACTGCTTGACGAGCTATTCTCGCCAAAATGTATTCACCATCCCTAGGAATTAATGCTCTGAATCCGGAGCTTACTTGCTGAGCAAACCCAACTGGCTTGGTTGATACTCCTAATAACTGCTTCAGAACTACAGTCTCGTCCGAATTGATTTTAGGTGCGTTCCCCTTAAAGAGTAAGTCAACTAGAATGGGAAATGTTACTCCTTCCGGGAAATCTACCCTAAATCGCGCAATCAGATTTTCACCAGGAATTGTGTTGGATATTCTGCGAATTTCAATTCTTGGCGCACTGTAATTTAGATTCAGAGGAACAACAGAGATAGAGTAATTTATCGGTAAACCTTTCTGAAAATTATCGTTATCACTAGAATGAGGAGAGAGTATGTTGTTAGAAGTTACTCCACCACCACACGAAGCGAGAAGCAAAAGCAAAAAGCAAAATACTAAATTAAACCCAGTAAAATTATTCCTTATCATAATTATGCTCTGATTACTAAATAAATATATTTTAGCATAGGAGAGTTAATTGGCGAAGTTTGTTCTATGAAGAGGGATGAGTTTGATTTTTAGTTGCAATTGTAATTGATTTTCGGTATATTTTATTATGAATTTATATAACCCTCCTAACCTAGGCGTTTGGCGGTGAAAGAAGTAACCGCCAACAAAGGGGACCTACAGTTTAATTGAAGGTCCCCTATTTATTCCAAGCTTCTTTTATTCCAAGCTTTTTGCGCAAAAGTACTAAAGCCCTCACAGTATAAAATTTAGTTTTTACCAACAATGAAAGACTATTTATACATATTTATTTGAAGCAAAATTCACTATAGCTTCAATTTTAAGAGGTAATGCTAAAATTCAAGGGGAAATATTATGTTAAATATTTTACAAAGTTCATAGAAATATGCTAACTTTATTCAGTCAGGCTTGTGAAGAATATCATTAACGGAGGTAGGTAAAAGTGCCTCGTAAAGCAATTAAAACAAGAAGCAACGAAATTCCCTATTCGACGGTAGTGCGTCTCGCCCAATATCTAAAGATTCTAGAGCGGGTTGAGGCGGTTGGCACTCTCAAAATTTCTAGCAACGAGCTTGCCAAAGAGGCGAAGGTCAATTCCTTTCTCGTTCGTAAAGACCTAAGTTACTTTGGTGAGTTTGGAGTACGAGGTGTTGGCTATGAAACCAAACTCTTAATAACCCAAATCAAGAAGATACTTGGTTTGAATAAAGAGCGAAAAGTCATTCTTGTTGGAGTTGGTCATCTGGGAAGAGCGCTTCTTGGCTATAAAGGCTTTGCGGAAAAGGGTTTCAAGATAGTTGGTCTTTTTGATTCAGACCCTGCTAAGGTTGGCACCAAAATAAACGACTTGGAAATTATGTCCGTGTTCACAGTTGAGGAGTATGTGAAAAAGAAGGGACCAATAAGCATTGGGATTATTTGCGTTCCTGCATTTTCCGCACAATTTGTTGCCAACACTTTACTTGCCGCTGGAGTTAAGGGCATCCTGAACTTTGCCCCTGTTCCGCTTTCTCTCCCGCCTGACATAATTTGCATCAATGTGGATTTAACCACCAATATGGAAGTTATAAGTTACTACCTTCAGCGAGGCTTAAAGTAAATCCCCAAACTTATTTTTGTGCACAATTTAGATAGATAAATGATAAGGCTTGCCAGAATTAGTCTTTTGTCTTATGATTTAACCCGCTGAATGTGAGCGGGAACCTGTTTGAAGGTGATGTCTACGGTAATGCTAAGGACATTCCAAGTTCTAACCTTGATACGCGCAGTGTTCCCGGTTATGGCTCTGATTTCAGGCAATTAAGTAATATTGGAAGTGAGGAAAAGCTAATGAGCGATTATTATCGTGAAGACTTACAAGCAAAAATAAAGGTAATTGGAGTTGGGGGAGGCGGTTGCAACGCCTTGGACAGAATGATTGAAAGCGGACTATCTGGCGTGGACTTTATCGCGGTAAACACAGACTTTCAGGCGCTTCAAAGAAGCGAGGCTACCCACAAACTCCAGTTAGGTGCCAAACTCACCCGTGGACTTGGTTCTGGAAGCAATCCCGAAATCGGCAAGAAGGCAGCGGAGGAAAGTAGATCCGATATTGCTGAAATGGTTCGCAATGCTGATATGGTGTTTATCACATGCGGAATGGGTGGTGGGACTGGAACCGGGGCAAGTCCTCTTATCGCTCTTACTGCAAAGGAAGGTGGCGCTCTCACCGTTGGTGTTGTTACTCGTCCCTTCGCCTTTGAAGGGAGAAGAAGGTCAAGGATAGCCGAAGAAGGCATTGAGAATCTTCGCCAGAATGTGGATTCCCTAATAGTAATTCCCAACGACAAACTGCTTGATCTAGCCAGCGCGACTACCGGACTTCAGGATGCCTTTATGATGGCTGATGAGATACTCAGACAGGGTGTAATCGGTATTAGCGAGCTTATCCTCAAGCCTGGACTCATCAACCTTGACTTTGCAGACGTTAAAATGGTTATGAAAGATTCTGGAACTGCACTTATTGGACTTGGCGAGGCTAGCGGTGAGAACAGAAGCAGGGTAGCAGTTGAACAGGCAATAATAAGTCCACTTCTTGAGAGCAGTATAGATGGCGCGACTGGAGTGTTGATAAACTTCACCGGAGGCAGGGATCTTACCTTACAGGAGGTTAATGAAGCCGCAACCCTGGTATCTGAGCGTGTTGATCAGGACGCAAATATTATCTTTGGCGCTATCATAGATAAGGAAAAGCACGATTCTGTCAAGGTTATGGTTCTCGCAACTGGTTTCTCTCCAACCCCCTCATCAAGAAGGTTGATTAGTCGTCCCGCTATGCGTGAATTCGTTGCCTCGGAGATTACCGCAATTGATGAAGAAGCGGCGCAAACTATTACCAATGATGATGAGGAGCTAGATATTCCAGCCTTTCTCCGCAGGCACTTGAAGAAGTAATGCGGTTAAAGCTAATGAGCTTATCCTTCCGAACCGACCTCTGATTCTTGAACAACCTCGGAGACGTTGATATTTTCCGGAGCTGGGATGATCAACAATTCTCCATCTTCATCGAAAGTGCATTCAACTCTCTGCATTGGTCTTAATTTATTGGCTAAAATTGCCTCAGCTATGGGGTCTTCTATAATCTTCGTAATCGTTCTCTTAATATTTCTAGCGCCATAGGTTCCGGAAAAGCCAAGTTCAACAACTCTTGAGCACACCTTATCAGTAAATTCAACGAAATATTTATTATCGCAAAGCCTTTCACGAACGTAAGATAGTTCAAGTTCCGCTATTTTAAGAGCATCCACTCGAGTTAGTGGTTTGAAGAAAACTATCTCATCTACGCGATTTAGAAATTCAGGCTTGAAGAATGACTTCAGATATTCTTCCGCTCTTTTTCTATAACCGGCATACCTTCTCATTATTTCCTCATCGCTTTCAACCTCTACTTTCTCCTGTTTGAAGCCAATTTCACCTGAAGCATCAAGGAACCGCCCACCAAGGTTAGTCGTGAAAATTATGATTGTGTTATGGAAGTAAACTTTTCTACCTTGCCCGTCTGTGAGAACACCCTCATCCAAGACTTGAAGGAGAGTGTGAAAGACATCAGGATGCGCTTTTTCCATTTCGTCAAAAAGCACCAGAGAATACGGATGACGTTTCACCTGCTCTGTAAGCTGTCCACCCTCGTCATACCCAACGTAACCTGGTGGAGAGCCTATAAGCCTACTAACAGTGAACTTCTCAGAATACTCAGAGAGATCAACCTTTATAAATGCATCAGGGTGGGCAAACACCTCCTTAGCTAATACCCTCGCAAGCTCGGTCTTCCCCACGCCAGTCGGCCCTAAGAATATGAAAGAGCCAATGGGCCTATTTGGCTGACGTATTCCGGCAAAGCTCCTCTTTAAGGATTTCACCACTGTGGCAATTGCCTCATCTTGACCCACTATTCTCTTCTGCAGAACCGAGTCAAGATGTAGTATTCTCTCCTGATCATCCATGGTGATGGTCTTGGTTGGAATACCCGTCCACATTTCTACAACTTTCGCGATGTGTCTTTCATCTACGACGTTACTGACAATCTCAATATCATCACTCATCCCAAGAAGCTTAGAAGCTTTTTCCACTTCAGTTGCGTCAAAGTTTTCAATAAGGGTTGGAGCTCCCGAGGAGGCTGATTCTATAAGCTCCCGCGTTTCATCGTCTTCCAAGGGAGACTGCTTCGCTCCACTTCTTCTCCTTGCTTCCATTTCCAGATTGATCCAAGCTGATGCTTCGTCCATCACATCAATTGCCTTGTCAGGGAGTTTTCTGTCAAGAATAAACCTTTGAGATAGGTAAATTGCCTGGTGTAGCGCTTCTTCAGTGATAATTACCTTGTGGTGCTTTTCATACTCTGGCTTCAAACCCCGCAGTATTTCAAGGGTTTCCTCAAAAGAAGGTTCTTCCACGAAAATTGGTTGAAACCTTCTAGAAAGTGCTCCGTCGCGCTCAAAGTACTTCCGAAACTCCTTGAAGGTCGTAGCGCCTATGCATCTCAGCTCTCCCCTTGCAAGGGCTGGCTTCAATATGTTGCTAGCATCTAAGCTTCCCTCGGCGCTCCCAGCGCCAAGAATAGTATGAAGTTCGTCAATGAAGATTATAATCTTGCCCTCGGATTCCTGCACTTCTTTTATGATTGCTTTAAGCCTTTCCTCAAATTCTCCGCGAAACTTTGTTCCAGCGACAATCGCTGCCATATCCAGTGCAAGTATCCTTTTATCCCTTAGGGCAGGTGGAACCTGATCCTTTGAAATTCTCTGAGCAAGTCCCTCCACGATTGCCGTTTTACCCACTCCAGGTTCCCCTACGAGCATTGGATTATTCTTGACACGTTTACATAGAATATGAGTTAGACGGTTTATTTCACGCTGTCTTCCAATGACTGGATCAAGCCTACCCTCCTTTGCAAGTTCCAATAAATCCCGAGAAAATTTGAACGCGGCGCCCTGAGGTCTTTCACGTCTCTCTTTTCCCCTACCTACATCTCGCAAATAGTTAAGAAAAGTTTCACGGATAAGGTCTTCAGTGAGGTTGTTCTCTGCAAAAACTGATTGCAGGAATTCGCTCTCCTCTTGGGCGAGCGCGATAAGGATGTGGGTGGTGCCGATCTCCCGATGCCTCAGCCTTTTTACCTCGCGGTTAGCAGCCTCAAGTAAATTTAAGGTCCTACGACTAAAATTTGGACTGCCCTTGTAATTGCCAAGATGCTGGTAAAGATAATTCTCGAGAGTGTATTGGAGCTTTGGTATGTTTACCCCTAACTGTTGCACAACCTGCAGGGCGGAGCACTGCTGGAGAGAAAGCATTGCGTAAAAGATGTGTTCGGGTTCTATAAACTGGTTGTTAAATTCCAAGCAAACCTCGTTACTCTTTGCAATTAGCTTCCTAGCAGAAAATGAGAAGAAATCCAAGATATTCATAATTCATTCACACCAGCTTATGCTCTCAACTTATCTTACCGCGAATATAGCGGAGTTAATCTTATTTCAACTCTTCTAGTCCTAAAAATTCACTTGACTAGTCAATCAACCTTTCTTCGCGCTAAAAGGATTCTACCATACTGCTAGTTTCATCTCTTTCTGTAAACTTCAACCTAGTTTGCTAAAGATTTAGAGTGAATAGTAACAAAACATTGACAAGAATAAAATCCGCATATTGTTATCACTCGCCTGAGAAATCTTAATGAAAAATGCTAATGTGGAATTTTTGTGCCGTGTTTCTTGATGTACTTCTTAAATTCTTCGCGCAGGGATTTGAAAATGGGACCCGGCACTCCCTTATCCACAGTTCTTCCATCAATGGAAATCACGGGAATTAATTCTGCTCCAGTTCCCGTAAACCAGCATTCCTGCGCAGAGTAAAGCTCGTAGGTGGTAAACCTTTCCTCGTAAACAGGGTATCCCAATTCCTTTGCAATTTCAATTATTGAGTTTCTCGTTATGCCCTCAAGAACTCCAAGGTAAGTTGGTGGGGTAAGAATTCTTCCATCCAATACAATGAAAATGTTATCCGCAGTTCCTTCCGTAACATAACCACCAGTTGTTAGCATTATTGCCTCAAGTACACCTGCATTGTTTGCCTCAATAACTCCCAGTATATTATTTAGATATTGTGTTGCTTTCACTTGAGCGTTTATACATTGAGGATTGTTTTTCCTGGTGGAGCATACAATAGTAGGAATCCCAACATCATAAAGCTCAGGGGGGTAAAGCTGTATCTTATCGGTAATTATAACGATAGTGGGGGGCCCCGGACACTTTCGAGGGTTTATGCCTAAGTCTCCCTTGCCTCTTGAAACTACAAGCCTGATATACGCCCCTTGATAAAGATTGTTAGCCTTAAGGGTGTTAAGAACCGCACTCTTCAGCTCTTCAAATTCAAAGTGAATGTTTATCTGCAAGAAGTGAGCTGAGCGATAAAGTCGCTTTAGGTGTTCATCCAGCTTGAAAACTTCGTCATCATATGAGCGAATTCCCTCAAATACGCCATCACCATAAAGAAACCCGTGGTCATAAACGGATACTGATGCCATACTCTTTGGTACTAGCTCGCCATTTACATAGACAAGAAGTTCCTTTTCTCCTTGAACACTTGGCTTCTCTTGAAGTCGAGTGGATGAATCCATTAGGGGTTGCCCTCCTTAATCTGGGGTCTTTTCATTATAACATAGTTTTCGTTGCCAGGCTATGTTAATGCTAGGATGATAATTAAATAAAATCAATCAAGTAAGTTCTGAAAATGATGTGTTAAGATGATTTACGTGAAGAAGATTGATATCCATTCCACAACCATTTGTGCTGTAAGGAGAGACGAAAAGACCGCGATTGCGGGTGACGGACAAATTACTCATCGGGAGATGATACTTAAACATAATGCAAAGAAGGTGAGGAGTCTCTTTAATGGAAGTGTGCTAGCGGGGTTTGCAGGAGGCGTAGCGGATGCTTTGACGCTCTTTGAGCGATTTGAAACTAAGCTGAAGGAATTCAAAGACCTTAAACGCGCTGCGGTTGAGCTAGCAAAAGATTGGAGGACGGACAAGTACCTGAGAAGACTGGAAGCGCTTCTACTAACTGCGGATAAAAATACTATCCTAACAATTAGCGGAAATGGTGACGTTATAGAGCCGGATGAAAATTTCACCGCGATTGGTTCTGGCGCCGAGGCAGCTAAGGCAGCCGCTAAGGCTCTTTATGAAAACACTAGCCTTTCTGCGGAGGAGATAGCGTATAAATCTATTGAAATTGCAGGGAGCGTTAATATATATACAAATCAGATAATCACCGTTGAGGTGGTGCAGTGATAATCCGCGCTCAATGTTAGGATAGTAATAATCAAAGGTAAGGAGGCAAGCTTGGAAGAAAGAAGGAAAAAGCAATCTTGCAAGCCAGACCCAGAGAAGAAGTATGATGATGCTGAACTTGAACGCGCACCACGATTTTCAGTGCTGAAGCACGCATCTTCTCGCCTCCATTACGATTTCCGCTTAGAAGTTTTTAATGAAGAGCTGAAAATTCCTGTTCTTCTCTCCTGGGCGATACCCAAAGGTCCTTCCATCAGATCAGGTGAAAAAAGACTTGCAGTCCAAGTGGAGGATCATTCACTGAAGTACCTGGATTTTGAAGGCGTTTTTGAAGAAGGACAGTATGGCGCCGGGAAAGTTATAGTATGGGACATCGGTTATTACATTCCACTAAACTCAAAAGCGAGCGAAGATAAGCAGATAAATCTCCAAGAGGTAAGTACAGCCTTAAGGGAAGGTTCAATCTCTGTAGAAATAGATGTAAAAAGTGGTAAAGATTTTACTGAAGTTAAAATTCTCTTGCATTTGCCTTCATCTCTTAACTATGTCTCCACCAAGGATATTACCAAGTCCTTATGGTTATCTTCCGGCTCACTAGAGTTTTTTTTGATTGGGAATAGGCTCAAGGGGCGATACAGGATGCTGAGATTTCGTAAGGAGCGAGGAATTGAGAATTGGCTGTTGATAAAGGGCAAGGATGAATGGGCTGGAGACGAGGAGATAACAAACATTTTTTCAAACTCGGTTCTTTCTGGTAAAAGCGTTGAAGAGGTTGTTGGGTAGTAATACCTTCAATGGTTCTAATCTACGTAATTAGACACGGCGAGTCGGTTGGTAATGCAGAAAAGAGAATGGGAGGTCTTACCGACTTCAAACTAACCGAAAATGGGATAAAACGGGCCAAGCTTCTTGCGAAGTGGATTTTCCGCAATTCGACAGAGCGCGAAAACCTATCTGCATATGATGGTTCAAAGGGGAATAAAATCCCATTCTCCACAATCTACACCAGTCCCCTTAGTCGTGCAGTGGACACAGCAAAGATATTCCTTGAGGAATTAAAGCTTTCCCAATCGGAGGAACCCAGCTTTATTGTGGACGAGAGGATAATAGAAGTAAAAACTGGAGAGCTTGACGGCGTTTTATTTTCTGAATTGGGTATTTACGAAGAGCTTATCCGCAAAGTCCCCTATCATCCCGAGCTTCAATTTCCAGGTGGAGAGAAAATTCAGGAGCTGATCGATAGAACAATGGAGTTCGCAAATGACCTGCTGAATAAACACCTAACTACGCAAGAGAATGCTGGTGCTAATGCTGGTCTCGATAAAAGATCAGAGATACGTGAGCGTATCGCAATTTTCAGTCATCAACTACCGATAAACTATCTTTTGCACCATCTCTTGCAGTTTCCCGTTGATGGCTTGAATCGCTTCCCGGTAGAAAACGCAACTGTTAGTATTGTTAGCTATAAGAGAAGCTTTCCACAACTTCTACTTTACAACTGCTCTCCTGTTGAGTGCCTAGTGTAATCCACACCCCTAAAGCCTGAGTATGCCTCTCATCTATAATCACATATAATCACAGAATTATCCGAACGTCTTACGAGTATTAAGTTATCTTAGCGATAGCGTCTCTTTGGTTTTCACCTTTTCTTCCTCAACTTCTTGTAAAGGTCAATCATCTCAAGTAGGCTAATCATAGCTTCTCCACCCTTATTTCCTGCCTTAGCTCCAGCCCTTTCCATCGCTTCCTCAAGGCTATGGGTTGTTAACACACCAAAGCTTATGGGTAAGGAATGCTTTAAAGAAAGGTTGGCTAAGCCTTTTGCAATTTCGCTAGCAAGAATTCGGTAATGATCGGTTTCCCCCTCTATGAGACAACCGAGCGCTAAAATACCGTCAAATCCGCCTCGCTCAATAATCCTTGCGACTGTTTGTGGTAGTTCAAAACTTCCAGGAACCCAAAAAACTTCAACATTGCACTCCTTGTCTGTATGCCTCAATAACTCTGTCACAGCTCCGTGAAGAAGCTCTTTTGTAACAAGTTCGTTAAAGCGGGACACAACAATCGCGATGTTATAACCTCTAGCAACCGCAGTTCCGAAATATTCCCTTATGGCCATAAAGCCCTCCTTGAGCTTAAATTATACCAGCGCGCTCCGAATATGAATAACAACTCCCTCAATTCCGCAATCTGTGTTTCCTTACTCGTCATCAGTGAAGTATTGTCCTTCAACGAGGGATTATCCATACTGCTAATTGTTGTGATGCCTTTATTTGCTTTTATTAGGAAACTCACGATAGCTTTACTTCAGCTACCACTGGGAAGTGGTCGGAAGGTGAAGTTGTAAGGTTAACTGAAACTTGAGAGATTTCTAAATCTTGTGATGTAAAAATATAATCAACGCAAAGTCCTGAAGAATGGGTCGCGGGAAATCTTCCTGGTTTATTAAAAAGTGAACGAAGAGCCCGATACTCATCACTTTCTGGCGAAGCGTTCAGATCAACAGCAAGCACCAATGGTGGTTCAAACTCTGATGTTACTTCCACAAGCCTTCTCGCCTCCCTCGGCCTTGGCAGCCAACTCCACTTTAAAAATGACACCGTCGGGTGAGGTAATGGTGATATGTGCGATGTTGCCACATGTAGCATTTTGTCATCCATTTTTGTCTTAATCAGCAAAACCTTCCTAGATATTCCAAAAAATTTGCCGATCTCAAATTCTTTCTTTTCGTTCACTTCTCCCTTAACCAGTATTACATGACCTGTCGCTTGTCTCTTTACAGGGCTCAAGTGCGTTTGTGCTAAGGCAAAACCAAAAAGCTCTAGCTCATTTCTAAGCGTATCTAGTTCAAGTGAGTGAATACCCCTATCCGGTTCCCATCTTGCTTCCTGCAAACAAAGGATATCAGGATGAAAGCCAATAAGAACAGGAAGCATTTCAGAAAACCGCGGACGGAGGTAAGAGTCTCTCCAACTATGAACATTCCAGGAAACTATCCTCAACCTCATTCGTTTCTCCTCTATCGTGGAGTATCAATAATTTTACGTTAAAATTTGCCTTCCGCTACATCCACGAACAATTTAGTTTCTATTTAAGAATCTAACGAACTGCACTTACTATTTAAACCCAAGAATCTTATGAAAAGCCCTAGTTCACATAATTTAACTTCAACTGGTGGAGATAGGGGGATTCGAACCCCCGACCTTTCGGATGCGAACCGAACGCTCTACCTCTGAGCTATATCCCCGCCTTTGGGGCTTTCCCTAATCTATATTATCACATACTTGAAGGCGTATTTTACCCAACAGTTGCGTTCAATCTCTGCCACCTAATTTCAGAACAGATTGCCCCTCTTAAGTAAATTCTTCAAATTGGTGTGAATATAAATAGTACCTCAACTTTGTGACATTGGTTGTTGGTGGTAAATGAAGTTGTAATTAACCCAAATTCTCTATCATCTTGAGCTAGGCCTCACTTTCTTATAATAGAGCCTTTCACATAAAATAATATATACGCATACTCAATATTATATTGACTCAATAACTAGTGTTGGATAAAATCACATATCCTGATTTGAAATGTGATTATGTTTAATCCATGGGTGGATAAATTTGTTCGCCTGCTAGGCGTTCTATTAATTCTTGGTATCGTTTATCTCGGAGTAGTAATAGCCTTTGCTACTTCGCCAATTACCACTTCTGTTGGTTATCAACCGATTCAACCAGTGCCATACAGCCATGCCACCCACGCGGGAAAGCTTGGCATGGACTGTAGGTATTGTCACAGCACAGTTGAATTTAGTGCAAAGGCGTCCATTCCGGCCACCCAAGTATGCATGAATTGCCACAAAACAATTCTGCCCACGAGTGAAAAGATTGTGCCGTTAAGAGAAAGTTACACCACAGACAAACCAATAAAATGGGTTCGTGTGCATTCTCTACCCGACTTTGTATACTTCAACCATAGTGCTCACGTTAATAAAGGTGTAGGTTGCGTAACCTGCCACGGAAGAATAGACAGAATGGATGTTGTCTATCAAGCTAAGCCCCTAAATATGGCTTGGTGTTTGGATTGCCACAGAAAGCCGGAAAGGTATTTGCGCCCTAAGGAATACGTGACAAAGATGGACTGGGTTCCCGAAGGAAATCAGCAAAGCTTAGGTGAGAAATTGAAGGAAGAGTACAACGTCAATCCTTCCACAGACTGTTGGGCGTGTCATAGATAACCTTAAAGGTGGCCCTTAAAACTTAAAAATGAAAGTAAGAAATGGAAGCTATCAGACAACGAGAGATTGATAATGCGGTAGATGATCCCATTCATCCTCCCTTGCTTGTTCTAGGTGAGAATGACTTTGCAACTGTTACCGAGAAAGTTTGCGCTGTTGTGGAGCAAAAAAGGCATCCTACCAGTTGGTTAATTGCCCTTGGAATTGCAGGCTCACTTCTATTCACTCTTCTTATAATGATAGCCTACACGGTTGGCGTTGGTCTTGGTGTTTGGGGATTAAATGTTCCAGTAGCGTGGGGATTTGCAATTGTTAACTTCGTTTTTTGGGTTGGAATTGCTCATGCGGGAACGCTTATTTCAGCCATTTTGTTCCTTTTTAGGCAGAGATGGAGAACCAGTATCAATCGTATTGCAGAGGCGATGACCATTTTCGCAATCTTCTGCGCAGGCTTATTTCCAGCAATTCATGTGGGGCGCATCTGGGTGATTTACTGGGTGTTTCCGTATTACCCCAATCAAATGAATATGTGGCCCAACTTCAGAAGCCCACTCCTATGGGACGTATTCGCTGTTGGCACTTATCTACTAGTTTCTCTTATGTTTTGGTATCTTGGGATGATACCCGATTTAGCAACGCTCAGAGACCGCGCTACCACTAAAGCAAGGCAAATAACGTATGGAATTCTAAGCTTGGGCTGGCGTGGGTCTATTCGGCACTGGGAGCTCTACGAGGCAGGCTACTTAATTCTCGCAGCGCTCGCTACCCCACTGGTTTTAAGTGTTCACTCAGTTGTTAGCTTTGACTTTGCGGTTTCACTTCTACCCGGCTGGCATACTACGATTTTCCCGCCCTACTTCGTTGCCGGCGCTATTTTTAGCGGGATGGCTCTCGTGGTTACATTGGTCGTTCCAATACGGAGCATATTCAAGCTAAAGGACTTAATCACTCTCCATCATCTGGAAAATATGAACAAGCTAATTCTCACTACCAGCCTTCTGGTAGGTTACGCTTATGCAATTGAGTTTTTCACCGCATGGTACAGCGGGAATAGCACCGAGCTTTTCGTCTTCTGGAACCGCGCGCTTGGTCCTTACGCCTGGGCATATTGGTTAATGGTCTTTTGTAATGTGATTGCCCCTCAGGTGTTCTGGATAAAGAAATTACGCACAAACATTATTTGCATGTGGATCATTTCAATTCTAGTCAACATCGGAATGTGGTTTGAGCGGTTCGTCATAGTGATAACTTCTCTGCATAGAGATTTTCTTCCATCTAGTTGGGGAATGTACAAACCAACCTGGGTGGACATTCTTATCCTTCTCGGTAGTTTCGGCTTATTCTTTAGCTTGTTTCTCTTATTTTTAAGATTTCTTCCTATGATTGCTATATCTGAAGTCAAGGGAGTTATGCCTCAAGCTCATCCTACTGAAAATACTGAGATAGAAGTATCAACAAAGTTGAAGGAGGCTTTTTACAATCACGAATTGAGGAGCGCTAATACCGGGGTATCGGAATAGAAATGAGTAATTCTAAGAAAGTTAGCTTGAGCATTCAGGAGGCGCAAGTTGAGCGACCTGTTTGCTTACTTGCAGAGTTTGAAAGTGTGGCTGGAATAATCCGCGCGACAAAGGCAATCAAGCAAGTGGGCTTTCGTCATTTTGATGTTTACACCCCTTTTCCCATCCATGAAATTAGCGGTCTTGAAAGAATGAGAGTCACCATATTTCGGTGGTTCATTTTTCTCTCGGGATTAAGTGGCGCCACAGTTGCCCTTCTCCTTCAATGGTACACGAATGCGTTCAATTATCCATTTCTTGTTAGTGGAAAGCCATATTTCAGCTTGCCCGCCAATATTCCTATAACCTTTGAGCTTACCATCCTCTTTTCCGCGCTGGGGACTTTCCTTGGCATTCTCTTTTTTGGCGGTTTGCCGAGGTTTGCCCATCCCGTATATAGGAGCAATGTTTTCAAAAGAGTGACTAACGACCGCTTCTTCATTTCCATAGACGCAACAGAGCCCGCCTTTGACCCAATCAAAACCAAAGACGCTCTTCTATCTCTAGGCGCATCCACTGTTGATGAGATATATGGTTTTCCACCGTCAACCTATCTTCTGCCCAAGGGACTTCCCTATACGCTTCTAATTCTAGTCGCCATTGCCATAGTTCCTCTAGCGAATATTGCATTGATTCGGAGCAAGAGTTCACCTGTTCCACGACTTTCAATAATTCCTGATATGGACAAGCAACAAAAACTCAAGGCGCAGGCAGAAAGCACTCTCTTTATAGATGGACGAGCGATGCGTCTACCGGTGGCGGGCACCATAGCTCGTGGCGAACTTAGAGAGGACGATCATTTCTACCGTGGCAAAATTAACGGCGACTGGGCTACGACTTTTCCCCTCACAATTTCAGAGGAGTTTATCAAGAGAGGTCAAAATAGATTTGAGATATACTGCGCCACCTGTCATGGATTAGATGGTTACGGTCACGGAAGTACAGCCAAGCGCGCTGAAGAGTTGGAGCAGGCAACATGGGTTCCGCCATCTAACCTCCATGACGCTACGGTTCGCGCAAGGCAAGTTGGTCACATCTTTAACACCATAACAAATGGAATCAGAAATATGCCAGCCTACGGAAGTCAAATACCGGTTCTGGATCGATGGGCAATTGTGGCATACGTTCGGGCGCTACAGAGAAGCCAGCGAGCCAAGTTGGAAGATGTTTCACTTGAAATGCGCAAGGAGCTTGAAGCTAGACGTAAAGGCTAATATAGGATCAAAGATGAAAAAAAGTAATTTACAGTTGCAAAATGCTAGCTTCTCCGATTTAGTGTTAAGGGGCAAGATTGGGAAAGGCGCTCTCTTACTCGCGCTAATAGGTGTAGGCTTATTGACGCTCTCATTTATTCTCTCCACAACCGCTGGGCAGGTGAAGCATTTCCTTTTCTCTTATTTAACTGCTTTCTGCTACTTTCTTTCTCTCTCCCTCGGTGCGCTTTTCTTTATATGTGTTCAACATGTAACCAAAGCAAGTTGGAGTATCTTAATAAGGAGAATCGCAGAGTTCATTTTAGCGCCTTTCGTAGTCTTGGCGATACTGTCCATCCCAATACTGCTAGGTGCGAATATACTTTATGAATGGACTGACAAGGCTTTAATTGCTTCAGACACTATCCTAAAAGGAAAGTCCGCTTACCTGAATCTGCCTTTCTTTACCGCGCGAGGGGTTTTTTATTTCGTAGTTTGGATAACAACCTCAATCTTCCTATTAAGGCTATCTCTTATTCAGGACAAAAGTAAAGACCCTGGTATAACCCTCACACTTCAACGTATGAGCGCGCCAATCCTCATTCTATTCGGCTTCACCCTTACTTTCTTCTCCTTTGATTTTATGATGTCCCTTGAACCCTATTGGTACTCAACGATTTATGGAGTTTATTTCTTTGCTGGAAGTGCGGTTTCCATATTTGCTCTTCTAATCGCCCTATCCGCCATTTTAGAATCTTTGGGTTATTTCCGTGGTGTATTAAAGATTGATCACTATCACAATTTAGGAAAGTTTCTTTTCGGCTTTATCATCTTCTGGGCTTACATTGGCTTTTCGCAATTTATGCTCATTTGGTATGCAAATATCACGGAAGAGACTGTCTTTTTCGCCAAACGTTTCCACGGCAGTTGGAGTATTGTTTCCCTCATAATCCTCATTGGGCATTTCATCATTCCATTTCTTGGCTTGATTTCCCGCTTCGCCAAGAGGAGAAAGCAGTTACTAGTCACTTTTGCGGTATGGATGCTCGTAATGCATTATGTTGATATATATTGGTTAATTATGCCGGAGTTTAGTGGGGGAATTGTCCCCCCTGGGTTAATTGAGCTTAGCACCATGTTTGGTTTCTTCGCTATTGTCGTTTCAAGTTTCCTCTACCTTGTAAGAAGGTATAGCCTAGTTCCGGTAAACGACCCGTGTCTTGAAAAATCTTTAAGATTTGCTGAACTAAGTTAGATAATTCAGATGCTTTGTTTTGGCAACAAAGGACGAAGTAAAGGATAAAGAATATGGCTGAAAAGGCTAAAAGTTATATTGAGGACGTGGATATATCTCTAGTCATAACTATTGCTGTTGTTTCTATTGTTCTAGTTTACGTGAGTATCGTAGCTATGTCAGCTTGGTATTTCAGGTATGAGAGAGTGGAGTTGGAGAAAAAGGCTGTTTCTCAAAGGTACGAATCGCTGATTAATCTCCAAACAGAGCAGCTTGAAAGGATAAACACTTACCGCTGGATAGACGAAAAAGGAGGCATTCTCGCTATACCCATAGACCGCGCAGTTGAGATTACCGTAAATGAGCTTTCCCGAGATCTAGAAGAAGTAAATGAAAAGGAGAAAAACGCTAGTAATAAGAATTCAAAGGCTTAAGTATTCTGATGTGTGATGGCTTTGTCCCAATGAAGAATAATGAAAAATGTGCTTTTCTTAAATCATCGCCAAAAGTTGGTGGATGTTCAATCGTATGCACGATTCTAGGTCTTGGTAAGTTTTCATTTCAGCGGGGAATTTTTGTTAACGCCCTAGGCTTGCTTCTTCTATTAACAGTTTCATTGCTTACTGTCCATGCTGAGCGAATTGAACCTCCGCCCAGCGAGCTTGAAGGTGTTTCTGTAACTGAGCGTCTAAATGATAAAATTCCATTTGAACTAACATTCAAGGACGAGAATGGCAAAGAAGTTGCTCTAGCGGAATATTTTCATAAGGGCAAGCCAGTTCTGCTAACCCTGAACTATTACGAGTGTCCAATGCTCTGCACTCTCCAGCTGAATGGACTTGTGGAGGCTTTACGAGAAATTAATCTTTACCCCGGGAAAGACTTTGAGATTGTGACCGCAAGCATTAACCCGCTTGAAACCTATAAACTGGCTAAACTTAAGAAGCAAAATTATATTCAATCTTTAGGCAGTCCAGATTCAGCTGCCGGTTGGCATTTTCTAACAGGCAAGGATAATAACATTAAAGAGCTGACTAGGGCTGTTGGCTTTAACTATAGATTTGATCCTCAAAGTGGGGAATTTGCCCACGTCGCAGCGCTTATTTTACTTACGCCTGATGGACGCATCTCACGCTATCTTTACGACGTGCTTTATGACCCCAAAGTTCTTCGCCTTTCAATTATTGAGGCATCCCAAGGCAGGATTGGAACATTTGCTGACCACGTGTTTCTTTACTGTTATCGTTACAACTCAGCAACAGGAAAATATACTCCAATAATTATGAATATAGTCAGACTCGCTGGCACCTTAACTGTAGCGATTCTCGCAATAGCTCTTAGCATCTTCTGGGCGCGGGATTTACGGCATTATCGTGTTAAGACTTCAAGTTAGAGAAAAGAAAGATGAATTTTCCCATAGCATATTTCACGTTCTTTGGGCAAAAATTTCTTCTCTATATAGTAGAGGCAGGTAGGATTCTGCCTCCCAGTGCTTCCGCTACAAATGTGGATAAACTCTTCTTCTTCATTCTTGCCATAACGGGTTTCTTCTTTTTCTTAATTGTTGGGCTAATGTTAATTTTTCTCATTCTTTACCGGCATCGGCTGGGCGTGGAAGCCAAAGAAGCACCAAAGCATAACCTTCCCTTAGAGTTAACCTGGACAGTAATTCCGTTGGTTCTTGTTTTCGTGATTTTCCTTGCTGGCTTCAAAGGGTATATGGATATGGCGATTGCTCCACTAGAAACTTATGAAATTAACGTAACTGGTCAGAGGTGGAACTGGTTATTTACCTATCCAAACGGATATATTGATAAAGAGTTGCACGTTCCCACAAATCAAGCTGTCACACTGGTGATTACATCAGAGGACGTGATACATTCTCTCTTTATACCAGCCTTAAGGCTGAAGCGTGATGCTGTTCCTGGAAGGTATTCCAAGCTTTGGTTTAAGGTGACCGTACCGGGTGAATATCCCATATACTGTGCAGAATACTGCGGAACTGGCCATTCCACAATGCTAACAAAGATGGTCGTGCATGAGGCTGGCGAATATGAAAAATGGCTAGAGAAGTCCTCAAGCTACATACTGACCCTTTCTCCAGTTGAGGCAGGCAAGAAACTATTCGAAACTAGGGGTTGTATGCAGTGCCACTCCGTTGATGGATCAAGAAAGATTGGCCCGACCTTTAAGGATTTCTTCGGTGAAAGCGTTACTCTCCGAGATGGGAAAAAAGTTATCGCAGAAGAAAACTACGTGAGAGAATCAATTACTGAGCCACTGGCGAAGGTCGTTGGTGGTTTTGATCCTGTTATGCCAACGTACAAGGGAAGGTTGAAAGATGCGGAAATTTCTGCCATTATCGCTTATTTGAAGTCCCTATCTAAAAAGGGAAGAGCCAATTTAGAATTGGAAAAGGCAAGAGAGAAAGAGGAGGAGACAAAAGGCGATTCTAGTCAAACTTCTCAAGAGGGAAATGCTACTCAAGAGAAGAAAATCTAAAAGTAATGAAGGGGATAATAGGTAAAACAAGGTATCAAAAAGAGGTAACGAATTTGGTTTATAGAGTAAAAGGAGAAGCTCAATGGAAGAGCTAGGATTGACTAAACCGAAAGGTTTAAAGGCTGAAAAAAAAGGCGCGCAGGAAAACTACCTTAACTCGCGGACGGGTTTTCTATCCTGGATAGTCACGCTTGACCACAAGCGAATAGGCATACTTTATCTAGTGTCCATCCTTACCTCGTTTTTTTTAGGTGGAATGTTCGCACTGATGGTTCGGACAGAGCTGATTGCCTCTGGCAAAACGATAATGGACGCTGAAACTTATAACAAAGCCTTTACCCTCCATGGCGCAATAATGATATTTCTTGTTATCATCCCGAGCATTCCAGCCGCGTTAGGCAACTTTGTATTGCCAATGATGCTCGGTGCGAAAGACGTAGCTTTTCCGAAGCTAAACCTGCTTAGCTACTACTTTTGGGTTGGTGGAGCAATTTTTGCCCTTGTCTCGTTAGTCACGGGTGGACTAGATACCGGCTGGACATTTTACACTCCATACAGCACCATCACCACGACTAGCGTATCTGCGGTTCTATTTGGCGCCTTTCTGCTGGGTTTTAGTTCAATATTTACTGGTCTTAACTTCATAGTAACGATTCATTTCCTAAGAACTGATGGATTAACCTGGTTCAAGTTGCCCCTCCTCGTCTGGGCGCTTTATGCAACCGCAATCATTCAGGTTCTTGCCACACCAGTTTTAGGAATTACCCTACTTCTTTTGATAGCTGAGAGGCTTCTTGGCATCGGTATTTTCAATCCAGCCTTGGGTGGTGATCCTGTGCTATTCCAGCACTTTTTCTGGTTTTACTCGCATCCCGCAGTTTACATAATGATTCTTCCTGCGATGGGCATAATCAGCGAGTTAATACCCATACATAGTCGTAAGCATATTTTTGGCTATAAGTTTATAGCTTTTAGTAGCCTCGCCATAGCGATTATTAGTTTTTTAGTTTGGGGTCATCACATGTTTGTGAGCGGACAGTCCAACCTTGCCAATATGATATTTAGCGGACTTACTTTTGCGGTTGCTATCCCCTCTGCCATCAAGGTCTTTAACTGGCTTGCGACGATGTATAAAGGTTCCATTCGGCTTAATACGCCAATGCTCTATGCTCTTTCTTTCATCTTCCTTTTCTTAGTGGGAGGGCTTACAGGGCTATTTTTGGGCGCTTTAGCCACTGATGTTCATCTTCATGATACTTACTTTGTTGTGGCACACTTTCACTATACGATGATGGGTGGAGCGCTAATGGCTTTTATTGGCGGAATACATCATTGGTGGCCCAAGATGTTTGGAAGAATGTACAGCGAAAGGTTCGGCAAGATTGCGTTTTGGCTAGTGTTTATTGGCTTCAATATCACGTTCATCCCGCAGTTTCTTTTGGGAATTCAGGGTATGCCTAGAAGATATGCGGATTATCCCCAAGAGTTCACAACCCTTCATCAAGTTTCCAGTATCGGTTCATACATTATGGCAGTTGGGTTCTTCCTAACCGCGATATACCTTGTGCATTCGCTATTTCGAGGAAAACCTGCACCTGCAAACCCCTGGGGAGGCGCTTCCCTTGAATGGCACACCGCATCTCCCCCCATTAAAGAAAACTTCCTATCTCCGCCGCAAGCATATGACCCATATGACTTTACGAGACTCGTATATCAGCCTGACAGGGAGGAGTATATCTTGAGGGAAGAGATAAATCCCTCGCTGGCATAGGAAATATCAGGTGATTGGATAGAAATAATATGAAAGGCGCAGAAAATGTTCATGGAGGTCACGGGCAACACGCCCATCTGGCTCACCATTTTACCAGCCTGAAACAGCAGTACGAATCCACAAAGCTTGGTATGTGGCTATTCCTAATTACGGAGGTTCTTCTCTTTGGTGGTTTATTTGTAGCATACTCCGTTTATAGAGCAAACCACCCGGAAATATTCATTTACGGCCACAAGTATCTAGACACTCGTTTGGGTGCTATCAACACTGTGATACTGATCTGTAGCAGTTTAACGATTGCGCTAGGAGTGAGATGCGCCCAGCTTGGTCAGCGTGGTCTGTTAATACTTTTTCTCGCGCTAACCATTCTCGGAGGGTTGGGCTTTTTAGGAATAAAGTACGTGGAGTATGAGCAGAAGTGGAAGCATGGGCTTCTCTGGGGCAAGCTATACAAACCACAGGCTCATAGCGAGAGAGAAATGAACAGCGTGGAAAGTATCGAAAATCCTGAGAACCGAGATACAGCAACCACTAATTCTATTCCATTAGGTAATGCGCAGACTGCCTCAGAAGCTAATAATGGCGCAGATACTTCCCTTGAGCAAACGCAATCTACAGGTATTATCGTTGAAGCAACATCTAGAACCAATTTGAATCAAGCTGAAACACAAGGTCATTCTCCCGAATCTGCCACCATAGAGGACAAGCCAAAAAATGTTCAGCTTTTCTTCGCAGTTTACTTTGCAATGACAGGTCTTCATGGACTCCACGTGCTAATCGGTATCATCGCTATCAGTGTAATTCTAGTTATGGCTGTTAAGGGAAAATTTAGCCCGATGAATTTTACCGCGGTAGACCTTACAGGTCTTTACTGGCACTTGGTAGATTTGATTTGGATATATCTCTTTCCGCTATTCTATTTAATTCACTAGGAGTTTTTAGAAATGACAGAGACAAGCAAAACATCAAATTACGAAAATACCTTCCAAGAAGAGGAGCACATTGCCCATATCGTTCCCTGGCAGGTTCTTCTTTATGTCTGGGCAGTGTTAATGGTACTTACATACTTCACAGTTCTTGCGGTGAAATTTAATTTGGGTGCTCTTAACCTTTGGATAGCGATGGGGATTGCAACCTTGAAGGCGACGCTAGTTGCTCTTTACTTTATGCATCTAAGGTATGAACGCGCATTCTACTCTTTTGTATTCATTGCCTCCCTGTTCTTCGTGCTACTTTTTGTCGGTTTAGCGTTAATGGATACGATTTCCTATCATCCCGAGTTGATACCCGGCTATGCTCCAGGGGTGGGTCAATAGTAAAATGAGGAAAGCACAATGGAGAAAACTGAATTAGCTTCGCGGTCCCAAGCTTTCCGTATAGGTTACGCTGGTATGCTCGTATTCATTGCTTCCCTGAGCGTTCTATTCGCTGCGACTGCAATTGGATTCATAATTGTCCGCTCTCGGATCAGGGCAACAGAGTTAATAGAGACTACGCCACTGCCTTTTGGCTTATGGATTAGCACTGCGTTAATCATTTTAAGTAGCTTCACAATTCACCTTGCCCTTCAGGCGGTCAGACGTGAAAGCAGAGTTCTTCTAAAGACTCTTCTGATGATTACTTTACTTCTGGGTTTGGGATTTCTAGTTTCACAACTTATTAACTGGGTCCAGTTAGTTCGGGCTGGCATTACTGCAAAATCTAACCTCTACGGTTTTACCTTCTATCTACTAACAGGTTTACACGGGGCGCACGTTCTTGGCGGGTTATTTCCCCTAAGTGTTGTAACAGCTAAATCTTTCAGGGGACTGTATAGCTCCACAAACCACGCTGGGATAGTCTATACCTCAATCTACTGGCACTTTCTGGATGTTGTTTGGGTTCTGATTTTCATTGCTTTACTAATCTTCTGGTAGGCTTAAGAGCTTCTGCTTATTAAACATTCAAGTGCAAAGGATAGTTCTAATCCTATTTTAATTAGTGGAAAGACTTTTCGCCATTATGCCCATCGCCTATGACCTGTTCAAGTCCTAGCGATTTTCAATTTTCTGATTTTCCATAAAAACCTGAATTTTCGCGTTATTGTTGAACAGCGAGAAATACCTGTTCGTTAAATTTGCTCCGCTTCTATCAAGTAGGATTAGGCATAGAAGTATCGGAAGGTAAATTATGCTGGCGCGGAACATTCTTCTCGCTCTAGGGGAGCTTCTATTAATTATTAACATCCCAGCTAAAAAGAGCATCAGGAGCGAAAGGGAAAGAGAGCCGGTTTTATAGATAATGCCTGTGTTTAGACTTATACCAGCGAAGAGAGAGAGTGGAACTAAAGCTAATGTATAAACGAAAGTCAGCTGGGTAGTGAAATAGCCATGCCTATCGTAAAGGGGGAGCATTTTGAAACCGCCATTTTCATAATCTGCGCGATACAGCCATGCTAGAGACAAGAAATGTGGGATCTGCCAGACAAAAAGGATAGAAGCCAGAACGAGAGCGCCAAAGCCTAAGGTTCCTTGTGCGCCTGCCCAACCAATTAACGGTGGGATTGCTCCCACAACCGCTCCGACAATTGTGCAAAATGGAGTCACCACCTTGAGAGGGGTATAAACTAGTAGATAAATTAAGGCAGAAGTTAGCGCCAATAGCCCAGCCAGTGAGTTAACGAGCACTAAGAGGATAAAAACCCCCAGGATGGAAAGTGTTAGTCCAAAAACTAAAGCTATGATTGGTTGAATTCTTCCGCTGGGAATAGGTCGGTTCATAGTGCGTGCCATTCTTGCATCTTTTGCGGCTTCCAGCAATTGATTCAAAGCATTAGCTCCACCGGCGCTTAGGAAGGTGCCCAATACAATTGGGAATAGCGCGTGATAACCATCGCTCGCGTTGCTTCCAAGAAAGTATCCAACTAGCGCGGTAAAAGTTACAAGGGCGGAAAGCCTAGGTTTTGTTAGCTCTAAGTAAGACAGCGCTTTCATGGGACAAATCTTTGTAACCTTAACCTTAATAAGGTTAATAAACAACCCTCATTAGGATACCATACTAATGTGAGAATTAGTTTCAATACTTATGAGAGTTCTGCGATGCATCTACAACCATAATCTTAGGTGTTCAATCAATTTCTGAAAGATGGCAAATTAAGGCATGAGAATAATGTTTGAACAGCGATTAGTTTGTAATACAGCGGGGCTTTCTTGTCAGCAAGGACAAAATCAATTTCATCATTTAACTTGCTTGCTCCAAGATAAAGTCTTAATATGAAAGGGCAATGGGGAAGCATGAAATGCCTCAAAATGATATTGGTGACATCCTGTCATTAGCCTTCGCAGCAGTACTTGCGATGTGGAGTGCCGCTTACGCGTTAAAATTTCCAGGTCTCTCAGTTCCAAAATGGCTTATCGTTTTTTTAATGGTTTTCCTAATGCTAACTGGTGGTTTCATATTTGGTAAGCTCAGTTCACGAGGAGTAATTGGCGGATTCTACTTTGGAATTTTCGTTGCTCTGCTAAATATGCTGGTTCTGGGGGGGCTTTTGTCAGAGGAAGGCGCATCAAAAGCGCCCTCTTTTCTCATTTTTATACCAGGCTTTCTCATCTTTGGAGGAACTTTCTGTGCAATTGGTGTTTTCTTGGCAAGGTTATTTGGCGCGCCTAATCAGCGTGAAGTTAATTGGCGGGGTGTTTTTGCATCAGTCACTGCCATCTCCACCCTTATCCTCTTGATTGTTGGTGGAATAGTTACGGGCTATCAAGCTGGGCTAGCGGTTGTAGATTGGCCAAACACATTTGGTTACAATATGTTTCTCTATCCGCTTTCTAAAATGAGCGGAGGCATTTTCTTTGAACACTCCCATAGACTTTTTGGAGCCCTTGTCGGATTAAATATCCTAACCCTTACCGTTTATCTTCAGTTACAGGAAAGGCGAAGTTTAATTAAATGGCTATCCTTCTGCGCTCTTTTGCTGGTAATTCTCCAGGGAGTTCTCGGCGGGCTCAGGGTCACAGGAACTTTTACTCTAAGCACCAATCCTGAGCTCGTTCACCCAAATGCCACACTAGCGGTTATTCATGGAGTCTTAGGCCAATTGCTCTTTGTTTTTATTGTCGCACTCTCTGTATTAATTTTTACCTTGCAAGGCGAGGGGAGATCGGCTTATCGGGCTTCAATTCTAATAGGGAATAGGTTACCTTTAGTTCTTTTATCTCTGCTCATAATTCAGCTTTCAGTTGGTGCAATGCTTCGCCACTTTGGAGTCGGCCTTTTCTTTCATATAGCTTTGGCTGTTATAGTTATTATCTTTGCGATTTATTTGGGCATTAGAACTTGGGCTCTAAATCCTAAAGCTTCTGCTAAAAGTTGGATGGCTTTGTTGCTAACGGTATTGGTGATATTTCAGATAGTCCTAGGTTTTTCGTCATGGATAGTTAGCGGAATAAGAAGCTCAGAACATGCTCCTACGAACTTAGAGGTGTTAATTACAAGTTCGCATCAGTTGGTTGGCGCATTACTACTTATGTCAGTTGTAATAATATTTCTTCTACCTAATGAGCCAGTTTCCGCCTTGAATTCTTCCCAACAGGCTGATGCTGGAAAAGCATCTTACAAAGTTGTAAGTTAGTTTCCCTTCAATCAGAATTCATCTCTACTTTCCTAAGAGCATTCTCAAAGAGATAATCAGGAAGAAGAAGCCAAAGATTCTCTGAAGCAGTAAATCGCTAATGAGAGTAAGATTAGCGATAATCCCTCCAAGATATGCACCAAAGAAGAAACCAATGGCAAGTAGAATTGCCACTATTAGGTCTATTTGTCCGGCTTTCCAATACGCATACGCCCCTAACAATCCAATGGGCGGAAGAAGCATAGCTAAGGTTGTTCCCTGGGCTTTATGTTGTGAAAAACCGAGGATGTATCGAAGAAATGGCACTACCAAAAACCCGCCACCTAAACCAACTACTCCCGATACTATTCCAATCAAAAGTCCAGCAATTATGAGGATTATTGAGCTCAATTTTTTTCTCCATTAAAGGGGATGTTGGAAATTTTAGCATCAAGGCTAATAATTCTATCAAGACTAATAATTCAATTTCTTGCCTAATTCTAAGCTCCAAATAAAGAAAAGTAAACCCACAGAAGCTATAATTTCCTCCTTTCCTCCCTTGTTAGTTCTAGAGCCTTATCTACTCATCATATTTGCTTATGCTGTAACTTGATGATTGTTTCATATCTAGAACAATTTCTCCATAAAGTTTGGCTAAATCGATATAAAGTTATCGCACTTTATAGTTTTTGGTGGTATAATTTTGTGTAAAGGTATCAATTTCGCTTGGGGCTGTTTTGAGGTGACGGGCGAGATTAGAAAGCTTAAAGCTTTGTTAATGCTATTAGTGCTAGCTGTAGCATTGACTGCGTGCGGAACAGGGGGGAAGCAAGCTGGTACCTTTCCTCTGAATGGAGAGAGATTTGACAGGGATTTCCAGCCTGCCTCCGCAGTTTCTGAAGTTTCATCTTCCAAACCGATTCTTCATAGGGCACCAACTTGGCAGAACACTTCTCAGCTAGTCTCCTATGAAGATTACATCCCTAATGAAATTTCCATTCTCTTTAAAGATGTAGGCGTTTTTGACGAGCAGGATAGTGGCATTATCAGTGAGGACATTCCATCCTCTTTGTTAATAAAGGATAGAGACCAGGCTCTTTACGCAAGACATATAGCGACGAAGTATAGAATGTCATTGCTAGAAGGAACTGAGGTTCATCTAGAAGGGCTCAGTTTTGCCTCATACCGAATAGCGCCAGAGAAGTCGGCGGTGGAAATAATGCAGAATCTCTTAGACAACGAAGCCTTTGTCAAGCTCGTGGAGTACAGAGTGATCAGAAAGTTTGAGTTTATTCCGGATGATCCTGACTTGGTATATCAATGGCACCACGGTTTTATAAATAGTTTTGACGCCTGGGATATTGAGCAAGGGGAGGAGAATGTTTGGGTTGCGGTAATTGACTCCGGAGTTGACCTTACCCACCCCGACCTTATCGGGAATATTCTACCGGTAAATGAAATTTTCCCAGAGGAGGACTTTGACCTTGGTGAGCTTGATAAAGTCCCAATGGATACCCTTGGGCATGGAACTTTCGTTGCAGGTCTCATCTCGGCGGTAGCGAATAATTCTCTTGGCGTAGCTGGTGTTTCTCCCGGAGTTAAGGTTCTTCCGATAAAAATATCCGATGACGCAGGCAGGATAGTAGGTGATGTTCCAACAGCGATAGTTTTTGCAGCCGAGCTGGGTGCAAGGGTCATAAATATGAGTTTTGGGCAGTACATCGTTTCCCAAGTTGAGCGAGAGGCGATTAAGTTCGCACACAGTAAGAATGTAATGATGGTTGCGGCGGCGGGAAACGATAACAGTGACACAGAGGTGCATTTTCCTTCAGCCCATCCTGAAGTTATTTCAGTTGGTGCAGTAGACTTTAGGGGGGATCGCTCTAGGTACAGCAACTATGGAATCACCGTTGATGTCGTTGCTCCTGGTGGAGATTCTTGGGTGGAAAATGAACAATCGCTCATTTATAGCACCTATTTGGGTGGATATAGTAAAAGGCAGGGAACAAGCGCTTCTGCTCCGATGGTGGCTGGTGTTTGCGCTTTATTATTATCAAAATTTGGCGATGCTTATTCAATAGATGAATATCGTGGATGGGTTGAAGCCTCTGGTACTCCTGCTGATAGCAATGTATGGAGACATCCATTTCTTTATAAATTAAATGCGAGAACCTCCCTTGAGCCTGCTCCAAAAAGCGGGCCATCCATAAATATTACTAGCCCATCTAATAATTCTTTGGTCTCCGGAGTTATAAGGATTGAAACTGAGTATTCCGGAGAAGCTCCAATGCTCTATAAGCTTCTTTATGTTGATGGTGTGCTTCAATCTGGTTTCACCATAGATACTACAGATTTTCTACCGGGCGAACACGAGCTCTTTGTTGAAGCGCTTGACCAGCACCATCAGCGGGCATTCGCGGAATCAAGTATAGTGGTTTCGGATGCCCGCGTTTTTACCGCACCATACTTCTCCGATTTTGATAGTTCAGAGAGCGTTGTCGGTTGGCTTGGGCAGGATTTTAATGGCGCTGCTTTCTGGCACGTTCATCAATACCCTTCATCTCAGTACAGCTTCGCTCTCGGTCTCCCCTCTAGCCCTAATCCGTTCTTTACCTCTGATGACGTGGACTGGTTACTGAGCCCCAACATCTCAATTGAAACTCCTTCCAAAGCTGTTCTCAGGTTCTACGGGAAGTGGAATCTTGAGGAAGGAATTTTGGTTAATTTGAAACTGATAGGTTTGGATGGAATGATTATCACCCCACTCTTACCTCAAACCTTTGATGGCTACTTCAAAACTGATGTTTCTCAATTTAATGGAAATGTTATGAAAGTGATGATTGAAGTCGCAGGTGGCGAATATAACTCACTAAACTCAATGAGAATTGACAATTTTTCGGTCACAGTATCAACTCCGCCTCCGGTGGTTTCATTCACATCGCCCCTGCCCGAAGCCCATATTAGTGGAGATTCAAGCTTAGTAGCAAGCGTTATAGACCCATCTAATGATATTGAGAGTGTAGAGTTCTATCTTGACAACAAGTTCTTAGATAGGGTGACTTCACCACCATACAGGATTAGCGATTTTAATACAGCCGATTTCCCAAATGGTAGCTATACCTTAAAGGCAATTGCCTATGATAACGATTATGTTGATGATAATGGCGATGGAGATGATAGGGACTATGGCATCACGAATATAAGAGTTCACATTCAGAATCACGTACTTACGGGGGTTTCCCCCACAAGCGCTTCTTGGGGAGGAGAAATAGCAGTTTTTGGAAGTGGGTTTAACAATTTCAAGGAAGGTGCGGAACTATCCCTTAGCTTTCCTGGTAGGATTGGAACTGTTTATGCCAAGGACGATGACATCTTATCTTGGACCGAGAATCTCATTAGGGCTAAGGTTCCATACGGTGCTGTTTCTGGGAAGGTCTGGGTATTAATAGACTCTGCGTATGCGGTGTCTCCACGGGAGCTAGCCATTATTGATTTAATGCAAGATTTTCGTGTTCTTAGCCCTAATGCGTGGGATATCTTCGGTGGCGCATTTTATGTAACCCTTCCCCCTCAACCTAATCTGGACGAGCTGGAAATATGGATTGCTGAAGCTGATGATATTCACTTTCGCTTATTCACGAAAAATGAGCAAGAAATGATAAGGCAGGTTATTCCCGGCTCCCAGCTACCAAACGGTAAATACACTATCAATGTTAAAGCGCACTACGGCTCTTACACGGAGATATTAGAGATACCAATATTTATGGTAACCCTTCCCGGAGATTTCAATTCCGATAGAAATGTAGATTCTGCGGATATTGATTTTCTCTACAGTTATCTCAAGGAGAATGGAACTCTTGTTAGCTTTGGACATCCCTCGTATTTAGCCCATCTAGATGCAAACCAAGACCTAGTGATAGATGAGCGAGATGCTAGCTATATAGGATATCA
The DNA here is from genome assembly GCA_037441675.1 of Planctomycetales bacterium. Classification (GTDB taxonomy): domain Bacteria; phylum 4484-113; class 4484-113; order 4484-113; family 4484-113; genus JBBIRS01. The sequence continues at coordinate 4,068 of JBBIRS010000008.1, read as the reverse complement.
CTACCTCATAAATTCTTAACTCTTTTACTTTTTCATCACGGGATGTCCATCAATTCACAACTAACTTAAACTCACAATTTATTCTTGGAAACGTTGGCAAATAGCCTTGCGCAGTTAGGCAGGGAAGGGTAAAATATTTCTGCCCTCTAAGATGTTTTAAGTAGAAGAATCAGGTTCTACTTAAAAACGCGTAAAGGGGATGTGGTGTAGAGGCCTAACATACCTGCCTGTCACGCAGGAGATCGCGGGTTCGAATCCCGTCATCCCCGCCATTTTTCAAAAATTGGATTTTGGGCGATTGTTGCCTCGCCCTCGCTTCGCTCGGGCTCGGCATTCCACACTTGAACCCACTGCCGAGGCGCCCTCGCGCAAGAGGAAAGATTTTTTGGTGGCGGTTAGTTTTCGGTATATCCGAAGATCGCTTTCAAAATTTCTCTGTTATATTTTTGCATATTCCCCGCCAATTTTCCAGCATAAACTGCACTCTCACCGTTCCGCGCACTTATTCTTTTCTTGTGGTCAAAATCGTCTAAATGTATTTCTCCTTCTGTCGCAGTTAATACAACATTCCTATCTTTATTTCTGGTTTTTAGCTCATGCTTATCGTTTCGCAAATATACTAAATTTCGCCAGTTATCAACGAGCTTAAACTCTTCTTTATTTCTGGCAGACGAAAATGGAACAATATGGTCAAGTTCAAAAGTTGGGATTTTCTTCTTTATTCCATGATTTGCAAGATATTCATGCTTCGCACCTAAACTTCGGCGTTTTATTTGCGTTTCGCTAAATATGCCGTAAGTTCCGGTGTTCAACCGCAAACTGCTTTTTGTAATGTCAAAATAGACGGTATTTTTAAGTAGCGTGAAGATTTGTTGCGTTTCATTTTTCCAATTTCCAAAATCTCTTTGCGTAGCTTTGTTTCCAGGGAAATTTTTCGGATTGCAGTATTTTTTGATTAAATCAATGGCATTCTTTTGTTGCCACAATTTCAATTCTCTGTATGAATCAACTAATTTTATCTTTTCTTTGCGATATTTTGGTCTGTCATCGGAAAGTATCAACATAAACTCCCATATACTGATAGGGTCATTTTTGTAATTACAGTAATACAATGTTTCTGCAATATGCGTAAGCTCATTTGCAAACAACCTATCTAGGGCGTCAGTAAAAATCTTATGCCTCTCTACAATAGATGTGCTTGTGATGAGAGATATTGCGGCATCGCTTAATTGCGCATAATAAACAGGGCTCCTTTTGCCATTCCCGACTGGCTCGCCTTTTTTGTTAAAGCGACGCAGAAGCCCCATTCTTTCAAAGTCAACGAAGAAGTTTTTCTTGAGGGAATTTATAGTACCAATTCCAGCTCGCCTATTTACAGCTTCAACAATTCTGTAATATTCATCACAATCACTTTCTAACACGCCTTCATCATCGCCCAAAATCCTAATTTTGAAAAATGGCGGAGGGGGAGGGATTCGAACCCCCGGGGCAAGGATTACCCGCCCAACGGTTTTCAAGACCGCCGCCTTAAACCACTCGGCCACCCCTCCGCATAAATATTTTAACCTTTTTGCGCCAACGGCGTCATTTATGCGCCTCTTGCCTCATCTGTGCGACTATGGTTTTTTATCCGAAATTTGAGCTTAAAAATTGGCTCATTTAAGGAACTAACTCGAGCGTTTCTTGACATTTAACCCAAGTGGTGAAATTGTGATTGCATCGCATTTTAATTTAGAAAAGGAGTATAATTATGGCTCTCAAATATAAATATCTGCTTCTAGGAACTTCTCTCTTCATCATTTCACTTCTATCCGTTCCAGACACAGCTCACGAGGAGAATTGGAGCGTTGACGCAAGCCTTGTTGAAGATTGCAGTTGCAGAGAATTCTGCCCCTGCTACTTCCAACATTTGCCTGATCGTGGTGGAATGTGTGACTTTAACACTATCTTCAATGTGAACTCTAGTAATTACGGTGATGTGAAGATTGACGGTGTCAGGGTTTGGCTCGCAGGCAACTTGGAAGGTGACGGTTCCGCATTCCAGGGCAAATGGCTCACTCTCGCCTTTGACGAAAAAACCACGAAGGAACAAGAGGACGCAACAATTAAAGTTCTCAGCAAAATTTATCCGTTGGAGTGGAATGTGCTTCCGGTTGAAAAAAAGCCAATCACCCTCCTGAGGGATGGTGATGTGATAGACGCATCAATGCCCGGCGCGCATTTGAGAATGACCGCAAATAAGGGCGCAGATGGTAAGAGCCCAGTTGTCCTGAACAACCTCCAGTAGTTTAGTGAAACTAAAAATGATGGATTTAATGTTTACCGTACTTTGATGCATTCCTACGACGATCACGAACAGTCTTTTGACTATTCCGATAGAGCCGCGTTCACCATCGACATCTGCGCAAGCGGAGAAGATTAGTTCTTAGAGACGAGGATTAACAAAAATTCACGTACGTGCTTAGCGGAATTAAATTAAGCTAAGTTCATTTGGAGGAAGCAGTTCGGTTCCCAAAGGATAGCCATAGGACAAGGGCAAGAAACGTAAGAGTTGAGAGTACAATTTTTGGGATGTAGATTAGCATTCTACCTGAGATGGTTGAAAGTTCGCGCTCAGTGACAATTGAGCTTCCTATCGGCGTGACAAAGGCTTCAATCAGCCCAGCGATAACAAGAAGTGCTACCGCAAGGACCAAAAGTGGTAGTGCTTCTCGCGCAGTCTTTTGCAGGTTCTCCATCCGTGATAATTTTCCTGGCATTAACCAGGATAAACCAATCGCAACGCCTGCGGAGGAGCTAAGAATGATAGCGGGAATTTCTAGAACTCCGTGGGGCAGGATGCCTGCGAAGAAGTAGTAGATGTACTCATAGTTACCGCTCTTTATTGCTGCATCTAAATAAAGAGAGGTGATATATCCGAGCATATAGCCGTTCACAAAGTTAACGCCAAGGGTGAAATATCCTAGGAAGATGCCGATAACAAAGGCGTAAATGGCAAGACGGATGTTGTTGGCTATGATGAAGGCACTTGCTGCGGGGCGCATTTCTGTTGGAATTGATGCGGCGAGCGCCCAGTCTCCCTCTTCCGACAGCACATCTTGAAAATTTCTTGTGATGGTCTCTCCCAGCACTGCGACAGGCGCAACCTCGTCTGATACTATGACCGCATAAGCTCCGCCGAATGCGGAAAGAATTAAAGTGGCGGTTACCAGCGCAATCTGCAACCAAAAACGGCGAACCACCACTGGCATATCGCTGATAAATTTGAGAATGGTTCTTAAATTCAAGCGAGATGCCCTGCCTCGTTCGCCATAAAGAATACTGAAGGATTCCACGACAAGTGGACGGAGAATGTCCGCCTCAGGTAGCCCGCGTTCCTGGGCAAGAGACATATCAGCGCTAACCCGCTCGTGAAGCGCAACAAGCTCGCGCACCTCGTTAAAGCCAAGCCTGTGAGAACGTCTCTTCTTCAGAAGTTCCGTGAGACGAGCGTAGGGATTGTCTGCAGCCTTAGTCATCTCAATTTCTGTTGCCACCAATTATCGTTACATTCACGCGCCTAACGCGGGGACCGTCAAACTCTGCGAACATTATTCCCTGCCAAGTGCCCAGTGTAAGCCTACCGCCGTCAATGGGAATGGTGAGGGTATGCCCGACGAGGGTGGATTTTATATGCGCGGGCGAGTTGCCTTCCGCGTGCGAGTATGGTAGATTATCGGGAACGATTCGTTTGAGGCCCATCAAAATGTCAGACTTCACGGAAGGATCAGTGTTTTCGTTTATGAGGAGACCCGCGGTTGTGTGAAGCGTGAAGATGTGGCAGACACCTTCACTCACGCCACTTTCGCGGACAACCCCTTCCACCTCGCGTGTTATATCTAGGAGCTCCTCTTTGGAATGCGTCCGAATGCTAATTTCCCGCATAGGAAATAGAATAGCACTGATTTCAGTTTGTGTGTTGGTTACTTAATTACTCCGACGGGCTATGCCCGTCAGGTGGGACTGCGTGGAGTTTCGGGGTTTGGGGTTGGGAGGTTTGCATCTTCTGAACATTCATCTTTGGAGGTC
>JBBIRS010000007.1:0-109382 GCA_037441675.1 Planctomycetales bacterium | reverse complement strand
GGATAACGCTTGCCTCCTACGTTTTACCGCGGCTGCTGGCACGTAGTTAGCCGAGGCTTTCTCTGGGGGTACCGTCATCATTCGTTCCCCCTAACAGCGGTTTACGACCCGAAGGCCTTCTTCCCGCACGCTGCGTCGCTGCGTCAGGCTTTCGCCCATTGCGCAAGATTCTGCACTGCTGCCTCCCGTAGGAGTCTGGGCCGTGTCTCAGTCCCAGTCTGGCTGGTCGTCCTCTCAGACCAGCTACCCATCATCGCCTTGGTAGGCCATTACCCTACCAACTAGCTAATAGGACGCAGGCCCCTCCCTAGACGGGTTTCCCCTTTCAACGCAAGGAATTTCACCCAGCGTTTTATCCGGTATTAGCCCCACTTTCGCGGGGTTATCCCAGTTCTAGGGGTAGGTTACCTACGTGTTACTCAGCCGTTCGCCGCTCTCGTTTCATCCGAAGATGAAACTACCGCACGACTTGCATGTGTCAGACGCGCCGCCAGCGTTCATCCTGAGCCAGGATCAAACTCTATTGGAATTTTTGGGTCTCCCGCATACGCATGGGTACACGGGAAGTCGTAGTCTTTTCTTCATCCTTCCAATTCCCCAGCTTTCAAGGTTCACTCCACAACGTGTGCGGAAATTTTTCCGCTTTATCGCGGACTATTATTTTATTATCCTTCAAGAAGGACTGTCAAGTAGTTTTGACCTTCCTCCTTATAAATATTATACCTTAAATAATTCTTAATTGATTGCATGAAAAATTCAATTTTCCCTTTCTGTTGACTAGCTTAACTTTGTTCTTACAAAGCGATCGAACTGAATTTGGGAAGCGCTTGCGCTGAGCCACGCTAAAGCGTGGCGAAGCGGAGGTGGCAGGAATCGAACCCACCGCGCGAAGTAAACTCCGCGCCGACGGTTTTGAAGACCGCGGGGGTCACCAGACCCCAACAACCTCCGCCCTTACATTAATATAATATAACGTTTGTCCCCTTTTTGATTATTTGAATTTACGCGAACACTAGAGTAAGAGCCTTATGCTCAGATCCTTCTAAATCTATCTTCTCTGATTATTCATTCTCTTTTTAATGTGTAAAATTTCTGCTGAGAATATATCTCACCCATTTTCTGTAACTTATGGTATAATGTAACCAGTTGGTGGTGTTGATAGTTTGCAAGTAATTAGAATGGGTGTTTGAAATCTTTCGGGATAGAGGAGATTTCTCTATATTTGTCCAATACTTATAAGAAGGTGATCATTTGAAAGCTATTCTTAATAAATTTCTTTTCAATGAAAAGGGTCAAGCTACTGCAATTGTGCTCATCCTTTTCATCTTTGTTTTCTTTATGGGATGGGCGGTTATCATTTACGCTTACACTTCTTCAACTTATTCCGCTAGGGTTGAACATCACATAAGCGCATTGGATGCCGCAGAATCCGGATTGAACTTGGCGATTGAAAGGCTGAACACGTTAGATGCGGATTTACCCACAAGGCTGTTATCTACCAGTGAGATACCATTTGATTATGAAAATAGGCAAGAGCTGATTGAATATCTCTTAGCTCAACCATCAGAAGCTTACGTAGAGCATGACAACTTCCGCTTTTACTTGGAGTATGATGACACTAACAACGAAAACTACATAATCTCAATGGGAAGAGACCAGGATGATTGGCGCATCGTTCGTGTTAGATACGATGCCTACAATTTCACCGGAGGTAGCCCCTCCGCTTTATACGTGGATGCTGGTAATGTTGCCAGTAATTATAATGGTAACGCTTTTAGGATTGACGGTACCGACCATGATATAAACGGAAACCCGATTTCTGGTACTGATAAACCGGGGATTGTAACGTCGAATGCTGCCTCCAGCGCTGGGATTAGACCAACCAGAGCTCAACAGGGAAACAGAATCACAGGCTCTACCGCACCGCCAAGCATTGTAACGGACGATTCAAACCCGGTAAATATCTCAGCTTATACGGAAAACCTCGGTAAAATTGCTGATTACACCTTTAACGATGAGGATGACGGTGTCCTTGATGGAAAACTCCACCTTGTTCCAGGCTTGCTTGAATCTAAGGGGCTACCAACAACTTTTGGGAGTGAGGATACCCCCGTCGTGATAGAAGTAAACACCGACCTTGAAATTCTAGGTAACATTGAGGGATACGGAATATTTCACATAAACGGTAGCCTTCTCAGTGGTGGAGGAACAATCCTTTGGCACGGTATATTCGTAGTTGAGGGCGAGGAAGCTTGGGTACACGGAACACCCGATGTAATAGGTGCGCTTTGGATAAAATCAGAGGGCACCCTTGATTTTAGGGTTTCGGGAAATCCAAACATACGGTATAGCAGCGAGGCGATCAGCCTTTTTGGAGCTCCTGGATTTTTCATTGACAGACCCACCTGGGAGGAACTCTAATGCATAATCCATCGCTTAAACGAACTAGGATTAGAGGTTTCTCTATTCTTGATGGACTGATTGCAACGCTCGTAATTATGATTATTGCTTTTCTTATGATTCCGGTGTTCGTGCAAACTTATAGTGTGCAGGGTGATGCGGAAGATTTTTTAACTGCCGACAATCTTGCTCGGCAAAAGGTTGAAGAGCTGAAGGCGCTCGGCTTTGAGGGAGTTCCGCGGGGTGAGACTTCTGAGGACTCAGAGGATGGCAGGTTCACAATTCAAAGCGTGGTGGCGGAGCAGTTTAGCGTGACTGGAGTGGAAGGATCACCAGATCTACCGAGAAGGGTCGTAAAGATAGAAGTAACGGTGATTAGAAAGGGTACCAATACTCCTACGATGTCTAAGCATATTACATTTATTCATAAGAGGGGGATATAAGAGTTGTGTGAAAGTATAAAACTGCGTTTCTTTAACGAAAGAGGTTTTACTGCTGTAGAAGCGGTCGTAGCGATTTTTATTCTAACGCTTGTAATTTGGATGGCTATGGTCTTCTATAACTTAAGCGGTAGGTCAGCCCAATATATGAGCAGTAGGGAGGCAGTTACATTTAGCGCAGAGCAGGGAATCGAAAACTTTGTTGATGAGTTAAGGGGTAATTCCTCTCTTGTGGATATGAGTTCAAACTCAGTTACATTTGTTCTTGATGGCGAAACAATAGAATATTCGTTTAACGAAGGCAATAAGACACTACTAAGAAATAACGTAGTTATGGTAACAGGCGTGGAGAAATTTGAGCTTACCTTTTTAGATTCAGCTGGCGCAGGTACCGTCATTCCTGATGAAGTAAAAAGCGTAATTGTTAGGATTAAAGCCCATTCCCGCGGAGAAGAACTGGACTTGAATACAAAGGTTAGCTTCAGGACACGCTAACTGCACGATATAGTTATTGTTTCAATTCACTTCCGAGGCTTTACTTAGGCATTATCGTGAAATTCTAGAAGCCAGCCTGGAATATTAAACTTGCCACTAAAGATATGGTGTTGATTATTTCATAGAGTCATTTATTAACTATGGCTCACTTATCTTATGCGAAATATTAGGAGTTGAAAGTTAGTTAGACAAAAGATGGGTATTAATGTAAAATACAAAAGTTATTTTTTTTAATGAGTCCTGGCTCATTGAAAATAATAGGAATAAAAGGCTCTGATGGAAGAGATTAAGAACTTGATGGAGGAGGTTAAGTCTGAGCTTACCGGAGGTAGCTCAGTAAAGACCGAGCTTGTCATCGCTGAGGCGCCATCTGCTCAAGTCGCGCAAGCCGAACCAAAAGGTGCATCTCAGGCTGAAGCCACTTCTCCAGAAGCTATGGAGATGTTCTTTTCCACATCAAGTTTTGGCTCTATGGTTCTAAAGCGCGGATGGATAACAAACGAACAGCTAAAGTTAGTGGTAGAAGAGCAGAGAAACACAAAAAAGAAACTAGGTGAAATTATGGTTGAGCGCGGGTTCTTGACGCAAGAGCAGGTAGCGGAAGTACTAGCGGAGCAACTTCACATTGACTTCGTTGATGTTAGGGAGTACATTTACGACCATTTGGTTTCAGACCTAATTCCCCGTAAAATGATAGAGCGCTACAACGTCCTGCCATTGAAAAAGGAGGGGAACAAACTGTTAATCGTTACCGCTGACCCGCTTGATTTTCAAGCGATTGAAAATATCAGGCTTGCCACTGGGCTAACAGTTATTCCCTGTCTTGGAATAGAGGATGAGATTAAGAAAGTGATTTTCAAGTATTTCGGTGCGCAGGTTGCTGCTCAGGAAGCCATTGAAGTTCTTAGCGGAGATAGCGTGGTTGGCGAAACTGAAGCAGATGAAGAAGATGTTACGATGGGCTACAATGATGCGCCTATTGTAAACTTAGTGAACACAATACTAGAAAGCGCAATACGCGAGCATGCCTCAGATATTCACTTAGAGCCAAACCCACTAAACCTGAGGGTTCGGGAAAGAATTGACGGCGTTCTCCACCAGACAATGATGATACCCAAGCGCCTTCAACCCCTTGTGACCAGTCGTATTAAGATTATGGGTAAGCTTGATATTGCGGAGAAGAGAAAACCCCAAGATGGCAAGATAAAGGTTTTCGTTGACCAGAATGAAGTAGATATCAGGCTTTCCACCATACCCACAATTTACGGTGAAAAGCTGGTTATGAGGCTTCTAGATAAGAGTAGAGGCATAGTTCCACTTCATAAGCTTGGGTTATTGGAATCAGAGGAAAAGGTTATCCGCGAGATTATTTCAATTCCCAATGGCATTATCTTTCTCTGCGGACCAACCGGTAGTGGTAAAACCACAACTCTATATTCCATACTCAACGAAGTAAACAGTCCTCAGATAAATGTATTGACCATTGAGGACCCAGTAGAGTATCAGCTTGAGGGCTTAAATCAAGTAAACGTAAACGTCAAGGCTGGTGTCACCTTTGCAAGCGCTCTTCGTTCCTTTTTGCGCCAAGACCCCGATGTTATTATGGTAGGAGAAGTGCGCGACAAGGAAACCGCAGAGATAGCGGTTCAAGCCGCGCTAACAGGGCACCTTGTTCTCTCCTCCATTCACACAAATGACGCTCCAAGCACCGTGTCTCGCTTGAGCCTCATTGGTATTGAGCCTTTCTTGATAGCTGCTTCTCTTACGGGTGTTATCGCGCAAAGGTTGGTTAAAAAAGTTTGCGTTTATTGCGCTAAAAAAAGAGAGTTAGACTCTGTTACCTTTGACTATATTAAAGCTTACCTTCCAGAGAACCTTGAATATGATTTTAAGATTGGCGAAGGATGCGCTGTCTGCCATCATACTGGATATAAGGGTAGAACAGCAATTTACGAAATAATGAAGATTACTCCAACTCTTCGCGAAGCTATTGTAGCTAATAAGTCAACTGATGAGCTTAGAAGTATTGCTATTTCAGAGGGAATGCTTCCTTTAGTGAGTAGTGGAATGATAAAGGCTGCTGCAGGAATTACGACCATTGAAGAGGTTTTAAGGGTTGCAAGAGCGGAGGCATGATTTTCAGCAAAGATAACTTAATTACCTTGTACTTATCTAGGAGAAAGGCATTGGGTAATTAGCCAATGCTAAGGGATGTAATCTATCAAGGTGGGGGTTGATTGGCAAATTCGTAATTGGAGAAAAACCAGATGGCAGAGTATGAAAAAACCATAAGAGACCTTCTTCTCGAAGCGGTTGAAAAAGGAGCTTCCGACCTTCATCTAACTGTTGGCGTTCCCCCAACCGTGCGGATTGATGGCGAGCTCTATCCTCTACCTTATCCTTCCTTTGATCCCGATACAATCAGGGGCTTAGTATACTCCGCCCTTTTAGAAAAACAGATTAAGATTTTTGAGGAAAAGCACGAACTTGATTTAGCGATGAGCTGGCCCAAGATAGGTCGTTTCCGTGTTAATGTCTTTAAGCAGAGGGGTTCAGTTGGAGCGGTGCTTAGGGCCATCTCCCACGAGATTAGGACTATGGATGATCTGGGGCTAAATCCTGTTTTGAAGGAAGTAGTTCTCAAGCCAAGGGGATTCATACTCGTAACAGGCCCAACTGGCTCAGGCAAGTCCACAACACTTGCTGCAATGATTAACCACATAAACCAAAATAAAAGATGTCACATTATGACCATTGAAGACCCCATTGAATACCTCTTCAGGCACGATAAAGCGTTGGTGAACCAAAGAGAGGTAGGCGAGGATACAAATAGCTTTGCGGATGCCCTCAAGCACGTATTGCGTCAAGACCCAGATGTTATTATGGTAGGCGAGATGAGAGACCAAGAAACCATAAGCATCGCTATCACCGCAGCAGAAACAGGGCATCTAGTAATGTCAACACTTCACACCAACGATTCGACTCAGGCTGTGGATAGAATTATTGACGTTTTCCCACCGAACCAGCAGGAGCAGGTGCGCATCCAACTGGGTGCTGTGATTGAAGCTATTCTCTCTCAAACACTTTGTCGCAAAATTGGTGGCGGTCGTATCCTTGCTTACGAGCTTATGCTTGGCACCAACGCTGTTAAAGCGTTAATTCGAGAGGGTAAAACCCACCAACTTACATCAGTCCTTCAAACCTCCCAGAAGCAGGGAATGCAAACCCTAGATATGCACCTGATGAAACTTGTTGATATGGGCTTAATATCCTACGATGAAGGATACTCCCGTTGCCTGCATCCTGAAAGTTTCAAGAAGGAGGGCATAGGAATTCGGATGGGCGCTTAAATTTCTCCCATCCCTAGCCCTTATTTGAAGTTGAGCTTTTATTTAGAAATGAGAGGTGAAAAACTTTTCTCTCTGATTATGTGAAAACTTAGAGCAAGAATGCTTGTTTAGTTAAAACGAAGGTGCGTTTCTTGAAAAGCCAAGCAATTCTAAATCAACTAAGTAAACCTAGGCACGAGTGAACATCGACACTTAACTCAGGAACAAGTTATTTATTTAATTGCCAAACCCGCCATAATTTTCTTGTAAAATAATCCTATCAATAAATAGCCTTGTGAAGCATTGAAAGAATGGAACCATACGTGAGAACAATCAGGGAGCTTCTTCAGGAGGCGGTTCAGAGGAATGCCTCCGACCTTCATATTTCCAGCAATGCTTCGCCTATCTTTAGAATAGATGGAGACCTATATCCCACTTTTTATCCGCCTCTTGATAGTAAATCCGCCAAAGACCTTATATACTCCGCACTTATGGAGCATCAGATAAAATCCTTTGAAGAGACAAAGGAGCTGGATTGTGCCTTGAGTTTTCCTAGGGTGGGAAGATTTAGGTTGAATATTTATCAACAAATGGGTTCCATCGGAGCGGTCTTCCGCAGTATCCCAGAAGAAATAAGGTCAATGGATGATATTGGCTTGCATCCTATATTAAAGGATCTGGTTCTTAAGCCTAGAGGGCTGATTCTTGTCACAGGTCCTACAGGTTCCGGCAAAACCACAACGCTTGCCTCAATGATTGACTATATCAACCAACACAAGCGTTGTCATATAATGACGATAGAGGACCCGGTTGAATACGTTTTCAGGCGAGAAAAGGCTCTCATCAATCAAAGAGAGGTTGGCAAAGACACGATGAGCTTTGCCTCAGCATTAAGGCATGTTCTTAGGCAGGACCCAGATGTAATAATGATAGGTGAGATGCGGGACCTTGAGACAATTTCTATAGCGCTTACCGCTGCGGAAACTGGTCATCTGGTGCTAACCACTCTTCATACAAATAATTCAACGCAAGCTATAGACAGAATTATTGATGTTTTTCCGCCAAACCAGCAGGAACAAGTAAAGATTCAGCTTGGAGGTGTAATTGAGGCTGTTATTTCACAAACGCTTTGCCGAAGAAAAGGTGGAGGCAGAATTCTAGCCTATGAGCTAATGGTAGGAACGGATGCGGTCAAGGCGATAATTCGTGAAGGCAAGACGCATCTCTTGGCCACAGTCCTTGAAACATCTCATAAGCATGGAATGCAAACAATGGATAAGCACCTGTTAAGGCTGGTGCAAAGGGGATTGATAACCTTTGAGGAAGCTTACGCGCACTGCCACCACCCTGAAACTTTCAAGGCTGAAAGCAGGGTTTTGAAAGAAGTAAAAACATAAGGAGGCAAGTTTGCCATGGGACAGTTTGTTTATTCAGTAAGGGACAGAAGTGGAAGGATTATCCGAGGCACCGTTGATGCTGCGGATAGGGCGTCCGCTTCGCAAAAACTTTTGGATAGCGGATATGTTATTGCGTCTCTTACCGAGAAAAAAGGTGGCTTGGGTATATTCTCATTTTTCCGACGTGGCTTGAAGCTAAAGGAATTAGCTATTTTCTCTAAACAGTTTTCAGCGATGGTAGCTTCTGGAATTGATGTATTGCGCTGCCTCAAGATCCTTGAAAAGCAAACGGAAGTTACGGTTCTTAAGCAGGCGCTAGCAGCAATTAAGGATGATGTTGCGGAGGGTCAGTCTTTGTCAAACGCCTTGGCGAAATTCCCACACCTCTTCCCTCGGCTTTACATTACACTTATTAGAGCTAGCGAGGAATCCGGCGCGCTAGACTTGGTCTTAGAACGATTATCTGTTGCCCTGGAGAAGGAGGTGAATCTGCGCAATCAAATTTCCGCTGGATTGAAGTACCCTCAGGTTATCGCCATCGCCGCTGTCATAGTCCTTACAATCGTAATGGTCTTTGTTATTCCGCAATTTGAGAAAATGTTCGCTTCACTTGGAGCTCAACTTCCCCTAATGACCAGGATACTTATCAGCGTTGCGGTTTTTGTGAAGACTTACTGGTACATTGTTCTTTCAATTTATTTTGCCTTACCAATCACTCTTAGATTCGTGGGTAGAACTCCCGGTGGCAGGGAGTTTTTAGACCGCGTTAAGCTTCAATTACCTGTCTTCGGCTCCCTCACTCGCAAGATAGTCGTAGCTCGCTTTTCCAGAAATCTCGCAACAATGTTGGCGAATGGTATTCCCATTCTTCGTGCGATGGATATCGTTTATGAATCTGCGGGAAATGTTGTTTATGAAAACGCCATTAAGAAAGTTAGGTCATCGGTTAAACTGGGTGAAAGTATCTGCACACCAATGGAGGCGGTTGGCGTGTTTCCACCGATGGTTACAGCTATGGTTGCGGTAGGCGAAGAATCCGGAGACCTGGACGGAATGCTTAGTAAGATTGCAGACTTTTATGAGGCAGAAGTTGACGCCACGGTTAAAGCTCTAACTAGCCTCCTTGAGCCAATTATGATTTCTATAATGGGTGGCGTGGTAGGTTTCATTGTAATTTCTCTGTTCTTACCGCTCTTTGCCTTGATTAAAACCATTCAGCAAATGCGCTAAAAAGATAATGTCCCGAGAGACTATAGTTAAACGCTTAGTTAAACGCACACACTATTCACCGCTGCTATCTCTGGAGGGTTTCACGCTTGTAGAAATTCTGATTGTCATCGCTTTAATGATGATTCTAGTAACTATTGCAATACCATCCTACCTTGGTTCTGCTAAGGTTTCTAGGCTTAGGGAGGGTACGGGGACTTTATCAACTTTTAGAATTGTTGAAGCGGTCTATTATTCGAAAAATAATAGGTATGGCGATTTCACTGATTTGGCTGATGAGGCTGGCTTAATTGATGATAGGTTCAGTGGGGGGGGTAGCGTGGGACCTATTGAGGTAAATAAAATCACGTATTTATTCTCAGCTAGCCCCACAGGGGAGAATTACGAAATTACTGCGATTACAGTTTATGGCGACGTGGTGAAGTTAACCGTTGATGGTAGAATAGTAAAGGTTGAGGATTAACCCGAGACTTGACAATTTGATTTGCACTTGCATATTTTCCAAATTTAGGGTAATATTATAAAATCTTGCTGAAGAAAAATGGTACGAAGGAAGTGTAATTTCGTTTTTGATGCTCATCTTTGTAAAAGGAGGTGAAAATAAGTGTTGCGTAAATTAACAAGCAGAAAAGGTTTTACCCTTATTGAGTTGTTGATCGTCATCGCGATTATCGGGATAATCGTGGCGATAGCGGTCCCCACACTAGTCGGTGTTCGTAGGAGTGGTTTGGAGGGGAATGCTAAGGGCACTTTACGTGCGATTTCCTCGGCCGAGGCTGCTTACGTCGCGAGATTTGGTACCTACGGTGATTTCACAGCCCTTGCAGACCCTGCTGGGGCAAACCTTCTAGACGAGAGATTTCAGGGTGGTGGCGAAGGTCCCGTAACGGATCCTGACACTAATATTCAATATGAGTTTACTGTCTCGCCTGATGCTGATGTATTTGAAGTAACAGCAACATTGCCCGATGGGTCTACATTTTCGGTCGATCAAACCGGCCGGGTTCAATAAGTTTAACAGCAGTTCAATTTGATTTATGAAACCTGGTTGGGTCAGAGGAGGAAGGGCAAGCGGCCTTCTCTGACCCAACTTCTTTTAAGGCTCATTTAACTTATGCCTGTATCAAAAATAGTAGGTTTTGATTTCTTACCAGGGCGTGTTCGGGCTGTAGCTGTTAGCGGCTCCCAATCAAAGTTCAACATTCATAAGCTCGGAGAAATAAGCATTCCCGTTCACGACGAGGCGCCCGAACAGTTCTTCCCTGATGAGGTTTCCCTTGCAATTAAAGATTGGGTAAAGGAAAGCGGCCTCAAGGGATACAAAAGCGCGTTTTGTTTTCAGGAACGTAAAAGTATTCTCCGGGTATTATCCGTGCCGAAGATGGAGGAGCAAGAGCTTGCTTATACGATTCGGCTGGAGTTCTCTCAGGTTATGGAAGAAAACATTGACAACTACTCGCTAGATTTCACAGTGCTAAGCGAGGAGATGCAGGAAGAAGGTGGAAGACAAAGCGTTCTTGTTGCGATTGTTCCAAAAAGCTCGCTCTATCCATTTATTGATTCCTTAGAAACAAGCAAGCTACCTCCGGTAAGGGCTAGCTTGCCTGTTCTAAGTTCAATCACAAGCATTCAGCTAACTAAGCCTGAATACCTGGAGGGCAATCTAGTCTGCGTCCATCTTGAGGTAATTGGTGGTGACGTACTAATCTTTCAAAATGGAGAACTTGCCCTTATACGGAGGATATCTCTTGGGCTTAATGAGCTCAAATACGCCTACCGGGGTATTATTGAGTCAAAGTCTCCAGCTGATGTTGAGGATATTGGTGGATTCAGACGGGACGATTACGTTGTCCCTGAAACTCATTTTTCAACTGCAAAACCATTGGTGGATATGGTTTATGCCGAGATTGAGCGCACGCTTTCCTTCTTCAAGAGTCAAAGGCAATCACTTGATTATACGTTTGATAGGATTATCTTTTGTGGGAATGGAATTTGGCCAATGAATTTGGACGCTCTTTTGCAGAAAGAATTGACCAAACCAGTCATTCTCGCTAACACGGTAGATTGGGCGAGGACTAATCTAAGTTATCAACCCTCAGCCGAAGAAGAATTAGACCTTGCGCGGTTCTCCGTAGCACTTGGAGTTGCCCTAGAGGCGTTGAGATAATATATGTTTATAATCAGTTTATAAATAGTTTATAAGTGAATAATGAAAAAAACCTTTGACATAAATCTACTACCGCCAGAATTTAGGCCAGCACCGGCTGTGAGATGGCTACCGCCGTATTTGGCGTTAGTTTATTCTTTAGCGGTGTTTATATTAATTTGGGCGGTAGCTTCCCACTTTGCAAAGGTTGGTTCTCTGAAAGCGGACATTGAGAGCCTTGATAAAAGCATTAAGGCTCTTGCTCCTTTTGAAAAAGCTTACGATGAAGTTAAGTCATCCGCTTCCGAAATGGACGAGATTAAGAAGATTTTCAACGCCCTAGAAGCCCAATACATTGACTGGCCCTTATTCCTTACAAATTTACATAGGCTAGTTCCGGAAAGCGTTTGGTTGACCTCGGTAAGTGGACAGGTGATTAAAACTGAATCAATAATAGTTTTGGAGAAAGAGAAAGCTGAACCAGCAGAAGCTCCCACCGCTACTCCCGCCACTGCGAAAGGTGCTTCAAAGCTGAAGAAAAAGAAGGAGAAAATCTATGCTGTTCACAAAGCTAACTTCACGATTGAGGGTAGCACCGTAGGGCAAACCTTAAATCCTATATCTGTTTTTCTTGATAGGCTTAAATCGGATCCATACTTTGCTAATTCAACTCTAATTTCCACAGCCTTAGAGGAAGTTTTTCCGGGTGTTCGGGCTTACGTTTTCAAAATAAGTACAGTTTTGGGTGGTTCTGAAGAGGGGAAGGTTGAGAATCATGAAAAGGAAGGTGAGGAGGGCAAGAAAGGCAGGAAAAGCAAAGAGAGGAGCTCGGAATTGGCAGAGAGCGGAGGTGGTGAATGATGGCAGGCGGTCGTTCACTTAAGATTGCCCTCTTGCACACCATTATCGTAGTCCTAGTTACGGGTTTATTTCTAGGTGTTGGTTTTTACCTGAGCTCTAAGTCCCTCTCCGCACTGAGAAGTAAAGTTGCAGTTCTTGAGGATAGAGAAAAAGTGATGTTGGATAAAAGAAATCAGCTTACAGCGGTTGCAAAATTCATTCCATTTCTAATAGAGGATAGTATTTTACTCAGCAAGATGTTTCCCTCAAATCCAGGCGACAGGGAACTCTTAGACTTTCTAACGGAGCTTGGCAAGGAAAGTGGAATGGTCGTTGTGGAGGTAAAGTTATCAAATCCTGCCGAAATAGTTCTGGAAGAGGGCAAGGTTGGAAAGAGCGAGTTAATTAAAGATTTGGATGAAACTGCTCTTTTCAATTTCAAATCCATCAATATTGATATTAAGTTAACAGGAAACTTCCAATCTCTACTAAGGTTTTTAGAATCACTAAAGACAAATGGCAGGTTCATAAGAATCTTTAGCATCAATGGTCCAAGCACAGCAGCAGCTGGTGAACCTACCCCTGGTGCTTTTGAATGGGAACTCAAAGGCGATATGATGTATTTTGTCTCAGAAACCTCCCTTGCAGAGCGGTTCAGCGAAGTTGTAAAGAATCTTGAGCAGGTTGTTGCCTTAAGATTTGAGAATGGTTTTGCATCGGAAGAGGCAGGCTCCACATTAACAGAAAAGAAGGTGTTGATGCAAGGTGAGCAATAAAATTAAAACAGTAACTGCGATCATTTTATTTATCGTGCTTGCTGGCGTTATCGTTTTTCAATTTATGCGCCTAACAAAGCCTACTCTAGAGGGTGGAAGAATAGCACGACCTAAAGTTAGTAAAGAGCTAAAGAAAACATCAGCAGAAGAAGAGAAAGAAAAGGCAGAAGAAGCAGAAAAGGCAGTTGAGGCGGAGAAGCCGGCGGAGAAACCTGAGGAAAAGCCAGCCGAAGAGGTTGCTGGGCAACCAAAATCTAGAGAAGCTAAAGAAGGGGAGATAAAGGAAGCCAAGGAGATTGAGGCTAAGGAAGAAGTTAAAGAAGTTCCAGTGGTTAAAGAAGAGGCTAAGGAGTTGGGAAAAGTGAGGAGGCCAAAGTCTTCTCTAGTAGCAAGTGATATAGAGGAGCGTTTCTGGCAATCCAGGTTTTTTGAAAAAAATAACGTTATAGTCCAGAGAGATCCCTTTATACCTCCCGCCACCGCCAGTGGCAAGCCTCCATTTGGTAAGCTTCTAACTGAGCCAACGGAGGTATCGCCCACGGGTCAAACTGGTGCTACGGTTTCGCCGATGCCATCGCTTGTTCCATCTGAAGGCGGTGAAATCCCCTTATTGCCACTGCCCGAAGAGCCTATCGCGCCAACCGTAAAGATAGTGCTATTAGGTATCTCTAGTGGTAGCCAGAGCACCACCGCGTTGTTCGCCACAACTGACCAAGAGGGCGCGCTTTCTGAAAAATTCTTGGCTCGTCCAGGTTGGTTCGTTGGCCAGGATTATATTTTCTTAGGAGTTAAGAATGGCACTGCAGAGCTTTTAGACACTAGAACTAATAAGATTACTTACCTGTCAACAGGGGGTTCAGTATGAACTTAGTTTCAACTAAGTCAAGTTTTATTTTATTGTTGTTGGTTTTGAGCTTTGTTGTTGTGGCTGATGCGGAGGAAATTACTTCATTAGGAAGTAAGGTCAATCCAAACTCTCTCACCATTGAGCTTGGACTTGATAAAGTCATCCCCGTTGAACCTGAGATTGATTTTACTGAATGGAAGGTTTTCTTTGCTCTTCCCCACTACAGCTCTCTCCTGCCGCCCAATGAGCTTGTGCAAAGATTTCCGGAGCAGTACCGCGACTATGTGGATTCGTTCTATTTGGAACAGACGGAAACTGGCTCTAGACTCGTGCTAGTTTTGGGCAAGAAAGCGACTCCATTAAAGATAACCGCTTCTCCAGTGGGTAACACAGTCCTTGTCAATATTCCAACGGTAAACGAAACTGAGGAGAGTGATTTAGTTGAAATACAACTCGGTTTTATGGATCCACCGCTTTCCTTTCTTGAAATTAGTCCAGCGGGTAAAGTCTACAAGGTCAATCCAATTCCAGCTTCTTCGGAAGTGAAAGTTTCATCCCAAGAAGGAAAGGTTGAGGTTAAGGCAGAGCTACCCCCCGTTGCCTCTACGGGCATTGATTCATTCTTAATTCCTACTCGGATACTTGAGAAATCTGAGAGTGAAACTGCGGAAGGTTCATCCATTGAACAGCCCGAAGGCGAAAGTGGGAAAACACCTTCAAGGAAGAGCTTCAAAATTTTAGCGATCACCACAGAAAGGGTTGCCCGTAAGTATGAAGATTTCTTCTTGAAAAAGGCTCGAGACGAAGGTGCGGAAGGTGCTATTGCGGATGCTAAAGCGGAAGGATCTTCAGCTATAGATTCGCAACCGCAAACGGAATCTGCTAAAGCTGAGGATTCAAGCAAGTCCACTCAAAGCACTAAGAGGAGGTCTTGGGAAGTCAAGGGTTCAACTAAACCAACACCACAATCTCAACCTGCGCCATCAAGTGAACCAGCGCCTACGCCTAAACCTGCATCAACAACCGAACCTGCGGCATCAGGTGAACCAACGCCGGTTGAGGAAGCACTGAAAAAGGTTCACCTGGAGGGGATTGAAGAACCAATGCCTGCTGAGCTAGTAATTTCTGAAAGTGCTGGTGATACACCTGTGTCTGAAATATCATCAGAAGAAACCAAAGCAGGCGAATCGCTTCAATCATCGCTCGCAGAGGAAGGCATCGAGGCTGAGAAGAGTGGGGTAGATTCGAGGCCTCGCTGGATCCCAGAATCCGTGAGGCGTAAGGAGAGCGGTGAAGTAAAAGCCTCGGAGGGCGAATTTTCACATATATTTACCAATCCACCTCCCGCACCGCCACCACCCCCGATGGTGGATGGGAGACCGTGGGATGTAAAGCGTAGGCCAGGCAAACTCGTGTCCCCATTAGAGCTACCACTATCGCCTGAAGAAGAGCTGCTGGAGAGTGAGCGAATTACTTTCGAGACCACAGAAGCTCCACTTAAGGAAGCCATTGCGCTTCTAGTTTCAGCAACTCCATTTAACGTAATTGTTGATGACTCCGTTGGTTCAATGCTTATCACTGTTTCCTTTAGGGATACTCCATTAAGGGATGCGCTAAATGCGATAGCCTCAGCGAAGGGCATAATGTATCGTCTGGTTGGTAAAACAATTATTGTCGGTCAACGCGAAGATATTGGCCGCCGCTTGGGAGGATTTGAAACCCGTTCATTCAATCTTGAATACGCCGACGCAACCGACGTGATGAACATCCTTATTAAAAATGGCATCGTTTCCGAAAATAACATCTCCGTTTACTATGGAGAGAAGAAAACCAGCGAGTATTATGATAGAAGCACTGCGCTCACTGAAGGTGAAGGAGGAATAAGCGCGGGTGATATTAGAAGATTAACAGGTTTCCTATCCACCGCTAGAGCTAATGTTTTGATTGTAACGGAAACCCCGGAGAAGCTTGAGCAGATTTCCCGCATTATTCGTGATTTGGATAAGAAGCCCAAGGTCGTTACTTTGGAAACGACGGTTGTGGAAATAAGCGAAAGTGGCTTGAAACGGCTTGGTTTTGAAATAGAGGATGAAATAAAAACGCACATTCTGGAGGAGCAAGGTCTCACCCGTCCACAAGACCCAAACGAGCCGGGTGCAAGATGGTTACCGCTAGGCACTCCCGGTTACATTGCTCTTGGACTTTGGTTCCAAGACTTCTTCCGTTCCCCCATTGATGTTTTGTTAACGCTGAAGACCGTAATAGAATCTGGCGAAGCCCAAATACTATCCCGTCCCAACATCTCCACAGTTGATGGCTCTCAAGCAATTTACTTTGCTGGAACACTTTTGCCATACATAACCAGACCTGCGGTTGAGACTCCCACGACATTTACTCCTCCAAGAGTTGCTTTCCAACCCGTCGGCGTCACGCTTTCCTTCAAACCAAGGATTGACAAAGATGGCTATATCACAATGGATGTAAATCCAGTGGTGTCAACATTGGTGGAGTTTGTGGATGTGGGCAGTGGGACCCAGGCTCCGATGACTCAGAGTCGTCAAGTGATGACCACAATAAGGGTGAAGAACCAAGAAACATTCGTCATTGCTGGAATGCTAAATGAAAAGGAGCGTGAAACCCTTAGAAAAGTGCCACTTCTAGGGCAAGTTCCGCTTTTTGAAAAGCTTTTCACGAGCAGAAGTAAAGATAGAGAGCGAACTGAGATTATGGTATTCGTCACCCCCGTTATCCGTGAGGATTAACTTTAACTGATAACTTGAACTAAAACTTGGCGCTTATGATACCTGTTAAAAAGGCTCTGAAATCTTGTAAGCCTCTCATCATGGCGCTTCTTGGAGGCGTAATTTTTCCCGCTCTTTCCGCTTCACCTTCGTGGGCAGATTCGCTCTACGGTAATTTATACTTAGGTTTTCGCGTAAGCCCCGAGTTTCAACAGATGGCTTCGGCGGAGTTATCATCAATTCCCTTCTCAATTCCGATCCGAGGAAAACTCTATTACCAGGACAAAGTTTACCGAATTGATTTACTCATTCCATCATTTCCACAAACTTCCACGCAGTTCAGGAAATCACCATCTGCTGGAAAACAAAAAACCTCAACTCAACCTGCCTTTCAGGTTTTTACTTTCCTTTTTAGCCCAAGTAGTTCTTCAAAGCCCATCTTTATAGATAACAAACTGCGGAGGGCATACCTGTTGGAACTTCCAAACGAATTTCTAAGGGAAATGGTGCGGGCGATAACCGGCAAGGATATTGATTGGGAAGAATTGAGAAGGCAGGCAAAGAAGGAAGGCGTGATTATCTCCAAGCCCAAGCAGATTAAATCGAGAAAGTATGAAAACCTCACCGCAACGGGCTGGGAGATAAAAGTTACAGTTCCCATTCCAAAGGACTTGCGCGATTTACTCAAGGTGGCCGACCTGTCCAGTATTACCCTTCGCTTTCTGAAGGAAAAGCGGTTAAAAGTCCCATTATCGGTGGAGATGGAGTCAAAGCTTTTCACTTTAACTTTTGGTCTTCGTGGTATCTCCACCGACCGTTTACCCGAAGTGTTGTTCCAAATTCCTGAGTTTTACATCGTTGAATCCTTAAATTTTGAGGAATTTTTGAATATCCTAAAGGAATTCGGAAGGAGCTTAGAAGCCCAAATTATGCAACCTTCCACTCTAGCTATAAAAGTTCAAGCTCAACCTGAAGAGGAAGTTACTGAGGAAAAAGCGGAAGAGAAAGCTGAAGAGGCTGAGACTGAATCTGAAGGCGCTGAAAAGGGAGCTGTGGAAACCAGTGGCGAAGCTTCCGAGCAAAAACATGGCGAGGGCGAAACCCCAGAAGAGTCTCCTAAATCGCCTGAATCGCCTGCATCTTGAGAATCGCCAAAGACAGGCTAAGTAGGCTGCCGATTAAGCTAGCACAGAATTCACAGAGCAAATCTTCGTATAATTAAATTATCTTTCAGCGCTACAGTCCTCTAAAACACTTTGCGGTAAATCAAAGAAGCACGTCAATCCTATTTAATTTTGCCAAATTAATGAATTTAACCAAAACTCTCGTCTTAAGTGATAAAATATCATGATCTGAATATTAAAAGGTTAGGAGTGAATTATGAAATCAGTTAATTTCCATGTGACAATCCTTTTAGTTCTCTTGATGTTCGCATTCGCTATAGCGAGTTGCGCTGTTACCCCTGAGAGCTACGTAATAGCGAAGGTTAACGGCCAACCAATTACCCTAAAGGATATGATTGACAATCCAATGTTCAAGAGGTTTGTTGACCAGCTTGTTATGCGTGTTGTGATTAAACAAAAGGCTGCAGAGGAACATATTGTCGTTGACGAGAAGGAAATCAAGAAGAGGCTGGATGATATGATAAGCGAAATTGGGCCTGGTCCCTCATGGGAGAGGTGGAAGCAGATGCAAAATGTTACTGAGGAGAACCTGCTGGAGCAGTTCAGGATAGAGGCTTTGTACGAAGGTCTACTAAAGAAACGAGTTAATGTCTCGGAGGAAGAAGCGAAGGCTCGTTTTGAGCAAAACCCCCTATATTACCGTAGGCTTTATGCCACCGAACATAAGCTCACAGATGCGGAAGTTGAGAAGATGTCCTTTGAGGATATAAAGGACTGGGTTGTGGATTACATAATCACTTCCGAGGCTTACGCTAAAGGTCAGACTTACCTGGACGATATTATGACGTTATCAAAGGTGGATTACTTATTCCTCCCCCCACAGGAAAGAGCAAGGATAGAGGCTGAAAAAGCTGAAAAAAGTAAGGCAATATTGAAGAAGTTGGAAACGGAGAAGGAAATGGCGGAGGCAGCTAAGAAAGCTGAGGTTGAGAAAGGTGCTAAAGAAAAAGAGGTGAAAGAGGGCGAAAAAGAAGCATCTTCAACTGAAAAGAAAGAGGGCGGAACTGAGAAGAAAAAGAGTGGAACCGAAGAGAAAAGCAATGCTAGCAAGGATGCCAAGGGAAGTAAAGCAAAGGATAACGGTGAAGGATCCTCTGCCAAAGACAAGAAGGAGAACGGCGAGAATGCTAAGCAAGGTGAAAACAAAGGCGGTGACAAGTAATTGTTTGAGGTATTGGCAGTTTGCGTTAGAAAAACCTGAAATTTGATTTCATTTGATTTTAAGCTCTTAATCAATGAGTAAGATTATTAGAGCTGATATAGGAGTGTAAGTTTATCAAAGGACGTTTGTGAAATTGACACGAAGGCAAAAGCGTGAGCTTCTTCTATTGATATTTGCGATAGTTCTAGGCGCTATTCTAGGTTTTGCGGTAAGGGCATATTTGCAAAAGGGTAATAGCGTATCCTCTGGCAAATCTTTTCCAGGGGGTCATCCTCCCTTTAATGGGACTTCCTCTCAGGTTAGTGTCTCTCCCATTGAGCCAGACAAGGTGATTGCCATTGTTGATTCAAAGGAGATACTCGGGAAGGAATTGAATAAGTACGTTAAGTTCTACCTTGGCGCCGGCGGTCTAACAGAGGAAAATCTAACTCCAAATCAAATTCTGTTCTTCAGAAGGCTTGCCCTTAACGACCTAATTGAGCAACCCATCCTTGAGAAAATAGGCAAGGAACAAGCCCTAAGCGTTTCAGAGGTTGAACTGGACGAGTTTATTCAACGCGCCAAGGAGCCTTTTTCATCTGAGAAGGAGTTTCTAGATGATCTTTCTAACACTCTTGGTTTAACTTTGAGCGAGTTTCGGGAAGTAGCGGGAAGGATGCTACTTCGTGAAAAACTAGTGGAAGCGACGGAGGTTGACGCACAGATTAGCGAGGAAGAGCTGGATGCGCAAATGGAGAAGCTAAGTAGGATGATGGAAAATCATCCTGGTGGGAAAGTTGCTCTTCCGAGCAAGGAGGAATTGCGTGCGCAGATGATACAAGAGCGAAAGCGATTCAGCTTTGACCTTTTTCTATCAAAAGAGAAGGAGAAGCACAATATCAAGATTCTAGACCCTACGCTTGAGGCGCCTCCGCTAACCAATCCAAGTTCAAGTGAAAACCCGCACGAATTAGCTCCCACCGCAAAACCAGTGCCACATTGATGATGAACGCGTGTTCACGCTGAAATATCTTTATAAAAGAAGCTAGAACTCACCACTTGCAATTGAGAAAATAAACTTGCGAATAAGGTGAGGAATACTTTCCTTAAAGTTCAAATCTGGAGTATAATTCTTCTTTGAAATTCGCTCTTCAGAATGAAATAAACGCCTAGAGTTTGGGAGGAATTTCACAAATGGCTAAGTGGGTCTTTCAGTTTTCAGAGGCTGACGGAAATAACAAAGACCTTTTCGGTGGAAAGGGCGCAAACCTCGCGCGTATGACCGAATTAGGTCTTCCCGTTCCTCCTGGCTTTATTATTACAACCTCTGCCTGCCTTGAATTTTTTGAAAATGGCGAGATCTTGTCTCAAGAAATTCTTGATGAAGTTTATGAAAACCTAAAGAAGCTTGAGGAAGACTTGGGCAGAAGCTTCGGTGATGAAGAAAATCCACTGTTAGTATCTGTGCGTTCTGGGGCGAAGTTTTCAATGCCCGGAATGATGGACACAATTCTCAATTTAGGGCTCAACTCAAAGAGTGTGCTAGCTCTAGCCAAAAGAACGAACAACCGTAGATTCGCCCTTGATTCTTATAGGCGATTCATCCAGATTTTCTCTGATGTAGTTCTTGGAATAGAAAGTTCGCATTTTGAGGAGGCACTCTTGAGCGCAAAGAATGCCGTCGGCGCGCGTTACGATTATGAGCTGAACGAGAATGCGCTTGAGAGGTTGATAGACGACTACAAGAGTATAGTCTTGCGCCATAAGCCCTCAGGCATACCAGAAGTTCCGCTTGAACAGCTGAAAATGGCTATCTCTGCTGTTTTCAAAAGCTGGAATAGCCCAAGGGCAATCACTTACAGAAATCTCAATCGCATTTCACACAATCTCGGAACCGCATGCATCGTGCAGGCAATGGTTTTCGGCAATCTCGGAAACAGGAGCGCGACCGGTGTTGCCTTTTCCAGAAACCCAAGCACTGGAGAGTGGAAGATTTACGGTGAGTACTTAACGAACGCGCAGGGCGAAGATGTTGTCGCAGGCATCAGGACACCTGAACCACTGGAGAAGTTGGCGGAAGAAATGCCCGAAGTTGCTCAAAAGCTATATGCCCACATAAATGGATTGGACAAGCACTATAAAGATATGCAAGACGTGGAATTTACAATAGAGGAGGGTAAGCTTTACATTCTTCAGACGCGTGCAGGAAAGCGAACGGGCGCAGCTGGGATAAGAATCGCGGTTGAAAGCTGTGAAGCGGGCTATTACGACAAAGCGCAGGCAATACTAATGGTTGATGCAAACTCAATTAACCAGCTTTTGCACAAGCAGGTTGACGCAAAAGGGGCTTCACCTGTGGCGAAAGGTCTCAATGCCAGTCCCGGCGCAGCGGTTGGCAAGATTGTCCTTGACCCTGATAAGGCGGAAAAACTTGGGGCGATGGGTGAGAGGGTTATTTTAGTCCGCGAAGAAACAACCCCAGATGACATTCACGGGCTTGCTGTTAGTCAAGGTGTTCTTACAGCTCGCGGTGGGATGACTTCCCATGCGGCGGTCGTGGCTAGAGGTATGGGCAAGCCTTGCGTTGCGGGATGCTATACATTGCGAATCGATCAGATAAACCTAACCGTTCATTTTGATGGCAATGAGCATCTTCTTCACGAGGGAGATTTACTTACAATTGATGGAACAACTGGAAACGTTTATATTGGCGCGATGCCGCTCTTGGAGCCTCGTCTAACTGATGAGTTCATGAAATTTCTAAGTTGGGCTGATGAACTGCGGAAGCTAAAGGTTCGCGCCAATGCGGATAATCCTATTGATGCTAAGCGCGCCTATGAATTTGGCGCGGAAGGAATTGGACTTGCACGAACGGAGCATATGTTTATGGAGCAAGAGCGCCTACCCTTTATGCAAGCGATGATTCTTGCTGAAACTGAAGAGGAGAGGAGGGAGCACCTATCCAAGATTAAAAGCTTTCAGGTTGAAGACTTCAAGGGTTTATTCAGAGAAATGCACGGCTACCCGGTTACTATTCGTCTCCTTGACCCCCCATTGCACGAGTTTCTTCCCGGGGATGAACTTGAGCTGGAGAAAGTGATTCGCAGTGTTAAGGGTAACGCCATAGATGAACAGATGAATCTATTAAAAGAACGCGTGCGAGCCCTTCGGGAGGTTAACCCAATGCTCGGTTTTCGCGGTTGCCGTTTGGGGCTGATCTATCCTGAAATCAGCGAAATGCAAGTGGAAGCCATTCTTGAAGCGGCAATTGAAGTTAAGCGTGAAGGAATTCAAGTTCTTCCAGAGATAATGATACCCCTAGCTGGAAGCGTGCAAGAGCTTCGTAGGTTGGAGAGAATCACCCGCGAAACTGCAAAGAGAGTTTTCGAGAGAATGGGTGAGCGTATTGAATACCTTTACGGAACTATGATTGAAGTTCCGCGCGCCGCCCTCACTGCTGATGAAATTGCTGAAGTGGCTGAATTCTTCAGCTTCGGAACCAACGATTTAACCCAAATGACGCTTGGAATATCCAGAGATGATGCTGAAGAAAAATTCTTGCGCCTATATGTGGAGATGGGTATTTATCCAGCCAACCCCTTTGAGGAACTTGATCAGACCGGTGTTGGCAAGCTTGTGTCAATGGCGGTTAAGCTAGGTAGAAGGACTAGGAAGGACTTAAAGGTTGGAATATGTGGCGAGCATGGCGGTGACCCCAGCTCAATTGAATTTTGCCACAAAAACCGCTTTGACTATGTCAGCTGTTCTCCCTTTAGGGTGCCAATTGCGCGTGTTGCCGCTGCACAATCAGCGGTCAAAGAGAAGCTTTCCGCAACTGTCGGCGATACGCGCTAGAACCATTCAACCTTTACTCAAGGTGATTTTGCTCTCTAATGGAAATTGACTATCGCTACTTTAGCTGATGCATCCATCTTCGGTAAAACCTGCGACTTTCTAGCTCTTCAAGGTTTGATTTAGTTTGCTACCGATACATATCTGGCTAATTTTCCACTGCCTTAAACTCCCTCATCAAAATTGCTGTATCTTTCTCTTCGAAAGATTGAGTTTACACTCCACTCATAAACAGGAGCGCATATAGAATCAGAACAAATATGGCAAGCATTCCAGCCGCATCTAGGTTGTTTAGCGTATGGTCTTCCTCTAAGTATTCAAATAAAACGAAAAGAACGGGGAAGAGAAGAACTATCACAAGGGTAGTGGCGAAATTGATAGGCAAAGAGCCCTCAACAATTCCAAGAAGCCCGCTTACGCCAATGGCGATTAAAGTGAAAGGCATAACGAGAAACATAATCTGAGTTATCCCGCCAAAGACATTTGATAGGGCTATCCCCATCATCTTTTGCTTGTGGGATTGAATAATAACGACGTATTCATCAAAGGCGCCAAATAAAGCAATAAGAATTGCGGTAGGGATTAACGGTATATTCAAAACGTTCACAAGGGTATCACCAACTTTACTCACCGCCTCTCCGCCAACCCATGCACCAAGGACACCAAAAAACAAAAGTGTAATCGCCTTTGGCAGACTCATAGAAAAGGTTACACTTTCTTTCTCTGTGGGGTATTCTTCCTTAGCCTTTGAATAATAGCGCATAAGGGTATGAAGGTAAGATGCAAAAACAACTAAAAGCGCTGCTCCGATAAAGATAAGGTCAATCTCCCGAAGGACTGCGCCTTTACCGTTATGACCAAAAACAATCATAACAAATCCAATTACCAGCGCCATACCGCTTCCCGCTATTAGTACTTCAGTTCCAGCTTTCGTAATCGGTTCTGGCATTAGATACCTTCCCCGCAAATCCTTTGGCAGAAAGAATGAATATACGCTGAACGCTAAAGCGTTGTTGTAGATAGCCGCCGCAGTCACGAGGAAAGTCAAGTATGGATTAACCTTAACGAGAAAAAATATAATTGCAAGCTCAGGGAGCAGGGTAAGAATTTCAGTAATAGTTCCAGCGATAAAAGTATCCCATCGGTAGATGCTTGCAAGACCTTGAGAGCCTGCGATGAGAGATTCGCAAGTGCCGTGAACTAAAAGAACTCCGATGAGCATATTAACCGCAACAAGGAGCCACTCAATGGAAATAGGCGGATGCTCTGGGATTTTGCCAACCCTTTCAACGATGAAAAGCGCGAGCCATACCAAGAATCCAAGAGCCATAGTGGTTTGCCAGTTGCGTATTCCACGCAGTTGTGTCACAGGCGGAATAAAGCTGTAATGTTTCGTTTTTTCATGGATGGAAATGTGGTTATGCAATTTTCAGCTCCAGGTCATAACTTGCAAGGATACCATCCCAGCCCATGCTCTTAAGCAGAATGCTAAAGTCTATTCCTTCAATGAGGTACTCTCCCATTTCATGTTTTTTTAGAATTTCAGTTTTCATCTTAGTTGCCCAGGCGGGCTGAAGCTGAGACCTATTGTTCGCCCTTACTATTTTGAACCCCAAATCTTCCCAAAATGGAAGCGCCAGACGGTAATTATAGCCTACAAGCTCCGTATTTACCCCTGTCACGAGTAATCTTCGCCAGTTTCCCTTCCTCGCCCAGGAAATCATCTCTTTACAAAGACCTTTGGCTATACCCAAACCGCGATATCCCTTAGCAACAGTAACGCAACCCACGACTAAGGTAGTGCTATCGGATGCCAAGCCACGCCACCAACTTTCGGGATACTCATCAGTGCCATAGACCTTGCCGATTAAGGGTGGCAAGCCGATCTGTGGAAAGAAGGTTACCGCTCCAACTATCAAATAGCGTGACCAAGCGAGGATGGCGCAGGTTTCATTGCCCTTTACACGGGAGCTGAAAAAATCAGCGTTTTCGGCTCCACACTCGGATTCAAACTCCTCCGCAATCTTGAGTAAATTCGGATCGCCAACATCAATCGGTCCGGATAAAAGTATACCCGGACATGCAGGTAAGATAAAATCTTCCCCCATCGGACGGTATTCTATATCCGCCAGCTTTCCTCCCTCCTGTTCATACTCAATTAAACTAAATAATAGCTGGATGCCTCATACCCAAGGTATGTGTAATTCTCCCTGGCAAACAGAATTATACCAAGAAGTGATTCTCTAAATTCAAGATTAGCGCAGTAACTTGCGAAGTTGTCAATCTATCAAGAGTAAATTTCTGAAAATTGGCGGATATTTCGCTCTTTCTTAATTCCAGCTTATTCAATCGGTAGCGGTAGAGATACAGGTTTTAGTGACTCGGGGTAAGTCCTTCCAGCCAAACGGACGTAAATGCGCTTAAAGTGAAGCCATTCATCCTTGTAAGCCTGGGATATTTTCGTTTCAAGTATCTTCGCCGGCACACCAACCGCGATACACTCCTCAGGAACTTCAAAACCGTTCTTAACCACCGCGCCCTCCGCAACCACTGCCCATTTCCGTACCACCGCCCAATCTGAAACTATTGCGCCCATGCCTATAACCGCGTAACTCTCCACGGTGCAGTTGTGAAGGATACAGCCATGACCTAAAGTGATATGCTCACCAAGGGTGGTAATCTCGCCAGGACGAGCGTGAATTATGACGTTGTCTTCCACGCTTGTCCCATCTCCGATTATTATCCTTCCGTAATCTCCCCTGATTACCGCGCCAGGTCCAATAAAACAGCCCTTGCCGATTACCACATTGCCAATAACGCAGGCAAGCTCGTGAATATATGTCCCTTCGCCTATTTGTGGCTTGTGTCCATCTATCTCATATATTGCCATAACTTCGTTCTCCTTGAAAAGCAAAATTAAGTGCGCAAGAATTGCCTAAAGTAATGATTTTACTTTACAATCTTCAGTGTGCAAATACCTGTAAGTGGTCTAAAAGTTGTTGGAAATGAGTGCGTAGAGGTTAATCCTGAATCCTTTGACGAAGTGGTAGAGCTAATCCGCTCACCTGAATTTGTATGGCTTGATTTTGATCTATATCGGGCGCCGGTAAATCAGGTAGTGGAACTTCTAAAAGACAAGCTTGACTTTCACCCCCTAACGGTGGAAGAGTGCGTGACCCCCGACATTTATCAGCCCAAGGTTGAAGAGGAGAGAGGCTACAAGTTCTTCATCATTCATTATTTCAGGGAGGCAAGAAAGGCTTACTTCAAGGCGAGCGAACTTAACATCTACTTGGGTGAAAACTTTGTCTTGACTTTGCATAGAAGCCCAATCCCAACTTATCTTTCGCAATTCAAAACCAACATCCCCGAAGACCTTTACCACTTTAACGATAAGGCGATTATCTTTTTCTACCACATTCTGGATGTGGTAATTGACGATTACCTAAGGATGCTTGTGCTCATTCAGAAGAGGGCAGATGAAATAGAGTTCAAGTTCCTTATCCAGCGAGAGTTGAAACTTCCAATCATTAGAGTCAAGCTGAGGCGTAGCTATGGACTTTCCACGATGGAAGAGGTAATTGCGCTCAGGCATAACATTCTCCTAATGAGAAAATCCTTTTCAGAGGAACTGAAAATCCTAGCGGAGCTTTCAGATTTTTATGAAAAGCCCAAAGAACCATTGCCAATACCCGAAAGCGAACGTGAGGAAATTGTGGTATACATCGGAACTCTCATAAATCACCTTGAACAAGCTCTTCACATCAATGAGCAGGAGAGGGAAATTCTAAACCAAAACCTGCAGATCCACGACCACATAGTTAACGTGCGCTCTCAAGAAATTATGCGCGTCCTTACCATTGTTATGGCGATTTTCCTCCCCATCACTTTTATTACAGGATTTTACGGGATGAATCTCCCCAATCTTCACGGTGTGGCTACTCTTGGAAATGCACTCATTTGGATTTTAGATGGCGTGATGATTGGAGTGGTTAGTTTATTGCTTTACTTTTTCTATAAAAGTAACTGGTTCTAGGCTAACAGGATGAAAAGAAAAAAGGATATTGATAAGACTGATCCCTTCCTTAAAGTTGAAGTCCACGAAGCGCATCAAGCTGAGGAGATAATTTATGATGAGGATTGCGGGAGACTCTCAAGATTTAGACTAGGTGAAAGAAGTTTTGTCAAATGGCTTGCAGGTAAGGCTTTGACCTTGAAGCAAAACGAGCTTGAGAAAAGGCTAAATTATGCTCTCAATCTGCTTCCAGGCGTAGAAGAGCTTCTGCTTGATGAAATAGGCTTCATCGCGGAAGACTTTGATTCTAAGCTCATTAACGCTCTTCAGGAAATTTCTCTTGCGGATATGCTGGCAATCTTAAAGTTCACAGTTGAACTTGAGGAAAAGCTTTTCGCTCAAGCAAGCTTGGGCTTTGAAAGTCTAGACATAAATAAACTCTTCTTAAAGGATGTTAATCCAACTGGCATCAAAGGTCACAAGAAAAGTGCGCTTAGATTTTACTCACTGGAGAATCTAGTGGAGGTTCAGGCGAAGAGTTATGAGTTGGTCCGAATAATTTCCGAGTTTTTTGCAAAAGAGGTTGAACGAAGAATTTCCGAAGCGAAAGCTTTTGGAGATAATTATCAAGTATGCGAAGAAGTTTTTGAGGACTGTTACGAAAATCCCGAGAAAGCCGGTGAGCTTCTCTCCAATCTCCGTTGTACCTTTGAAATAGCGAAACTTACGCATGTTGGGAAGGTTAGAAAGAATAATGAAGATTCCCTTCTAGTTGAAACAAGTTCCATTCTTGGCGCGGGAAAGTCATTCTCGTTATTAGCAGTTGCGGATGGAATGGGTGGTCACAACGCCGGAGAAGTGGCATCGGCGCTTTCTCTTGAGGTTTTGAGGTGCTACTCTCCATTCTGGGTTCTATCGAGTGGATTAGAAGATGGTAGGATGCGAAAGTTAACGGAAGTAATGGCTCAGCACATAAGATTTGTAAACGAAGAGGTTACCACCATTTCCCAGAAAGTCCCGGAACTTTACGATATGGGCACCACCCTTACTGGCATCTTCCTTTGCTATGACGGAGATATGGAAGCGGGAGTACCACTTTTTGATATCGACGCTTTTGTCTTTAATGTCGGTGATTCAAGAACGTTCAAGGTAGGCTTTGGCGGATACGCTCCGCTTACCAAAGACCATAGTCTCGTTCAAGAGCTGGTGGACTTGGGCAAAATAAGCGATGAGGAAGCATTCCACCATCCGCAGAAAAACATCGTTAGCCAGGCAATTGGAACGGGAAATGACATAAAACCTGACGTGTTTGAGTTGCGAATACCCCTTGACTCATTTCTCCTTATAGCAAGCGATGGGCTTACGGACTTGGTGCATCCAAGTGTGCTCGCAGAAATTACGCAAACCTGCGAAACCGCACAAGAACTTGCGAGCGCATATTTTTCCACCGCGTTAGAGGCGGGCGGTAGTGACAATGTAACGATTATCGCCATCAAGCCAAGAATAACTCTTTAACAACGATTCCCTGCTCACATAAAAACTATCGTATGCCCGCCCTTTTAGGTCGGCGAGCTTGCTTACGTCGTTTGCTCCATCTCTCAGACTTTCGCGAAACCGCCCATTTCCCCCATCTCTCAGCTCACAAACTCTTTTACCCGCTTATACGTCTCCGCAAGCCGTTTTTCATAGAAGGCTATGTTGATATCAGGCATCTCGGGGTTAAATTCGTTTATATGCCTAGCGACCTCATAGGCTTTGACCTTCGGGCTATCTCCGGTGATGTAGTAAGTAACAAAATCGCCCGGCTTCATTGGCACACAAGCTCGTTTTGCGACCTCATATTGAGCCTGTCTATTTCTACGTGTTGTCTTGATTTTCCGCTCATAGGTCTCAATACTGTCAACAAGCGTTTCGGTCTTCGCAAGCTCAAAAACCGAAAAAACGCCTTCGCGCAGTCGTTTGCGGAAATCTTCATAAAGCTGATCAATCTCACCCCCTTTACCAAAAAGAACGAGCCTAACTGCGGATTCAATAAACATTCTCAAGTAAGGCTCAAGCCCGCGGGACTTTAATCCACTGCCCTTTATTATCACGCGAGAATCTTCCGCAAGAAGA
The DNA here is from genome assembly GCA_037441675.1 of Planctomycetales bacterium. Taxonomy (GTDB): domain Bacteria; phylum 4484-113; class 4484-113; order 4484-113; family 4484-113; genus JBBIRS01. The sequence goes on along the minus strand of JBBIRS010000007.1, from coordinate 80,437 downwards.
GCGTAATTTTTGACTTTGTACGAAAGCATCGCGGGATAAACGCCGCCAAGCTCAACTGTGATACCTTCTGGCATTTCCATATTGATAAGCTCAATAAACTCTTCGTAATTGTTAGTTTCGATGAATTTCTCAGGCGGACGCAGGTAAATGCCATCCGTGTCAATCTCAACGATTTCAGCGCCTAGATTCTCAATTATTTTAGCCATGCCCTTCACGGCTTCCTGTCCCAAGGCGGTAACTCTTTCCGCTGAATCAATGTCCGCAAAGTTCATCCTATCGGTTCCAAGATACCCGTAGAAGCTATTGATGATTATCTTAAATGTTCCCTGGCGCGCCTCAAGGCGATAAAACTCGCTATCTTCAGATTTTATTTTCTTCAGTTTAGCCTTAATTTCAAGGCGAAAGGCTAACAACTCCTTCAAGATTTTCTCAAATAGACCAAGCCTATCCGCTTTTGGGAATAGTTTGTGCGTTAGTATCAAAGACGGATAAAGGCTAGCAACGTCTGCGCTAATTACTGGCCGAATCACGCCTGTTTTCCTAATCTCGGTAAATCCGCCGGGGAACCAGCGAGCCTCCATCGGAGCTGGAATAGATTCACCCCTTCGCAAATACTCCCTTAGAAACAAGCTGTTTATCTTTGTGGCGTTTCCGCGGATGACCGTTTCTTCCAATGTGTAGGGAAGCATCTGGCAGAAGTAGAAAAATGTAGGAATTAAAGTTCGCACTACTTGAGCTGTGTCTATCAAGTCTTTAGCCACATCCTCCTTGAGTTTAGGCAGGTGCTGTGTATAAGAGTCTCCTATAAGTGAACCTGTGAATGGAGTGCGCATACTATTCCTAATTCCCAAATACTCAGCGCAGTAGGCAAGTTCGTAGTTGTCCATTTCCCGCTTGAAGATATCGTAAGTTTGCACAAGTATCCATGAATCAATGAGACTTCTTCCGAAGGCACGAATGCGTGGAAACTCAAGTCTGCGTTCCGCAAGTGGCATACGATAACGCTCGCTTACTGCGACCCTACCACCGCGACCAAGCTTAAGGGGAATCTTGTATCGCTTAGCGCGCTCCGCTATGAAATTTAGCGTGAACTTGAATAAATTATGCCCGCAGATAACATCCGGGTCATACTCCTCCACAATCTTCACGAACTCTCGTATCATCTCAGGCTCGCTAAAATTATCCAGATCAAGAATTATTTCTTTGTTTCCTAGCCTCATTCCGAAAACAATAATCGCCTGCTCCAGGTTCATAGGATTTGCCAACTCACTACTTACATTCAAGCGAATTGCAACGTCAAGCTCGCTGATATCATCCCACTCCATTCCAAGATAGTGCGTCTTTCCTGAAAGGAGCATATACTGATGAGCTATGTCGCCAACATTCAGGTATGGCTCTTCAGTTAAGTTATCCTTCTCCTTGCGGTAGTAGGCGGATAGCTTTGATAAAGCCTCCTCGTAATGCTTCACATTCTCAAAGCGAAGGAGTAGCTTAAATGTATCATCGCCATGCAAGCCCTCAAGATGGAAAGTTCCTTTTGGAACGCCCGCAAGCTCAATAGACTTCTCCGAATTTACCAAAAGGAATGGAAAAAACTTCTCCTTCTGTGCTATCAATTTATTTTCTGACTTAATAAAAGTGTTTGCCTCGCTTGTCCTTTCATCATAGTCAATGCCCACTATGAATTTCGTTTTATCGCACCCGAATAGGATTTTTTCTACTTCTTCATTCATCTTTCTTTCCTCTAAGCTCTTCAAATTTCTCAAGAACACGCTCGTAGATTGGCAGGTCAATGTATGATGGTTTATCTTTTCCCACCGAGAGAAAAATATTTAAAAGACCACCGCTCTCGCTTGCAGACTTGTTAACTTCAAAGCGAGGATAATTGCTTGCAGAAATCACGATTCTCAGCCTATGTTCCCTGTTAACGATGTAAGCGATATGCCCAAGGTTAACATCAATCAGATAGAAAGTTCCAGGCTCAATTTTTCTCGGCTTGGAGTATGGTGGTGGCATCGATAATCTTGCACTTTCATCAAGGATAAGAAATGAAGTTCCATCCGGATAGACATCAGTCAATCTGACGTTAATATCAGCATCCTTCCCTTCAGTGGCGAGATTTATGCTAGCTCTGACCAAGCCCACGATGGGTAACGGCTCCTTCAAAAGATCGCTCGTCCAAAGTATAACGTCGCTTCTCTTCTCAACCTGTCGCTGATCTGCTGGTCCTGCGGGAATATTCAAGTTCCTCCCGCCCACCGTCGGAACAGGTTCTTCAGGATTAAAGGATACTTTGGAGTATGATCTCTCCTCATTTGGCTCGCGTGGAGAAAGTTTTCCTTCTCCTGTAAGGAAAAGGCGGGCAATTTCTACCTCAGGTGGAAAATCGCTTGCGCTCATCCAAAAATTCCCAGGCTGTCCTGGATCACTTAGATCCCCCATTACGTAATACTGAACTTTCGGCGCTTTGTTTGGAAAGACGCTTTCAATACCCTTGAGGTAATAGTTCAAAAACGAAAGAATCTCGCCAAAGAAAGTCCTGCCAGCTTCAGCTGGAAATTTCAACTCCCCGACAAATTGACTGAAGATATTTCCGTGCGTCCATGGACCAATAATGAGATAGGTATTCTCGCTGGCAGACCTTTTTGCGAGCTTTGTGCGGAGTTTATAGGACGCAATTGTTCCCTCCAAAAAAGTATCGTACCATCCGCCGATTAGTAAGCTCGGCTCATCCACCTCCTCTATTCTCGTTTCCAAGTTTAAGTTTGCCCAAAACTCATCGTAAAACGGATGTTGCCTCATAAGCGATAAGTTTTTAGGGTCAAACTTATGCTTTTCTAACCAACCGTCAACCTGTTCTTTACGGTAAACGCCCTGAGGGTAAACCGCGTAATGATACAGGCTAGGGACAGCCACCGCAATAACCTGCGCCTTCAAGTGAGGAGGATGTGCGCCTGCCATTAACTCCTGCAGTATCCCGAGCGCTGACCCTCCCGCAGTTGCCACATTTCCGTTAGAGAATGGTTGATTGGAAAGCCATTCAACTGTGTCGTAGCCATCCTGAATCTCTCCCCACGCATCATTGACAAAAGCAAGATTTTCGCCTTCCGACTCACCCCGACCCCGAACATCCTGAGACACTATAACATAGCCCTCACGCGCAATGCTTGCGTATTCACGGTTGCTGTGCCTGCCATACGGAGTGCGCAGTAAAATAACCGGATATTTCCCATCCCGCTTCGGCATATACATTACCGCGCTAAGTTTTGCCCCATCTCGCATTGGTATAAGTACTGGATCAACAACCTTAACCGCAGGTTGAAGTGAAAAATTTACCTTCTCAGTTTCATTGGGATAGTAAGGTTTTGCCTTGCCATCTATTTCTTTTCTAGTTGGGTAAACGCCGGAGAAAGTTATGCCATCATAGGCTTGGTTCTCATAAACTTCATCATAGGTAAATACAAGAAACGATGGCGACTTTCTTAAATTGCCAGTGAGGTAGAAGCTGAAACTTCCATTCTTATCCGTGCGTGTTACCTTGTAGGGTTTAATCAATTCTGTGGCGAGGGAGCGCCTTCCCACTTCCCACGGTACAATTCCAACAGGTATTCCTTCTAATGGTTCCTCTGTTGAACTTAGTTTGACTGTGCCAGATATTATCGGGCTTCTTGAACCAGAGGCGATATCGCAACCGCTAGCCTGCCATATAAAGATTGAAAGGAGGAAGGCAAGAAAGCGAAGAAATAAAAGTCCACAATATTTTAATTCTCTTCTCATTTTACTTTTGAGTAACTTATTGGCGACTTACTTATTTCAAAAAGACATTCCTTTGCCTCAAAGTTGGTGCTTACGCACATTGTTTCATATACACACTTTTGTCTAGCATTAGCCATCACCAGTATTGATGATAGAAAGCCTGAAATGAAACCACAGGTCGGAGATGCGCTTTCGCTGATAACAAAGGGAGAATCTTTAATTCGTAAGCCAAGAGAGGGAAGTCGCACGAACTCATACTTGATGGATGGTAAAAGCTTGACCAAAGAGGAAAGTGCAACTGAAAGAATCTCAATAGTGTTTCCCCCCTTTTTATCGGCTCCACATTCGCTAGTTGCTAAATCGCCAGCCAGTCGTGAAATATCGTCAAACTTCGGATGCAAAAAAATAATTGAAATTAACGATCTAACGGGGTAATCTGATAGTGCTTTATCAGATTTTGCCAATGCGGAGATTGATGAAGGGTTTACTCTAAGTTCATCGCATACATTCTTTAACGCGTCAGGGTCGTATCGCCAAAGAGCTTGCAGATATGAATGAAGGACAATAGGATGCACTCTTGACAGCGTGAGTTTAACCACAAGTAACATTTTACCAGTCCGTAAGCCTTGCTAACTCTAGTCTATATCTATTGCTTGGGAAAAAACTTAAATGTTTATAGCTTGATTCCCTCGTTAAGTTATAATTCGGAATGATGAGAGGCGAAAGGAATGGTTTCAATTAGTGCGCTAGCTACTGACCTTTACGAATATCTAATGGCAGGAGGTTACTTCGTTCACGGGATGACTGACGTGTGGGCGACCTTTGAGCTCTTCGTCCGTAGAATGCCCGAAAATAGAAATTATCTCATCTCCTGTGGTCAGGAAGTGGCGTTTGAATTTATTGAAAACTTTCGCCTTCAGGATGATGAGGTTGAATTCCTTAGAAGCCTACCAGTTTTCAAGCCTCTGCCAGATGAATTTTATACATTTCTTAGGAAGCTAAAGTTTAGCGGGGATGTATGGGCGCTCCCGGAGGGAACAGTCGTTTTTCCCGGCGAACCGATAATAAGGGTCACTGCTCCAATTATTGAAGCGCAACTTCTTGAAACCGCTCTTCTTGCGACAGTGAATCATTCTACCGCCATTGCGAGCAAATCAGCGCGGGTAGTTAGTGTTGCACGTGGAAAACCTGTGGTTGAGTTTGGTTCTCGGCGGGCTCATGGCACACAAGCCGCGATGCTCGGCGCAAGGGCATGTTACATCGCAGGTTGCGTCGGCACATCCAACTTGGAAGCGGGCAAGGAGTTCAAAATTCCTGTTTACGGCACTGTCGCTCATTCCTGGGTGCAAGCCTTTGACAACGAATTGGAAGCGTTTCAAGCTAATATTTCCGCTCTTCCCACTGCTGGTGTAATGCTGATAGATACGTACGACACGATACAGGGCGCAAAGAATGCGGTAAAACTCGGCGAATCCCTTAAATCCGTAAGAATTGATTCAGGTGACTTGATCAAACAAGCAAAAGAGGTTAGGAAGATTCTGAATGATGCGGGGTTAAAGCACGTTACGATTTTTCTCTCCGGCGATTTAGATGAATACCGAATTGATGAGATACTGCGTGCCAAATCTCCAGCGGATGCTTTTGGCGTGGGAACTAGAATGACCGTTTCGGTGGACGAGCCGGTGGTTAATGGCGTTTACAAGCTTGTTGAGGTGATTAAAAAAGGCAAAGTCTCTGGGAGAGTAAAGTTGAGCACGGATAAGATACTTTATCCAGGAAGAAAACAGACTTTTAGATATATAAGAAACGGAAAATTTGTGCGAGATGTCATTGGAATTGAGAATGAAAAACTGCCCGGTCATCCATTCCCGCAAATGGTGCAAGTGTTTAAGCGTGGAAAAAGAATAAGAGCTAAGGAGCCCTTAGAAAAAATTAGAGATAGGGTCAGAAGTAGTATGAGTAAACTTCCCAAGAGGCTTCTGATACTTTCTAAAGCTAAGCCTTACCCCGTTAGTTTCTCCAAATCCCTTGAGTGTCAATTAAGAATAGCCCAAATTGAGCTTGTAAAATAAAGCTTCTTCGCAAATTCTTCAGCTTTTCTAACTTTGACGCTTCTCTTCAAGTTTATGTCCGATGGCATTAGCGTAAAAGAGTGGAAGTTTTTGTTCATCCAGTAGCCATTCAACAATCTCGCCATGTTTCTTGTCAAGGAAACCAGCTTCCTCTATAAGGCTGAACCACTCCGCAATTGATTTCCCTGTTCGCTCAAGGATTTCATCATCACTAGGAAGAATCTTCTTTCGCATGATGAGCGTTATTCTACCAGGATAATAGATAGGAATTGAAAACATGAAAAAAGCGGAAGACGGGATTCGAACCCGCGACTCCCACCTTGGCAAGGTGGTGTTCTACCACTGAACTACTTCCGCAATTATGAGCTTAAGGCTAATTTATTAGCCTCTGGCTATATTAAATATAAATATACCAAAAACTGAGTATGATGTGTCAATAATTCACACTCCATCAGGGGCGCTTGCGGCTTTGGGCTAATCCTTAACCTCTGATAATTTTCTTATATCACGCCCGTCTCCTGGCGTGTCGTTCCCCCACCATCTCTCCCTGGCGTTCCTTCTAAAATCTTCTCTCATAACTTGCGCTTTTTTCTCTATTCCCCGCGCGGATCAATTTGCCCGTTTATGTCTCCCCTCCGTTAAAAAACTGCCTGAGCAATCACAAGTCCGAGAAGAACAATCACAAAAACGAATAGAATCGTCACCCTTGTCAAGTCAGTCACACGAACGCCGAGGAATCCCGCGAGCCATGCGTTATGCGTGTTAGTTGGGTCGCAAACGCCCTGCATCATACCAACTGAGAAAAAAGCGCCCATAAGAAGCTGTGGAGACAGAGCGCCTGTTTTAAGTATAAGCCCCATAATTCCACTTCCCATCCCATAGAGATTTAAGGGCCCACGATAAAGCGCAAGGGGTGAAAGAATGCTGAAGATGGCAACGTAAGCGAAAGAGTTTCGCGGAACAAGAGACTGAATCAGCGGATGCATTGCGCTACTAACTTCCGAAAGTGTGGTAGCCTCCAGTAGCATCCCAATTCCAAAAAGGAGAAGAATAGCGGGCACTGCCATTTTGAAGCCGTCGTAAAGCGCCTTCATAAGCCTGTTTGTCTCGCCACCGGCGAACTTTAGCGTGCTCAGGTGCGCAAATATTACTCCAAGAAATAGCGCGGAGATTATGTCCAAAGAGAAAGCTTCTCTGCCCGCTCCAGCTACTAAATAGTTTCCCAGATTGACAGTAAGAATGAGCAACACTGGAAAAAGTAGCGCAAAAACCGAGATGACATTAACCCTTCCGGGAAGCACTTTTCCGCGGGATATCAATCTAATCGCTAACCCAAGTAGAAGAAGCGTAAGTCCACTAACAAGCGTATAAAATAGGAGCGTCTTAAGAGCCAGAGTAAAGCTTGAAGATGTGAAAGATAGCCATCCCAAAAGAAGCGCCACCGCGGAAATTCCCAATAGCCAAAATAGCTCAGCCTGCTTTAAGCCTACGGTTCTTATTATTCTCAAGAGGATGAATAGTATTGATACCGCAAAGAAAGCTCCTGACAAGGCGAGTGCGAAAGGAATAATTTCTGAAACTTCAAGCTCGAGAATGCTAATGTAGAATTGCCAGTTAACGGGATTGAGGATTCCGCCGAGGGAAAGTCCAAGAAGGAAAACCCCGCCTGCGGTCAACCTGTCCAAGCCGATTGCGAGCATCAGAGGCACAATTGTGCTTGCGACCATAATAACCGCGCCAAGACCGCCGATGTTAGTAAATAAAAGCGCGGTAATGACGAATAGTGTCACAGTCAAGAAGAAGACGGATTCCCCCGCGAATTCCGCTCCATAGGCGAGAATTTTTGAAGTGATACCCGCGTCTGTAACCTGCTGAGCAATAACCGCTCCGAGAAACACCGCGATGATTGGCACAAAGAGCCTTCCCATCCCTCCGCCGATGACCTTGCTTAGAATGGTGGAGAGCGCGTAATGGACATTACCATCAATTATGCTACCAAGAAGTGCGATAACTGCAATTAGAATAGCGCCAATGGGCAAGACAAGAGCGGTAGGGGGCTTGAAGAGAAATAAAACTAATACTATTAGCGCAATTACCAAGATAAGAGTAATCCCAAGGAGCACGCTGGAATTATATCGCCATTCTCCTTTGCACTAATCAATTTTTGCTGTTACCATAATAGCGGGCTAAAATGGCTGGCTCAATTGATGAAATTAGGCGTGAGCAGATTGAACAGGCTCTGCGTGAATTTCTGAAGAAATTGCAGAGTGAAGACTCCCGTGAAGAAGAGCCTGAAGTGGAAGAGTCCGACCAAGCTCCACTGGAAGAGCTTAAGCAGAGGGATGAGAAGCTCACGATTTTGCCAAGCGTCAAGGCGGAAGTCCCAACGAAGCAGGAGAAAGTTCCATACTTCCTTCTTCCGGAGGAGAAATGTTTTATCTGTGGGAGCAAACCCACTGCGGGAAGTCTGATGCCAACTTCCATCGTTCTTTACTTCTGCGATGAGCACTTAGAAACTGGCAGAGAGCTAGCCAAATCCGCGTGGGAAGCGGAAAAAACTCGGCAGAAGAGGCGCGAAATCTATCAGATGTGGGAAAAGTGGCGAAGGCGGATTCTTCAATCAATGGTCGCATCTGCTTCCTCGGAGAATGAGGAAGTTGGTGACACATGCGAAAATTGTGGCGCGCCTGTTGCAACACCCATCATTAGTGCGGATGGGACTCTCATCGCCCTATGCCCCGATTGCGCTAGAGAAATTGCCACGATTGACCCTGATACCGCCTCACTAGGATTGGAACCTTAGTTTCTTTTTGTGTATCTCGCCTGAATTGAAAGCCTATAGTTTCGCGCCCGTCAAACCGCTTTATCTTTCATTGGGATAGCTGTAAAGCATCTCTAGCACTTGCTGTAACCGCATATCCTGCAATAAAGGCACCCCGAATCGTGAAGAAGACTTCCGCCACAGTCGGGACAGATATCAACCAAGCTTCTAAATAAATCGGTGAATGTTTCAAATCTCAGTGAGTTTTCATTTATCCTTAGCGAAGTAGTTTCCTCCACCTCCTCACCTTCATCCTCTTCAGGCATTCCGAAGCTTTTTGGACTTAACTCAAGCGTTTCAATCTCCTTCTTTCCCTGTTTCTTTAGATATGGATACTTCTCGATTCGCATCCCCTTATTTTCAAGATACTTATCAACCGCTTTAGCGATGGCATCGGGGCATGAGTAAACCCTTTCACCTCCTGGAAGCAGTTGTGGAAATGGGCATGAAATCCCCCGCAAATGTTTAAGGATGCTATCAATTGCAATGCCACTTCTCAGGCATAGGCTTATCAATCTTGCCAACGCTTCGGAGTATGCACCAGCGCATCCACCAGCTTTTCCAATTTGCGCAAAAATTTCAAAGGGATTTCCATCCTCATCCTCGTTGATGGTGACGTACATCTTACCGCAACCAGTTTGAATAAACGTCGTAGCGCCTCTAACAAGAGGAGGTCGTGGTCGTGGCTTTATCTGCATTCCAGGTAGTACTGGCTGGATTAAAGAAAGCTGTTCCTTCTTCGCCACTTCTTCCCGCTTATGCGTAGTTAGACTCAAAACCTGCTCCTCCCTGCTTCCGTATCGGTAAACCGTTACCCCTTTGCATCCAAGCTGGTAAGCGTAAAGGAAAACTTCCTTCACATCTTCAGCCTTTGCGTCTTCGGGAAAGTTCGCCGTCTTGCTCACTGCGTTATCCACGTGCTCCTGGAAGGCGGACTGCATTCTTATATGCCACTTTGGGCTTATATCCCTGCTAGTAACGAAAATCCTCCTCCATTTCTCCGGTACTTCTTTGTAGCCTCTCAAGGTTCCAGCCCTGGCAATTTCGCGCATCAGCTCCTCGCTATACCAGCCCTCCGACTTGGCAATCCTCAGAAGGGTGGAGTTCGCCTCAACAAGCTCAGTTCCTTCCATAACCCTTTTAACGAACACGGGGGCAAATAGTGGTTCAATTCCCGAACTACACCCAGCAATAATTGACAATGTTCCTGTGGGTGCAATTGTCAAGCGCGTAGCGTTTCTAAATTTCAGATGAGTGCCAGCCCAGATACTTTTCTCCCAATTGGGGAAAGTTCCTCTTGCTTCACCAAGCTCTAGACTCATTTGGTCTGCTTCCTCTCGGATGAACTTCATTAACCTTGATGCAAGCGCACACCCCTCTTCACTGTCATAGGGTATCTCTAGCAAAAAGAGCATATCCGCCCAGCCCATCACTCCCAAGCCAATCTTTCTGTTGCCCTTTGTTATCTCCTCAATTTGTGGAAGGGGGAAGTGGCTTGCGTCAATTACATTGTCCAAGAAGTGAACGGAAGTTCTCACAATCCGCCTCAGCTTATCCCAGTCAACTTCGCGATTCTCCGTAACACATTTGCTTAAGTTAATTGAGCCAAGATTGCACGCCTCATATGGCAACAGCGGCTGTTCGCCGCATGGATTTGTCGCCTCAATTCTTCCAAGGCTAGGAGTAGGATTATCCTTGTTCACCCTATCTAGAAAGACAATTCCAGGCTCTCCATTTAGCCAAGCGTGATTTACAATGTATTCAAAAACCTTCCTTGCGGAAAGCTTTTTCACAACATTCTTAGTATTGGGATTTACAAGCTCATAGCTAGTATCTTCCTCCACCGCGCGCATAAAATCTTCATCTACCGCTACGGATATATTAAAGTTTGTAATTTCCTCGTTATCCCTTTTGCAGGTAATGAATTCCAAGATATCAGGATGCCTGACGTCCAATATCGCCATATTTGCGCCACGTCTAGTTCCACCCTGTTTGATGACTTCCGTTGCCTGATTGAATACTTTAATAAATGACACTGGTCCACTCGCAATTCCTCCCGTGGAGCGGACAACATCATTCTTAGGCCTTACCCTGCTAAAGGAAAATCCAGTCCCGCCACCTGTCTGATGTATCAGTGCCGCATTCTTCACCGATTCAAATATGTCCGCCAAATTATCTTCCACAGGCAGAACGAAGCAAGCGGACAACTGCCCCTTTTCCCTACCCGCGTTCATCAGTGTCGGTGAATTAGGCAGAAACTCAAGCCTTACCATCAACTCGTAGAATTCCCTTTCCGTCTCTCTGATATCAATTTGCGGATTGTATTTCAAATCGGGCAAGGCAATGTTCCTCGCCACACGCTGAAACATTTCTTTCTCGGTCTCTATAACATTTGCCCGTTCATCCTTAAGCAAATATCTCTTCCGTAAAACTTTCCGAGCGCTTTCAGTTAATTCAGGCTCAAGGCTTAGATGCGCCAGCTTCTTTGATGCTTTATCCCGTTTTATTTCCATCTTTCTATCATAATATTCTAACTCAGTCCAAGGGATAAGCGATAATTCAGGGGTGAATGGCTTTACGGAAGTTGGGTGAATGACTTTGCTGAAGGTGGTAATTTTTTGCTTAACCGCTAGAAATTATTCAATCTTTGAACTAGTTACATCCACCCAAGTTAGTCCCACAATTTGGGCAAGTCCAACAACTTCCCGTCCGATGCATGAGATTTCCACACTTGACACAAGCTGGTGCGTGAAGCTGGGTAAGAGCGTTATCTTGAGTATTAGACCATAAGTGCATCGTTTTTGCTTCAGAGTGGGAACCATTGAAAAGACCTAGTTCCTTGCGCTCTTCAGGGGGCAGGTACTTAAGTCCTAAGTACCTCCCCAGATAGTCAAGTATGGAACTGGCAAATTGAATATCCTTTTCGCCGACGTAACCGGATGGATCAAATCTAGTCCCGATGAGCTTTCTCACTAAGTCCTTTAGCGGAGTGCCCCTTTGAAGGGCGTCTGAGAACTGAATACAAAATGCATTTAACAGACCTGCGACCGTAGATCCGTCCTTGGCGATATCAACAAAAAGCTCCGCCAGTTTATTGGTATCAGGATAAACCGCGGTGTGAATATAAAATTCCACGTCGCCCACCGAAGCCTTGTGTCTCGTGGAAACTAGCGTTTGTGGCAATCTCTTCTTCAATCCTCGCAAGCCGAAGCTTTCAAGGACTTCAATCTTCCAATTTGTCCTCTCCTCAAGTGAAGTGGTGAGAGGTTGAACCTGCTTGCATCCGTCCCGGTAAATGGCAATTGCCTTCAAGCCAAGCCTCCATGCCTCCATGTAAATCTCAGAGACATCTTGGTAAGTGGCGTTTCGTGGCAGGTTGACCGTCTTGCTTATAGCCCCAGAGATGAACGGTTGAACCACCGCCATCATCTTCACATGTCCCATTGGCGATATGGCTCTTGTGCCATTGGGGGACACGAAGGAGCAATCAAATATCGGTAAATGTTCATCCTTTAGATATGGTGCGCCTTCAATTGTGCCATTCTCCTTTACATAGTCCTCAATTTCCTCTATCTCAGAGGCAGAGTAACCAAGTGTCTTCAAAGCCTTAGGCACAAGCTCATTCAATAGCTGTATAGTTCCCCCGCCAACAAGCTGCTTCCACTTAACCAGCGCAAGCTCAGGTTCAATTCCAGTCGTTGTTGCGTCCATCATAAAACTAATAGTTCCCGTTGGAGCAATAACAGTTGCCTGTGCGTTTCGGAAACCGAATTCATTTCCAAGTTCTAGCACGCGGTCCCACACTTCAGTGCTAGCCTGCGCCAACACTTTATCCGTAATTAACTCCACGTTTATTTTATGGGAAGCGTCTCGGTGCATCTCCATAACCTGAAGCATCTCATGCTTGTTATTCTCGTATCCTTCAAAGGGACCTAGCCTTTCCGCAATCCTAGCGGAAGTTGCATAAGCTTCCCCGCATAGAATGGAAGCAAGAGCAGAAGCATAGGCTCGGCATTCTTCCGAATCGTAAGGAGTTCCATTCACCATAACGAGCGCCCCAAGATTTGTGAAACCCAGTCCAATGGTGCGAAAACGATGGCTCATCTCCTCAATCTTCTTCGTGGGATAGCCAGCATTTCCAACAATTATTTCTTGCGCAAGAAATATCAGCCTTATCGCGTGCTTGTAAGCGGAGACATCAAATGTCCCATCTTCCCGCCTAAACTTCAGAAGATTGATTGACGCCAAATTACAAGCTGTATTGTTTAAGAACATATACTCCGAGCAAGGATTGCTAGCTTCAATTCTGCCATCATTGGGGCAGGTATGCCATCTGTTAATCGTGTCATCAAACTGAAGGCCAGGATCAGCGCATTCCCATGCAGCTTCAACAATCGCACGCCACAGTTCCTGCGCAGGGTATTTGCCGGCTGGCTCACCGCTAATCCTATAAATTGTCTGCCACTGCGAGTTTGTTTCCACAGCTCGCATAAAGGCATCACTTACCCGCACTGAGTTGTTTGCGTTTTGATACTGTATTGATCTCCAATCCACGCCATTGAAACTCAAGTCAAAACCAGCGGCAGCCAATAGACGAGCCTTGCGCTCCTCATCCCTTTTGCAATTTATGAAATCAAGTATGTCGGGATGATCAATATTCATTACTACCATTTTTGCGGCTCTGCGAGTTGTTCCACCGCTCTTGATTGAACCGGCAATAGAATCTGCCGCCGCCATAAATGAAAGCGGTCCGGAAGACGTTCCTCCTTTTGAGATTGGCTCGCCCTGCGCGCGAAGACGCGAAACATTCACTCCTGCACCGCTCCCACCAGCAAATATTAGAGACTCCGTGTTCCACCACTCCCTAATTGATTCAAGTGAATCCTCAACCTCAAGGATGAAACAGGCGGAACACTGGGGCTTCCCATTCGTGGAACTTGACCGCAAAGGTTCAGGTACCCCCAAATTGAACCATACCGGTGAGTTAAATGAGAAGTACTGATTTAGTAGAAGGTTCTTTAATTCAAGATTAAAAATTTCAACCTCATCTCCAACAAGATAACCTCCTTCAACTCCCCACCTTGTAAGAGTGTCCACAACGCGGTCAATCATCTGCTTAAGCGAGTACTCCCTCATTGGGGAACCTAACTGCCCTCTAAAGTACTTCTGCGCTATTATGTTTATGGCGTAGTCAGAGTAAAATTCAGGAAACTCCACGTCATCCTGACGAAATACCTCTTTTCCGCTGGCATCAAATATTACAGCGGATGTTTTCTTCCACTTTACAAGCTCATAGGGATGTATGGATGTGGTAAAACGCCTGCTGATGAGTGGAAGCTTTACCTCAACCGCATCAGTTCTCTCTACCCCCCCGCTGGATAGATAACCTGTTTTGACAGACATGGCCTTCTCCTTGAATTCTTAGCGTTTACTCTTATTGATAACTTAATAAATTTACACGGTGTCCTAATCCCCACATTGGGCTATTTAGGCTCGCTTTCATCAGGTTTACCTTTCCATTCTAAACATCGAAAATCTGGCTGTCAAGGGCTTTTACTATACATAGTGTAAGATTTGGTTGATAAATTGTTGATAATTCGTTTTTAACCATTTATAGTTAACCCCTTATGCTCTCTGACTCTACAACAACAATTCACGCCGGTCAAGGGATTTCCTAGGGAGAAGTTAAGTAAAGTTGGGCAAGCTCGTTATACCGTATTGCCCAGTCTTTTATACCTTGGACCTCCTCAGGAGAAACACTGCGAATAACCTTTGCGGGAACGCCGGCAACAAGAGTGTTAGGTGGAATCTCTTTCCCTTCCAAAACTACCGCTTGGGCGGCGATGATGCATCCATCGCCAATCTTAGCTCCGCTAAGAATCCTTGCGCCCATCCCGATGAGACAAGAGTTTCCAACGGAGCAGGCGTGAAGAATAGCCATATGTCCAACAACAACGTATTCCCCAACTTCGCAGGGCTGTCCTCTATCAACGTGCAGTAGGCATAAATCCTGAATATTGGTGAACCTACCGACGACTATCCTGCTGATATCTCCTCGCAGGACGGAATTGAACCAAACCGAAACGCCTTCCTCTAACTGAACTTCTCCGATTATCCTTGCTCCGCTTGCTATAAAGCAAGAGCTATGAACACTAGGGATAGTGTCTGCAAACTTCAATAGTTCTCCAAAAATATTTTTCCTTTCCATAAACGTGGATTATAACAGCGTCTCGGATATAATTTGAGAGTTGGGAATATTAGGTATAGATTTCGGGGTCAGGTGGATTGGCATTGCGATTGCAGAGAAGCCGAGTTATGTCGCAGTTCCTCTCGGAGTAATTACTCCAAAGGATGATGCAGAGCTTATAGCAACGCTAAGAAAACTTGTCGTGGAGAGGGAAGTTGAAGTGATTGTAGTTGGTCTTCCGCTTGAAAGTGATGGGAAGAAGGGTAAAATGGCGAAGGAAGTTATTTCACGCTTCAAGGCTATTGAGGGTAGCATTGGCGCAAAGATTCGCTTCGTTGACGAGCGCCTCACATCAAAGGAAGCTCTAAATTATCTCTCAAGAGGTGTCAGAGGTGATAAAAAGAAAAAGAGGTGGATGAAAATTGTTGATGCGATATCTGCAGCGCTAATCCTTGATGTTTACGTAAAAAGAGAGCTGATTAAGAAGTAAGTATGTTTTCAATATTCTTCCCAGATTTTTATTTTTCCAAGGTAGAGGAAATAACTCCGCAGTTTCTTAAGGCGAATTCTATTTCCGCGCTCATCCTTGATGTGGACAACACCCTTGCTCCCTGGGGTGAGTATAGGATAAACGATGAAGTCCAGAATTGGTTACTGGAGCTTAAGAAAAATGGAATTAAGTTGGTCCTTTTGAGTAACGGTGTGGCTCGCAGACTAAAAGAATTGTCTCAATTACTGGATATTCCTCTTATTTGTGGCAATCTGCCAAAGCCCTTGCCTCACGGCTTCCGTATTGCGCTTAAGGAGTTAAATATTAATCGCTCCACTACCGCGGTAGTTGGGGATATAGTTTTTACCGACATACTCGGAGCAAATCTATCAGGACTTAGATCCATTTTGATTGAGCCAATTTCCAAGAAAGACTTTTTTGGAACTAAGTTCTGGCGGTTAATAGAGAGCTTGTTCAATCTTAGACGCCCAAAGAGAAGTTATTCACGAGATAACTAAAACACATCAATCACATCCCAATCACTTTCAGTTTTTTATCGGAATCATCCTTGTACTTTTGAGGAGCAAGTATTATTTTCGTTTATCAACTAGCAGGTAAAAAGCTTATCGTTTCTTCCCAACCTTAATATCTCAATATCAAATTAACAACAGCTAAAATTATAATTAGTTCTTAATTATGAAGCTTACCAAATATTTTCCTCTTTTCATAGTAATTTTCGTTCTAGCATTTTTGCTAATCGTATTTCTGCCCGGCTGGATAAGGCTTTTATCATTTCAGTCCTCACTTCGGAAATTTATTCATCTTGTAAAGGAAGGGAAAATTTACGACTCTGCGGACTTTGTAACAAAGAGCGAATATCAGCAGGCAATTCAGATAATTGAAGACCACGTTTATCCCGGTTACGAAAATGATATTAAGGCGCTAAACATCAACAGAATAGAAAAAGTTCCGAAAGGATACTTAGCGACCTTAGTAGTTAGACTTGAAGGCGCGAATTACACTTGGGTTGGAAGAGCGAAGATGCTTTGGACGAAGGAAGGCAATGACTGGCGGTTTAGTCTATCCGATGTAGCAGTAGCTGAGCTTTTGAGCGAAAACTGGGTGACGTTAGGTCAAGTGCTTCGGAGTTCCTCGGATGACTTTGAATAGCTTGCGGTTTGCAAGCGAAGTCAAAATAAAACGCAACAGAAACTTCTGAGGAATCATTTACCCTTCAATTTGTGTATTAAGAACTAAAAAAGCCTTGACTGTTTTATCCTCTTGGCTTTGCTGTCAAAAAGGCAGTAATTGAGGAAATGAACGCCTAGTCATACCTAACTCTAATCAGCCAATTAACCCTTTTTGGGTCAATCTCCACAGGCCATCTATTGACGAAAGAGTCAGTTGGCTCGCCTTTCAAGTTAAAGACCGTTACTCCAAAACCAGCGATATCCTCCACGTCAAGTTTTTTCAATCTGCCGATTGTGCCCGCATAAGAGTGTTTATTCTCCCTTGATAGGTCATAGCCAATATGAAGCGAGTACTGAGGTCTTGAGCCCGGTTCAATAAGCACGTAAAAGTCGCCCCTAACCCTCGTATCTGGAAAGTCCACGATTGTCCAGTGTGGAATTTCAGTTAAAACTGAATAATCAACAATTGTGCTGGTGATGATTCTTAGGTCATTATCCAGTAAGTAAACGCGAAACTTAGGTTTTGCCTCAAACCAATTACCTTCAACCTTGCCGTAGAAATAGATATCTCGGATTATGTTTACCCCATCTTTCTTGAATCCGACGAGCGCTCCACCTCGCTGAAAAGTCGCAAAACCATCTGCGGATCCATCATCGTAATATATAAAATCGCTTCCAGAAATCTCTGACGTAGTGATAGTTCTTCTTGGTTGAACCGTGCTTCTAACCTTTGCCCTTATCATCCAATCATAATTCTTCTCAACTCTCTTGAAACCCTTGCTAGGGTTTCCGCGATAACTCCGAAAGCTAGTGGAACCTTCCGTATATCCAAGCTCAACACCGAAATCCTGCCTTGCGTAGGGATAAACAGTGACGAAAAACTTATCCTTGACAAGAATAACGTCAGTTTCTATCTCAGCCCATCCCTCATTTTGTGGAAGATAACTAAAGGGGATTAGCTTCTGCCATAAAACCTTTTCCTCAGCATTTTGTACGACAAAAGTAACGAAAGTGCGGTCGGGGTTATACCCGGCGCCGTACTTTTTCAGGTAGACCTCCAAGCCAGTTACATAAGTAGCTGTCCAGCTCTTAACAGCTGAGAACTCAACTCGTGCCGCCTCAACCTCCAACCTCTCCCATCCGCTTACCTCTCCCTTGTCGTAGGATAGAGTCGTCTCGTTTGTTATTTCATTCTCTCCAAAAAGTGGAGTGCTAACGAGAAGGATAATAGCAATGCTGAGTATAGCTCTAATCATAACCATATCCCCCTCTATAAATTATAGAACATTTAGAGAAGGAATAATACTCATAATGAACATTACGCATAATGAATACTACTTATTTAACGCTTTCTCCTCACGGAACAGCCTTTCCATCATTTCAAAATCAGAAACCTTGTCAAGGTCTACCGCAACCTCTGAATGAGGCGTGATTAATGCGCGCAGTTTTACTCCAAGCCTTGCACCCATATCCCTCTCCATATCAGGAATGGAAATCCCTGTAAAGAGCAATTTCATCACTAGACTTGGTCCAAAAATTGACGCCATTGCAAGAGGATTTTTCCTGTGTGCGAAGAGTCTTCTAAATAGAGCAAGCTTGTTGATAATCACCCTTGGCCTTACAAGAAAAATGTTTCCGCCAGTGAAAGTGCCCTCTTTTGTTTTTACGTATGTTCTTTTGCATCCTTGGAACTTCGCTTCAACGTTTCTCCTCTCTGCAATTGGCCAGACCAAGTCCGCATCTAACTTTTCGCCCTCCGTGATAATCTCTTTGAGTATATCTCCCGTTACGAAGGGAATGTCGCAGGAAGATACCACCAGGTTCTCCTCAAGAATGTCTTCCCCGAATTCATCTTGGAACCAGCTAGTTGCTCTTTCAAGAGCATCTGGAACAGAAAAAGTCCCATCAAGAATCTTGAGGGTGGGTGCTTCCTCATGGGCAAAGTACCCGCAGGACTTATCGCAAACAAGTAAGATATGTTTTTCCCACGGAAGGGCATTAAAAGCATCAAGAATAAACTTAAGAAGTGGCTTGCCCGCAATTTGAATTAAAGCTTTATAGCTAACGTTAGTTCTCTTCTCAAGAGAGGAAGGACATTTTCCGCCAGCAAGAATAACGCCAAATATTCTCTTTTCATTCCCGAAGCTAACCACGTGAATACAATCAGATTATATATGAAGATTAAAAAGAGCTTCTCTACTTCAAGAGTTTTGCCCTAAAGGCGCGCAAGCTCCGCTATCAATACGATAAAATCAATGCAGAATTTACGCATCATAAAGCGAGAAGCCGACTACTCAGTCGCTTTATGAACGAGGTAAAGAAGCTCAACGTTAGATTTTGTCTGTAGGAGCTTAGTAATCAACCTGTTCATTCTATCCGCCTCATCCATATCCGCCACCATCTTTCTTAGCTTCCAAACAACGTCAAGCTCTTCAGCGTTGTAGAGGAGCTCCTCGTGTCTTGTTCCGCTCTTCATAATGTCAATTGCGGGGAAGATTCGCTTATCCGCCAGTTCTCTTGAGAGGTGGATTTCCATATTGGCGGTTCCCTTAAACTCTTCAAAGATAATGTCATCAAGGCGGGAGCCGGTTTCAACCAATGCGGTAGCGATAATGGTGAGGGAGCCACCGTTCTCAATATTTCTTGCAGCTCCAAGAAAACTCTTAGGACCTCTAAGCGCGTTAGGGTCTAGTCCACCGGACAACGTTTTTCCACTCGGCGGGCAGGTTAAGTTATAAGCTCGCGCCATCCTCGTGAGTGAATCAAGCAGAATCATCACGTGCTTTTCTCGCTCAACCTTTCTTTTTGCGTATTCAATTACAAGCTCTGCGACTTCAATATGGTTCTCCACCTTTTCATCAAAGGTTGATGCCACCACCTCACCCTTAATCGTTCTCTGAAAGTCTGTAACCTCTTCCGGCCTCTCATCCACGAGAAGAGCAATTAACTCAACCTCGGGATGATTATGGGCTATGGAAGTTGCGATTTTCTTCAGAAGAATAGTTTTCCCAGCCTTAGGTTTTGCCACGATGATGCCTCTCTGCCCAAGCCCAATTGGCGAAAACAGATCTATCAACCTAGTTGATGCGTCTTTTGGGTCATCCTCCAGCAACAGTCGCTTGTTTGGATAAATAGGAACTAGGTCTTCAAACTGGGGACGTCTCCTAGCTTCATCAGGGGGTCTATCATTGATTGCCTCTATTTTCACCAGACTCGGATATCTCTCCCCATTTCTCGGAGGTCTCACATATCCGCTAACCAAGTCGCCGGTTCGAAGCCCAAATTTCTTGATCTGCGATAGGGAGGCATAGATGTCATCGTTGCCAAAGCGGAAGTGCTTCTGTCGCAAGAATCCGTAGTTGTTATCCGATACTATTTCAAGAATACCTTTCTGGAAGAAAGAATGCTCCAAGTCATCCTGCACGGAACCAGATGGATGGGCATCGCGTTTACTATGACCCTTGAAAACCGCCTGCTTATGGTTGTTGCCTTGAGTGACTGCCTTTTTTGGTTCTTCTTTTTCCTTGGGGGGAGTTTCTTTTGCCTCTTCAACTTTTTCTTCTTCTTTTGTTTGGCTTACTTCCACCTTAACTTCCTCTGTTTTAACTTCCTCTGGGGACAATTGCTCTTGAGCTTCCTCCTTAGGTTTCTCTTGCTTTTCAGGTATTTGGGGGAAAACCTTATCGCTTACCGGTGCAGTAGGCTCTCCCAAATTAGCGGTCAATGGAATTGACTCTAGATGGGCAACGACCCTTCTAGGGTGGGTCTCAATTTTTTGTGTGGCATCTAAAGCTGACCCACGTGTTAAGATTTCGTCAATAAGCTCATCCTTTCGGTATTTCTTGACGTTCTTAATCTCCAACTTCTTTGCCAGCTCTTGAAGCTCATCCAATGGGCGAGCCTCAAGGGTTTCTCTGTTTAACTCTTTGTTGACAATTAAATCCATTGCTACTCACCTCAAATTTCTTTATCGGGAATTTTTCGCAGATTTGCTCTTCACCCTTTAACGGACTTTGGGGAAAGTTGACCAGAATTTATCCTCTTCCATTTGCAAGTTGCTACGGGAGAACTGTGTAGACGTAAATATTATACCCGATAAACCAACATTTAGTAAATTCTACTCAATATTTCCAAGAACACTCTGCAAGGCTTCACCAAGAATTTTAACTCTGAAGGGAACATCCTGAACGCTTCACCCTAAATGTTTAAGATTGAATGATTCACCCTGAATGTTTCACCATGAGGGGACAACTTTATATACCCTCTCAAGTTGACAACTATTCTATAGTGTATATTCCCGGCAGGTGTCTCCACTTTTGCTCAAAATCAAGCCCATACCCAACTACATACTTATCCGCGATGGTGAAGCCTATATAATCCACATTGACTGGCACCTTTCTTCTATCGGGCCTATCGAGAAGGGTGCAGACCTTTAATGATGCGACTTTCCTTCCGCGCAGAACTTCCTGAATATACTTTAGCGTCAAGCCAGTATCCACAATATCCTCAACAATCATCACGTCTCTGCTTTCAATGGGATGATCCAAATCCTTGACCATCCGAACAATCCCGCTACTTTCAGTTGAATCACCATAGCTTGCAACTGCGAGAAAGTCCATTGTTGTTGGAATGGTCAGTTTTCTAGAGAGGTCTGCCAAGAAGACAGTTGCGCCCTTAAGCACGCCAACAAGGTGCAATGTCTTCCCCTTATGCGCCTTTGAAATTTCTTGCGCAAGCTCTCGAACCCTCCGCTCAATCTGCTCCGCGCTGAGTATAAGCTTGAAATGTTCAGGTACCTTTATCATTTTCATCTGATTTCAACAAAATCTTTTATCAAAATCTTTTGTCTTTCGCGATTTATACCGCGAAAATAAATTACTCCCATTCAATTGTCGCAGGAGGCTTACTGCTAATGTCATATGCGACCCGATTTACCTGTTCCACCTCATTTATTATACGATTGCTTATTCTTTCAAGCACGGGGTAAGGGATTTTAGCCCAATCAGCGGTCATCCAATCAGTTGTGGTAACAATTCTCAGAATTATCGGAAAGCCGTAGGTGCGATTATCCCCCATAACTCCGACAGTTTTCACGGAGGGTAAAACGCCGAAGGCTTGTGCAATGTCTGTGTAAATTTCAGAGCGCGAAAGCTCCTCTTGAATTATCGCGTCCGCCTTTTGTAAAATTTTGATCTTTTCTCTCGTTACCGTTCCAATTATTCTAATTGCGAGTCCTGGTCCAGGGAATGGCTGTCTATTCACGATTGCCTCTGGAACTCCAAGCTCAAGGGCAAGTTTTCTTACCTCGTCCTTAAAGAGATTTCTCAGAGGTTCAATCAACTTTAGTTTCATCTTCTTAGGAAGCCCGCCAACGTTATGGTGGCTCTTGATAACCCTAGCGTGTCCACCGACTCCTCTGCTTTCTATCACATCAGGGTAGATAGTTCCCTGAGCCATGTAGCGAATTCCCTTAATCTTCCTTGCTTCCTCCTCAAAAATCCTTATGAACTCCCTTCCAATTATCCTTCTCTTCTTCTCGGGGTCTGTAACCCCTCGGAGTTTTCTTAAAAACCTTGAGGATGCATTCACCCTTCTGAAGTTAGCTTTGAACTGCTTCTTGAATACGCTCTCAACCTGATCCGCCTCATTTAGACGCATAAGGCCATGATCCACGAAGATGCAGAAAAGCTGTTCACCAATGGCTCTTTGTGCTAGGACAGCGGTGGTAAGCGAATCAATACCCCCCGATATGGCGCAAAGGGCTTTAGCGTCCTTAACTCTTTCCTTAATAGTTTCCACCGCATCTTCGATAATAGAAGTTACCTTCCAATCCCCCCTAGCTCCACAAATGTCATAAAGAAACATTCTAATAAGTTCAATGCCCCAAGGGGTATGAGTGACCTCAGGGTGAAACTGCACGCCGTAGAGTTTTCCCTCCTCATTCTCCATAGAAGCAACTGGCGTGTTATAGGTGCAGGAGGTAGTGATAAAGCCCTTAGGAGGTGAAACCACGACGTCTGAGTGACTCATCCAGCAGATAAGCTCGGGGTTCAGCCCGCGGAAAATCTTGCTGGTTGGATGAAGCAATTTAAGTTCAGTTTTACCGAACTCGCTAGCCTTGGCTCTTTCAACTCTTCCACCTAGGATGTGCGCGATTAGCTGGAGGCCATAACAAATCCCAAGAATAGGAACATCCGCGTCAAGAATTTGTCTATCAATCTTAGGCGATTTAGGGTCATAAACACTTGCGGGTCCACCAGAGAGAATAACGCCAATCGGCTTTTCTCTAAGAAGCTCCTCTAAAGTAATGTTTGATGGTTTGATTTCAGAATAGACGTTAAGTTCGCGAATTCTTCTCGCGATTAGCTGGGTGTACTGAGAGCCAAGGTCTATGACGATAATTTTTTGTTTAGTTTCCAAGCTACCCTCCCATACCTAGACGTTGGGAGTACTGAAGGCTTTTGCCTTCGGAAAGAAAGCTAAGAGAGCATGCGAGTTGGGTGTTGTGGAATTCTTTAATGTTTCTAGCGCCACACATGCTCATTGAAGCTGTTATGCATCCGATTAAGTTTTCACTGCCATCAGTTTTGGAAGTGGGCCCAAAAAGTAGCTTTTCCAGAGAAACTTCCTTAGAAACTCTCACGCGGGTTCCACGGGGCAAATTCGGATCCGGAGTTGCCATTCCCCAGTGGAATGGCGCAGCAGGAGTTTCGGGACAGCCTGCAAAGATTGAGCCGACCATAATTGCGTCCGCGCCAGCAGCGAGCGCTTTTGCCATCTGCCCACCATTTCTCATTCCACCATCAGTAATAACAAGCACACTCTTGCCTGTCTTTTTCTCAAAGTCGTTCCTAGCTTCCGCAACTTCAATGGTGGCGGTTATCTGGGGCAGTCCAACCCCGGTGACCGCCCGCGTTGTGCAGGCTTCGCCAGGTCCGATACCAACCATAACTCCGATAGCCCCAGCAGAAAAAAGCTCATATCCAACCTCATAACTTACGCAGTTTCCAACAAGAACCGGTACTCCAAGATTGCTAGTTAGTTCAGCAATTGAGAGAGCCTTTGTATGAGTGGAAATGTAGTTAGGAGTTGTAACAGTGGACTGGACGAAGAGCAAATCAAGTCCAGCGCTCACCGCGAATTTTCCATAATCTCTCGTAGCTCTAGGGGTTAAGCTTCCTGCAGCAAGCGCTTCACCATCCTTAATCCTCTTGATGACCGCCTCAATCAAGTTGGGCTTGACAGGTTCGCGGTAAATCTCCTGCAGAATTCTAGTTGCATCTTCATCGCTAGCTTCCGCAATGGCGTTTAGGGCATTAGTGGGATCCTCATATCTTGTGAAGATGCCCTCAAGGTTTATAACCGCAAGTCCTCCAAGTTTATGATACAAAATTGCGAAATCAGGACTGCTCACAGCATCCATAGCGCTAGCGATTATTGGTATCTTGAAGCTAAAATCCGCAATGCTAAAGGAAACATCAACATCTCTCGGGTCAACGCTCGTGGTAGAGGGAACGAGGGAAACATCGTCAAATCCTAATGCTAGTTGAATAACCCTATTCTTAGAAAGTGGGAATTTCACCTCAGTGCCAGCGGGAAAAGATTTCACCTCTGAAGCCCAAGGGCTTCCTCTTAACTACTATTCTACCCTAAAATCAGGATTTTAATGTTTATCTTTCATTAAAAAAAAGCAATTTCTGCTCTTTTTAATATTTTTCGATAATTCTCAAAAGTAGTTAGTTCCATTGCCTCCTTAAATGTTACCCACCTATAGTCAAAAATGAATTCCTCCATTGACGGCGAAATTGCTTCAGCAAGATTGCTAGTTTCAAGCAAGAAAAAGTGAACCTCCTTTGTATTCAAAGTAGGTTTGCCATCCTCATACGTGTAAAACTCGTAAGTTATTCTATCCAAATAGCAGAGTGGTTTTAATAGATTCGGGGGAATGCCCGTTTCTTCCACCGTTTCTCTAATTGCGGCATCAAGCAAGCTCTCCCCATCGTCAACATGACCCTTCGGTAATCCCCAAAAGGTTCCATTCTTGCGCTCAACCTTAATGATGAGAACTTTTGGAGGTAAACCTGATTTAACTACTACCGTTCCTGATGATGTATGTTCTATCATTTAATTTTGTGTTTATAATTCAAACTACTCTCTTCGCAGATAATTCAAAGTGTTAAACTATAATTCTAACAAGCAAAATATGCAAACGGTAATACTAGACGTTGAGACTCCCGAATTGGGAATTGGTGAAGTTCTTAGAGGATGTGCTTTGGCGGTTGAAAGCCTTGATAAGCCGATTACCCTTTGTTTAGTCAGCTCAGATGTTGCTCAGATTAAGAGATTAGCAGAGAAACGTCTGTTTCCCATAGTAAAAAGATTAGGAGTAACGTTAGACTTTCATGAAAGCAGGAACAAACTTCCCCAAAGAATAGAAAGCCCAGTTCAGGTATACAAAGATTACCCGGAAAATCCAATAAGCGTTGGTTTGAATTTACTCAAGGAGCGAGGAGGTGCATTTATATCCGCAGGAAACACGGGTCTTGTAATGACCACATCACTTTTTGTGCTGGGCAGGCTGAAATCGGTGGAAAGACCTCCAATAGTCACGCCACTTCCAACCCTCAAAAGAACGCTGTTCTATTTAGATGCCGGCGCGCATGTTGACCTCCGACCTCATCACCTTTATCAATTGGCTCATATTGGTAAGGTTTACGTGGAGCGAATATTTAAGAGAGAGAATCCAAGAATTGCTCTGCTTAGCAATGGAAGCGAAGACTACAAGGGTAACGCGGTGGTTAGAGAGGCGTACAAGCTTCTAAAGTCGGACCCATCGTTAAACTTTTTTGGTTACGTGGAAGGTCAAACTTTAATGCAGGGGAACGTGGACGTAATGGTGTGCGACGGTTTTATTGGCAACGTGCTATTGAAGTTCGCCGAAGGGCTAGCCCAGGCGTTATACAAAATGATGAAAGATGAGTTCAGGAAAAATCTCTTAAGCGCTCTGGCTGTAAAACTTCTCTTCGGAGCGGTCGTTAAGCGAATAAGAAAGAGATTAGATTACAGCGAGTGGGGTGGGGCACCGCTACTTGGTGTTCGTGGAAATGTTGTCATTTGCCATGGTAGAAGCGACGCCAACGCAATCAAAAATGCCATCAGGTTTGCGATTAGAATGATTGAGGAGGATATTAGTGGGCGCCTTGAAGCTGAAATGTCAAAGCATCCTATCCCAACCATATACGCAAGTAGTACCTAACTTTCTTAGTGTCTATCCGAGCTCTATCCTAATTGCTTCATTATTTCTATCTAGGTCGTATAATAAGGGTTTAGTTAGGATTATGAGTTATTAGCCTCCCTAGTTTTCCCTAGCTAGTTTTCCAAATTTTTTGGAGGAATTATGGAAACTGAAGTGGTAATTCGCGGAACTGGAAGCTACTTGCCCAAAAGGGTATTTACCAACGATGATTATGCTAAAGTTCTTGACACATCTGATGAGTGGATAACAGCAAGGACTGGCATAAAGGAGCGTCGTCTGGCATCCCCCGGAGAAACGAACTCATTTATGGGAGCTGAAGCAGCAAAAAAAGCCTTAGAAATGGCAGGAGTTGAGGCAAAAGATGTGGAGCTCATAGTTGTTCCCACTGTAACGCCTGATAGGATTTTCCCTTCAACCGCTTCGGTGATACAAAGCAGAATAGGTGCGGTGAAATCCGCTTGTTTTGACCTTGAAGCTGCTTGTAGTGGGTTTATCTACGCTATCGCCTGCGTCACGAGTATGTTGCGGGACGGTCTGTTTAACAACGCTTTAGTGATAGGCTCGGAGGTAATGTCTGCGATTGCCAACTTCACAGACAGGACTCATTGCGTCCTATTTGGAGATGCAGCCTCAGCCTGTTACTTGGAAGCTCGTCCCGCTCAGAAGGAACCTCGTGGATTACTGTACTTTGATCTGGGGAGCGACGGAAGCGGATTCAGCATCCTTTATCAACCCGCAGGTGGTAGTGTCAAACCTCCCACTCTCCAAACGGTCGCCAACGAAGAACATTTCATCCACATGGAAGGGCAGGAGGTTTTCAAACGTGCGGTTAGGATGATGTACGATACGGTTCACCGAGTTCTTAAAAAGGCAAACTGCAAGCCTCAAGATGTTAGATGGTTCATAGGTCATCAAGCTAATGAGCGTATCATAAGGAGCACAAGGGAAAGGCTAGGGGTAGAAGAGGAGAAAGTTTACCTAAACATTCAGCGATACGGAAATACAACATCCGCTTCTATACCGTTATGCCTTGATGAGTTGAACCGCGCGGGAAAGCTCTCTCCCGGGGACAAAATTGTTTTCTTCGCATTTGGCGCTGGGCTTAGTTGGGCTTCAGCATTTCTAATTTGGGCTTAATTATGAAACTAGCGATTCTCTTTCCGGGTCAAGGTTCGCAGGAATTTGGGATGGCTTCCGACTTTTATCAAGAGTTCAAGGTTGTTCGGGATACCTTCACTCAAGCTGATGAAATTTTAGCTTACCCCATTTCTAAGATAATCCTTGAAGGACCTCCAGAAACGCTAACTTTAACTGAGAACGCCCAGCCGGCAATCCTAACCGCGAGCTATGCCATCTGGCAATGCGTATCCGAGTTCATTCCAGATGGCGCAATATGTGCCTTTGCGGGGCATTCGCTAGGCGAGTACACTGCGCTCACCTGTTCTGGATCCCTTGATTTTTCTCGTGCTGTTCAGCTTGTGCATCTGCGCGGAAAGTTTATGCAGGAAGCTGTGCCAGTCGGCGGAGGAATGATGATAGCGGTTCTCGGGCTTAATGTGGAAACAGTTGCATCGGTCATTTCAGAATTCTCTAGCGAGAGAGATGTTGTAGACATTGCCAATATCAACTCGCCTGAGCAGATAGTTTTATCCGGCGCAAGAACCGCAGTGGGAAGGTGCATTGAACCTCTAAAATCCGCCGGTGCAAAGAGGGTGATTGAGCTGAACGTAAGCGCACCCTTCCACTCAAGATTTATGCAAAAGTGCGCCGATTCCCTTGCTCCATATCTTCAAGAAACGCAATTTAAGCCTCCAAGCGCGCCTATCTTTTCAAATTACTCCGCTCAAGCTTACCCTCAAGACGTAAGCCTGTTCGCCAGCCATCTCATAAAGCAAATAACTGCGCCCGTTATGTGGGTTGATGAAGTGATGGCAATTTCCAAGCTTGCCCCGGATGCCTACATTGAGTTAGGTCCGGGAAGAGTGCTTAGAAACTTGGTCGCAAGGATTATTCCCAATGCGAAGCTCAAGGGCGTCAGCACCGTTAATGAATTCAAGGCGATTCTTCCGTACTTGACAGGTGAAGAACCGCTATAGTTTGAGTTAAGAAGGTTGCGTTTTTGGCTGAGAGGGCACCCTGTAGGGCAGATTCACACTGATGTGCAGATTCTTAAGTAGATCTTGCCTCCGCCGAATCCGGCGCGATACGAGTTCGCGCCCTTCAATCTTACCTCCGCTCTCCCAGAAATGGAGTGGATTTAGGAATGGCAATCTCTCAAATGTTGTGCGTGAGGAAGAAGACTAATGCGCAATTATATAGGGAAGCGAACAATCCAACCTCAAGGTTAATAAGCGGTGTCTTATTAAGTCCATCGTATATCGTCAAGAAATTTCCACCGGTTCGCCCGAGGTGGAAGAGCCTAATTTCGTGCTTCTCGGCAAGCTTAATGATCTTGGGAAAATCCTTCGCCTTGGAAGTTCCGATAGCTCCAACGGATGGATAACCAAAGAGAAGGGTCAAGCTATCCTGATTTGAGAGAAGCTCGGTTGGCAAGGTTAGTGATGCGCCAACACCAGAAAGCGTGCATTCAAGAAGGGCATGGAGTAGCCCTGAAGAGTCAATGTCATGAAGCGAACTGATGAGCCCTTTTGAATTAGCCTGAAGGATAAAATCTTTCAAGCGCAGTAGAAATTGAAGATCAGGCGCAACAAGCCTTCCCATAAAATCGCCAAGAACATCAGTCAGAATGACAGAACCTGCCAAGGTAAAATCGCTACTTGTAATTAAAAAGGCTTCACGTTCCTCATGCCATTTGAAACTCAAGGATTGTTCAACATCATTCACAATACCAAGCATCCCTATTACTGGCGTGGGAATAATCCTTGAGCTGGCGGTCTCGTTGTAAAAGGAAACATTTCCCGAAACAACTGGAGTGTTGAGGAGACGACTGGCATAAGCCATGCCTTCTACGCACTCCGCAAAGCTATGCATCACCTCCGGCACTTCTGGGCTTGCAAAGTTAAGGCAGTTAGTAAAAGCAACAGGTTCTGCGCCTGAGCATAAAACATTAAGGTACGCTTCTTTAACTGCGTGCATTCCGCCCAACCTTGCATCCATTGCAACCAGATGAGCTGGTCCATCAGTGGTTAGCGCAATGCCTTCCTTTGTGCCCTTGATTCTAAGCACGGCAGAATCAGAAGTCTCCGCATCTAGGACTGTATTTATTTGAACCTGCCGATCGTAATGCTCCCAGACGATTCTCTTGCTTGCGCAATTCGGATGCGCCGAGAGAAGAGACAAAGCCCGCTCGTATTCGTTTCTGCAAAGAATACTCACCGGAAAATTTGCTGGCAGTTTTCTTTTGGATAATTCTAAAGCAATAATACGAGTATCGGCGATAAACTCTTTCGGAGGAGTTGGCGGAGACTGCTTGCGTTCAAGCACTGGCGCGCCTTTAACTAAAAGCTCCACCGGTAGTCGCGCTACTTCCGCCCCGTTAATGTATATGCTAACCACCTTTTCTTCAATGACCTCGCCAATCACGCTAGCGTCTAATCCCCACTTGGAGAACTCCCTGTATATGTCGGCAAGCGCCTCCTCCTTCACCACCATAAGCATACGCTCCTGAGATTCAGAAAGCATAATCTCATAGGGAGAAAGATGCTTAGTGCGAAGTGGAACTTTATCCAAATATAGACGGACGCCCACACCGCCGCGAGATGCCATTTCAACGGAGCTACTGGTGAGACCCGCAGCGCCCAAATCCTGCACACCGATTAGTCCCGGGTGAGCTTTCAATCTCAGGCTTGCCTCAAGCAAGCACTTCTCCAAAAATGGATCGCCAACTTGAACCGCAGGCCTACTTCTTTGAACATCCTCCGTAAGTTCAACGGAAGCAAATGTTGCGCCTTGAATTCCATCGCGCCCGGTTTTAGCTCCCACTAGGACTAACTTGCTTCCAAGTTCACGAGCGGAAGCGAAAATAAGCTCTTTTGGGTGCGCAATGCCAAGACAAAGACCGTTCATCAGTGGATTTAATGAATAGCTCTCGTGAAAGAGAAGTTCTCCACCGACCGTTGGAATACCGACGCAGTTTCCGTAAAATGAAATGCCCGCGGTAACTCCGTTCATCAGATAACGGTTGCGCTGAACCAGGTTTTTTTCCAGCTTCGGGTTGTAAAAGTTCGTGATGGGTCCAAATCTTAGGGGGTCTAAAAGGGCAATAGGACGCGCGCCCATGGTAAAAACATCTCTTATTATTCCACCAATGCCAGTGGCAGAGCCGTGGAATGGTTCAACCGCAGATGGATGGTTATGGCTCTCAATCTTGAAGACTACCGCAACATCCTCATTGACCTGCACAACGCCCGCGTTCTCGCCAGGACCCTGCAAGACTCTCTCGCCACTTGTAGGCAGTTTTTGCAGGTGGAGCTTAGATGACTTGTATCCACAATGCTCGCTCCAAAGAGCGCCCACCATTCCCATCTCGATTATGTTTGGGGAACGCTGAAGCTTTTCACATAGACGCGAAAACTCATCCCTTGTCAATCCAACGCGCGCAAGAAGCGTGTCATCAGGATTATCTATCGTTTCAAAATCGTTCATCTGTGTTAGGGAACTTTATATTTCCAAGTAGATTATACTGAGCAATAAGATAAAAGCAATACTGTAGGGCGGGTTCACCCTGAAGGGGAGCTGTGCCCCGCCATTGTCTCACATTGGATTAGTGAAGCTGACTCTCTATCACGCCCGTCGCCGGGCGTGTCCTATCCCCACGGCGGGGATCAGCTAGGAGCTGACAAGCGCCGTGAGCTCCAGAATTGAAAGTACTTGAGGTCGCCGTCATTTCATTCATCTTAGCGAGGCACAGGGCCCAGCCCTACAGGTAAATTTCGGCGCGATACACTTTCCCCAACATTCAGTTGGAATCTGCCGAGGGGGGGAGTCGAACCCCCACGGGGTTGCCCCCATCGGATTTTGAGTCCGACGCGTCTGCCTGTTCCGCCACCTCGGCACTCTAATCGCTCGGTCTTGACGCTTTTTTCTTCCTTTCTCAATAATCTCTCTCTTCCTCAACCTCTTCTCAAATCCTGATACAATTATAAACTGCGTGAAATTTTCACTCAAGTTATTCAAGTTATTCGCGGAGAAAGGATAAATTTCATATGCGGTTTCATATGCGTTTCCCACTAGAACAAATGAGCCTATTAACCAGACTGGCAAATTCTCTCGTCCTAGTTTTCGCCCTTTGGTTTTTATTCTTATTAAACGGATGTCCCAGGGAGCCCAAGCTAGAGGAGCTAGGAAGCCAAAACGAGTCAGTGGCGAATGAAGATTTCATAAGAGTTGGAGCAGCGCTACCGCTATCGGGTCCCATACAAGGTTTTGGCGTGATGTTGAAAAATGGAATTGACTTGGCGGTGGGAGAAATAAACAGCGCAGGTGGCGTATACAAGAAGAAATTTAGAGTAATTTACGAAGATACGGAGGGCAAAGCTCCGTTCGCAGAATCCTTGACTAGAAAGCTTGTTACTTTGGAGGAAGCTGATTTTTTAATCGCATCCGCCTCATCCACAGAAGCTATTCAGATGGCAAGAGTGGCGCAGGAGCTGAAAGTTCCGCTACTAGTTCCAGTAGCCACGAACCCGCAAGTCACGTTAAATGAGGATGGTTCAACCAAAAGGTACGTCTTCAGGGTATGCTTTACAGATAATCTTCAAGGGCGCGCAATGGCGACATTTACTGCGAAAGACCTTGGTGCAAAGAGTGTCGCTATCCTCTGGGACAGCAGTTCCGCCTATAGCAGGCATTTAAGGGAGATCGTCCTCAGTAGCTTCAGGAGCAATTTCAAGGATGTACAAGTTATGACAGATGAGGCATACATCGGAGGCGGAATTGTCACGAGCTTTAAGCCAATTATTGACAGGATAGCGTTGAAGAAGTTTGAAGTTTTACTCCTGCCGGGCTATTACACGGACGCAGTAGAAATTATAGGTGAGCTCCGCTCAAAGTTGCCTGATGTAAAGATTGTTGGTGGAGATGGGCTAGGAAGCTATGAATTTCTTCGCCAGGGAGGTTCAAGTGTTGAGGGAGTTTACCTAACCAATCATTTTTCTTCGGATATGCCGGATGAAAAATCAAAGAGCTTCGTTGAAAGCTTTCACAAGCAGAATGAAACTCTGCCCGATGCCTTCGCTGCGCTTGCTTACGATACTGTTTACCTGCTCGCCGATGCCATTAAACGCGCAAGAACCTTGGATAGCGAAGAGGTAACAAACGCGCTTGAAAAGACGGTGAACTTTCAGGGAGTTACAGGCAAGATTTCAATTGACTCTCAGCATAACGCCATTAAGGACATTGTTGTGGAAACGGTGAGAAGTATGAGGTTTGAGTTCGTTCGGAAGATCTCTCCTGAAGAGATCCTTGGAGAATGAATCTCTCATGCTCGCTATACTTCAACTATAAGCATCATCCCAGGTATCATTGGCTTTAGCTTGCAGAAATGGCGAGCATTTATAAAGCGAAAAGCAAAAGCGATTGAAGCCTAAGTAGGTTCAGGTTCTGGTATCTTTTCAGCCTTGCCAGTCAAGAATTCCCAGCTCCGCATCAATCCCAAGAGAACAACACCAATGCTGAAGAAGAGAAGGATGATTCCGAGAACAAATCTTGATATCACCGCGGGTGTTGGCGATTGGGCAACTAAGTGCGATGTATTAAGGGTTATTATGATTAGGCTAGCCGTAGTTGTTGCCACCATAAAGATTGCAGGAAAAACTGTATACCATACCGGGCGAGCGCGATAGGCAAGCCAAAGACTGACCGTTATTAAGGTGAGCGCTGCCATCATCTGATTAGCTGTACCGAAGAGTGGCCAGATTGAGGTGTATGCGTTTGGATAAGCTAATCCAAAAGCTAGTAGAACAGTGAGGGTGGAGTTGAAGTATGGGCTTTTCAGAATTTTTGGCACACGCTCCGGAGCACTTCCAAAACCACCAAGGGTAAAGTTCCATAACTCCTCAAGCAAGTATCGGTTGAGCCTAACCGCAGAATCAAGAGTGGTTACTAGAAAACCTTCAAGCATCAAAATTCCAAAAATTGTGCCAATATAAAGTGGAAATCCTAAACCCTTGTTCATCAAATTCCCAACGCCGAGGGCAAATGCAAGAACTGGGTTGGACGCTCCAGTTTCAGGCCATGCGACCTTTAGATACTCAGAGAAGCCAAGCCCTGCGGCTAGCGCAAGAATCACTAACACCGCCAGCAGTGATTCAAGAAGCATTCCGCCAAAACTTATCACCCTAGCGTTATTCTCTCTATCACACTGTTTCGCGGTTGTTCCTGAGGAAACTAGGGAATGAAATCCCGATATGGCACCGCAGGCAATGGTGATGAACATTACTGGCCAGATAAAACCAAGTCCCTTCGCGCCGTGAAGAGAGCCAATAAAAGGAGCGTCCGTTTTTACTCCCATCAGTCCGCCAAAAATTGCTGATAGGAATAGAAGAGCCATACCTACATAGAGGAGAATGGCGTTCGTGAAATCCCGAGGTTGGAGGAGTATAAAAACAGGTAGAGCGGATGCAAAAAGAACATAAACGCTTAGAATAATCATCCATATAAGACGAATCAAATTATCCGAAAGACCGTGAAATTGGACTGGGAAATAAAATCCAACTAAAACGGACGCAATTGCAACTATGGTAGCTATTAAGAAAGCAAAAAGCACTCTTATTCGCTTCCTGTAAAGCAGATAACCAACTAGCGGAGCAAATGCGGTAATGATAATGACGGAGGTGGTTGCGATACCGCCAATTCTCACCATCTGGACGCCTTCGCGAACAAAAGTATGCAAAGGAAGAAGGGAACGTCCAGGGTCAACTTTGAATGAATCGAGGGGATAAAAGCTCGTAAGAGCTTGAACCGAAAATTGAAGGAAGGCAGCGCACACTAGGACAATAAGAAGAATTGTGAAACTAATATAAAGGAAGAATCCCAGCCGACCGCTAGTCTTAGCAGTTATTTCCGCGATACTTCTGCCACGCTCGCGAAGACTTATGAAAAGGGAAGTGTAATCATGAACAGCACCCAAAAAAACTGCGCCAATTACCACCCATAGCCAAACAGGAACTAACCCATAGACGAAGGCTATGGTTGGACCAAGGATAGGACCTGCGCCAGCTATTGTCGCAAAATGATGGGAAAAAACCACTAGAGGCGTTGACGGAACGTAATCTAAATCATCCCGCAAGAGATGGGCTGGAGTTAGGCGAGAGTCATCTACCCTCATGCTCTTAGATATGTAATCGGCGTAAAACTTGTATGCAAGAAAATAGATGATGAGTGATAAAATGACAAGCAGTAAGACGTTCATCTGGTTACCCCTATAAAAATGATTTTACGTCTCATCAAATACATATTACCCTCAAAAGCAGTGAGTTTCCGTTTCTAAAAAAAGTCACTAGCTTGAATTTAGTTGCTAAAATTTCCCGAACAAATTTTATCAGAGAGAATCATCAATAAAATCTATCTGCTTCTAGCTTTTATAAAATCATCAAGAGCTTTAATTTCTTTTAATGCATCAGAAACGTCCGAAAGCGGGAACATATTAGGACCATCTGATAAAGCCAAATTCGGGTTAGGGTGGACCTCCCAGAATAGTGCGGCAATGCCCTGTGCAACCGCGCTCAAGCTGAGAGGAAAGATAAATTCCCTCTGACCCGAGCTTGCCTTTCCAGCGCCACCGGGAAGCTGGACTGCGTGGGTCGCGTCAAAGCATACAGGCACACCGAAGGATTTGATGACCATAAATGAGCGCATATCAACAACGAGGTTGTTGTAACCAAAGGAGGAACCGCGCTCAGTTATAATGATGTCACTTCCACCGCTTACGCGGAATTTCTCAATGATGTTACTACAATCCCAGGGAGACAAGAACTGACCTTTCTTTACGTTTGCAGGCTTACCCTTCTTCGCTACTGCGGTAATCATATCAGTTTGCCGTGAGAGAAACGCGGGAATTTGGATTATGTCCACCACATCACCTAGAAGCTCAATTTCTTTTTCGGTGTGTGCGTCCGTTAAGATTGGCACGTTATATCGGGCTTTCACTTCCATAAGCATCTGTTCACCCTGAACTAAGCCCGGCCCACGGTAAGAGTGGATGGAGCTTCTGTTAGCCTTGTCGTAACTTGCTTTGAAGATAAATGGAATCTGCAAGCTTGCGCATATCTCTTTCAGCCCTTCCGCAACCTCAAGGTAACTTCCGTTTTCTTCAAGAACGCAGGGTCCTCCGATAAAAACCAGTGGCAAATGATTGCCTATCTTTATGCCAAAGGCTTCAAGTTCAACCTCTAACACTTTAACCCCCTGCCTTTTTGTTTTCTACTACCGTATTCACTGACGCTGAAACTTTGTTCAAGAAATTGACCTTGAGGTCGCGAATCAACCTTGTGAGCTCCGCCTGTTCTTGCTTGGTAAAGCTTGACTTCAACTTTTCCATAATGAAATCTATCGTGTCAATTGAGAGTTTCGCCTTGGAAATATCTGGTGTTAAGATGCCTGTTTCGGGATTGGCGATCAGTCCCAAATACACATAGGCAAAGTTCAAAAGTACTCCGAGACTCTGCTTCAGATAACCATCCACACCCAAAGAGAACACGCTCACAAGCTTTGGCTCATTTGCTTCCTCCTCCTCGGTTGGCTTTTTAACCTCTTCCGCCGAAGCGGTCTTCTCTTCGGATACTTTAGATGGCTCAGTAGATGGTTTCTCCTCTAAAGTCTTCTCTTCCTCCGTGCTAACTAAAGTTTCACTAAAGATCTCATCACGGTTAAACCTCTTATCCTCAACTATAATTTTTGGTTCTTCCTGTTCTTCATCGGGAATATTCTGCGAACTCATGCTTTTATTCTACCAAATTTCATCGCTAGATTCGAAAGACTCGGAAAAAGTGAAACAAATAATACGCGACTCGATAAGCGACACGCCTGACGCTGAAACGCCCCTCTCGTGCGGAGAGCTTGCCCCTGCCGTCTCGGCGCGATACGAGTTTGCGCCCTAGTGTATACAACCCCCGCCGTTGTCTCACATTGGATTTTTGACGCTGACCCTGTATCACGCCCGAGGACCAGCCCAAAGCTGGCAAGCGTCCGTGAGCCAAAAGGGTGCTAACCCTACCCATCAAGTATTGTCAAATAAACGCGGTTACTTTGATAGTTGTGTCTTCTAACGTAAACCTCTCCGCTTTTCGCCTCTTCTGGAACCTGAAAGCGAATTTCACGGTCGTGCCACTCTAGAATTTTCGCTTTTACTCCTCCACCAAGCATCACTAAACTCCTCTCCTCCATCATGGGCCCAAAGTCGGAGCCAAATAGCTTAAGCTCTTCCCCAATCCTCGCAAAAGAGCTTGACAGGTTTCTGACAGAGGGATTTGGGTTGGGAAAGACGAGAATGTACAATTCATTAGTCTCTCGCCAGGATTTCTCATTACTTACATCACTTGCATCCGCGGATACTCTACCAGAAACCCTGAATGTTCCTACCTCAGAGTAAGTATGGGTAATAATTGGCGTAATGTCAGGACGCATAGCAAAAGTACCTGAACTTCCATCGCCAAAATCAATGTAAATTTCAAAGAGTTGAGACAAGTCGGAACATTTTAGGGAAAAGACGACCTTATGGGGGACGATGCCATAAGGATGATTGGCGGTTAGCCCAATCTCTCTTAAATCAACGGTAAATTTTTTTTCCAAACTTTTCCCACTTTGAGTTTTAACTTTAAGTTTCGCCGAGTAAATAGAGCCTTTTGAGTAAGAATGAGTTGGAGTAGGTTCAACCGAAAATGAGCCATCTCCAAAAGCCCACTCATAGACGAAGGTGTTTTTGGCATAACCGCCCGCTAATGAAGAATTATTATGACCGCCTCTCTTTACGCCGAAAATAGTTGGAAAGAATCTTAGAGTGCGAGAATACTTGCTATCAACCGGCACGTATTCAACCTGGCAACTGCGAAGCTCCGTATCATCTTTTAACACTGATATTATTGGCGCAAATCCATCTATAACGTTACCGCTTGGGTCCTGCGCTTTGAGTGTAACCACGTATTCCGCGGGACTTTTGTAAGTGTGAATAACTTCTTCTCCAAAACCACCATTTCCGTCTCCAAATGCCCAAAAGAACTTGTATGGCGCTTTTCCACCAACTCCCACAGCTGTGAACTTTACGGTTAAAGGTGCGCTTCCCTCTGCGATGTCCGCAAATCCTAGTACTACCGTCTCTTCCCTACTAGCCTTTATCCTTCTATTCTCACCAAGCAGAAAAGTTCCAAAGGTTCGCGTGGGGAAGTTAGTTGATGCTTCATCACCAACATTCCTTACACTTATTAGTGAGAGATAGCCACTTCCACTCACATAAAAAAGAAAGAGGGAACTATCAGGCTCATCCCTAGAGCCTAGGTGAATTTTGAGAATTGCATCCTCTTGTAATAGCGCATTCTCAGGCTCAATTTGAAAAGCTTCAATCCATCTGAAATCGGAATAGAGCGAAAAATCCAAAGGCAATTTATTAAGAAAGTCTGGCAAAATAAGACGAGTAACTTTTATTTGGTCAACGGGAATGTTTGCTGAAGCGGGCATTGCTACTCCTAGACTGAACGAGGGAAGCTCCACGCGGTAGGTCGTTTCTCTTGATAGCTGAACATTGAAACAGCCGGTTAGAAATAGTACCGCGAGAAAAATGATATGAAGCTCCACTTTTACAATCAATCCAACAAACACTCTCCCCTCTTATTTTATCCTTCACATCAACTCTCACTTAAAAGCTATTGGAATATAGTTAGTCATCTTAACTAGAATTTTCCAATGCTTTCGCATATCTTCTCATCTGCTAAGACGAGTCCTTAATAGGTATTATTCAGGTAATTGCGAACTCTTATAATTTTGCTTAAAATATGAAGGCTAAAGGAGGAAGATAACTTCTTTCGTTTATCAATTCAGGAGGAAGAAATTGAGCAGTGCAAAAGCATTTACAAAAATAGGTGAAGAGTTTTTTAACTTCTTACTCAGAGAATCGCCAACAACCGCAACGTATCTTGGTATTCACAATCGTGATACACAACTAACATCATGGGCAAAGGAGGATGTTCAACGAAGAAGGAAAGAGATAAAGAGGTTCATCAATCAACTTTCCCGTATAAACCCGAACAATCTCTACATTGAAGATAGAGTTGATTACGAGCTCCTTTTGGGAAATTTAAGGACGTGGGAGTTAATGGGCAAAAAATTACCGAGCGAAAAATGCCAACCCTCATCATATCTAGACTTTGGTCTATACGTACTCACTGAGAGAGAATTTGCATCCCCTGAAACGCGGGCGGTCTCCATTCTTGGCAGACTTAAGAAAATTCCTAAGGTCTTAAAACAGGCGGAGGAGAATCTGGAAAATCCTCCGCGTATTTTCACTGAAAGCGCTATCTTAGCAACGCAGGGACAAATAGCGTTTATGGAGAAATCTCTTAGAAAGTTTCTGAAGCGAGTTCGTGGCGAAGAGAATAAGGAGCTTAGGGAGGAAATAAAAACTGCTATCGATAAGGCGGTTTCAGCATGCAAGGATTATGCAAACTTTCTGGAAAAGGATCTTCTTAAGCGTAGCAAGGGAAACTACGCAGTGGGGAAAGGTGTTTTCAACTTTCTCTTGAAGAATGAGCATTTCGCGGACATAAACGCTGACGATCTTCTTGCCTTTGGCAAGAGGAATCTCGCGAAAATAAAGCGAGAGCTTGCGGAAACCGCTAAGGAGATAAATTTTAGAAAGAGCTGGGAGAGAATTGTAGACGAATTAAAGAAGGATCACCCATCCAACGATGAGCTTGTGGAGTATTACGAGAAGGAGATGAAAAGAGCGAAGGAATTTGTCAAGAGGAAGGGGCTAATAACTTTTCCGGCTCAGGAGAGATTAAAAGTGGTTGAAACACCAGAATATGCAAAACCCTTTATTCCCTACGCCGCGTATATTCCACCTGCTCCCTTTGAAAAGGATAAGCTTGGCATATTCTGGGTCACTACTGCGCCAAGCGATGCTCCCAAGAGAAAAGTGGAGGAACAACTAAAAGGTCATCCCAAAGCAGGAATTGTTATCACCGCGTTACACGAGGCGTATCCGGGTCATCATCTTCAACTTTCCATCGCTGGGTATCACCCTGATAAGCTACGGCATCTCTTGCACACTTCAGTCTTTGTGGAGGGATGGGCGCTTTACTGCGAGGAGCTTATGTGGCGGGAGGGATTCTATGATGACCCAAGGTGCAGACTCCTTCAGCTGAAGGATGCACTTTGGCGAGCTTCAAGGGTTATCATTGATGTCAGCCTTCATACAAACCTGATGACATTTGACCAGGCGGTTAAGTTCCTGGTGAAGGAAGCCAAGCTAGAAGAAGTTAATGCTATTACGGAGGTGAGAAGATACTGCCATTCACCAACTCAGCCAATTAGTTACCTGCTTGGTAAGATTGAAATTGAGAAACTCTTACAAGAATATAAAAGGGCAAAGGGAGCATCCTTTGAAGTGAGAAGGTTCCACGATGAGCTTCTATCCTTTGGTTCAATACCAATTAAGCATATCAAGCGCTTGATGGGGCTAGCGGAGAGGTGATTCTTTGGGAGAGTTGAAAACTTTCTGAATTGAAATTTGAAACCGCAGGGGCAAGAGGTGTACTATCGCTTATTCTTGTCCTAAGCTATAAAGTGCCAATGAGACAACGCTCTGGGTTTTCAACCTTAAGTGCGGGTTCACCCTGAAGGGGACTTGCCCTCCGCCGTTGCCTCACCCAACCTGTAAAGCTGGGGCTTGCACCCCGCGGTTTCTGCGCGATACGAGTTCGCACCCTACAGTACCTTTATTTGTATCACGCCCGTCCCCGCCCGTGCCCTTCCTCATTTCCCCCTACTGACACAAATCTGCCTACTGTCTTCTCCTCCCTTCAGGAAACACCAAATTAGCTCAAATAG
Organism: Planctomycetales bacterium; assembly: GCA_037441675.1. GTDB lineage: Bacteria > 4484-113 > 4484-113 > 4484-113 > 4484-113 > JBBIRS01. The sequence continues at coordinate 40,664 of JBBIRS010000007.1, read as the reverse complement.
ATGTTAGAATGGAATTGTGCATTATCCACTAAGGCCAAACTTTCGCGCGAGGGAGTTCTTAATTCCTCTGCTTGCCACCATTTACGCCCCTCCTCCTGGCAATGAGGATTTCTCAGTCCTCTCAAGGAAATTCCATCTTGCCCTCTCCATACTAACTGAGCTTATGAAGAAGAAGAGCGAGCTTAGAGAAAGCTCCAAGATTCTAAGGGAAAAGTTGGAAAAAGTTAGAGCAAGTTTCAGTATGGTTAAAGCTGATAGAAAGATATTTGAGGAACATAATCCAAGACCCAAACCTAGGCGCGTCTTTTTCCTCACCCTGAAGACTAAGAAGGAGAAGGAGTATGAGGAAAAAATTCGCGCGCTGGATGAAATGGTTGCATCCGCTCAGCTTAAAGTTACTGAAGTGGAACAGGAGCGCAATAAGATTGTCAAATCTCTAGATGAGGCAAACGCCAGTTACGAAAAACAGCAGAGGGAAGTTGATGAGATAAGAAACAACCTGGTGAAGGCTGGCATTTTTAATATGTGCTCCTTTGTTTTGGAAGGAGAGATGGAGGAATACACGAGAACCTACTTGGATGTTCGCGCAATCTCAAGGGGGGACAAGCGCCTCCATATCGTAAGATGCATCCTTGAAGCTCTTGTTGAAAATCCGCATCACGGGTTTGGAATCTTTGGCGACATTAAAGATCTTTTTCTTCCTGAAACTAGCGCTGAATTTAGGCTAGTGGAAAACTTTTTGAATTTTCTTAATGGAAGCGAGATAAACCAGAAGGCCCTTGGAATTTTTCTTCCTAGCCATTTTAGCTTCGAGGAGAATTACTCACTTTACCTCTTCTTGGAGGCTAGTAACCTTGCTAGCCGTGAGGAAATTCTGCTGGCGAAGGAGGGTTTTTCTCTTCTTGTAAGGTTGATCTATAAGTGGTCCACGGATGAGCCTCTCAATGAGGTAGAAATTGAAAAAGTTGACCCAACTGCGGAACCTCTGCTTGCGGAGTTACTATCATTCTCCTTGATATCTCAGGGTAGGGAAATGGAAGCGCTAAAGAAGGTTGGCTTTAATCTTTCAGAAGAAGAATTCAAGAATGAGGACTTGAAGTTTCGGGAAAAGGCTCGCCTGAGTTTTATTAAGTTCTCAGAGATTAGACAGAGAGTAAATAGAGTCTTTCTTCCCAGCGTTGAGAGACTTTTTGCCCATATTTTAATAGGCGTGAAGAGAGTCGCCTCTAATGCAATCTTTTCCGATGCTAAAGAGATTCTCAATCCGAAAATATCAGGCGTTCTTGATATGCACTATGCCAAAGAGTGCTTCACCGGCAAACCGCCAATAGTGAACCGAAAAAATCCAGCGGAACTCTACTGGGCAATCTAATAGATTAAGCAACTTGTCTTGATAAGCTCTTATAGTTATAATTTTTATCCTTCGTGTTTAGACTAAGATACATAACCGCGTTAATTATTCTCTCTGTGGCAATAATTGGGCTCAGCCCAATATTTACATTAGCAAGCTCTGACAAGGGAAAGTGGACTGAGCAAAAAATCACAAAGGAAGAGTTCATAAGGAAATACGGAGCTGAAACCGAACAGATTAGCGAGGAAAGAGCAGAGGAGATTCTACTTATGCTTGTAAATAAAGTCAGGAAAGAGGCAGGGCTCATTCCCCTTCGTCCAAATGCCATCGCAAGAAGAGCAGGTTACGCGCATGCGAGGGAAATGGCAACCAACCACTTCATCTCTCATCTAAGCTTAAATGGCGACCTACCTATAAAGCGCTTCAACCGCGTTGGGGGAACAGACCACATTAGCGAAAACCTCGCCTATTGGGAGTGGGGACTTGACGCTTATCTCACGGAGAAGCTAGTGGAGGACATCTTTAACGGTTGGATGGAAAGTGAAGGACACCGCAAGAACATCCTCAATCCCGTTCATAACCAGGTTGGCATCGCGATTTACATAGAGAGAACCGAGAGTAGAACAACTCTAACCGCTGCTCAGGAGTTCGTTGATGATTACGCAGATTTTGAGAAAATTCCCTCGCGGATCAGCGCTAACGATAAACTGAGAATTGCGGGAAACATACAGGATGGATTTACTTTTGACACTATCCTTATTGCTAGAGATGACTTTCCAAAACCGCAAAAGCCTGATGTGCTTAACTCAGAGCTTAGTGGATACAAATTACCTAACGCGACTTTAGGGATACTTCCATTCAGCGAAAAATACATAAGGAAGCTGAAAGACCTACCCACCGCTTACTATGTTAATTATGACCGAGCAAGAAACAGAGTTCACGGGGAGTTTAGCATCTCTGAAGCATTTATGGATGCCTATGGGCAAGATATAAACTCCCCAAGCAAGGCTATGAATGTGAACGATTTAGCAAAGCCCGGTCTATACTACATCTTTATCGTAGTCAAGGGGGAGGAGGGTAAAAGCTTCGTAGCTTCAACCCAGGCGGTAGAGGTCTACTGAAAAGTTAAATGTGCTAGCCCTCATCTCTCTTTAGCTACCGCAATAGCTTTTGCTGTTTCACCAAAATTAAACAGCGCGTGGGTTGCTATCAGAGCCCAATCATCCTATCTTGCTTCTATCACTTGGAAGCTATACCAGCCTGTTTGGTTGTTCGTTGACGCAATTTTCAATGGATAAGTGCCACTATTTTGGATTTCAATTCTAGCGATGTAAACACCCGGCGGTGGCTCGTCACTGTTGTAAGGATGAAAAACCATATTGGGAAACTCCGTATCTACGATGGTAAACGTGAAGTTTTCAATCGTGGGACTAAGTGCGACAAGCCGAAAGATGTAAAAACCTGCTACCCCTTGAAGGTTAAACTCATCGAGCTCGGAAGGACTTGAAAGATTAGCCAGTACCACTTTGCCTGGAGTTAAATCACCAGCTGGCTCCGCTAGAAACTCACCAGTGTCCACACGAGCCAAGAGTGCACTTATGGGATAGGGCGAAGAATTTCGTATGGAAAGCCTCGCAGAATTTCTTGGCGTTAAATTCACCAGCCTGAAAAAGAGAAGCGTATTCACCTTAGCGGTAAGAGCTAGACTGGATGCAGTGTCAGGACTTAGCGTAAAGAAAAGAGGCTCGGATACAGCTTTTGCTTCCCCGCTGAAAGGCTGATTCATAGAACGAAAGCGGATGCCGTGTTGGGCTTGAGTTTGAGAATCAATGCTCACGGGGCGATAAGTGTAAACGCTGTTTTGTGGATCAACGTTCAGACTACTAAGCTCCATAGCCATTCCCCATGAGAGTAAGAGTTCCCCAAGAGGCGCACCGCATGCGTTTTCAACGTTTTCCCAGCCCTTCAATATCTCAACATCCTCATCACGCATGGATAAATCGCTTAGGATGCTTGAGCCGAAGCGATCAATTAAGTAGCGAAGGAAGAGATACCCCGCACCTCGCCTTTCAGGTATGGGATTTTCCTCGTCTCCCCCAGGCAGGTAAACCCATGGTGAAGTGCTGAGAAAAGCCTCCGGCGAGGTAAAGTTGTTTGGTGGTTGAAAGCCAGTGAAATCCTCCGCAAAGTGTGATAATGCTTCATTCAGCCAAAACTCCTCAAAGAATTGAGGACCTCCGTGCGTCTCCCAAAAACGAATGTGATTACTTGAGTTGATTAAATGCTGAAGCTCATGCGCAACAATAGCAGGCGCAGAAGCCTGAAACTCCTCCTGCGTCACAATCCAACCTGAATCATAAACACCTCTTGTATCAGGAACTTGAACGTAAACAATATCCGCTCCATTCCCTTCTGGGTACACCTCCGGAAAGAAGTCCTTTTCGCTAAAGAATCCGCCTATAGCGCCTGGAAGTTTATTTATTTCAATGGTGAATAGAATAATTAGCTTTCCATCGTTGTCAGGCTCATATAGCGCGCCAAACTTCTCAAGTTCCCGGGGAATTATTACATCGTTGACGTAACCCACCATAGTGTTTAGAAAAGACGTTGAGATACCATCTTCTCCACTTAGGGGAACTCTATCATCCACCCAAAGCTCACAGAGTGAAGCTTCAGCGCGCAAAGTTGCGGTCTTTGCCTCTGCGGATGGGTTGAAAGCAAATCTGAATAGCCTTGTATCACCAATATTACTCACCCGCCTTTGAACCGCTTTACGCTTCTTTGGTATCTTCTTTAGTATTTCTTCAAGTTCAGACTTAGTGTGTATATCTGACTGATGATAATCGCCACGAAGCCCCCGCGAAAAGTTATGCCTCTGAATAGAATGTGTCATCTTGCTAACCCCGCCTGCTCCATAGCCCACCTCAGCGGTGAAATCAGGTGGAACATTTCCCTCCTCAACTTGGCTTATTCCAGACAAGACTAGCACGTACTCCTCATCCTCGGAAGTGGAAAGAAGCAGGTTTTCTTCGCCAGTTATTCCAGCTAGTTCAATAACCTCGCCGAGAGCTAGGCTAAGTGTTTGTTCAGCAAAAACTTCCAAATCAAAGTTAAGGGTGTCGCTTCCGAACTCGTTTGACACGCTCAAGCTAGCCTGATAGATTGCAGGAGTAAAGGAAAGCGTGACAGAAGGTGTTTCATCAGAGCTAGTATTTGGCGATGCGCCACCACCGAAATCCCAGAGATAAGTGAACGGAGGAGTGCCAACTACTGTTGCTATGAATGTAACGCTCTCACCAGCCTGTCCCCTAAGTGGAGCAACGCCAAGAATGTGGGGTGGTTCTTCCGCTGAAAGGGGCACTATGTCTGATTCAATGCCTCCATTGCCCCGACTGTCAAAGGGTTGAACCTTCAAGAAGTTAGGCGGGGATGAAATATCTTCAGCGGTGAAAATCTTCCTTCCAGCCCCCGTTCCGCTTAGGAATGGAATATCAACAATGGGAGTAAAAGGGCCCTCAGGCGAGGGCGCGCCGAACAATCGGTAAAAGCTAACGTTGCTGAAAAAGCCAAGTGCAAGCGGTGAGACGTCGCTAATGTTGATTACCCCTGAACCATCACCGTCAATCACTTCGTCAACAGGGTCATCCCATTCTAAAGTCTGCGGATTCTTCTTCCGATGAAAGTGCGTTGCCAGTATTGATACATCAGAAATGTTAACCGTGCCATCCTGGTTGTAATCGCCCTGATTACGATAAGACCATGAGATGTCAACCGTCCCGTTGCGGTTATCCGTTATGGATATATCGTTGACCTTGTTCACTGCCCCCGTTGGCGCCTTCAAGGCTAATCTGGAAATTCCATGGGAAATTAGCTCAGCGCGTAAGGCTTCCTTAATTAGCCTGTAATCCTCCTCACTAACCCCATCAGGTTTAGGCATATTCATTAGTTCGGAAATGACAGAATCAATAGATTTAAGATTAGCTTGTGCATTTTGAGAAAATGTTGGAGGGTATCGGCTTGAGAAACTGCCCGTTGTGCCACTTATCAATCCTAAATTTGATTTGGCACAGCTAACTAATAGAATCGCGAGATTGACAGCGATTAATGTGCGGGAACTAAGATAAGTTTTAGTTTTCATTTATTTTCACGACCTTCAAAATTTATTGAGGATACAAGATTATCAAATTTTTGTAAAATTTGCACTGCAAAGCCTTCCCACTCCCCTGTGGGGCGGAGGGTTTACTCGCAATGGCGGGCTTGCCCGCAATAGGCGGGGCGTCAACTTGTATGACGCCGTGATTGTAGGGCGGGGTTTTATACCTAGTCGTTGTCTCACCCAACATTGAGGGCGGGTTCACCCTGAAGGGGACATCTGCCCCCCAAGATGAATGGGATGACGGCGACCCACAGGTGGTCTCCCTACAGATTTAACGAATAACGATTAAGACAGGACAACTTAAGACTGCACTTCCCTCTACCGGGGGAAACCGGCGAGGAACTGCGACAATGACGATTGCATCACACACCAAGCAAATTTCGCACGAACTCAATTGCGTCAAACTCCAAGATATCCTCAATTTCTTCGCCACAGCCGAGAAAAAGAACCGGCAAGCGAGTTGCCTCCACCACTGGGAAGATTACCCCTCCCTTTGCCGTGCCATCAATTTTGTTGAGGATGATTCCAGTGAGTGCAACCGCTTCGGAAAATACCTTCGCCTGCGCAATCGCGTTCTGACCCGTTGTCCCGTCAAGGACGAGAAAATTCATCTCATTTATTTTCTTCTCATCCACGTCCATCTTAGAAAGAGCTTTTCTGCTAGCTCGTGAAATTTTGCCAAGCTCATCCATCAAATTCTTCTTAGTCTGCATTCTTCCTGCGGTGTCAATTAGGAGCGCGGAATAGCCCTCGCTAACCGCCCTTTCAAAGCCATGAAATACAACGCTTGCAGGCTCGACATTCCTCTCGCCTGCGACAACTGGAAAGCCAACCTGCTTGCCCAAGATGGTAAGTTGCTCTGCCGCCGCCGCACGAAATGTATCCGCGCAGGCAGAAATAACCCTAACTCCAGCCTTCATCAGCCTGTGGGCGAATTTCGCCAAAATTGTGGTCTTGCCCACCCCGTTTACTCCAGCAAAGAGATACACGTTCAGCTTATCTTCGTATAAAAGCGATTCAGGCTTGGGAAGATTCACAGTATCAATCAGCGCTTGCACAAGCATTTCTTTCGCCTCTTCCTTTGTTGTTATTTTTTGAGAATTCCATTTTCGCCGAATCTCTTTGATTAACGAACTTGCAAGCTCAACACCAACATCCGCCAATACCAATGTGTCCTCAAGTTCTTGCAGAAACTCCGTGGAGATTTTATTCTCTTTTTCTTCACGCCGTAAAATTCTTGAGAATCCTTGCGAGGACTTAGCTAAAATCTCCTTGAAGGAAACAATCACCTACGCGGCACCTCTATCAGCGTAAGCTTCCGCCTGCTTCAGGCTTACGTCAATTATCTTGCTCACGCCCCTTGGTTGATGCACGACCCCGATGAGCCTTTCCATTACTCGCATAGTTCTATTGTTGTGGGTAATCACAATGAACTGCTCATTTTGGGCAAGCTCCTGTATCAGGCGAGTGAAGCGGGCGACATTTAAGTCATCAAGTGCCGCGTCCACCTCATCCAGAACGCAGAAGCTTCCGGGTCTAGTGATATGAACCGCCAAGAACAGCGCAATGAACAGGAGGCTTCTCTCGCCACCTGAAAGCGCGCGGATATTCTGACGTCTACCACCCGGAAGTTGCACCTCTACCTCAATTCCGCTTGCAGTAACATCCTCTGGTTCAGTTAGGCGAAACCGTGCAAACCCGCCACCAAAAAGTCTAACGAAAAGTTCGTTGAACTTCGCCTCAATCTGCTTGAGACTCCTTACAAATCTATCCTTAGTTTTCTCATCCAGGGAACGGATGAGCGCCCTTAGTTCCTTGAGCGTAAGAGTAAGCTCTTCACGCTCTCTTGCGAGAAAATCGTAATAGTCCTTCTTCTCCTGATAGCTCTTTGGAGCGAAAGGATTAACATCCCCGAGATTCTGAAGAGCCTTTTGCACCCGCAAAAGCTCCTCCTTCATCTTATTTTCCGAAGTTTCATCGTAATACACAAGGGGATAGGCGCTACCCTCCTGCACTCCTTCCTCTAAAGCCTTCTCTTCAGCTGTAGTAGGGAAGAAATCCGAAGGTTGAATAGCTGGCGCGCAAAAATCCTTGCGCAAAGAGTTATACATACTCCTAATGCTCACTCCCAACCTCTGGTGAATTTCTTTAACCGCCTCGCTAAAGTTCTGCTTTGCCTGCCAGAGGTGCTCATCTATTTCACTAGTCCCACCGCTAAACTTCTTGAGAGATTCTTCCACCGCCGAAAGTTCTCTGCGGAGTTTTTCCCTCTGCTCAACAAGCTCTTCCTCCTTTTCCCGCAATTTAGCCAACTCAAACTCTTTCTCCTCCCTCTCCCTTATCACCTCATTAACCCTTTGAGACGCGTTTTCCACATCGGATAAGACCTTAGCAAGTTCACTCTCGCTCTCTTTATACTGCAGTTCAAGGTTTTCCACATTTTCATTAACTTCCGTAAGCTTTTCCCTAAATTTTGAGATTTCACTTAATAGGGCATCAACTTTTAAGGCAAGCTGAACTCTACTATCCGAGACGTTCTTATACTTCAACTCTATCTCGCTTAACTTCTCTCTTTGCTCCTTTAGAGATGATTCTGCGGACAGCTTTTCTTTGAGGAGTCTATCCCTCTTTGCCTGCGCAATTTCCATTTCGCTCGCCACCTCGTTGAGCTCATTAACAACTACCGCCAGCCTTTCCTCAACCTCCTTTTTCTCCTTGGATGTTCTTTCCACCTGCTCCGAAATGGTGGTATCTCGAGAGGTAAGTCCGGAAATTCTTGTTTTAGTTTCAATAAGCAGAGATTGCAGATTTCGTACGGTTTTCTCAGAAACGACAATTTCCGCAGAGAGCCTTTGCTCCTCTCGCTTCACCTGGTTAATCCTCTCACGAAGCTCGGTAACCTTCTGCTCCAACTTATCAATTTCATCCTTAATTACGGGAAGCTCAGAGTGTTTGGCAAAGAGTGCGCTTCCCTTGGGGGATGCCCCCTTCTTGATAAGCCCGCGACGAAGTATCATTGATTTTCCACGAATTACAACCGCTGAAACTTCTTTGCATTCCGCCAATAGCTTCCAACCGCTCTTGGTGTCATCGCAAATGGCGAACTCGCCAAGCCCACGCCTTAGCGCGTTAATAACTTCCTGCCTTCCGTGAATCTTGTCCCAGAGGGATTCATAGACAACATGCGAATGGCTAGCTCGTTCTTCTTCTTTTGTTTCAATAACATCTGAATGTGAAAGTTTTCCTTTATCCTCGACACTAGGTTCAGGAATTATAAACACGCCGGAGCCGGAAGAGCTTTCCACCTTCTCCAGGCTTTCTTCGGTGACAAATCCCTCCGCAGCTTCGCCGAGAGCGGAGGCGACCGCCTGTGACCATTCCCGAGAAAATGCGATAAGATCTAGAAGAGGTGTCACAAGTAGCGATTCAGGCAATTCTTGTTCAATTCGGTAAAATTCGGCGCGCAGTTCATCGTAATTCTCGTGCGCAGTCCGCAATGCGGATAACTTTTCTCTCAAATCCGCTCGCATCTGTTCCAATTGAAGTAACTCTTTCCTCTTTTTCTCGAGCTCATCCTTTACTCTTCCAATCTTTTTCTCTTCCTCTGAAAGGGAAAGGTTTTGCGTCTTCTGTGCCTCCATCAGCTCTTTGACGTTCTTTCTAATTACTTCAAGGGCTTCGCTGTTTTCCGCCTCGTAATTGATTAACTGTTGAAGCCTTTCCGATAGGTTGTCCCGTTCCGCCTCAAGCGACCTTGCCCTTTCAAGGTAAACCGCAAGTTCCCTCTCTGACTCTCCCAAATTATCCGCAAGCTCGTTCATCTCATCAACGGAAAATGCGAGGGTTGCTTTCAGCCTTGAAAGTTCAGCATTTATCTCTTCCTCCTCGCCTGTAAGCTTTCTAAGCTCATCTTCCGATGCAACTAGCTCCTTTACATTCATGTTCAAATCGTATTTTAGCTTTTCAAGCTCCGCCTTTTCAGTCTTTATTCTTTCAGCTATCTCCGCGAGTTTTTCTCGTAAACTTTTCTCCTTCTCCGAAAGAATGCTTGCGTCAATCATCCTTCTTGTTTCTTCATCCCGCAAGCCTTTCGACTTATCTTCAAGTATCTTCTCTTCCCGTTCAAGCTCAGTGAGTTTTTCCTCCGTTTCATCGCTTTCACTCTTTAGGCTTTCCATTGAAACCGCAAGGTTAAACGCTCTCTCCTTAAAGTTATTCCTTTCATATTCCGCCTTCTCCAACCTTTTTAACGAGAGAGAAAGCTTGCTACCCAAAAGTCTCGCTTGAATCTGCCATTCCAAATTCTTTAGATACTGTGCCTTTATTGCGTTCTCAGCCTGAAATTTTAAGCTCTCCACCTCATCTTTCAATGTTGCAAGGATATCCCTAACACGGGTAAGATTTTGTTCAGTTCTGTCCAACTTTCTTTCGCAGGAAGCTTTCGCCCTTAACAGTATCGCTACCCCGCTTGCCTCACCTAACCACTCCCTTATTTCCGTTGGGGACGATAGTAGCTTTCTCTCCACCTCGCCTTGATTTATGCTAAAAGTCGCCAGCCTACCTAGCTGAAACTTCGCAAAAAATTTATCAATGACGGAGAGACTTGTCTTTTTCCCATTCAGGAAGTACTCAGAAGTTCCGTCGCGGTAAACGGAGCGAGATATTGTCAACTCGCAACCTGGGGTAAGTTCAACTGGGTCTACAGCTTCTTCATCGTGAGGCAGCGATGCTTCATCGGAAATAGTCATTTCCATCAGCGCGCTTCCCGGTGGAGATGACGCGTAAGCCAAAGCTTCATCAAGCTCATCAATTAGCGCAAAATCCACATCCGCAATTTCCAGCGTTTCTTCCGTCTGAGATTTAACCGCCTTTCTTGCTTCTTCTCTATTTACATATTCAAAGGTAAGGTTTACTCGGCAGGCACCGACCGCGGGGTGAGTTTGGGTTCCATTAAAGATTAAGTCCGCAATCTTTGAGACTCGCATTATGGACGGTTTCTGTTCACCAAAAACACAATGAATTGCGTCAAGGATGTTTGATTTACCCGAGCCGTTGGGTCCAACTATTCCTAGCAAGTTCTCTTCAACCTCAATGGTGATCGGCTCCGCGAAGCTCTTAAATCCGTTAAGCTCTATCTTCTTTAACCTTAACACCTTTATTCCTAGAATGCCCTTATGTATAGGTAAGCTTGATGCTGAGTTAAACGCACAAACAATAAATTATAGCGAAGTTTTTTCCATTCGTGCGTGGAGGTATTCGGGCGTTTTCCTATCTTAATCGTTATTCGTTAAATCTGTGGGGCGGGGCACATCTCCCCGCCCATCAGAGACGAGTTTTAGAACCTATACTCGTACTCCAAAAAGAAGTTATGCAAGCGGGAGTTTGACTGCGGATAAAGTTTCTCGCTGAGTTTCGTATACTCATAACCTATGTTTATTGGGTGTCTGCCAGAAATAGTTAGATATAGGGCGAAATCATCGCTTTCAAATTTATCCCGACCCGTTGAATAGCTAAAGTTGTAGGAGAAGTGCGCGCTGAAATTTTCATTCAATCTCTTGAACACTACAAAGCCAAAGTTCACGAGGTCTGTCTCATAAAGAGAAACTGTTGGCTCGTTACTTTTATAATCGCCCCTGCCAAGAAGCGCGGTATAGGCTGAATCTTGGTCTGGGGTATAAGTTCCACTTAGGCTAAGATAATTTGTGGAGAAGGAAACATCGCGAACCGAGTTGTTTCTCCTTTCAAAGCGCTCGGAAAGCGCCCATCTCCAGTTGGGGCAGGGTTCGTAAGTTAAATCTCCCTTGTAACGCAAACGTCTAGTCGGGAAAAGATTCTGATACCTGAAATCCAAAATGCTACTATCCGCTATTCCCACAATTCGCTCAAAGTCAAAATTTTGTCTCAAATTAAAGCCAAGCCCAAACTTCACCTTGTGAGAGATGCTAAAGCTGTGAGTCTTTGCGTTTCTTGAGAGCGTGTATGGCTCGTACTCAGTCTCAAGGGCGAAAGGAGAAATCTTTAGCTCATAGGGAAGGTTTGAGAAATCAAGGAGGTTCAAATCCGAATTGGCGAAATTGTAGCCCGCGTTGAATACGCCAAGAGCACGTAAATCATAAGTTAAATCTCCGCCTAGAGAAACGCTATCATCAACAAAGAGCCCAAGATAGGCAAAGCCTGTGTTGTTCAAGTAGCGGAAGTTCAGCTTCCAGTCAATACAATCGTGTCCAAAGGCGCGCTCACCCTGAAGAGATGCATATGCGCGATATCGGTCAAGGTCACCGCCAAGAGAGTAGGTTTCCGCTAAAGTGTAGGAAAATCCAGCCAAGAGTGTCGTTTCTTCTGAGAGGGGGTCAGTTAAATCTGCAGAGTAGGTGAAAGCATCTCGCGCTTTTTCGCCGCCGATGTTCCGGTATACCCTCTCACCTTCAAAAAAAAGCCTCAAGGAGGAATCCCCGTAGGGTGTTAAGGTAACATCAGCGTTCAACCACTCTTGCCTAGTGTCAGCTTGGGTATTTATTCTGGTGTTGCGCCTTTCAAATTCGTTCGCGCCAACTGATACGCCTATCCACCAATCCTGATAGGATGGATTGTGGAACTTTAGGCTTTTCACCTTATAGCGGAATGGATTTGCAAATAGCGTCCCGTCGCGGAAAAGCGAATAGCTTCTGAAACTCTCCCGCACTGAAGATATATCAATCCTCCCGCCATCCTTCAAAATTGTAAGCGCAGAGTAATAACTTTTCTCTCTTGGTGAGTTCAGTATGAAATCCAAAAACTCGTGGGAGGGATGCAAACTTCGTATTCCGAATCGCGAAAGGTAAAAAGCTTTATTGGGATAACTGTATCTATATAGAAAATCAGTTAAACCGCTTGATTCTTGAAAGGCGAAACCAATACCCAATTCACCGTGATACCTTCGAGGCTCAACCTCCTTCAGAAGCTCAAGGTTATTTTCAAAAATCTCATCACTCGTAAAGAGCGGTTCTTCCTCCACTTTCTCCTCTGGTGTTTCCTCCTCCTCGGTTTCAGGCTCCGGCTCAGCCTCCGCATTCTCACTCTCTTCATCAGTGGGAACTTGGTTTGAAGCCTCTTCTTCAAGAATTTCATCATTTGCATTTTCATTATCTGCATTAGTATCCGCCCCAGCCTCCGAACTTGCCTGTGAAATTTCCACTTGCCCGCTATCTTCCAGTGCGCTTGCATTTGAAGTTGCAAAAAGAAAAAAGATTGGAACTAAAAGGAATAAGGTCAACCAAAGAGCCTTCTTTACCTTGACCATATTGAAACTCCTTTACTGTCTTAGGAAAATGGGAGTGGTATTGCTCCCGTGAATTTCAGTATGACAGCCCGCGCTAAAGCAGGTCAAACCCTGTTTATGGATTATCTTATCCTGGTGACAGGATAAACAGAGTCCTCGCCCGTTCATCGTCAAAAGAGCGGTGTTGGGTGAGCCGTGCGGATTGTGGCAGGTCAAGCAGGAACTTGTTCCAGGCAAATCCTCGCTAATGTGCTCAAAGGTGAAAGGACCGACTTTTTCCCGATGACACTGTCCGCAGGTTTCTGAAACTGTCTTCTTGGCAAGAAGAGAACCATCACCCCGATGCGGATTATGACAGCTTGTGCACTTAAGTTGAGCGCTATCAAAGACCGCGTGCTTGCTCGCGCCCGCTCTGATTTGATTCATCACGCTCTCGTGGCAGGAAGCGCAAAGATGCTCCTCATCCCTCTTCAAGAGAAAACGCGTCGTTTTGTGAGGTTCATGGCAAGTTATGCACCATTTGCTTTCAACCCTGCTGTGGAGATTTTTCTTCCAATCTGACAGCGTAAGCACCCGCTTATGGCAACTTAGACAGAGGCTCGCGTAGGATAGAGGCGTTTCCTTGTCAAACCTTACTATATTTTCGGGCGCGGTTGTCATATGCTTCTGCCCTGGACCGTGACACATCTCACAGCCCTGCTTCTCAAGTGGTATTCGCTCCCGCAGAGATAGAGCGTGTGGGTTCTTCAGAAAATCCTCCTTCATGTTAGGATGACAGTACAAGCAGGACGAGGTGCCAACAAAGAAAGAAGATATTTCTAATCTCGGATCTTTAATCTCCTCATCCTTAAATCCACCCCTTGGCTCTTTCGATTCTTTTTGCGGCTCACTTGCCTCCTCCACCTGCGCAACGCTAGCATAAGCGATTAAAAATGCAAGTATAAATACAAAAACGACTAAGAATTTACCCGCCCGTTTCACATCACACCTCGTTAATCCTGAATTTGCTGGATATATGTTTCCGCCGCATCAAGAAGCGCCCCTACGTAACGTCCATTGTGAACTCCAAGACTACCATCCGCTTCCACCATATCAAAGTTAAAGAGCGCTCTGTAATACAAGACAAAGTCTTCCCCGGATAGATCCTCAGGGTCAATAAAGTTTGGTGAGTCCTCATCAAAATAGCCCGCAAGCGCGTCAAGCCTATCCTGAATTGAATTTTGAGTACTTGCGAGCTGCGCAATAGCGGTATCGCCATGGCAACGCTCGCACGCAGCGGGAATGTTAGGCTCAAATGTGTGCGTATGGTACTCGTGTGGAATATCAGGATTCACCTGCGCTTCCCATTGATGGCACTCAAGGCAGGCGTTAGGAAATTCTTCGGCGTTGGAATGGGCGGAATTGCTCACCGCCTCCAAGGTATAACCTCCCTGCCCAAAGTAAATGTTGCCCTGCGTTTGATGGGGATGCGGATAGGGTTCCGCCTTATCATTAGGCGCACTATCGTTGTTCATGTGACAGCTAATACACAGATCCCTTTTCGGATACCTAAGATGCGCTCCATTTTCAGTTTCCACATGCGGGTCATGGCAGGCGACGCAAGTTACACCCGTAGTGACTTCGGATTTGGTTGGCTTTTCTCCAGGCTCCGCGAGGATATACTCCGCGCTGTGGCAGGATAAGCACTCGTCACGGAAGAATGGAAGGCTTGCACGTTCAGCAATCGGCGTGCCGTGCCCGCTTTCCTCCCACTCCTGATATATTGGCGAAAGTTCCCAGGAGTGGCAGGTTGCACATACCGCCGAAGAGTAGGAAAGCTGAATATAATCTCTACGCCCTGCGTGATTCACACCGCTTCCGTGACAGCTCTCGCACTGCACACCCGCAAACATTGGCGTTTCTTCCAGGCTCTTAAACCCGCCTTCGTTGAAGCCTAATGTGTGGCAAGTTAGACAATCTGCATCATCCTCAAATCCAATTTCAATGAGTGCGTGAATGGCTTCAGCGTGATGCGTCTCTGACCACTGCGCGTACTTCACGGAATGACAAGTTCGGCACTCTTGAGCGGAGGTGAACTTTGCAAGGTCTTTTGAAAGGATTGGCACGAGCTGTGAGAACTCGCCGGGTTTTCCGCCACCCTTCGCGCAACTGAAGGAAAATCCAAGAAGCATTGAAATAATCAAAATCGCATAAAAACGGTAAATCATATGCGAACCCCGTAAATGGTTGTGAAATGTAATTCATAATTTTAACATAAACTTTGTGAGAAAAGTATTAATTCGTCTAAATTCACAAAATCTGCGAGTAATTCTGAGCCTCAAAACCCATCCAGTATAATAAGCAAGAATTTACCAGCCCATAGCGCCCTAGAGTATCTCTATCTGGATCACGCCCGTCCTCGCGCGTCCCCTTCCTCCCCTCTTGGGCGGGTTGACCCTGAAGGCGAGCTTGCTCCATAAGTTATATCTGATTTGGTATTGAGATAGGGTTGGAGCGTTAAAGGCAAGTTATAAGATTTCATACTGGGTGGTTCGACGTTTTGGTATGAAGCCCGCGTCTTTGATGAGATGCTCCATTTCTGGAATGCTCATACAGTAATGCGCGCCTGCGGATGAGACGACGTTTTCCTCAATCATCGTTCCACCCATATCGTTGGCGCCAAAGTAAAGTGAAAGCTGACCGACTTTTGGTCCCATCGTCACCCAGCTCGCTTGAAAATTCTTGATGTTATCAAGATAGATGCGAGAGGTAGCCAGGGTGCGCAGGTAATCAAATCCGCCGGCGGATTGGTATCCAAGCTCAGCTCCAAGTCTCGTGTTGAGTGGTTGAAAACTCCAACAGATAAAGGCTGTGAATCCGCCCGTTTCATCCTGAAGCTGACGAATGCGTTCAAAGTGCTCGATTCTCTCCGGGAGCATCTCCACGTGTCCAAACATCATCGTGGCGGTTCCACGCAAACCAAGCCTGTGAGCGGTGCGCATTACCTCAAGCCACTCATCAGGCGAGCCTTTCTTTGGGGAAATGAGCTTGCGTGGACGCTCCGAGAGTATCTCCGCGCCTCCGCCGGGAAGCGAATCTAACCCCGCCTCTTTCAGCGCTAAGAGAACCTCCTCCACGCTCATCTTGTACAGCTTGGAAAAGTGGCGGATCTCAGGGGGAGAGAAAGAATGCACAGAAACCTGCGGAAAGTCACGCTTTATTGCGCGGACAAGCTCCAAGTACCATTCGAACTTGAGATAAGGGTGATGCCCGCCCTGCATTAGGATTTGGCGCGCGCCAAGAGCTACCGCTTCTTCAATCTTTTGCTTAAGAGTCGGCTCGTACTCATTCACGTAAGCGCCCGGCTCGCCTGGCTTGCGGTAAAAAGCGCAAAAGTCACAATCCGTTATGCAGATGTTGGAATAGTTGATGTTCCTGTCAACTATGTAGGTAACAATTTTCGGCTCTGTTTTTTGCAGGCGAAGTTGATGGGCGGTACGTCCGAGAAGTTGTAGATTTCCTTGAGAGATAAGAGAAAGCCCTTCGTCAAATGACACTCTCTTTCCTGAAAGAGCCTTTTCGCAAATTGCGCTTGTCGTTGAAGATTGAGTTTTTATCGCCACTGCCATTTGACTATTAAAATGATACCACGTCTCATAAATTAAATGAATACATTTACCTCTACCATGGAAGCGCCATATCGTGAATGAGTTTCTTGAAAAACTCCAGAAATTCTTTGTCCTTGTCCGTCAGCTGATAATGAAGAACGTTTTGGAAGTAATCCACTATTATCGCTTGAGGTAGCTTCCAGTTCTTTTCCGCGAAAGTGTAAATTTGATTCCAATCATTCTTAGCCTCGGAGTAAGCCCATTCAACAAGCTCCTTCAACCTGCCATCCGTTTCATCCTTTGTTTGCCAAAGCGCATAAACACAGGGAAGTCTGAAATGCTCCCAAACCAGAGATGCTAGGTCAAAGGCGAAATTGTACTTAAGCGATGGATTGAAGTTGACATCGCCAATTAGAAGTCGGGCGGTTTTCTCTTTTAATGGTGCGCTTGGGTTTTCACCAACTTTGAATGATACCCTCTGCTTTCTCTCCTCAAAAACCATTCTAATAATAGCGTTACTGGTAAGGCTCGTGGGGTCTTCCTCAATCGCGGTAATCTCATCCAAGGGAACGTTGGAGTAAAGTTTAACTGTTTCAACCCTGCCTTCGCTGGCAATGCAAAGCTCAGTTAACAAAGAGTTCCCGCGTTTTGCGTACTCATAGGCGCTTGTTAATGCTGCATCAAGCTCGCCCGTACGGAGTAGCTTTGTCAGCACCACTGGAACTCCCCACACTTCTTCAATTTCCTTATGACCACGGAGCTTGTAAACTAAAGGGAGAGAATTTAGAAACTTTAGCAACCCTAAGCGGTACTTTTTCAAGATAACCTCCTTAGATTTAATAGAGCTTAAGATTTAATCGTGCCTACGGGCGTAGGTTCAATAATAATCTCATTATACAGAGCATCCCTGAGAACAGGGGAAAACCCTGCTTCTCTAATTAGTGAGCTAAGGTATTCAATGGAAACACCTTGAGGAGTTGGCGCACCCGCGTCATGATAAATGTGTTCCTCCAAAATTGTTCCGTCCAAATCATCCGCGCCATAGGATAACATCACCTGCGATAGATTCAGCCCAAATTCAATCCAGTATGCCTTTACGTGCGGAAAGTTATGGAGGATGATACGTGATGCGGAAATGTGTCTCAAGTCGCTCGTGCCTGTGGTGAAGAACTCAACTTTCAAGCGGTTGTTCTCGGGATGGTAGGCGAGTGGAATAAAGGCAAGGAAGCCATTCGTTTCTTCCTGCAGTTCATACAGGGAGAGCAAATGCTCCGCCTTATGAATCGGTTCTTCTATATGGCCATAAAGCATAGTGGCGTTGCTCTTAATTCCAAGCCTGTGGGCTGTGCGGTGGATTTCCAGCCATTCTTCGCCCTTGCATTTTTCGGGACAGATTCTTCGCCGAACGTCCCAATTAAAAATCTCCGCACCGCCTCCAGGAAGCATTTCCAGCCCCATCTCTTTGAACTCGGAAAGAATTTCCTCGTAGGATTTACCCGTAATATCATGAAACCACTGGTATTCCACTGCGGTGAAAGCTTTAATGCAGGTGGATGGAAAGGCGAGCTTTAATTCGCGCACTATATCCTTGTAATAATCGTAGTCCGCAAGATCGGTGGGAGGCATTCCGCCAACGATGTGGATTTCTGCAAGTCCTCTTATATTCTCGCTTTTTAGCTTTGAGATAATTTCTTCAGGTTTGAGCAAGTAAGCGCCTTTTTCACCTGCGTCCCTCCTAAAGGAACAAAAGGTGCAGTGATAAAAGCAGATGTTCGTCGGATTGACGTGGCGATTCTTGACTATGTAAACCTTATCGGAGTTTTTCTCAGTCCTAATAGCGTGGGCAAGCTCTCCGAGTATGTGCAAATCCGCCTCAGTAAGGAGGAATACCGCTTCCTTTAGTGAAAGCTTCTCTTTATTTTGAACCTTTCTCTCAATTTCTTTCCACAAGGCATTTCTCCAGTGACGCAATCAATTCAGGTTCCACTTTTCAATTTTTCGCGTAAACTCTTAGCTATTCTAGCAAAGTTTACCTTGATAAGGTTTGGTATAATCTAAGATTATCCCAAAGGAGGGTTGTAATGAAATTAACGGTTCCGCAAGATAAGCTAAACTCAGCGCTGAGCCTGGTTTCAAAGGCGGTATCAACTCGCTCATTAAACTTAGTGCTTACTCATATCCGCCTTCAAGTTGGAAAAAAGAAAGCAACTTTTACTGGCTCAGATGGAGATTTCACCATTGAACACACAGTTGAAGTTGATGCGAAGAAAGAGGGAAGCGCGCTGATTCCATCGAGGCTATTCACAGACCTCGTCAGCAGGTTGCCTCACGGTCAGGACGTTTTGCTTGAGGTTAAGGATGGCGTCTTAAAGGTAACCTCTGGATTCTCTGATTATGATATTCGCGTCCTTCCCGATGAAAACTTTCCTACACTTCCAATATTTGAAGACTCCAAGTTAGCAGAAATTGACGCTTCACGTTTCAAAGACGCGCTTATTAGAACTTCCTTCTGCGCGCTGAAGGACCCAACTGGAACAACTAGCCATTACACCCAGGGAGTTCTCATCAACTTTCAGGAGGAATACTTAGACCTAGTAGGTACTGACGGTCACAGGCTCGCTTACGTAAAGCTTGATAATCCATCACCCGAGGTAAGAGACCAGAGCCTACTCGTGCCCACAGTGATAATTGACGAGTTAAAAAAGGCGATACCCAGTGAAGAGGTTTCTCTATCTGTCTTCTATAAGGATAACCAAATTTTCTTCCGTTTTGACAGCACAATTTTTGCTGGTAGTTTGTATGACATTCGCTTTCCCGATTACAAAAGAGTCATTCCAAAGGATGCAAAGTCTGTCGTGATAGCAAATAGAGTTTCATTGCGGGACGCTTTGCATAGAGTTATGACTGTCTTCCGGGTGAAGGAGCAGAATCCAGTGGTGCGATTTGAGACCAAGGAGAATATGTTGCTCATTCTCAGTGACAGCCCGGATATTGGCAAGGGAGTTGAGGAATTGCCCTTTACAAAGGGAGAGCCATTCACTGATATAAGAATCGCCCTAAATCCTTCCTATTTGGTTGACGCGCTTTCCGTGCTAAATTCTGAAAACGTGGAGCTTTACTGGCTGAGCGAGGTTAACCCGCTGAAGCTTTTAGTGCCTGAAGATCCCACTTTTTCCTACATAGTGATGCCAATTAGAATGGATTAGCCACTGCGTCTATAGTTCTGTAGGGCGATCAGCTATGGTCTGCGGTCATTTCATTCATCTCGGCGCGATGCTAGTTCGCGCCCTTCAGAACCTCTATTTGGATCACGGGCGCTTGCCAGCTTTGGGCTTGTCCTCGCCCGTGTTTTAAATGCCCCGAGAACGGCCGCAAACAAGGTTCAGCAAAAGTATGCTCCTGTTGCCGGTGGAAAATTCTCCCAAAAGGTGCGCCAAATCTCCCTCAGTTCCAACGGATAGATTCTACCCAAATTGGGGCGGTCCCCGGACCGCCCCCGCCAGGAGGAAGGGTAGAAAGCAGCTATTTTATGGTTGCCCGCTTGCAAAATTGAGAGTACAAAAGTGCCTCACAGATGTGTCCTCTTGAGTTACTCATTTCCGCAAGCGATTTTAAGAGAATTTCTCTCAGTTTTTATCTCCAAAAGAAGCTATAACTAATCCCTCCAGCCAAGTCTTCAACGTCGATTAAGCCAAGGTCAAGGGCTAAGCCTTGCGAGGTAAACCTTGCGCCAAAGTTAATGTATCTTTTCGTTCCCTCAGCAAGTAGCGAGAATTGAGGTGTAAGTTTCAACTCTCCGCCCAAAAGTATTCCGTCATCATAGATTCCCCCGCCATAGCCCGCATTAACCGCTAATCCAATTTGGTTCTTTGCGGTTGGTCCTGAGAGCCGAAGACTCTTGCTCAAAAGGAAGTAGGGCGAAACCTCCTGCTCATCGAGGGCGTCCAAGATGCCAGCGGTAAATGAGATTGGCTGTATCTCGCTTTCAGATGAAATGATCAGCTTTCCATTTAGCATATTTGCGCGGTCACTCGTGTCAGTTTTCAGCGAAGTAAAACCCACTTCAAGCGCAGGTACTGGACTGTAATTTGCAGAAAAAGCACTGCCAGAACCATCTAAACCATACCTTCGCAACGTCCCGGAAAGATTGAAGAAGTGCGCGGAAAAAGAAAACGATTGGAAACCCGTAGCTTGTCCATCAGGGGTAAGTATTAACCCCGATGAGCCGAGGTAACTTGGTAAGGCGTGCACCCCTCCACTCGGAAGAAGGAGCAAGCTGAGAATCAATACTACTGTTATCGCTTGCCAAATTATTCTGTTCATTTCCTCCTCCTGTTAATTAGCAAATTGTAACAACTAAAATCGTGAATGTCAATAAGTTGGGGATAATATGTTGTTTATTTGTTTATAACCAAAATTTACTCAACACTTATTAACTCATATTAATACAAAACAAAATATTTATTAACTTAAGACAACGTATTTATTTACTTTAGGCAACACATTTTGCACGAAAAATGCGCAATTAAATCGCAAGCGTAAGAACCAGCTATCAAAATGAGATGGCGAACCAGCTTTTTCAAACAAGAGGAAGAGAGTTGATTATATCCTGCGCTATTCCATAAAATGTAGCTTTATCAAGAGAGACATTCATATCAGAGGTAACATGCCTTCCTTTCCCTTTTCTCCCACCTGAGCCATTCAATAAGCTATCCCCCAGAGAATCATCTCCAAAATCGTCCTGACGTGCCTCTCTTAGTAACAGGAAGAATTCAAAATTCCCCTTAGTACCTCTAGGTTCCGCCAGTGCAATTCTTAGTGGAGTAAAGCAGAATGAGGTAATTTTCTCATAGATTCTCATAAGAGTTCTAAGCATCAGTGCTTTGCTTTTAATAACGCCTTTGACGAATTCACCTCGCCTGACATCCTCGGGGTTATTCTCCCGCTCAAACTGCGGTTTTGCCAGCAGGATAACCTTGCACTCAATAGAATCAGCCCTTGCCAAGCGAAGGTTCCTAACTACCTTCAGAAGCGACACCCCTGAGATAAATGATACATCGATGGTCACGAGTTGAATCTCCTCTGGAATTTCTTCAGTTGTTAGAAACTTAGCGTTAAAGCCTTCAAGCAGTACAATCCTCTTATCGTTACGAAGGGCTGGCGCAATCACTCCAACGCCAACATCCACCGCATAGACCTTCCTAGCGTTTCTTTCGAGTAGAACCTGAGTAAAACCGCCTGTTCCAGAACCAATGTCCAGACAGACTGCATCAGAAATTTTAGGTGAAAGCACTCCTAGAGAATCAAGAAAGTTGGCAAGTTTCAATCCGCCGCGGGAAAGGTAAGGAGAGGATGCATCAACAACTTCAACATCAGCATCCTCTGAGAATCTCTCTCTTGCACCTTTGCAAACCCTGCCCTCTACGCTCACTTTTCCTTGAATTATAAGAGAAACTGCAACTTTTTCATTAGTTGCAAATCCCTTCGCAATTAGAAGCTCGCTCAAAGGAAGTTTCTTGATCTTAGGCATTCACAACGCGAGTGAACCTATAATCCAGGCTACCAGAAAGCCAAAGATTGTCCCTACCAGAACCTCAAAGGGGCTATGACCTAACGCCTCATAAAACTCTTTGAACTCGTAAGGTGGAATTATCTTCCCGTGAAGCAGTTCCGGAATTATGCGATTGAGGGTTTGAGCGTGTTCTCCGCTTGCTCTTCTAAGGTTAGTAGCATCGTACATAACCACAAGCGCAAAGAATAGCGCCACCGCGAAGAGTGGTGAGTTAGTTCCTTCCTTCATCCCCACAATCGTAGCCAGAGAAACAACAAGGGCGGAGTGAGATGACGGCATCCCACCAACATCAAAAAGCTTTGCGATATTTATGCGCTTTTCAAGTATAGCATAAAAGAGAACCTTCAATACCTGCCCCAGTAGCCATGCAATCGCTGGCACGATAAGAAAAATATATCTTTCAATTAGTTCCGCCAATAAACCTCACACTTTCCATTTAGAAATTGAAAACGAAAGCGCATACGCCCTCAATTTGAAATTATATCAGAATCAATTAACGCAAAATTTAAGAATAAACTTATCTGTTCAGTAATCAGCGAGAAGAGTGGAAAATTTTTCTATAATGCTTGCACTAGTATCGCTCACTCTAATGAATAATTCCCTGAAGGGCGACCGCCTGTGGGTCGCCGTCATTTCATTCATCTTGGCGGGGCACAGGTCCCCGCCTACACCTGCGGGCTATAGTGCGGATTTTTCATGAAATGTTCATCCTGATAAATTTTCAGCAAGTAAATTCCTCATACATGTTGACTTGGCGATAACTTATGAATATAATAAAGAGTCTGGAAGAATGTCACCAAGAAAAAAAACTGATCTTGAGGCAAATGACGTTGCGGATAAACCTAGTCGCTCAACCACTGGAAAGACTAGAGGACGGAAAAAGTTAGTCAAAGGCGAAACGTACCCCGAGTATGACCCCACCGCATCCCGGGACGACTATAGGGTTGGAGATGTTGTTAAGTTCCAAGCGGTTAGAAACTGGAATGCCAATGGAGAGCTTGTTGAAGCGTTTGGAAAGATTGTAGGTGTCGGTATCTTCGATAAAACAGTCCCCTACATTGAAGTTTCCTTCAGCGATGTCAAGAAGCTGAATAAGTATGACCTTGGAAGCGATATTAGAAGATTTATCCTTGAACAGAAAGAGTAACTGAGCCGAGCAGAAATAAAACTTTTTAGTTACTCTGCTTTAAGTGACCCTGCCTAGTATAAACCCAATCTCCATCAAGAAATCTTAAGCACTTAATTCTGCGCTAATAGCGGAACATTTTTATCCGCATTTATCCGCATTCATCTGCAATCTCCCCAAGACTTAACCTCGCCACTCAGGATGATATCTGGAAAAGAAAGGCTGAGGGTCATCAAAGTTTAATCATCGGCGGAGATTTTATCTCTCCCCCGAACAAAAGGATGTGTTTAGAGTTGGACGAATTTTCCTAAAAAATTCTTACGCTTTTATTCATCTGATTTTCTTTTTCTTTTATTCTTTCATCATCTTCAAGTTTTTTATTGCGTCAACTTTTCCATTAAATTCACCAGAAATTTTGTTTTATCGCGACGCGCTTAACAGAATTAACACTTCACACAATATCTATACTGATGAAGCTGGAATAAACCCTGCGTATGAACCATACACCTCAGAAGTCCTTAATTGTCTTCCTTCTGATAATAGCCAGTAATCAATGCGGTTGTTCGGTTGACGATAATTCTTAACCACATCCGCAGAATAATCACCAGTAATGAGCGCTTTAAGAGCCATATTTATACCCTGATGGGCGCAGATGACAACACTGCCCCATTCAAGGTACTTTCTCGCTACTTCGAGTGCCTTCTCCGCTCTGTCTCTCACATCCCAAATGCTTTCACCGCCAGGTGGCGCTAATGTATAGTTGCTCTCCCGCCAGACTTTGAACTCCTCTCCGTAGGAAGCCTCAAGCTCGCTTTCAAGCCTGCCCTCATACTCTCCAAATGAAAGCTCCCTCAGTTCATCAACAACTTCCAATGGAATTGAGTTGTACTCCGCTATTACTTCAGCGGTAGCCCTTGCCCTTAAAAGAGGTGAGGATAGCACAATTACGCAGTTGTCCCTCATCAAAGCCCGCGCTAGATATGCGCTCTGAAGTTTACCCACCTCATTCAACGGAACTTCTGACTTCCCGCCCTGAAATCTTTTCTCCTTATTCCAATCGGTTTCACCGTGCCTGACAAAGATTAACAAATTCATACTCCTGTTCATTGGATTCGTCATTAAAAAAGCTAGTATATTTTACGCAACGATTGATGAGAATCACAATTGACAACGTCCAATTACAATGATGTTATTATGATGCTAGAATGCTGTTAGCCCTAATTCTTGTAATATTTTCAGCGCTCGCCCTTGCCTTTGCCTTTCCCGTTTCACTCTCTCTTTATCAAGGCGTTATTTCTTTTCCATACTTAAGCTTTGTTGCGCCAATCCTACTATTTATCGCACTTTCCAGATTAACTCTCGCCAGAACCGCTTTTCTTCTGGGAGCAATCGCTGGCTTCATCTTCCATTATACAACTCTATACTGGATAGCAGACTCCTATGGTCAATTCCCACTTATTATAATGTCATTCTATCTAAGCCTTTGGTTCGGAACATTATGCGTACTTATAAATATTCTTCTTAAGGGTAAGCAGGGTGGGCTTCACTTTTTTCTCGTTCCCGGAATATGGGCAAGTATGGAATTCTTGAGAAGCTTTGGCGCCTCTGGATTTCCTTGGCTTAATATCGCTCATTCCCTTTATCGCAACGAACCAATTCTTCAGCTTGCCAGCCTTGGTGGCGAATTCATCGTTAGCTTCTATATCATTCTCGCAAGTTACACTCTATACTTTCTCCTTTTTGCCGAGGAGAGATTTTCCAAGAAACTCAAGCCATCGCTTGTGTCTATTCTTCTCCTACTAACTAGCTACGGCTGGGGATGGTTCAACTATCTTAGCTATACAAAATCAGAGGAAGGCTTTGAGAAGCTGAGCGCAATCGGAGTTCAAGGTGGAATTAGCAGTAGAACGGACTGGCAGGAGAAGGAATACTTTGAGAAAACCTTGAGCGCTTACGTTGGCACTTCCATTTCCGCGCTAAACTCGGAAGGTAAGGCAAAGTTAATCGTCTGGCCAGAGTCAGCGGTCCCGCATTCTTACTTCCTTGAAAACCCTGAGATACCGTTATGGCTATATCCAATTTGGCAGAATGAGAGGCAGGTATCTTTATTAAATGGAACTTTTTTAATGGACTCGGATGGGAAGATTTACAACGGAGCGCTTCTTATTGAGGAGGGCGGAAAGAGCCTTAAGTACTATCTTAAACCTAGGCTAGTTCCATATGGAGAGTTTGTTCCACTTGCGAGAATCGCTCGTTTTTTGGAATATCCATGGGGCGATAAAGACATAACCGCCTCCAAGAAAGTTGAGCCAATTAACCTTAATGGCGCAAAGATTGGTGTTGGAGTTTGCTTTGACAATCTTTTTCCGCAAGTTTTTCTCAAGCAGGTAAGAGAAGGTGCGCGCGTCATCTTTCTCCTCACAAATAACTCGTGGAATGAAATGCCTGCTAGCGTGTATCAGCATCTAGCACTTGATTCTTTCAGGGCGGTTGAGAATAGGCGGACGGTTTTCAGGGTTGCAACCACAGGCATATCCCAAGTGACACTTCCATCAGGCAGGGTAACCCTCCAAACGCCACTAAACGTAAAAACCTTTTTTCATTACGACTTGCCGATAAGCGAGTCAATGAGCTTGTATCTCTTCGTTGGCGATTCTTTAAGTTTTACGATTGTTATTCTTTCAGCGGTAGGATTTTCAATAGTAGCCATAAGAGGAGTTTCGGAAGAACTGTTTTAACTGTCCCTGTGAATTCTTCGCCAAATTCTTCTGCAAAATCTACTCTAAAATCAAACTAAGCTAAAAGTATTTAATGGCTACTCTGGTAGAATAGCTTATGCCGATAAATGAAGAGGCGGAAAAGTTGAAAGCTCTTCAGGAAGAGCTAGATGAAATGCGGGGTTACCTTTGACCTCTCCGCCAAAACTGCGCGCATAGTATCCCTCAAGGCGCAACTTGAAAAGGAAGAAGCTTGGAATGATTATGAAAGGATAAAGGCGCATAATCAGGAGCTTAGTCAACTTGAACGGCTGGTATCGCGATTTGAGAAACTTTCATCCAAGCTTAGCGATGCTGAGGCTCTGATAGAGCTAATTTCCGAAGAGCAGGCTAAAGAAAACTCCGATGAATACAGGGAGCTTAAGGAAATACTTGAGAGCGCTGAAAGGGAATTAGAAAGAGAAAAGACGTTCAGCCTTTTATCTGGCGAGAACGACCAACTGGACGCCATCGTATCAATACACGCAGGTGCCGGGGGAACTGAAAGTCAGGATTGGGTGGATATGCTTTCAAGGATGTATCTAAACTGGGCGAAGAATCAAGGGATGACGGTGAAAATAGTTGATAGGCTGGCTGGCGAGGAAGCGGGAACAAAGTCTCTGACATTTGAGGTGAGTGGAGAGTTCGCCTATGGAATGCTCAAGGGCGAGCATGGTGTTCACCGGCTGGTTAGAATTTCTCCCTTCGACGCAAATAAAAGAAGGCACACCTCCTTTGCCGCTGTGGACGTGATACCGGAAATCAAAGATGAGAGTGAGATTGAAATATCCGAAGAGGATCTGCAGATAGAAACTTTCCGCGCAAGCGGTGCAGGAGGTCAGCACGTTAACAAGACTAGCTCAGCGGTTAGGATAACTCACAAGCCAACAGGAATCGTCGTTAGCTGTCAAAATGAACGCAGTCAACATCTAAACCGCCTCCTTGCCCTTCGCGTTCTATATTCAAGGTTGGTTGCGATTAAACAGGAGGAAAAGAAACAATTGATAGAAGGCATTAGAGGCACAAGAAAGGATATGGCATGGGGAAATCAAATCCGCTCCTACGTCCTTCATCCCTATCAGTTAGTTAAAGACCTTAGGACAAACTATGAAACTTCAAACGCTGAACGCGTGCTTAATGGAGAGATAAACGATTTTATCTTTGAGTACCTGAAATGGAGAAAATTTCAGGAAGATGCTTCAAGAAAGAAGTAATTTTCAGCAAGTAATAGACAAATTCAGTCTCAATCACGGGTAACTAAAACGCAATATCAGTATCGCTGAATTACATAAAAATCAGCCTGAATTTGTTAATCTAACTTGATTTTCTAGTAAAAACTCTAGATGCTAAAATAATGGATTTAACGAACATCAATCAGGTGCGGGAGAAATGATTATCGGAGCCAAGTGGATTGTTCAGAAGGCGGGAAAGTTGCTACGCGATGGCGCGGTTTATATTAGCGATGGGCGTATCGCGAGAGTTGGAAATAAGGACAAGATATGCATAGAATTTCCCCATGCGAGCAAGATTGACCTTGGCGATTGCCTAATCGCACCCGGTTTCGTTAACTTTCATGCGCATCTTGAGCTTGAGTTTTGTCGTGGAAAGGTAAAGTACAATGGCAACTTTGTTGACTGGCTTCAAGCAATAAGGGACTTAAAACACGACTTCTTGACCCTTCCGGGCTACTTTCCTGAAGAGAGCGTTCGTGAAACTCTTAGCGCTGGCGTTACGACATTGATAGACCATTACACAATGCAGTTGGATTTTGAATCTATCTTTGCTATGGGTTTAAGGTACTTTGGCCTGCGGGAGCTCTTTGAATTCAACAACCACCATCCAAACAAGGACAGGCTGAGGGAATCCACAATTTACTCTCTCGCACCGCACTCTCCCTACACCGCAAGCGCAGAAATGGCGAAGGTGGCTTTTGAGCTAGCAGTTGAAATGAACCGACCACTTTCCACCCATCTTTCCGAGATGAAAGAGGAGATAGAGTTTCTAGCCAAAGGCAATGAAAGCATTGAGAAGCTGCTAATGCGAGCGGGAGCTTTTGATGAAAACTGGCGCCCGCCCGGGGTCTCCCCTACTCGCTACTTTTATGACTTGGGAATTCTAAGCCCTATGACATACTGCGTTCATCTTAATTACATCTTTCCGGGAGATGTTGAGCTGTTAAAATCCGCAGGTATTACTCATATCTTCTGCCCAAGGAGCCATTCATATTTTAGGCATCCTGAGCACCCTTTAATGACCTATCAGAAGTCGGGCATCAAGAGTTGTCTTGGAACGGACAGCTACGGCAGTAATTCGGACTTAAGAATTCTCGGAGAGGCAGAAGAAGTATGGAAAAAGTTCCCGGAGCTTTCCGCTGAGCGCGTTTTTGAAATGATAACTACCGCTGGACTTACTCCCCTTGGCTTGGAAGGTCTCATTGGAGAGGTCTCGCTCGGTTGTTACGCGGATTTATCCATATGGAAAAATCCCGAAGGCGAGAACTTTGACGAAATAATGCGCTGGCTGGTTAAACAAAAAACCACCCTTTTAACAATGAGAGAGGGAAGAATAGTTCACGCGGCTTAAGCCATTAACTCAGGGCATTCACCATTAAACTTAAAGAGGGCTCGGGCTTCGTATGTTCATCGTATAAAGTGACTTGAAAAACTTGTGAGAACTGAACTTGGTCTTTGAAGAATCTCCCTATAGGGTGCGAACTTGTATAGCGCAGTTACGCCGTATTCGGCGGGGTATAAATCTTCGCCCAAAAGAGCTCTAATAATGGTTTTAGATTTATAGCGCAAGCTCTAGACTCACCGGTTCAAGCGCCGATTCAAACAAGCTCTCAAATAGTTTTTTCTTCTCATTTAGCCAGCTCAGGTAGCACTGGTTCTCTGAGTTTTCCCTTCCCGCGAGGTTAATGCGGACGTTCAGCTCCGCGCCGTAAAAGGCGGAACGAAGAAAATTCACCGCACAACCCAAATCGCTAATGGCGTTCTTATTGCAGATGGGCGCAAGGTCGTTAGCCAAGAGAAGAGCAGAAATGGCGGTTTCCATTGTGCTCCTCGGAATATCAACGCAACGTTTCTCCGCTTCTCTGCGTTTTAGCTCCTGCTCCGGCGTGAGTTCCTTAAGCTTTAAGTAGGTGAAGTAATCGTTGAAGGCGTTTGCGTCTTCATCTATCAGCTCGATGAATTTCTGTCTTAAACCAACCAACTCCGAAAGGATATCTTTAACGCGCTCTTCGTTCTCCGCGTACTTCTTCTTACCGATGGTCAAGTTGCATACCATTTCAAGAAGCGCACAAGCAATGGCGCCCGTAAGGGCGGAAGAACTTCCACCACCTGGGACTGGCGAGGAACTCGCCAATTCATCCATAAAACCTAGTAAGCTAAGGTCTTTCAACATAAAATGAACAACTCCAATTCTCCTAGATTAGGCTCTCTTACAGTTTGATACAACTATCATCATAGTTTACCGTGAGTGTCTGAAAATTGGTAATATCCCGGTCAAATTTGACAGTAATTTTTGCTAAGTTTGGCTTTTTTAGAGAGGTGATATTTCTCAGCGGTAATGAATTAGTACTGTATTAGAACTAACCTTTCTCTATCACCTTTTCACGATTTATCAATTTACCACTTATAAATAGGCTGTTAATCAGGTCTGTCCCAATCGCATAGATAAGGTCTCTATAATCATCAGTGTCAAGAATGAGAATGTCCGCATCGTTTCCCGGAGTGATTGTGCCCTTATTGTAGCCAAGATTTAGGGCAAAGGCGGAGTTCTTCGTGAATGCACTCAGGCATTCCTCCGCTCTCATCTTCATATTGAGACAAGCTAGGCTCATAATAAACGCGGGAGAGAAAATATGTGAAGAGCCGGGGTTGAGATCAGTGGCAAGGGCAACGATGGCTCCTGAATCAATTAAGTCGCGGGTGGGAGCGAAATGGCTTTCCCGCGTGAAGAAATTTGAGCCGGGCAGGAGAACGCACACCGCATTTGTTTTAGCGATAGCCTCTATCGCCCCTACTGAAATAAAGTCAAGATGATCAAGTGTATGGGCGCCAAGTTCAACTCCAAGCATTGATGAACCATCCGCGGAGAACTGCTCCGCATGGATTCGCAAATAAAATCCAAGCTTCTTTGCCTCAGTCAGAACCGCTCTTGCCTCGTCCATTGACAGTGCGTTTTCATCAATGTAGACATCCAAAAAACTTGTCAGCCCTTGAGCCCGCACAACTGGCAGAACTGATATAAATTCGCTTATGAAGCTTTCTCTATCATTTGCCCTTTCCGGAGGAATCTTGTGAAGGAGAAGTGTGGGCACAATCCTTCCGTTAGATTCTGAAGCGAGTTGGCTAATCAGGTAAAGCAATCGCAGTTCGCCTTCCAGTGTGAGAGCGTAACCGGTCTTGGCTTCCATTGTGGCGACACCTGCGCGGGTTAGCGCGTCCAGGGTTCTTCGGGTTTTTCCTAAAAGTTCCTCGTCGGACGCATTTACGGTTTTATCACGGGTATAGAGAATACCCCCGCCATCCCGCGCAATCTCCTGATACGATTTGCCTTGACAGCGTTCAAAGAACTCGTCGACTCGCGTTCCGCCCCAAATGAGATGATTATGACAATCAATGAAGGCGGGCATTATCACTTTGTCCTTTGCGTCTATCTCAACAAGTGCTTCGTCTATGATGGATGAATCCGGCGCAGAGGATGAAACGTAGGTAATCTTGCCAGAGGAAGCATCAATCCCGATATAACCGCCATTCATAATCTCAAGTTGAGACATCTCTTTACCGCGCTTTGGCTGATGGTGTGGCTCTGAGAGCGTGAGAATCTGCCCGGTAGTGTGGATCAAGAGGCTGATCATTCAGAAAATAAGTATAGCATATGAAATTTAGGCTTGATAGAGTGTTAAAGTTGCCCTCTAGCTTAAACTAGCCTTGGAGATTAAAAACTTGTATCTACGAGAAATGGTCAACGTTTGAAACTTATTCTCAAGAAAATCGCTCTTTCCCTCATCCCAAGATTTTATTCTACGAATAAAAATCAGGCGCAAGAGAATCAGCACAAATGATACCGAGATGGGCAATCTAGCCCTCAATTGGAATGCTACTTTAATGCTCAACCCGGCAGGTACATTGCTTGCATACTTTTTAAAATGCGGAAGTTAATATGTAAGCCGTACCAATAATCGGATTTAACGGCACTCTGCTGGCAAAGGCATCCCTGGGCGGTGGTCCCTATGCCCTTCCTGCCTTCCGCAACTGATGAATGAAACGGCAACAAGCTGGCATAAGTTAGGCTTAAAGAGTGGAAGTTTTGGTAAGTGCATTATGGTGCAAACTTTAGAGCCCGCCTAAAAGGCTAACTTATGCTCTCTTAAGCTCGCCAACTGTTCTCAGGATTTCTTCAGTCCTAGAGATGTAGGCGAAGCCGAAGGCAAGGTTTTTAAGAGATGAAAGGTGCAAATCCTCATTAACGCTACCATTTGCATCTACTGGAAAGAAAACGCGAAAGTCACGCATAAATGCGTCCCGTGCGGTGCTTTCACAGCAGATATTGGTCATAATTCCGCAGATGACAAGATCTCTGATGCCCATGCATCTTAGGGTAATCTCCAGGTCAGTGTTGTAAAAGGCGTTGTAGCGGTGTTTAAGAATAACTTTCTCATTTGGGAGAGGTTTCAGGGACTCGTGAACTTCACTTTCTTCAGTTCCCTCAAGGCAAACGCCCTCCCACCACTGTGTGGTCAGCCCGCCATCAAACTCTGGGCTCTTGTGCACGTGGCAAGTGAATATTACTGGCCTATTCGCACACCTGAACGCCTGAATGAGAGCCTGGCA
Source organism: Planctomycetales bacterium (assembly GCA_037441675.1). Lineage (GTDB taxonomy): Bacteria > 4484-113 > 4484-113 > 4484-113 > 4484-113 > JBBIRS01. Next base: position 9,018 of record JBBIRS010000007.1, on the reverse strand, counting down.
TTTAAGAATTATCGCAAGCCCTCCTGGGGTAAATGTGGGTGAATTTGGCGCAAGGAAAAACTTTTGCATATCAATCACAAGTAGCGCACATTCTCCTAATTCCAATTTGCGTTTGTGGGTATTGTACTGCGATATCTCTGAAAGCCACCTCTCCGCTTTCTCATCAATGTTCTCTTTAGTTACATAAGGTTTTATCATTAAGTATTTTCTCCTTGTTTCAGCTCCCATTATAAAATACTAACAGTGGAATTTGGGCTTAATGTCAACACGCTAGAGGAAAAGACAAAAATAATCAAGGCAAACTTAAGTTTCATCAAGGAAAGAATTGAAAGAGTAGCGCCAGATAAAAAAATCAGGATAGTTGCGATAACAAAATACGTAGATGCGAGTTGGTGCAGGGCGCTTATTGAATCTGGTCTTACAGAGCTTGGCGAAAACAGAATACTTGAGGGAATTAGCAAGTACGGGCTATTGAGGGCTGAAGGGCTAAATTTTAACGCGCATATGGTTGGCACTATTCAGAGCAATAAGGCGGGCAAAATCCCAGGTAATTTTGACTTCGTTCAGAGCTTAGACAGGAAGAAGATTGCTGAGATACTGAACAGAAAATCCAGCGAACTTGGATTATCACTACCCGTTTTGATTGAAGTAAACATAGACCGAGAGGAGCAAAAATCTGGCAGTATGCCTGAGGATGTGCTGGCACTAGCGGAGTTTGTTGAAGGATGTGATGCGCTCAAGCTACGCGGGCTAATGTGCATACCCTCTGCGCCCACTAACGCGATTGACGCTGAATATGAAAGAACAACACGGGATGCATTCTCGCGAACTTATAAGCTCTTTGATGAAATGAGAACTCAATTTGGCAGTGAAATTGACACGCTCTCAATGGGAATGAGCCTTGATTTTGAGTGGGCTCTTCTAGAAGGAGCTAATATGATCAGGCTTGGTAGAATTCTCTATCTACCTCAGGGGCAAAGGCTCTGAAATCCGCGGATTCAACTTTTTCCTTCCATCGCCAAATTCTGATAATTTCTCTAACAATCCTCTAACATTTCCCTTAATTCAAAGCAATATGTCAAGATGGGCAATGCGCACATTTGGACAGCTCGCACATAGATTAGCAAGAATAAGAATAACAGCCATTATCAATCTGCTTGAACACGGTTAACGCTAAAATAGTTGATAGTATGCCAAAGAGGATAGCGATAATTCCAGCGGCAGGACTTGGAACGCGGCTTCGTCCAGTGACGGATAAAATTCCGAAGGCGCTCATTCACGTAGGCGATAAACCAACCATTGGGCATATTATTTCCCTCCTAGAAAGCCTTTCCATATCTGAGATTGTCCTAATCGTTGGCTATCTTGGAGAAATGGTAGTTGACTATGTGAAGAGGGCGTTTCCACGAATGACCGTTAACTTTGTTGAACAGAAGGAGCTTTTAGGCTTAGGGCATGCTATCTGGCTGACGAGGGAAATTGCGGGAGGCGATGAAGTTCTCATAATATATGGCGACACGATACTTGAAGCTGAGATTGCATCCGCCTTCAGTAAGGACGGAGATGGCTCGCTTGGCGTTAAATACGTTGAGGACCCAAGAAGTCTTGGTGTAGTCGTTCTTGATGGAGAGAGAGTCGTAAAGCTTATTGAAAAACCCAAAGAACCACCAAGCAATCTCGCAATAATAGGCGTCAGCTACTTTAGAAACTCAAAGCTTCTCTACGAGTGCCTGGATGAAGTTGTGAGAAAGGACTTGCGCACCCGTGGGGAGATTCAAGCGACTGATGCCTTTGATTTGATGGTTCAGCGTGGCGCTTATCTGACCACCTTTCCTGTTAAAGTCTGGCTTGATTGTGGGAGCGTAGAGAATCTTCTGGAAACTAACAGGTTTCTACTAGATAGGGGAAACTTTCAGCCAAGTATTCCGACCTGTAAGGTTATTCCACCTGTTTACATCTCCAGCTCTTCGTCGGTGAAGAATAGCGAGATAGGTCCTTACGTTAGCATTGCGGATGGCGCATCGGTGGAAGATTCAAAGCTCGTTGATTGCATAGTTGAGCGAACCGCAAGGATTAAAGGAATAATTGCGGAAAAAGAACTTATAGGTTAGTTTGGATTAGAGCCGAATTGGAGTGAGAGTTATTGAATGCTTAATGATTTCAAGGAACTAATCTGTAACCTTCACCTCTCTCGGTTCTTATGAATCTTCCGCGATCTTCTTTGCCCTCAATTTTCTTCCTAAGTGAGGAAATTGTAACCTCCACAGTCTTAATATCCGAAGGGCAATTTTCTCCCCACGCCCTCTCTTTAAGCTCTTCACGAGATAAAACTCTTCCCGCGTTCTTCAAAAGAGTTATCAAAAGCAGGTACTCCTTAGTCCGCAAGTATATCTCGCTATCTCCCTTCATCACAGTCTTAGTTAGAGTATCAACGGTAAATTCGCCAAAACGCAAATACCTACTTTGATTATTCAACAAGTTTTGATTAAATGCGTGAAGTGTCTTTTTCTTCTCCTTCACCTTCTCTAAAAGCTTGAACACACCTTCCTGAAGAAAAGGCTTGCGCTCAAAGATATGCACGTTATCGTGTCGCGGGGAAGATAACTGCTCATAATCTTCCCCAAGCATCACTATCTCAGTCTGAAGTTTGCCATCACCGTTTATCGCTTCAAGAAATCCGCTAATTTCTTCCTTGCTACCGCGCGTGTCTCCTATTATCAGGTCAAACTCTTCCCTTTGAACTAATTTCACCGCTTGCCCCCACGTTGTTGCGCTCTTTACCTCTACGTTCTCGTTCCCTAATCTATTACTTACAAGCTTCAAAAGATTCGTATTTCTATTGATAAAAAGTATCCTAGTATTCATTCAAAAATTTCCCCCTTCTGTTCCTGGCTTTTTGAATTATATATACTTTTACTTTTCAAATTCAATAGGATTTGCCCGTTAAAAAGAAAATTTTTCCGAGAAAATTTTCCTCAGCTCTATATTGAACGTGTGCAAGTCTAATGTAGTGCAAGCAGGCTAAGCTCTTGTCATGTTATAATAATTAAGCTTATAATCATAGTAGTTTCGTAACTTCGGAGGTTAGCAGATGGCGGTTGACATACTAGAGTTGTTAGATTTGGTTATTGACAAGAGGGCATCAGACTTGCACCTTGGCGTGGGAAGACCACCATACATCCGCGTGGATGGAGATTTGATGCCAACCGATTATCCTATCGTGGATGAAGATGCGATTGAGCGATACTGCAAATTCTTACTAACCGCAAAGCGCGAGTACCTTTTGGAAGAGAGAAACGAGATAGATGTTTCCTATCAGTACAAGGATCGGGGAAGGTTTAGGGTAAACATATTCCGCTCAAGGGGGCATCTATGCGCCGCTTTAAGATTAGTTCCTGACAAGATTCTCACCTTTGAAGACCTCAACCTGCCTCTCATCCTTGAAGAAATATCCCTAGAGAGAAGAGGCATTATAATCATCACAGGCACTACCGGTTCAGGCAAGTCCACCACCCTTGCGTCAATGATTGAATATGTTAACAACAGACGTCCGGTTCACATCATCACCATTGAAGACCCAATTGAATTCATCTTCTACGATAAGGAAGCCATCATCAATCAGCGGGAGATGGGAATTGACACTAATAGTTTCTTGGACGCGCTAAGAGGCGCGATGCGTGAGGACCCGGATATCATTATGGTTGGCGAGATGCGCGATAGAGAGACAGTCACCGCAACATTCCAGGCAGCGCTCACTGGCCACCTTGTGCTAACAACACTTCACACTTTGGATGTGGTCCAAACCATTAACCGCATCATAGACTTCTACCCCGACATAATGCAGAAGCAGGCAAGGCTAATGCTCTCCGAAACCATCAAGGCAATTATCTCAATGCGTCTTTTGCCTATGGTTGGAGGTGGGCGTGTTCCCGCGATGGAGATAATGCGCACCACTGGTAGAATTCGCGAGTTCATTGAGGATCCGGAAAAGACAGGCGCCATTAAGAACGCTATTGAGGAAGGAACCGGCGAAGGGATGATTACCTTTGACCAATACCTCCTCGGGATGTATCGTCGCGGGCTTATCACATACGAGACCGCAATTAATGCCGCTAGCTCGCCCCATGATTTCAAGCTGTTGGAGCAGAAAGAAACAGACTTCTCTGAAAGAGTTATGCAGAGACGGGAGCAGTGGGAAGCGGTTGCGGAGATTGTTAAACCGGGCGAAGGCATCTAGCAATTTACTTTAGTTCAGAACCTGCGGTTACTGAAGTTGCGCAGATTGTGATGCAAGACGAAGGCATTTAGGGCTACTTTCTATACTTTGGTAAACCGTGCGGAACTGATACGCATTTCTTCATTTAGGCGCAGTTGCTCTTTTTTGTTCTTATGCGCAGGCAATGTCCTTCAGAGACCAACCAGTTTCTTGAGTGTGCTAATCTCTGATTTTGTTATCTTCCGAGACTTGCCGGGCTTGAGATTTCTAAGATTGATGTTGGCATAGGCAACCCTCTTCAATCGTAGCACCTTTAAACCCAAGCTGTTCATCGCTCTTCTTATCTCGCGGTATCTTCCTGTTTTCAGGGAAAGCTCAAAAAGAGTTGCGTCCTCTCGCCTTTCTAGTATTTGCCCAGAACTGGGAAGAAATAGCGCAGATTTATGCTTGCCAAATTGCGGAAGCAAAATGCCTTTAGCTATTTCTTTCCACTTTTCCTGAGTGATGGGCGGAGTTACAAGAACCTGATAAGTTCTAGCGATTTCAAATCGTGGGTGCATTAGCCTATTGGCAAGCTCGCCATCGGTAGTAATAATTATCAAGCCCTCGCTATGCCTGTCCAATCTGCCGACAGCGATTAAGCTACTTCTTGTCTCAAAAAAGTCCGCCAAGCATTTGCGACCGCGCTCATCGCTCCAAGTTGAAATGACGCCCTTAGGTTTGTAGAACGCAAGATAAATATGCGCACCAGCAACAAGCTCTGGATGTGGGCGGGGGATATCCACTTGAGCATCTGTGAACTTCACGCTCAGCCCAAAAAGATTTGGCGCGAGTATCAGCCTTCCATCAATTGAGATTCGGTCTCTTTCAATGTTAACCCGCGTAGAAAAATCGGTGGTAACTTTTCCGTTAATGGCGACGCGTCCTGCGCGGATAAGCTCATCCGCCTTGCGCCTTGATGCGACGCCAAGCCGAGATAGCGCCTGATTTAGCCGAAGCGTCTCCAATTCAGATACCCATTCTACAGCCTGTTCCTTTGCGTGAAAAGTAAAATGAATACACGTCTAATAGTAAATTACGCTCGTAATAAGAAATGCGCTCATCAAGAATGATTTACCTCGAAGGTGTGAAAGGGCTGGGCAATTAGAGAACTCTAGCTGTTTCGCAATACTTTTGCATTCTATGATATATGTCCTGAAGCTACGGTATAAAAAATGTATGGGTAGTTCACGAACGCTCACTGCCTACGTTCAATACGATAATGAAACAAGCCTTTACGTTGTAATGGTACCTGGCATTCCTGGCGCGCATACACTGGTTAGGACGCTGGATGAACTAAGGGCAAACCTATAAGAAGTTCTTGAGCTTTGCTTGCAAGAATACCAAGGTGATATTGAAAAGGTTCCTTCATTCGATGGCGTTGAGCAGGTTGAGGTTTCTCTCTTATGAGCCCTCGCTCATCGCCGTGAATACCAGCTCTCAAATTCCAAACTATGGAAAAAGTGCTTTACCATCTTGACTTAAAGCCCGTTCTTCAAAAGGGTAGCCATATTTTTACCGCCATAGCGATGGACGAGCGACGACACTTCCGAAACATCCCGGGAGAGACCTTTCCCGGTTCTTAATCTATAATGTTCTCGATGATATAGGTCTGACAAGGGAAAAGTTCGTCCGTATTTTGGAAGAGCTTTAGTGTTTCGATAACTCTTTGGCACATTGAAAATGCAAATGGTGGCAGTTATAGTACGCAAGATGATCAAGAAGCCCGCTAACCTCATTTTCGTTGACATGGCAGGGCGATTGAAAACCTCCTCGTGGCGACTCGCTTGAGTTAGAAGAATTGAACAGGCGTTAACTATGCTATTTTCTCAATGCGAGGCTTAAGGGATGAGTCAATACTCAAAAGCTCGCCGATTTGGACTTCTTGCCAATCTGCATCAGACGCGATATCAGCAAGCTTCTCCGAGCAGACTAAAATTCGCTCAGGCTCGCTGAGACTGGCGTAGTAGATTGTGTAGTAATGCTCCATCCCTGGCATTCCTTTCATCGCCTCCTCTCTGCGCTTTCTCAGAACTTCCTCGCTCGCATAACAGAAAGCGTAAACTCGCTGGCCATCGCTCATCACGAAATTGAGACACGTATGGTCCTTCTTGGCGATGTGCGATTTGACAATGCCAACCGCAAAAGTAATGTCCCTCCCAGCGGATAGCTCCTGAAAGATGAGATAGGCGTAAAGCTCTGAATCGGATTGTCCACGCACCTTCGCAAGCCACTCAGGCAAAAGCCGCTCTTTTGCATGCTCATAATCTATCTCGCCGTTGTGGGCGAAGATGAAAGGCGCATCAAAGAATGGCTGAGAGTTTTCAACGGTATGCGCGCCAACGGTGGCTTTGCGAACGTGGGCGAGAGTTATGTGGGACGTCACACGCGATGCGGTTTGGTCAAATCGCTCATCGTTAAGCGCCGATTTTGGTTCCTTGATTACGTGCGTGGAGGGCGACCACCTGTGAGTCGCCGAGTGTAGGCAAGGCACGGGTCTCTCTTCTGGGGACGCTGGCGCTTGATACCAGCCAATGCCCCAACCATCCGAATGGGGCGCACTAAGCCCGCAGGTAGCCAGCCTGCTGAACGCAACAAGCTCATTCTTCCAATTATGAACCTCTGTCGCAATTCCCGCAAATAATCTGCACATAGTATTATTATAGTCAATCGCTCCTACTGCGCCGAAAAGAGAGGACGACCCATTGAATCCTAAACCACCACGCCATAGCTTCCATCAGTGCGGTGACTACCCCAATGTGCACCTTCCCTTGAGCGCAAAAAGAGAAAAAGCCCTTGTGAACCGAGAGTATCTGTTCTTGTTTAGCGCATATTCACTCATCATCGTTAACAAGAAAAATACACTCATCCGAACATATTCACGAAGAAGTAGCGGAGGGCGTCGAGGGCGTGGTCCATCTGTTTCAGTGGAGATTCGCTTCCCGTTGTCTCTGCTTCATTGGTTCTCGTGTAAAGGACACCATTGGATGTATCTCTCTCTCTTGACTAGGTCGTGAGAGAGGCGGTCGGAGGTTCCACCTCCGCTGTGGAATGCTCGTGGTGAAGAGCACTTCCAGCTGTTACAGCCTGTCCGGGCGGATCGGGATACCTGTACGAGCTGAATTCCCTGATGAGGTTCACGCAGGATGGGTCAATGAGTAGATGAGGTGCCTGCTCGGTTGCTGGTCTTATCGCTTCTGCCGTTTTAGATGGCAATCTCGCGCTGTTCGGTAATGGATTTGAATGGCCAAGGGCGCGCCGAATAAGCTCAATGCCAAGGCTGATTGGCGCATTTCTTGCCTGAGTGATGAAGCCTAGCTCGTGCAGTGTAGCCCGCTCACCCGCACCAGCTGGATCGCAAAAGTAAATTATTCCTTCGTTGAACTCGGATAGACTCTGCGGAAATCTCGGCGCGCCAGTGAGTGGATGCGTGGGTATTTTTGGTGGAACACTAAAGAGGTTATACCTAATCCTCTCGGACGAGGGTTTACTTCCCTCCGAATGAGGACTTCTCGGGATGAATCCCTCGTTTTGATGAGCATTCGAGATGAACCCCTCGCGGCGATGAATGCTCGAGATGAAACCTTGTGACTCTCGGCGTGAAATGAAATCGCGCCCCAGATTGGGATTTAGCCAGAAACTTCGGAACTTGACAAAGTATTGCGCCAAAGATTCGTGCATAATCTTCGCAAGCTCAGTGAGCGTGTGGCCGCGGAGGTAAATCTCGCTGAGGACGCGAACCTCGTCATTTGGCGTGACCTGAATCGTTAGACAAACGAAGGGGTTAACATAACCGAAATCTAGCGCGCGGTAGAGTGGAAGGCGAGGCTCATAAGCCAAAGGCTTCACATGGCGTTCCAGCGAAAATTGCGGGTAAACCAGATTCAAGTTACGCATAAAGCGCGCCTCAATTTCCTGCGCAAAGGAAAAATCCGAGAGAAGCCTCCGCATAAGCATTAACTCTGTTCTTGGGATGTGCGGGTTGAGTCGGGATGGACTGACAAAGGCGAGCCAGTCTTTGCGGAGATGGCGATTGCGTTTCACTTGTAGGTAAAGTTCATAGAGCCAGTTTGTGCCCTCGGGGGTGGAAATGAAGAGGGCGCGCCCCTTCTTGTCCATTAGGCTTGGCGCAAGGTACTGCTCCCAGACCTCCGCTCGAGCCTTGGCGGATTCGTCAAATACTATGAAGTCATATCCTTCACCAACGAGGTTGTCAGGGTTTTCCGCAGTACGCGCCTCTATCACCGCATCCCAGGGGAAGCGGATGATGTAATCCGAGCGAGACCTGGATTCAACGGGTAGGCGGAGTCTCGCAAGGGCATCAAACCAGATGCGAGAGAAAATGCGGTCGGTTAAGCGCTGATATGGCGCAGTAACAAGAATGCGCGCACCGGGTTTTAGTGCTTGATAAAGACCCTCTCGCGCGGCGCACAGCGTCTTCCCCCACCTGCGCCCGCAAATCGCTATTATGAAACGCTGACGGGCATTGTGGATTAGTCGTTGTCCACGATGTGGGATGTAGTTTAGCGCACGAAAAAAGTCTCTCTTGGTTTGAATTCTACGCCCATGGATTTTAGGGACCACGAGGTCCTCTGGAAGTTTTTTCGTCATTTTGCTCTTCCTCTTTTGTCAATTCTTGAGATGATTGACTGCTTGATGTGCGGGATGTAAGGGGAACATCACTATTTCCGTAGTCGCACGCTAAGCGTTCGGGGTTTGGGGTTGGGAGGTTTGCATCTTCTGAACATTCATCTTTGGAGGTC
>JBBIRS010000006.1:0-119457 GCA_037441675.1 Planctomycetales bacterium | reverse complement strand
TCAATACTTCTCAGCCGCAATATCAATAAAGAGACACCTATTGCGGGCAAGCTTAAAGGGAATCTCGGCGCGATACAAGTTCGCCCCCTGCAACTCTAACGACTGACGACCAGCCTTTTCCCACCCTACATTGCGCCCTCTCGTCTGACGACTGACGACTAATGACTCCTCCCTATCCACCGCCGAACCAGGCGTCGTAATCCGCCTGTTTAGCAACGAGCGCGTCCCTGTCATTTAACGCTGATGCCCCACCGTGACAACTCTGTCCATTAACAATATTGTTACAGGAGTTGAGAATAACTGGCTGACCCGCGTCCAACTTATTAATGCTTTCCTGCGGTGGTATTGGCCAAAAGACGTGGCTTCTATTGTCCCAGGCAACCGCGCTTTTGCCCGTTGGAACCATATGACAACTTGCGCACCAAGTATTGGGACCATTCCCGCTATGCTTCCAGTGCGCCTGAGAATTATGGTCAGAGTGGCAACCGATGCACCGCGTCTTCGCTTCCTCCTCCGTTAGAGACTGGATTGCGTCAATCTGAGGTTCTGGCTCATGCACATCGTGGCAAGTCCAACAGGTAACAGTTCCGGATGCATAATGCGCAGATTGCTGAAAGTCAAGATACTGCTGACGATGCTTTTTTACGTAGGAGAAGCCCGCGCTTGTCTGCCAGAATGCACTACCAGAGTAACTTGTAGATGAAAACATCGATACAAGATCCATACCGGGAATGTATCCTCCATCAATCGCGCTCCATGGATACTCCGTAGGCTCACCACCAATAAGGTCAATTGATTCTCCCCGCGTATGACAACTACCACAAAGCATCATTCTAGTTTGGTAAGAACCATCAGCTGGATCGTTCGCATTGAAGATATTGTTGGGACTCGGCGCTGTTACGTGCGCCTGTCCAGGACCGTGGCAACGCTCGCAGGTTGTGTTTATATCGTTGAAAGCCCCGACCCACTCACCATAGTATGGAGAGTATTCAAGAGTGTATCCGGTAGAGTGACATCCCATACAATCTTTGGCAAAGTTAGCACTCATATTAGGCTCAGGTAGAGGGCCATTCGCGTCAAACCAGTTGGTTACATCATATGGTCCCCACCCGCCTGCGCCATTGTTGGCTAGCTCGTTCCATTGGAAAGGCAGAATTAGCTCCGAGTGTTTGACGCGGGTAATGTACCTCTGTTTATAGCCAAATCCACCACCGTAGGTGCGAATGACTTTGTAAGTCCTTCCACCGATCTTTGCGAAATAATCGGTTCCGCTCTTAGAAAGATCAACTTCAAAGGAAATGCCAGTTCCAGAGTCAGTAATTGTGATAGTTCCGCTCCACTGCGCATCAGGCAAAACTTGAGCACCTTCATTAGGGTCACGCTGGCTCTGTCTGTGCGCGGTGTCATACCAGGTGGATATGCCTGGATGGCATGTGAGACATCTTTCCGCTCCAACATAACCTTCACGAGGCTTTGGCATCGGTATGTCCGCTGAGATGTTGGAAGCCTCTCCCTGATTATTGTCCCTGTCAACCGGCGCAACATGAACGTAATAGTATTCGCCTTCAGGTCGCAAAGTGGTAATTCTTCTCCTCTCTGTTGGCTGTCCCGAACCATTAAAAGCAATTCTTCCAACAGGTTCAGGCAACCAAGTTTCTCCATCTAAAGAGCCGTAAACTAAGTATTCACGAACTTCATTGAAGAAGTTATCCGCTAGCGACTTAACGTCCCTTATGTCAACCATACCGTCGCCATTTCCGTCTATTACCTCATCCAAGCCATCAGTCCAACTACCATTCTCATCCCGTTTGTGTCTAAAATGTCGGGCTAGAGGGAGAACATCCTGTATGTTAACAACACCGTCCTGGTTGTAATCCCCGACGTTATAATAGCTCCATCTAAGATTTAACTGTCCATCAATATCAATCGCCTCTAGGTCTGGAATGTAATTTGCTTCGCCAGTCGGCGGACCTGAAGCAAGCTTGGCAACACCGCGAGTTATTAAAGCTTTTTCAAGTTCATTCTTCAAACTATTAAACAACTCTTCATTAACTCCCGTTGGCGCGGAAAGCTCTTTTATTTGTGAAATTACATCACTAACCGCGATTCCCTGAGCGTCATTATCAATACTAGTCTGAACTATATTTCGCGAACTTTGTAATCTTTCAGTAGTCTTACCACAAGCGGTAAAAATTAAACTCGAAGCAAAGGCTATAAAAATAATTAACTGAAAAAACCAACTCTTGTATTTTGAACTCATTATAAAACCTCCTAGTAATTATAATAGATAATTTTAACATAAAAATTAATCATAGTGATAATATTCACTAATATTTTAAACATATTGATACTTAAAATGATATAATATATTAATTTGGCTTTAATTACTCAGGCTGATGCTGAGTAATTGACAACATCAAGCAACTTTAATGAAAAAAAATATGGGCAGTTGAGTGGTTTAATTTTTACCTATTGACACTCAAATCGCTACACCCGTTCTTTATTCTTTTCCCAGAACCCTCTTCAAGAAAAGCCCAGTATAGCTCTTTTCACATCGTGCAACCTGTTCCGGCGTTCCCTCGGCGATCACGCGTCCACCCTCGTCTCCGCCCTCAGGTCCCAAATCAATCACCCAGTCCGCGCACTTTATCACGTCAAGATTGTGCTCAATGATGACAATAGTATTTCCTGCATCAGCGAGCCGGGACAGCACAGAAAGAAGCTTCTTAATATCATCAAAATGAAGCCCCGTAGTTGGTTCGTCAAGTAGATACAGCGTCTTCCCAGTGCTTTTCTTTGTAAGCTCCTTCGCAAGCTTCACTCGCTGAGATTCGCCTCCGGATAGGGTTGGCGCAGGCTGGCCGAGCTGGATGTAATCAAGCCCCACATCCGCAAGAGTCTGCAAAACCCGCACAATTGGCGGATGTTTCTCAAAATGCTCCAGTGCCTCCGCTACCGTCATCTGAAGGGCGTCGTGAATATTCTTGCCTTTGTATTGAACGGTCAAGGTCTCCCTATTAAAGCGCTTTCCGCCGCATTCTTCACAGGTTACATAAACGTCTGGTAAGAAGTGAAGTTCAATCTTTTTGACACCATCACCTTGACAGGCTTCGCAACGCCCGCCCTTTACATTGAAGCTGAACCTACCCGGACTATAACCTCGTACTCTGCTTTCTGGTAATTCCGAAAAAAGTTTGCGAATTGGGTCCCAAGCTCCAGTGTAGGTCGCAGGATTACTCCGAGGAGTTCTTCCGATTGGTTTTTGACTTATACGTATAACTTTGTCAATGTTTCCGCTTATGCCACGAATTTCCTTGAAGTTTCCCGTTTTCCGTATCCCGCTGTAAAGTAGATTAGCAGTTGCTTTATATAAAGTTTCGTTGATTAGACTGCTCTTCCCGCTACCGCTAACTCCCGTAATTGCGACAATATTCCCAAGTGGAATATGCACAGTTATGTTCTTCAAATTGTTAGCGGTTGCCCCTACAATTGTTAGGAATTTCCCATTCCCCTTCCGCCTCTTGGTAGGCACGGGAATGTTAAGTTCTCCGGAAAGATATTTCCCAGTGAGTGTCTTGCTCTCCTTTTTCAGCTCTTTCGCAGTACCAATCGCAACAATCTGTCCTCCATTCCTTCCAGCGCTAGGACCAAAGTCAAATATGACATCTGCTGTTTCCATTGCCTCTCTATCATGCTCTACAACAATGATTGTGTTTCCTAAATCCCTAAGGTGAAGCAGCGTATTAAGCAGGCGTTTATTGTCCCTCTGGTGAAGGCCAATTGATGGTTCATCAAGGATGTAAAGCACGCCAGTAAGCCCGCTACCAATTTGACTAGCTAGCCGAATTCTCTGACTTTCCCCACCTGATAGCGTGGGTGCGCTCCTAGCTAGCGTTAAGTAACCAAGCCCGACGTCCATTAAAAACTTGAGTCTAGCCTTTATTTCACTGAGTAAATCTTTAGCTATCTCTCCTGCTGAACCGCTAAGATTCAGCTTTCTAAAAAACTCATAAGCATTGTCCACGCTCATTTCACAGAGTTCTGCTATGTTTACTCCTGCAATCTTAACCGCAAGGGGCTGGGGTTTCAGCCGTCTGCCTTTACAGGATGGACATGGTGTATCTGCGAAAAAGCATGCGTAATACTTTCTCGCGCCTTCACTCTCTGTCTGCCTATAAAGCCTTCTTATTGTATTTGCCACGCCTTCAAGAGGATTCCGAGCGCCGTTGCCCAACAGGATTGCATCCTTCACCTTTTGAGGAAGTTCTAGCCAGCGAGTAGATAATGAATAGCCGTACTGCCTTAGAATCTGGCCAGTGTAATATTGAAATGAGCGCTCCTGGCAGAACCAAGGTTTTAAAGCGCCCTCAGCGATGGAGAGTTCAGGTTCAGGCACAACCAAATTCTCATCCACCTCAAGACTAGTCCCAAGTCCATCACAAGCACTGCACATTCCGTATGGGCTATTGAATGAGAACATCTGTGGTGTAAGCTCCTCGTAAGAGATCCCGCAATTTGCGCAGGCAAGTTTTTCCGAAAACACGCGCTCCTTTCCACTATCCACATTTAGCGCTATGAGCGTTCCATTTCCCTCTTTCAGTGCGGTTTCTATGGATTCCGATAGGCGCTTTTTGATATCACCTTCAATTCTCAAGCGGTCCACGACAATCTCAATATCGTGTTTGCGCTTCTTGTCAAGCTGTATATCTTCCTCAAGACTGAGAATGTGACCATTAACGCGTACCCTAGCGAAACCCCTCATACGCGCGGAAAGGAACAGGTCTTTGTACTCGCCCTTTCTTCCGTAGACAATTGGCGAAAGAAGATAGATGCGCGACCCTTGCGGATAGGAAAGAATAACATCAACAATGTTGTCCACCGTTTGACGTCCAACTTTATTACCACATTCCACACAGTGCTGTTCGCCCACCCGCGCAAAGAGCACGCGAAAATAGTCGTAGGTTTCAGTGACAGTTCCAACGGTACTGCGAGGATTGTGGCTAGCGCTTTTCTGCTCAATGGCGATTGTTGGAGAAAGTCCGGTAATCTGATCAACATCGGCCTTCTCAAAATTCATCAAGAATTGACGCGCGTAGCTTGACAAGCTTTCAAGGTAACGCCTCTGCCCCTCCGCGTAGATGGTGTCAAACGCTAGGCTTGACTTTCCGCTACCGGAAACGCCCGTGAATACTACAAGCTTCTCCCTTGGTATTTTGACGGTGATATTCTTGAGGTTATGCACCCTCGCGCCCTGAATATGGATGAATTTAGTGGAATTGCCACCGCGGAACTCATCCACTTGGTTTAGCTTACTTTTCGCGCGACTCGCAGTCTCCGCAGTCTCGGCAGTCTCGCCGGGGTATCCCGCATTTCTGAGCCCTTTTCTGAGCCCCTGCGCATTTACCTGCTCCTTTACCTTATGTCTTACCGCCATTCCAACCTTTTAGTTTATCACGAAAAAGTGCTGAGTTGCGCGTGAATATATCCTTTTGCCGTTAAATTAATTCTTTAGTCTATTCTGATGGGTGGCAAGCTTGTGACCTGTAGGGCGAAGAGCTTGCTCCCGCAGTCCTGGCTTCAATATTGGATCAAGGGTATATCACCTAGAATATTATCCTCAGCAGTGACCAGCCCAAAGCTATTCAAACTCAACACAAGTAACGTTTCCTCTTCCCCACTTTTTCAGGCAGCCTTCAACGAAAGCCTTCAACGAATAGGTTATCTGATAAACGCTGGAGCTACTTAGGAATTCTGCGATGATTTTGGGATGGATGTCCCTGAGCCTAACACTTCATAGGCTTTACCTCCCTGACATAACCTGTTTCCTGAGTTAAGTCATCGGCGATGACTTATGAGTCGCACCGTTAAAAAAAGTCCAAATATCATCCTTATCTTGACGACATTGCCTGTTTCGTCTGCGTAAGTTCATAGGCGATGATGGGGTAGATCTCGTCAATGATTGCCTATTCCTCACCCTCAGAGTACCCCATTGCCTGAAGCACCTCCATATCCATCTCCACCATAGCAGGAAAGCTCTCGGTGAATGTAGCTTTACAATACGCATCGTGTTCTAAATTCCTTCCAATCATTTAATCCCCACTTTAGGTCTGAGAGCTTCGAAAAATACCTTTCTTCCCTAACCACACCCAAATAGTCAAGCTTCGCCCCCTCTGGAATTAGTGACTGGTTGGACGTCTCAAAATATCCGCACACCACACCCTTCAGCGTAGTCTGAAATTCACCACATTTGTATCGACGGATTCTCTCACTTATATCCTTCAGATAGGAACTGAAACGCTCGTCTGTTGCAGGTATTTTAGAACTAGCGTAATCCAATAACTTGCTAAAACCACAGGCTTCAATGAAGAACTGGATAATAGTAGCCTGTGGAACCGAGCACTTGACATATACCCCGAAATCATAACCAATAGGCGCTTCAGCCCAGATACCAGCAAGCGTGGGTGACGACTTTATGCTTACCATCATTTCTGCCCCTGTAATATCGTTCCTGAACCGTTCTTTCTATCTCTGTGGATATCTCCCAGTCTAGGTCTATTTCAACATCTAGTATCCGCTTCAGATACTTCTTCAAGACGACTTCACCGAGTTTACCAACAAACTGGTCAGCCAGTATGCTCTCAAATGTCCTTCGTCTGTCGCGAAAACCCTTTTGCGTAACAGTAGCTCTAGTCCCACCTGCAAACATTTTATGTGTTATTTCAATTGAAAACAATAATAATCTCACTATGTCAACATCATCGATTGAAATCGCCAACGAGCTAGGAATAAGTATCTCGCGACACCAAGTCTTGACCGCATCGTCATTGACAAAGCTCCTGCGACCACTAACCCTGATAGTATTAAAATCGTTAGACCTAAGTGCGGAAAGTACAAGTTTACCTATTTCGTTTTCATCCCAAATTGGGTTAAAGATACCTGATAGCTCCCGATGCAGTTGATGGATGTAGTCTGAAAGTTCTTCAGTTGCGGATGGGCCTTGAAGATGCTTCTTGAGCAATCAAGTCATCTTTATTTCCTGTGAAGAACAACAAGGCGTTCCGTTGGAATTCGTTTGTCTTCTAGACCGTAAGCAGGATTAACTCGCGATTCAAACATAACCCTCCCTACTATCTTGTCAATGTATGTACACTGATGCTCCCAACCTCTGGACACCATGTGTTCAACAACGACCTTATCAATGGGAATGGAAACTGTTCTTACTGTAGCGGGACCCACGAATATGCACATGTACTTCGTAACGCGCTTACTAAGTCTTTCGAAGACAGAGAGTATAGAGTGGAAATAATTATCGTAGAGAGAAATCAGATGTTGTTCTCTAATTTGGCTTCTAAATTTCCAGAAAGTTGTTGTTCTAATCTCACTCTTCTCAACTTGCCTATAGGGAAGCTCTAATTTACTTAAGCGTCTTATCTCTTCCTCTTCATATCCCATCCAGAACAGTTCAAGCTTAGTTGACCTTAAGTATTCTTGAGCCTGCAAGTAGGGTGGTGACGTAATGAACATGTCCACGTCGTGTTCCAACTCGCATTCAAGGGTGTCAACAGCAGCCTTAATCGTGTGCTCAACTGGTCTTGGCCCCAGTTGCTGGTATATGCGCAATTTCTCAATAAGGCTAGCCATTTCGCGCTCTAAATGAGAGAAGAAACTTTGTCGCCAGTTTCCTTCTAGAAACCGCTTGACCTTGAGCTTTGCTTTACTGGAGGAGTAAAGCTTGTGAACCTTTTCGTCACTATAGGAAAATAACCTCGTAGTCTTTGCAAGTGGTATGTAAACATAGTACTTTAGTTCTTCAGGTAATGCGTGAGCAGCGCCCCAAGCCCTGGCTAACATAGTCACAAACTCGCAGGGGAACCAATGGTCTAGGTTTGACCATTTGGGTAAGTACTCCCTTTCTGAATCTCTTAACGCGCTGAGCAGGTGCTCGGGCTAGATATGGAAGGGGATGGTAGGGCTCAGCATCGCGGTCTTATGAATGACATCCAACATCGGATTCAAATCCCAAAGCTCATAATTCAAACCATAAAGCCTTGCGACTATTCCCGCAGAACCATACCCAGCGAACGGGTCGAAAACGGTCATTCCGGGCTCTGCGTATTCCTTAATTGCATAGGCTACAACTTGAGGTATGAACTTGGCTGGATACTGATAAATGGCGAACACTCCATTAAGGGACGCAGGTTATTCAGGGACGGAATTCCTAAAGAGAATCGAGACCTCCCTCCCTCTGATCGCTCTCTTTCTTTCACTTTTGACCTCTAGTGGGGTAGAAAGATTGTTTACTGCTTTATGCAATTTTGCTTCACGAGAATTTAAGGTTAAAGTCGCTCTCTCCTAATACTATTTTACAGTAAATGACGCCTTTGAGAAAACCGCGTGACTATCAGCATTTGCTTCTTGCCTATATTCAGCCGCCTGAAGTATAGCGTCGGGAAGATTCTTTAGCCCAGGTCATATCTTCCCTTCAAGGATTATCTAGTAAACGTCAGTTTTCCATAGAATATCAGGTGTTTTCTTAGTTCCAAGAACCTTCAGTAATGGCGCACACATTCTTCAGACGAGTCTAACGAGGTAATTCCTGAACTCCTGATAGAGCGAGAGTTCCTGAAGCTTGTAGGTCACATGCCCGTGTGAAAAGTAAAGTATAAGCGGATGCTAAACATCTGTCAATCTAGTAAGAGTTTCAACCTTAAATCCCATTTCCCCGGACGCAACTATAGATTATGAAAGCTTGCATAGACGTTTTCTCCAATTGCGGGCTTATTCGTGAGCCAGATTTGACGATTGAAATAGTAGTAAAAAATGCCACAATTGTAGCAACAATGACTGCTATTCAAATATCACTCTGATATTTGGAAAAACGAGACTGAAAATCATTGCGGAACTTTTTCGCTCTAGCGAAGAGTGGCTACATTTACGTGAAATCGCCAGACGCTCTGGCATTTACTCCATCAACTCCAGCCGTGAGCCGAATACACTGAAAAAGGCTGGAATAGTTGAATCTAAGCAGGTCGGCAGGCAATTCTTCTATCGGTTGAATTCTAAATGTCCTATTTATACTGAGTTGAAAGGACTAATTCTGAAGACAGTAGGATTAGCAGATGTAATAAGGGATGCATTAGAACCATTTCGCAAGAGAATTAAACTTGCCAATATCTACGGCAGTTTCGCAACTGGAGAGATAACACCCGAAAGCGATGTGGACATAATGGTAGTCGGAACTGTGAAGCTATACGACATCGTATCCGCTTTGATGAACGCCTCCTGTGTTCTTGGGCGTGAATTGAACCCCACTGTCTATACACCAAAGGAGTACAAGCTTTCATTGGCTAAAGAGGATGGTTTCGTTTACGATGTGCATAATGGAGCAAAAATTTTGCTTTTAGGAGAATGGGATGACTTTGACCGAACTTGAAAGTTGGGGAGAAATTATCTCCGCACGGGCTTCTCAAAAGGAAATAGGAAATTTATGGAAGACCGCACAAAACAAACTTAAGGATGCGAAGTTAGAATAACTCACATTCGAAAGCAGGCTGGACCTCGCCTATCACGCGATATTTATCCTTGCAAAGTTGGCTTTGCTATGTAACGGTTATAAACGGAAGGAAAAGAGGAATGAAAACTTTAGAACACTGGAGACCCTTAAACACACGGTGAAGACTGAATTGTCGCTAGTTGCCTTTTCCAAAAACTCCGAGTGAAAAGACATAAGGATCTCTACGAAGGAGGCATAAGCGTCTCAGAAAGAGAGGTAAAGGAGGCAATTAGTCGAGCTAATGAACTGACCGTAAAGGTGCGAAAACTGGTAGAAAAATCATATCCCAGTATACTCTAGTCCTAAACACGTTTCCCCATACGCATCTCTAGAGGCTGATAGCCTGCTTCAACAGAAAGTCTCATTGCTGGCTTATTCGTGAGCCAGACTTGCAGGTCAATCGTTTTTATCCCGCGCTCCCTTGCCAGCCGTTCCATCTCCTTAAGAAGCGCACGCCCGACCCCGCGCTTCCTGAATTCTTTTGCCGTTTCAAGGTAGACAATCGAGAGATAGGGCGCCTCTATTAAATCGTCAGAATGCTTCTCAAGAAAGCCGAAGGCAAATCCCGCTAAGATTCCATCAATCTCAGCGATTACTAGAACGCTTCTTTCGTCCTCAAGCTCGGAAGTAAACAATTTCTCAAATTCTTCGGCGGTGGGAAGGCAATGCTTCAGGCTATCCCCGTAACCAGCAGGTGCTATCCCCGCAAGTTCCTCCAAAGTCAGAAGGTGCAATCCGGCTATATCAGAAATGTCATCCTTGTCTGCGTATCTAATTTTAAGTGAGCTTTTATCCATTCAATCTGGCATTATTCTACATCGGTTGGGCTTTGTGCTAAACTTTGATTCAAATGCTGTGTCCTGTGTGCAGGAGAGATTTGATACCACCAGAGGTTCTCTGCCCTTAATGCGCCATACGAATTAGGGGATGTCCCAACTGCTTAGAGCTTGTTGATGTGCGCGAGATTAACTGACCCAAGTGCAACTATCCACTACTGGGCGCGCACCGAACTAGCCCATCCTTGGCGTTGATAAGATGGGTGAAGAGTTTCGATCTTCGCCAAAAGAGAGAATCTCAAGGATTGAGCTTGGCGATGAAGTTTTTTCTGATATTGATACTCAAGCAATTGCTTTTGAGGGCGAAAATGCTTCTGCGATTGCTGAACAAGAAATAAGCGCCATAAATTAACAAAGTGGCGTTAGTCAGCGGACTATCGCTTCAGTCGGGGAAGGTGAACCTACCCCTTTAGGTAAATTCCCCAGGGATTGGGAAAGAGTAAAGCGTAAGGAAGAAAGTGTTGGCTTCCCCTTTGAAAATAAGGACGCAGTCATAAGGCGATCAGCCTACCTCCTAATATCTGCGCTAATTGCGGGCGCGATTGGCTTTATAACAAGGTTTTCATCATTCCAACAACGCAAGAAATTACTACGGAAATTCCAGGGGCAAAATATATAGTTTCCCTCGCTTGGTTAAATATAGCCTTATGGCTTATTGCAGGGGCAAGTTTTCTCATTTCTGGCATTTATGGCTTATCATTTTTTTATATTTCAAAATTAAGGAGTGAGCAGAAGTAAAATGCCCTACTTGCGAAGCTGAGATTGACGAGAAAAGCCTTTACTGCCAGCAATTCCAAGCACACTATCGGTAATGCAAGCAGTGCGGAAGGCTTTGGAGGACGTGGCTCAACTTCTGCCCTTACTTCAGGTTGAATTTACTAGAAGACATACCACTGGAAGTTGTCAGTGAACCACAAAAGTCCACAAGTCCTGAAGCAACACCTCAATCATCCGTTCTGCAATCAAGTTTTAGGACAAGAAGAGCTCCTGTCACAAATCGCTTTCGTTCCATAGAATTAAAAGCTGAAGCTACGGAACGAGAACCTCCAACATTGGAAGATGATAGTGTACCTTTGAAGAAAAACGTGTCAAGTAACGAGCAAATCCAAACAACGTCTCAGTTGGCTAAACGATTTGAATCCGCCACTAGAGATTATGATGAAACAGAATTTGCATTGGAATAACAAGCTAGAAAAATGAAGCGAAAGGTCAAGTCCAGGAGGAATGAAACACTTAATCCCAGGTGGCTAGAAAGCAGAATTTCTTTTCCTGCGAAAATTTTTTTCGTGTTGCTGTTCCTACTTCTTGAGTATTTTAATCAGGGTTATGCACTTTACGATTTGCCTAGAGGAGGGTATATAATTGGTACTTTAATTCTAGGCACTGTTGGCTCTCACTCCTGGTGTATTACAGTGATTTTGATAGACTATAGCAGGAGGAGAAAAGCCAGATATTGGAGGGAATGATGCCATTTGGAAATTGAGGATATACTAAGAGATCCTAGATGGCGGGAGATACTAGAGGATAAAAGGCACGGCGCTAGTGTGCTGATTGACTGGGCGCTTGAATTTCTGCGTTCGCATACTGATGTTAGAAACGGAAATTTACTAGTATCCAACCTTGAGAGGCAATTGAAGCAGACACAAGCCGGCATTCCATCCCTTGTGAACCTATGTCGGCTAATTCAGGATGAACTAAACGAAACTGGGAGCGTTAGCTTAGCAGCAGAAAGGCTGGAACAAAGGAGAATTGAGCATAAGCGTAAAGTTATTGCCCAAGGCACGAGACTGGTTTGCGAGGCAGAAAACATTATCAGCATCAGTTACTCGGGACTAGTTCGTAACTGCCTGATATCGGCTAAGGCTGAGGGAGCAGAGCCGACACTGTTCATCGGCGAAGGTAGACCTAAGATGGAGGGCTTACTGCTCGCCACCGAACTCGCAAGTAAGGGTATAAAATGCTATGTATTTCCTGATATTGCCTTTCGTGAGCACTTAGAAAAAGTAAGGCTTGTAATGGTTGGCGCTGACGCAGTATTTGATGATACTTTTATAAATAAAATTGGAACTTGTGTTCTTCTGGATACTTGTAAGTCAGCAGGAATCAAGACCAGCCTTATATATGATTTTACAAAAATTGTCCCACCTGAACTTAAGCCGTCAGAGCTTCCTCTTCATAATCCTACTGAGATAACGGGTGTGTCTAAGATGCCTGACAATCTTTACGTTATTAATCGGTATTTTGAGGAAGTCTCGTTGTCGCTTATTGATGTTGAAATAGGGCGAAATGTATAATTAGCCCATAATTGATGCGATTGTTATTGCTTTTACGCATGATAATATCAACGTAAAATTAGCCATACCTCTTTCTCTGAAGATGAATTGGGTTAATCGCAACAGCTGACAATATCACTGAAAAATATCGTATTAAGAAAGTTAAAGAATTGATTAAAATGTGAAGTTGGCTAATCTTAAATTAAAGCCCAGAACGTCTGAGAATCTGCTCAATCATAACTAGGACAAAGATGGCTACCATTGGAGAAAAGTCAATGAGACCAACTGGGGGGATTACTCGCCTAAACAAGGAAAGATACGGCTCTGTCATCGTGCCAAGGGTTCTATACCAGCTCTGGTACCTAAATTCTGGCACCCAGGATAGCAACACATATAAGAAGATGAGGAAAATATATACTTCCACAATCAATGATAGCATCAATCTGATTATAGCAAGTGAGCTCTAGAGTGGATAGACTTATTCGCAAATAACTAGCGCAAGAGATTTTTATAGGGGAAAAAATTTGAAGGCATCGAACTGAGAGTAATAAGAGATACCAGTTCTAGAATCTTAAAATTACAAAAGAAAATTTAATCAGCCAGTAAAACTATCGACCGAAACCTCGTTACCAATTAGCCTGAGGTAAAGCTAGCCAATACCTGTTTTTTTATTGCCCTCAGTGCATACTTATCGCAGAATTCTAAGAACTCCTTGCGCGAGAAATCCGGTAGTCTAAGATTCATTGCTTCCTCCGCAAGCTTCAAGTCAGTTCTTAACCTTACGAGTTCACGATACTTGAAGACCTCGGTCTTAGCTAGCTTTAATGCTTCTCTAATCCTTACTGGCTTTATTTCATCAATATGTTCATAAACACCCTCAAGGTTGACATACTCTAAAATAAGCTTAGTTGCGTGCTTATCTCCTACCCCAGAAACGCCTGGAATGTTATCCGAGGGGTCACCTCTAAGAGCCTTGAAATCAACGAAATTGGCGGGAGGAAAACCGTAAGTTTCCAAGACCTTCTCTTTAGTCCAAAGCTTAGCCTCTGTAACCCCCTTTGTTTGCATCATAACAAAGAGGGTATCACTTACAATTTGTAGCATATCTTTATCCCCAGTCAAAACATACTTGAGTTTCTGAGGGTGGTTAGATGCGTAGGATGCAATTAAATCATCCGCTTCATAGCCTGGCTCAAGAAAAACCGGGAGAAGCGCTTTTTCAAACGCCTCAATTACAACTGGAAATTGGGCGATTAGCTCTGATGGTGGCAGCGGTCTTTGAGCCTTATACTCTTCAAACTCCTTCTCTCTAAAAGTAGGCGCAGGAGTATCAAAAAATGCAGCACAGGCTGAAGGCTGGGTATCCTTGATAACCCTGAGAACCTGAAGGAGAACTCCATAAACCGCGTTCGTCGGAAATCCATCTGCGGTGGAGAGGTCGCTGATGGAGTAGAATGCACGAAAAATCAATCCCGGAGTATCAATAAGTAGAATTGGCGATTCGCGATTCACCCATTACTCCATTAAATTTCAACAGTTCCATCAAAGGAAAACTCAGCCAACCCCCTCAAGGTAACTGGCGTTCCTTCTCCGTGCCAGGTTACCATTAAAACACCACCTGGAAGATGGACAGAAATTTCCTTGCCGGCTTGCAACCTACCTGAAACAACACCTGCTACCACCGCGGCACTTGCACCACTCGCACAAGACCACGTTTCCCCTACCCCTCTCTCCCACACCCTCATCGTCAACGAGATGCCTTCGCTCATCGCATCTTCTGCGCCCAAATCAATGCAGGCAAATTCAACGTTTGTTCTTTCTGGAAAAATCTTAATGTTTCGTTCAATCTCCCTCCCATTTATATGCACCAACTGATCAGTGAGTTCATCCTCGTTCACAAATATTACACAATGCGGATTCCCCATTGAAACAAGAGTACATCTAGGTGCATACCGTTTGAAAAGTTCTAGTTCGCGGTCAATCCATTTCTCCTCCCCCCGAAAACCCTCAATATTTGCAGGGATATCAGCAAGCTTTAAGCTTGGCACTCTCATATCTGTAGTTATGTAAGCGCTCCTAGTGCTTTCACCATTTTGAATAAAAACCGCTCTCGCTTCTCCTGCCACTTCTATAAAAAGTTCTCGCTTCTCATTGCTTATTCTATTATAAAAATACCAGGCAGTACACCGAATACCATTCCCACACATTCCTGCATAACTTCCATCAGAGTTAACGTAATACATTTTTACATCACAGGATGGTAACGAAGGTTGTCGCAAAAAGATCATTCCATCAGCGCCTATTGAATACCGCCTGTGGCAAAGTCTCTTTGCAAGCTCCATCTCCAGACCTTTGCATGCCTCATCCCTATCATCTATGACAATAAAGTCGTTTCCCGAACCGTGCATTTTCGTGAAATTCATTAGCATTAGTTCTTATATCTTATCAGATGACAAAGCAATTGTTTACAAAATCACTAAATTTACCCAGCTTTGGTGGGGGTTACGATAAGTATAACTTCTCCCAGGTCATACCAAGTCTAAAGCGCAAGTACACAAGTGAGAAGTACGCAAAGCCAAAAAGGGTAGAGATATAAACCTGATTGCCTCCAAGAATACTAAGGACCAATCCCAATATCCCGCTTAATTCCGCAAGTGATAAAGTGAGGATGTATCTAATCTGAAACCAATGAGCCTTTGCTATCTTTAGAATTTCTTCTTCACTTTTATCTGCAACTCCAATTGGCAGGCTTTCCACAGAGATGCTAATTGTGCCTGGCTTGCTTAGCATAAAAATATCTACGTTAATTAGCGCTACCACGCTAAATATCCCTAGGAAGAGAAAAACATAACTCAAGATTGAGACAAATTGATCAATTCCCTTGACTGCGCCGTAAAGTACATAGTAGCTTAGTGCGTGATAAATTATGAGTGCAAAGAAGAAAGCTAGCCAGAGGATTTTGACAAAGGGCTTATGTTTCACTTTCCATCCCCTTAATATCTCATCTTATTATACTAACATCAGCTTTCTTAACAATATTCAAAATTATCGTATTACATAATTAATCATTTATCATCCATCGCTAAACCTTACATTTTCAATCGTAGTCACATCTCTGTATAATCGTGTTGTTAAGAAAGTGAGTCATTCTATTCAGAGTAACAATTAGCAAAAAGATGGAGCATATCCGCAACTTCTGTATTATCGCTCACATTGATCATGGTAAATCAACCCTAGCGGATAGGATTTTGGAGAAAACCTATTCCATTGAGCCGAGAAAAATGCGAGAGCAATTTTTGGACACAATGGAGATTGAGCGTGAGCGGGGGATAACAATCAAACTGCAGGCGGTAAGGATGAACTACACCGCGAAGGATGGTCAGGCTTATACCTTACATTTAATTGACACACCTGGTCATGTAGATTTCTCGTATGAGGTAAGTAGATCCCTCAAGGCTTGTGAAGGTGCGATTCTTCTTGTTGATGCTACGCAAGGTGTGGAAGCTCAAACCATCGCAAACCTTTTCTTGGCAATTGAGGAAGGCTTAGACATTATACCCGCCATCAATAAGGTTGACCTCCCAGTTGCTAGAATTTTTGAGACAGAGGAGGAAATTTTGTCACTAATAGGAGGTAAGAGAGAGGATATCCTAAAGGTCTCAGCTAAAACTGGCGAAGGTGTGGAGGAGCTTGTAGAATGCGTGGTCAAAAGAGTATCGCCTCCAAAGGGAGACTTAGATTCTCCGCTTCGCGCTCTCATTTTTGATAGCCACTACAATCCATTTCGGGGTATCGTCACCTATGTGCGAGTCTTTGATGGAAGTGTTGCAGTCGGAGATGAGATTGAGATGATGTCTTCCGGCAAGCGCTTTATCGTTACTGAAACAGGCATTTTCAAGCCTCAGCTTACGCCCATTGAACGGCTCAGTGCGGGTGATGTAGGTTACATAATGGCTGGGATTAAGGAGATTGGCGACGCTCGGGTTGGCGACACGATAACTCAGGCGAAGAGAAGAGCCAAGAAACCGCTAACTGGATTTAAGAAGGTCAAACCACTGGTTTTTTGCGGTCTCTATTGTAGGGAAGGAGAAAACTTTGAAAATCTTCGCACCGCTCTTCAGCGACTTTCCCTTAACGATTCCGCATTGTCCTTTGAGCAGGAAAGTAGCGAAGCACTAGGATTTGGCTTTAGATGCGGATTTTTAGGTTTGCTACATATGGAGATAGTGCAAGAGCGCTTGGAACGCGAATACAACCTTGATTTAATTGCAACCGCACCTTCGGTTGCCTATGAGATTACTCTTACCGATGGAAGAACTTTAGTGGTTGACAATCCAGCTGAAATTCCAGATTCAACCAAAATTGCCTTAATTAAAGAACCTTTTATTCTTGGAACAATTATCACACCCGTGCAATATCAGTCAGCGGTTATTGAGCTTGCAAAGCATCATAGAGCGGAAGTGAAGAATATTAACTACTTAACTGAATCGCGCCTTTCTGTAACAGTTGAGCTACCGCTAGCAGAAATCCTTTACGAGTTTTACGATGAACTCAAATCCAAAAGCAAAGGTTACGCCAGTTTTGATTACGAGGTTCTAGGTTACAGGGAGAGTGATCTCGTTCGAGTAGATATACTAGTGAATCAGGTGCGAGCCGAAGCTTTATCTTTTATGGCGCACAAAACTAAGGCATACGAAAGAGGGAAGGAAGTTGTTTCAATTCTACGTGAGACAATCCCAAGGCATCTATTCGCAATTCCAATACAAGCAGCGATTGGAAACAAAATCATAGCAAGAGAGACAATTCCTGCTCTTAGAAAAGACGTCCTTGCAAAATGTTACGGCGGTGATGTTACTAGAAAGAGGAAGCTCTTAGAGAAACAGAGAAAAGGTAAACAGCGCATGCGCGCAATTGGCAAGGTTGATGTCCCGCAAGAGGCTTTCCTCGCAGTGATGAAAAGAGACAGAACAAGGCGTCATTAGAATCCCTTAGATTTTTCAGTTGTTGGATAAGCATTATGTCCAATATTTAAGGATAATTAAAGATACAAATTAATCTTCTCTCTACCTTACAAGCGAAAAAAAATTTTGGAAGGAGTAAGAAGATTAGTTCTCCAATCATCCACTAATAGTATCCCCCTCGGTATTAAGCAGGTGTAAAACAAGTATTCCTGATCTTTTAGTAACAACGCCAACATACTTTTCATCTTCTTTGGTTAATTCCCTCTTAAATCTTACTCTTAATTTACGACCACTCTCTAAAATCTTAAATTCCATATTCTCCTTTGCGGGTAGGTTTGGAAATATTCCAAGAGCGTAAACTCCTCCACCATCAAAAGAGAATATTTTATGTTTTAACTCAATGGGGAGCTCAGAAAAGTTAACGCTATCAATTTCTATTTCTAATTGTCCACCATATGTGTTCAAGGTATTTTCTTCACCCATATCTCCAAAACAATACTTTTCTCCTGATACATAATCTCATTAAGTATTCTACATTTCTTATAATCAATACCCGTTTTAAGTATAAAAGTTTGTTAATACAAAGAAAAAGTAATTGATAAGTGTGAATAGATTATTAAGAACGAATTAGTGGAAAATCCTTCTAGTTATATTTCAAAACCGAAATATGAGATCTTAGGAGCTAAAGTTAGAGCTATTTTCTTCCTCTGGAAATACGGTATATAGCTCCTGAAGTAAACCCTCACTAAGTAAGCGATTGAGTACGTAAGGAGTAAGTCTTTCGCCAACGCTAACAATTGTCTCACCGCCCTCTGTGATAAAACTCACTGGTGATGGCTTATCCAAGTAAAATTCTAATCTTCGTCCCTTAAATTTCCCTAGTTGAGAGAATTCGGAAAGTTCTTCACTGATAGAGTTTACCGAACTAGCAACCCTGAGCGCACCTGCCTTTTGGGCGTCAAGAGTTTCGCCTTCAAAAACTTTTTTACCTTTATCCTCTTCTTCACCTCCAGCAGACTCTTTAGTTAATTCAACGATGATGTACTTATCCCCAATGGCGATTATTTTGTCAACGTTTATTATCCTTTCAATTACCTCTTTCTCAACTTCAAGCCCACAAATCTTGCCCTTTGAGTCGAACAAAACGGCAAGCACTCTTCCGTACACATGCCCAGCCTTGTCAACAACGGTTCTGCTGGTTAGTTCTTTAACTCCGGTCAGATTCTTGTTCGGTTTAACGTCTTTAAGTCGAGGCGAAACGAGGTCGGTAGCTTTCTCTATCAGCAAAACCCCCTCATCGTAGCCAAGTATGTCGGTAACAGCGAGAATTGTTCCCCCTTGGTACCACGAGGCAGGCAGTATTCCTAGGCAGTCAACTTTCCTGTCGTCAAGGTCAACGAGCGTGTCATAAACGGTTCCTAAAACTGCACCGCTAATTAGCTCAACAACCTCGGCTCCAGAAATAGCCCTGCTTGTTAGCAAAAACCCACTTGCGCTCATTCAAAAGCCCTGTTTTTTACCTACCACTAATGCGAAGGTTATAAAACGTTAAACAGGTTCACCTTCCCTTATTTAATTAACTAAATTTTATACCACAAGAGCTTTACAATTGCAAATGGATGTGTCATCCCTTGACTTGGGAGCAAATTGTCTCGCTCGCCCAATAAAATTAAAATTAGAGCTGCTGGTAAGACGAACTGTGCTTGTCCCATAAAGGCACATAGCAAGGCGAGACAATCCTATGTCCAAGTTCAAGCTACCATCCTTACAATTCGCTAAGACAAGCATGGACAGCTAAACACATCGTTTAATCCTTGAATTTATAGAGCTTGCTATCGTCACTTCCTACATAGAGGGAACCGTCCTGCCCTATTACTGCTCAGGTTCTGTTGAAGCTTCCACCCGCTTGGTAGCTCCACTGATTATACTGGGTCATAATGAGAAACAAACTCAGAGTAAACTACTTTTACAGTATAGTCTCTAAAGGTAAAAAGCGCTTATCGTGTTGCTTGTCCGTATTCATCATATCTGAGAACCCAAGAAACGGTAACTTCTTCGCCCGGGTTCAAGGTTGAGTATGTATCTTGCTCCATGGACAAATCAAATTCAGGATAAATCCATGCTACTTATTCACCGCTCCCATTAGAAATGTCAAATCTTATTGGGTAATGAACACCAAAGATTGTGGGTAGGATTTTTAAGGGCTGAGAGCTACCATTTCTGTTGGTAATATCAAAAGGTTTCGGCAAGTGGTCATCAAAACTGGTTTTTTGATACTCAATGGTAATCTCTAATCCACTTGGTTCAGACTGACTAGTGCTACGCACAGAGTTTTCTCCGCACGTCCACCTATCACCGTCAATCAGTTCGTCAATTCTCTGTTCAATTAACTCCGTTGGTGCACTACTATCTAATGGGTCAAGTGTGAGTTGTCCAGTCGCTGGGTCGTAGTCAATGTCTCCACAGAAAATATTCTTTTCGATCAGTCTTCCCTTTTCAAGTCCCGCCTCACCGACATCCTAACTCCACCATCCTTCTTAAGATGCTGCTTTTGATGTCCAAACTCGTGCAGTATTGTGGATGCAAGAAGTAGAATAGCCTTCTTCTTGTCAAGTTCGCTGGATGTTTCCATACATAGATTCCAGATGTTGCTGTTAAGAGAGTATTCATCCTTAGGCCTTTTGCGCTTTCTCAATCGACTCCGCTAACCGCAAAGCCCTATAAAAACAGTCATTGTTCCTTTTGTTACGTGGAATTCTGTCTAGGGTCCAAAAGTATATATAAGGATAATCAACGTTTCTATAGGAGAATCGGTTGGAGTTCCTCCTTGGGCTTCAGATGCATGAAAAAAGTGTCTCGCTAGATGAGAAATTTCCTGAATGTCAACTTTTCCGTCCAGGTTATAATCACCAATGTTGCGATAACTCCAATTAAGGCTTAATGTTCCGTTAGTATTTCTCGATAACTGCAAATCCTCCACGCGGTTGCTCGGGCCCCTGTTGGAGGCTTGCTGGACAATCTAGCTGGCTTCCTCTAATTTAGAGAGATGAAAGCTCAAGCTTTATCTGCTCAAAGATGCCTTCATCTACATCATCAGGCGCGGTTAACCCCTCCAACTCTAAAATAACATCCGCGATCGCCACCTGGCGAGGTTTCACCTTGGTAGTAACTTTACCCGCCTCTTCTTCATAAGCCTTGGGGCTTAATTGGGAGGTTGTGGAGACTGACTTTTTCCCACAACAAACTGAAACGCTAAATAAGATTAACAACGAGACAGAAAATAGAGCTAGCACTCTCCCAGCCTGTCCAGTAAATATAGCGCGGAACAATGCACAATGATTACAATTGGAGAAATTCATAAACTTGCCTCCTCATTTATACAAACTTTTTCGCCTATCCTAAAGCTAAACGTGGTAGAAGCGCATACCCCTCTCGCCCAAAGCTTTGAAATCCAAAAGAGAAAAAAGAAAATCAATCGTAAAATCTTAAGACCTGCTCTCATTCTAATACGCGTAATTCCTGTTTGTCAATCAGCTAGTCGGAAGTTTCAATTAAGAGAAAACTAAAGGACTATATAATTTCAGGCATCTACCATTATTTCCGCTCATTAAAACACTTAGAATAACTATAATAGGTGTGTCTAATATCTTGAAACAACACTCAGGAGCAATTAGTCTATAATAGTTGCTATAGAATTGCCATCAGTTTTCACATTCAAGGATGTTTCTTCCATTTAGGTTTATAATGAAAATGCAATTAACCATAGAGATAGAAGAAAGATGTCTGTGTTTTGGGGCTTAAGAATAACTCTAAGCGTTCACGTTCTCATAATTGCAACGATTGTTATCGGGAGGGCAGGCAACGCAACTACTCCAGAAGAACAAGCATTGTTTCAAAAATCAGTCTCCAACGAGAAAGTAGTAGTAAGCGCATTCGCCGGTGGATTTTATAGCTTCGCTGGATTTCTCCTAGATATGGGAGAATACGGCGAGTGGCGACTATTGAAGTTAGAGAAAGAAAAAGTTGTTGAAGTTAAATCGGGAAGAATTAAGAAAGATTCAATTCCGCTAACAGGACTATCCTTCGTTGGTGATGGTTCACACGCTCTCATCACTGTGGGGGAACGTCGGCAAAATCGTATCTTCGTAGATATAAGTATTTACTCTCTCGGAGTGAATCCGGGGGAAAAGATTTTTCGCTTAACCAAAGTGCTCGAGCCTAGAATTGAACAGCTCTCTGAATATACTCTTCTCCTTTGGCAGAAAGACCAATCCTACTACAACCTCGTTTCTTTGCCTTACAAATACAATTACTACCTCATTACTTTCGATCCGACCACCGGCACATATTCATTTGGCTTTCACTTGAGAAAGATCCCGTTCAACCCAGAGGATGAAGGAGTAATTCTTAATAATAGAGCGGTTCAACTTTTCCTTCAAGGGGAGCTCAAATCAGCTCAGCAAAAGCTAGAAGAAGCAAATATGGTTGCCAATATCTTTAGAAATATTATTAACGAGAATATGAGATATATCTCCGCTGAGATTGAAGCCATAAAGCAATCCCAGAAGGGAACGTACAGCTATAACCCTAGCCTTGAGAATGGCCCAGACAACTCCAACTCCCCTAGCGTTAACCAACCTTTACCATCGTATGACAACTCCAAACTCTATTACATTCTCGGTGATTATGACACAGCGTTAATGCAGTTGGGTGGAGATAGGGGAAAGTATCAACCCGACTCGCTTGCCCTACTGGGGCTTATTTACGCTAGAAAGAAGGAATATGCGAATATGCAACGGGTCACGCGTGTTCTTTTAGAGAAAAGGTATCCCGCCATGAAGGAGTACTATGAAGAGCTTTCAAAGATACTCTTTTACAACCGAGATATGGAGGTTCTAAAGGCACATCTAAAAGTTTTAGAGAAGGCTGACCCACTCTCCCCAACGCTGAATTATCTAAAAGCCGCAGTCCTCGTAGATGGAAAGAGACTCGCCTTTGCTAAGGAGCTTTTGGAGAAATACATAAATCGAGCGGACGATGGCACTCGAGATTTATCCATCGTCAAGGAATATTTGTATGAGATAGCAAAGGTAATGGGAGATAACACGCTTGCTCAAAAGATGTTTCGCGAAGTGATTGATGGAGACAAGGTAGACCTTCGTTACACAGCTTACGTTGCAACTTTTGACGGAATTATACACACCGAGATCATCCAAGTTCCAGCTAATGTTGGCACAAGATTTGAAGGTCCCTTTGAAAAGATTGAAATTATCCCACCAGAAATCCCGGAGACTCCTCAAACCCCACCTCAAATCAAATAAACAAAGGAGAAAGAGCAACGATTGGAAATACTTCTAGCAGGTAAACCTGCAGCTGAAAAACTGTTATCTCAAGTGACTGGCGAACTTAGCAAAATTTTAGAGCTCGGTAAACCTGCACCGCATTTAGCGGTTATTCAGGTGGGTGATGATCCTGCTTCCACTGTATATGTTAATAACAAGATTAAAGTCGCGAAGAAACTAAGTATCACTAGCACACTCCATCACTTTCCAGCAGAAATAAGTGAGAATTCTCTCCTCAATCTAATTGACGAGCTCAATGAAAACTGGGATGTGAATGGAATACTAATCCAGCTTCCATTACCTTCCCATATATCATCGGAACTGGTGATGGCAAGGATTAATCCCCTGAAGGATGTTGACTGCTTACATCCTGAGAACGTGGGCAAACTATGGCTTGGAAATGCCTACGTGAAACCTTGCACGCCAGAAGGTATCATCAAGTTGCTTAAATTCTATGAATTAAATATTGAAGGAAAACATGCTGTAATTATTGGAAGAAGTAATATTGTTGGAAAACCGCTGTCCGCTTTGCTCTTAGCAGAAAACGTTACGGTTACCATTTGTCATTCTAAAACAAGGGAGCTTGAGAATGTTACAAGAGAGGCGGATATTCTCATCTGCGCAGTCGGGAGAGCTAGACTCGTGAGGAAAAATTTCGTTCGTCAAGGAGCAATTGTTGTTGACGTTGGTGTCAATAGAGAACTAAGCGAGCAAGGAGAACAACGGCTTGTTGGAGATGTAGATTTTGACGAAGTGAAAGATGAGGTTTACGCCATTTCACCAGTCCCGGGAGGGGTAGGACCTATGACCATAGCCCAACTGATGGAGAATATACTCATTTGCGCTAAAGCGCAAGCGAAATTTTAGATGATAGTGCTATAATTTTGACCAAGATGGAAGTGGGGGAAAGAGATAGAGTATTCGGCTGTATATTTGGGCTCGCGGTAGGAGACGCATTAGGAGCACCGTTAGAGGGAATACCCCGAGAAGAAGTAAGACAGAAGTATGGGAAGATAAAGGAAATGATAGGGGGAGGCTGGCTAAACTTAAGACCGGGAGAATTCACTGACGATACCGAGCTTGCACTTATTATCACGAAAGCAATCCAGCAAGCAGGTGGAATTGACCTTAATGAAATTGCAAATGGCTTAATTATGTGGATGAAAACTCAGCCAAAAGATATAGGCGGACAAACCTACCAAGCAATTGAAGCATTGATGAGAGGCGTTCCACCCGAAGAGGCGGGTAGAACTGTATGGAAGGAAAGTGGAGGTTGGCTAGCGGGAAATAGTTGTATAATGAGAACCCCACCGATCGGCTTGTACCTCAGAAGAGCAAGCTTTGAAAGAAGAACTGAAGCTTCAAAAGCAGTTGCGAGCATTACCCATGGCGATCCAAGATGCTTAGATTCAGCCTCGCTCATTGACCACACTATTGCTTTTCTTAGTTTGGGAGATGATATTTCATTCGATGACGTTTTCACCTGGGCAAGGGGGATGAATCCCGCAGTCGCCAAAAGAATTGAAAGCATTCCAACCACAGAACTAGAAGAACTTCAAACGGGGGGGTTTGTACTTGATACCCTTCAAACTGCCTTCTGGTTTCTATTTAACTCCCAGAGTTTTGAAGAAGCGCTAATTGAGGCAGTATCCCTCGGACATGATGCGGATACAACAGGCGCAGTTACTGGCGCATTGCTTGGAGCAAAACTTGGCATTAACAGTATTCCTAAAAGATGGTTGGATAAACTCACTCGTTATGACGAGGTTGAGGAATCCGCCAAATTCCTTTTTGAGTGTGCGCCTAAATAACGAGAGTGATGCTTGAAACATTAGCGTATATTGAAATAACCAACATTTGGGAGGAAGGATGAAGGGTGAGGATTTTATTAGGGAATGCATCCTGGAAAGGCAGAGTTGCCGAGCTTTCCTAAATGAAAAGATACCTGAAGAGCACGTTCAACTCCTTCTTGAGGCTATGAGATGGGCGCCATCCGCGGGTAACCTTCAACCCTGGCGTTTCTATGTTGTTAGCAACGCGGAAGTGCGAAGAAAGTTAGCGCAATCAGCATATGAGCAGAATTTTATAGCGGAAGCACCAGTAGTTTTTGTTATTTGCGCAATTCCAAGAGAAAGCGAATGGAGATATGGGAAACGGGGACGAGAGCTTTATTCAATCCAAGATACAGCTTGCGCGGGAATGAATCTGATGATCTCTGCTAAATGTCTAGGCTATGGCTCGGTCTGGGTTGGGGCATTTGATGAGGGAAAAGTCAGTGATGTTCTTGCTCTGAAAGAATATGAAAGACCTGTCGCAATAATCCCTGTGGGTAAGCCAAAACACCTTGAGGTGAGATCCTCCAGGAAACCATATGACGCTATTGCGCGTTTTATCTAAGTAGGACTAAATTAGCTTGAAGCGAGCCATTCTTTTCTGCAACTAGGTTTCATAATTTTAGGATAAAATCATTAGGCATAGGGTAGTATTAGTTTTGTTAGCCAGAGTAGGTTTATGGATTTTTCTCTTACCAGAAGGCAGTTCATAAGAACAATTAGTGAATTAAGCCTTGCTGGATTTGCTTTAGTGTTGCTTAAGCCTATAAAGGCTCTGACGATATTAACTAATTCTTTAGATAAAAGGAAGGAGGAAATTAAAATGGCAAGATACGAATTACCACCACTACCATATGATTACAATGCTTTAGAGCCACACATTGATGAACAAACTATGCGCCTTCATCACGATAAACATCATCTTGCGTATGTCAACGGCGCTAATACCGCTTTGGAAGCTCTTGAAAAAGCAAGAGCGAATAATGATTTTTCCATGGTTAAGCACTGGGGGCGTGAACTTGCGTTCCATGCTAGTGGACACATAAATCACTGCATATTTTGGGAAAATATGAGTCCAAACGGAGGTGGAGAACCTGAAGGCGAACTGTTAAAGCAAATTATCAAGGATTTTGGGAGCTTCAACAATTTCAAAGCCCACTACTCCTCCGAAGCTAAAGCAGTTGAAGGGAGCGGTTGGGCAATTCTTGGTTGGGATAAACTGAGTAATCAACTTCTCATCTATACAGCTGAAAATCATCAGAACCAAACCGTGCGAGCGGTGGTCCCACTTCTGATGCTTGATGTATGGGAACATGCTTACTACCTGAAATACCAGAACAACCGCGGAGCATACGTGGATGCGTGGTGGAACGTAGTTAATTGGCAGGATGTAGCTAATAGATTTTCTGCCGCAAGAGGCAAGTAATTGTTGCAGGTACTATTGAAGAACCCTCTTTGCAAGTGTTCACGGAGTTTGCTTAAGGGTTCAGCTATTCCTATCGGCATTTTTATCGCAAATACATTATTCTAGTAATTGAATAAACGCCTTTTAAGTGCCGCCGTATTAGAAAACGCCTATAAAAGTGCTATTTCTTTAACCTTTAAGTAGTCCAATCATATCCATGGCGAGTTGAATAAAATAAGAGCGAGCTTGGATGTAAAGCTTCTCAAATAGTGTCCTTGGGTCTTTGCTTATTAGCTCCCTCTTCATTAGTCTACCTTGTAAGGAAATATCCGCAGTCTGCCTTAGCTCATCCTTGAGTTCCTTGAAACTCTGTAGTACTTCTTTTATTGATCTTTTGCGTTCATTACTTATCTGAAGAGTTATATCCTGCTTTTTTAAGCCAAACGCAGATTTGGAATTATCACTTTCCGAAGTGTTAGAATCAATGTCAAGAATTTCATATATCCCATTGAACAATACATCTAAACCTTCTAGAGCTGGTAAAAAGCTAAAGCTCGTTGGGGGCTCTAGTCTTAAAAATGCAACTTGAAGATTTATTAAATCTATCAACTCTGAGGCATCTCCCTGGACAAACCGTCTAAGCGCATCGTCTTTCCATTCGGAAGCAATAAGGAATGAGTATGCATCTATCTTTTCCCATGGATAATCAGATTCTCCTGTTTGCTTTAGTTCGCGAGGAAGATTTTCAAAACTGTCAAATGGAGATAAAAAAGGTGGAGGAAGGCGAAGTCTCACATCTTTAATTTCACTCAAGCAGGGCAAAAGCTTATCGTAACTTCCACACCAAGTACCACTAATTCCATCATCAGAGCTAATACCCTTTTGACCCATACTAATTTCAGTTTTTGCAATATTTTTTTCAAGATACCTATCGTTTAAGTAAAGAACACCAATCGCATATAACACATATAGCAAGTTTTTGTCCTTGAGTAGTCCAGAAATAGTTTCACTATCCTTTGCCAAGTCCGCCTCGGTTAATCCTAGTGAGGATAAGGTGAAATTCTTTGCCAGTGGAAGAAATGTCTTAAGCTCAAAACCACCGGAACGCGGATGAGAGTAAAAGACGCTTATCCTAGCGCGAACAAAGTCCCAGTCATCACTATGTAGAGGATCTTCTGCTTGATTTGTTACAATATCCAACACTGTTTCATAGGAAATATCAATTTTCCGAAGTAGCGCCCAGAAGAGTAGCGTTAATCGTTCATCAACCCCAATTGTGTTGTCATTCAGGTGATACCTTATCTCATTCCTTCTCGCAAGTCTTATAGGCTTCACCTCATAACCTGTATTAGCGAGAAGCTCGCCTAGCATCTCTACTCCATCTTTTGTGAAGCCAATTTTGGTTAGTTTGTTTTTAGTCTTTCCCACAAAGAGTTGAGACTGGAAATCACTTAGCTTTACACTAACCAAAATAACTATTAAAAATATTGCGGAGAGAAACAAAAATCCTAAGAAGTAAATACGACTTCTCACATTAGAAGTTTATCAAAGAGGCAATCACTCAGAGGATAAGTGCTTTGGTAGCCAAAATTACTTTTTAATCTTTACTGGATACTTCGCCTCAGTTTCTCGGCTTTAGGAAGAATCTACACATCCGTTGTTAACAAGCTGTATATTATAATAATGAAATTTTATTTTAATACCAGGAAGGCTAAAATTCTTCCAGGGAAAGCAACGAGCCACAGGAATGTGAGGTTAGGAATAAAACCTTTGCTTCAAAAGCCCTACATTCAGTGGAATAAACTGCCAAAACAGTCAAAGGATTACCTCATTTCTATTCATATATTTCATCTCAGAAAACTAGAGCACTTTAGCAAATAAAGTTATGAGTAGATTGACCAAAATTAAATACCTACTATCGATCAGGGGCAAATTTGCGTTATTATTGTTGATACTTACCCTTATAGCTGGTATATCGTTTGGCTCAGTCGACATAATATCAACCTCCAGAACAACCATACGCCTCATAGATCAGGAGTATAGCGGAAGGGTACGTGAGCTTTCAGCCAACGTAAAAGAAATTCTAAAAGAAACCTCCAAGCATACCCTTCTCCTCGCGAATTCTGAATGTGTTATCCAAATACTAGAACGAAATTTAGGAACTTCAAAAGTTTACGGCTCAGATGAAACCTTAAACAGATTAAAGGTTAAATGCAAACAGCTTATCAAATTGATGCTGGAAGTCCACCTTATTATCAAGCGCATCAGGTATATAGACCTAAACGGAAACGAGATCATTAGAGCGGACTTTGATGGGAAAGTTACTAGATTTACCAATGATAGCGAGCTTGAAAATATTTCTAATGAGCCATTCTTTAACGAGTTTATGAACTTACCATTTAAGAGAGTTTATCTTTCGCCAATGGAAATTCCCTCGGGTGAAAATGGCGAAGTCAGCCAAAGAACCCTCACCATAGGTTCCGCTACAAAAGTTGTGGATGAAAAAGTAGGAAGCCGATAGGTTTCGTAATAATCTACATTGATTTGGGAAAACTGCTAGAGGAACTAATTAAACCTATTATATATGAAATTGGCTCTGAGAAAGCAGAGATAATCATCACAGAAGATTTCAAACACTACCTTTTTGCTCAGATGAAAGAAAATTCAATATGGTTTAATGCGATACTTCCAGTGGAGTATAACAGTCCCATATTTGCCGCGGGTCATAGTCCGAAAATCCTAATCGCTGAGGCACTCGAACATGACAAAATCGTCGGCACTCTGAGGTTAAAGGATAAGCACATATTCGTTGCTCCCGCATTGGTTACATCATCCAGAGATGACGTTAAAGCATCTACTTGGTACGTGATGATCCAGATACCATCCGATGAAACAAGCAAGCCGTCGCGAACAATTGCGCTTAGGCTAGCGGTTATCACTGTTATGATTATGACTCTTGGGCTTGCATTCGCTTATGTTGTTGGCTCATTTACAACACGTTCCATAGCACAAATTGCAAACGCAGCAGTGAGAATCAGCCTAGGAGAGTTAAGCGCTAGAGCCAAAGTATCCTCAAAAGATGAGATAGGAATACTTGCGGAGCAGTTCAATCAACGATGGACTTAAGACTTGAGGCGGAGGAGAATCTAAGGAAACATCTGGAACAACTGGATAAGCTAGTGGCTGAGAGAACAGAAAAGCTAGCTGAATCAGAAGAAAGGTATAGGACTCTATTCAATAAAGCTCCCAGTGGTATTGCGCTTGTTTGTGAAGGTCAAATTGCTACGGCTAATAATGAACTGGCAAGAATGTTTGGAATAAACTTTCCAGAAAGACTTGAAGGAATGTCAGCGCTGAAAGTCATCCATCCTGAAGATAGAGCGGTTGCGGAAGAATTTATTACTAAACTTTTAGAAACAAATGTAGCGGATGAGGAAAGTATTCCACCCAGCTTAGAAGGCAGATTTATAAGTCGAGACGGCACCAACATTTACACTATCGTCACGAGTGTAAAGATTACATATGAAGGAAAGCCCGCCGCGTTACTAATAATCCGAGATGTGAGCAAGATGAAACTACTAACTGAACAATTGGCGAAGGCTCAAAGAATTTAAGCCCTGGGAACACTCGCAGGGGGAATGGCTCATGATTTCAACAATCTGCTAACTGCTATTTTAGGATATACGGATCTCTTAAAGAGAAAACTTAGTGAGAACAACATTGTTAGCGACGAGATAACAAGAATACTCACGACTATTGAACGAGGTAGAACTCTGACAAGTAGAATTTTGACATTTACAGGAAGTAGAGAAATAACTAAGAAACCTACCAACCTAAATCAATTCTTGTCGGAATTTGCCAGCCTTACAAGGAGACTGATTCGCGAGAATATTGAGATTAAAGTTGTATTGCCAGAGGAGAAGGTTGTCACTAATTTAGACGCAGGGCTTCTAGAGCAGGCGCTTTTGAACCTAGCGGTAAACGCTAGAGATGCTATGCCATCTGGAGGAACTCTAACATTTGAGCTAGGAGTAATAGAAACAAGAGACCTATCACTTTCCGATCACTTTTGGATTAGAAACCCTTAACTTCAAAACCTGAAAGGAGAGTACTGTGTAATAAGCGTAAAAGACACTGGTATAGGAATGGACGAAGAAACATTACGGCATGTGTTTGAACCTTTCTTCACCACGAAAGCCCCTAGAGAAGGAACCGGACTAGGACTGGCAATGGTGGCTGGAATTGTGCGACAACACAACGGTCTGACCAGCTGTCAAAGTGAGCTTGGAAAAGGGACTACAGTTCGCCTATACCTACCGATTGAAGCTGGAGAAGAAAAGAAGGAAATTCTTGAAGAATCCAAGGAGATGCTTGTTGGATCCGGAACCATTCTAGTAGCTGAAGACGAGGCGATTATTCGTGAGCTAATAGAAAGAATTCTTCAGGGTTACGGATACAATGTCATATGCTATGACAACGGTGAAGCCTTACTAAATGATTTTGGTAAAAAGATTCATACTGTTTCAGCTGTTGTTTTAGATGTAGTAATGCCCAAAATGGGTGGGATTGATTGCGCACGTGAAATAAGGATGATTAGCCCAACTACTCCGATTCTTCTAATGAGCGGCTACACCAAAGAAGAACTAAAAGATGAAGCTTTGCTGGAAAATGTTGAGCTACTTCAAAAACCATTTCTACCGATAGAGCTTGTTAGCAAGGTTAAAGAATTGACTAAAGCAAATCGTTAGAAAGAAATTTTCTAATTTATTTTCCTAAATAAGCAATAGGTACTTAGGACCATACACACAGGTAAAGTTCTTGTCAGGTGGGATATGACCTGTTATCATATTTATAAGTTAGGAGAATTGAACTCCTCGAAAACGGAGATTACGATTAAAAATAGTTAAGGAGGAAAGGTTAAATGAAAGCGGTAATTCTAATAAAGGCTCGCCCGGGTTATGAAGTAATTAGCTCAGAGGCACTTCAAGAGCTTGCTAAAAAAGCTGAAGATGTGGAGGTTAACAGTGTACTTTACTGCTTCGGGAGATTTGATGGCGTGATTACCTGCAGTGCGGATAAATTGAACTCATTTGCAAAGTTTGCTGAATTTATCAGAAAGGAAGGTAACTTCCTCACCGAAACTCTCATTGCAGTTGAATAACCCTGCCCTAACGAACAGAATAAACAGAAGGTTCACTGTTGCCGAGCAAAAGATAATTCTAGTGGATATAGCCTCGCAAGGGTGGAACGCTATCCTTGAATAAGCCATTGGGCGCTTTGTTGCCAAATTTAATGGAGAGCGGTAGTTGATGCCCAAGTTATGGCTTCAATAAAAGCTTGCCAAAAGTCTGTCGATTTTCTAGTCGCCGATGAACTTCTCTCACTTCCTCCATGGGATAAATACCCTCAATTGTGAACTTGAGCTTGCCGTTTTTCCACATACCTAGAACCGCATTTGCTCCTTCTCTAGCAAGCTCAGGATTTTCCCGCGCGGTCACAAGCCAAAAGCCATGCACGCCTCTGCTTCCACGCATCAAAAGCTGAGGGTTAGTTGAATCAACTGTTCCGCTAGAAGAACCGTAGAGAATCAATC
The DNA here is from genome assembly GCA_037441675.1 of Planctomycetales bacterium. Taxonomy (GTDB): domain Bacteria; phylum 4484-113; class 4484-113; order 4484-113; family 4484-113; genus JBBIRS01. The sequence goes on along the minus strand of JBBIRS010000006.1, from coordinate 87,662 downwards.
TGCCAAACGGGGCAAGAATGCTGAGCCCCTTCTCAAAGGTATCCTTGCCAACAGAATCTAGAATTAAATCTACCCCGCGACCATTTGTGAATTCCAATACCCTCTCGGTAAAGTTCTCCACTGTGTAATCAATAACATAATCCGCGCCCATACTCCTCGCCAGTTCAGCCTTTTTCGCACTGGAACAAGTTCCTATGGCAAAAGCGCCCAGGTTCTTCGCCATTTGAATCGCTAGTAGCCCTACCCCACCAGCGCAGGCGTGTATCAAAACCGTTTCACCCCTTCTCGTTGGATGGACACGATGAAGCATAAAATACGCGGTCATACCTTGAATTGGAAATGCGCAGGCTATATCCCAAGGAATATCGCTAGGAATTGGGATTGCAAGTTTTTCAGGCAATACGGAGTACTCCGCATAAGCGCAAGGTTTAGGAAAGAAAGCTACAACATGCTCGCCAAGACGGGACGCATCAACTCCATCGCCGACTGCTTCAATCACACCAACCGCCTCCAAGCCGGGAATGGCTGGAAAATCCACCATTCCGCCTCGGGCATACATCCCCCTCCGCTGAAGGGTATCCGCGAAGTTAACGCCAATCATCTCGTGACGAATGAGAACTTCACCTTCAGATGGTTCTGGCTTGTCAATTTCTACCAATTTTAGTACTTCAGGACTTCCAAATTCATAGTATACTACCGCTCGCATTTTTTACTCCTTAATACCTTTAATTAGTAACATCAGTTTGCACGAAAATACCCCTGAGAACCTTAGTAACAATTAGATTTTAGATGGAATTTACGTAAAGTAAAGAAAGCCCAAGAGAGAAGTAGAGCTAATTATCGGGAAAGTGAATGGTAAACGACAGCCACCTCAAAAGTAAACATTTGTTCCTTGGGAAAAAAGTACTTAAGGTATATTACTGTTGATGGCAGTTTGTTGTCTGAAGCAGGGCTATGACAGATAGTATGAAGATGGACATGTTTCCCCTCCAAATAGCAGGAACGAATTGCGTCATTCTTGTAGACTCAAATTGTCCTATTCAAATTTATGACTGGGAATGCGAATCAGACAGCACTACGTGTGTGATATCGGGTGGTACTCAGTGTAAGTATTATGGAGAACCAATTATCATCGCAAAAACTCCGGTCGAGTGCAGGGACAGCTTTACTTGGGAGATTGCTGAGGGCCACGAGTTACCCTGCACAGTCTTAGAAGAAATTATGCTCGGTTTTCTATGCGGTGTGGAGTACTGCGCACTTCGCGTAAAGTGTCCTTGTTTGTGATGTCGAAAGAAATCGAAAGTCAAAATTGTGAATAAAGACGATTGAGAGGTGACCCAAGATGAATAAAAGTGGCGGTAAAGTATATAACTGGAAAATTTTTCAGCGCGTACACTCTCGCAATACTTTATTCAACTTGTTTTTCCTAATGGGCATTTTTACCCTTATCTTCCTTGTCTCTCATTTTTCCTCTCATCCCAAAGAAGTGGAGGCTTCAAAGAATTTTGAATTGGGAACTACAATTTCTACCGAGTACTCCGAAACGGAATTATTTTCCTTTGAATGGTTACTGATGTTTAAGAGAGCTATGGAAAGGTACATTAGAGTAAAAGATGAGCTACCAGACTCTTACCAAGCTCTGATAGACGCTGGCTTCTTATTCTTTAAACAAACAACAAACAAACAACATACTTACCCGATAGCAGGATCATTGAAGGAGATAGATTAACTGCGATTTTCAAGGTTTCAGGTAAGGATAAACCAGAGCACATAACAAGGATAGTGCATTACAGGCCGGGTTCTACGGCTTACGAAGAAAATCGGAAGAAATATCTAGAAGCGATGTACAAAGACTCCCTTGAGTTTCCGGAGATGTATTCCAAAGGGCTAACGAAAGAGGACTTTGTGACAGGTCGTTTCTCCAAAGATTACTACGATTTGTTATCAGTATGGGCAGCTGACCGTACGGAGCTGGAACAGATTCTTTGGAGCGATGACCTAAAAAAGAAACGCTAGTGTGGCTAGCCCTCAAGTACAGGGCTCTCAATAAGCGCGTTCCTGTTAGTATTGAAGAGCTTCTTAAATGGTTCGGTGCCGAGATCAACGAGACCGCGTGGATTGCTCCAATGACTGGAGAAAGGGTAGAGATTGGCACGAACCCTATAACGCCTATACTATCGTTTACCAGCCAAGAAAAGATTATCAGGGCTTTACCCTTTATGTGCCTCTTTTTGGAGCAGGCAACGTTCGGCCCAGAGAAGAAATGAGAAGCTTTGAAGATAGAAAAGGCTACCACTTCCCTATCTTTATTAAGGTTCAAATTGAAGAGATTTTTGGTAAAAGGACTTATTAGCCTTCGACTTAATCTTTCCGCAGGGCTCGCTTTACTTTCTTTTCCTCGTAAGTAAGACAAGGATTAGAGGGAGGGGTTTGCCGCTTAATCAGCTTAAGCCTCTAAGCAAAGATAAATGCAACGATACTGGCAACTATTAAGTAAAGGGAAAAGTATGATAAGCGAGCGCTCTTAATCAAGCGCAATAACAATCCTATGGCAAAGATTCCCGTTAACAAAGAAGCTAGAAAACCAACGCCAAGTGGTAGCCAGAGCTCAGAAGGAAAGGTGAGCCCAGTTGCCTCGTTAATCAACTCGTAAATGGAAGCAATCAAGGCTATAGGAATGAACATAAAAAAAGAGAATCTCGCGGCCTCTTCGCGACTTAGCCCGCACAGTATTCCTGCGAATATTGTGGAACCTGAGCGGGAGATACCGGGTATCGCTGCCACCGCCTGAACGACGCCTATAAGAGCTAGAGCCATATAACCAAGATAGGTTACTTCTTCAAAACGAAGTCCGTTTCTCCTCAAAAGCGTATCAGTTGTAACAAGCATCAAGGCAGTCACAAGAAAAGCAACGCCAATCCTGAAAAGGGCTAGAGAATCCTCCGTCATTGAGGCGAGAGCATTTCTAAAAGGATAAACAACGATAGAGGTGATGAGGGTCACGAAGAGTAACCGCGTGAGATAAGCTTTAGGCTTGTTTATTGTTTTGCCTTTACGCAAAAGCAACAATGATTTGATGTCTCTAAAGTAGAAAATAACTACCGCGAAAAGAGTTGCCAAGTGCAAGGCGACTTCAATTACCACTCCCTGCGGGTTAAAGCCCAAAATGTTCTCCAAAAGAACCAAATGACCTGAGGAACTAATAGGCAAAAATTCAGTTAATCCCTGAATAACTCCAAGAAGAAAAAAGTTGGCGTAAGGATTCATTTGGATAGATTGATTGGCATTGCTGATTAAAATTAGAGCTTCGTATGAAAAAATTGGCAAATAGATAATCGGATTCACTTTTTTTGAATCCCCCAGCTTTCCCTTACCCTATCCGCCTCTCGATTAGGATCAAGATGAATTACCGTGCCAAGAATCACTGGGTGAAAACCTAACTTCTCAAAGATGAAATGTTGAAGCGTGTTAGCCAAGTTATTCCTAAGCTGGGTCTGATAGGCATCACTCCTTAGTCTGTTATGGAACAGGCTCTCCGTTAAAAGCTCTTTCATTTCTCTGAAAAGTTCCGGATTGTCCTGTTCAGCTGGGAAACCTCGCGCGGAAATGAAAGGACCCCGCAAGATGGTGTCTCCAGTACTATCAAGGACAAGAGTGAATGAAACCACGCCATCCTCCGCCAGGGCAGTTCTCTCACTTAAAATTCGTGTTGATATTGTTCCCACTGATAGTCCATCAATGTAGGTAGCACCTGCCTTTATGTGTTCCCTTATCTCCCAACCTTCCTGATTAAATTCAAGCACATCCCCAATTGACATAGTGATAATATCTTCATCTGGATGCCCCCACTTTCGTGCCAGCTTCTTGAAAATCATCTGATGCCTGTACTGCGAATGGATTGGAACCAAAAACCGCGCGCGGGTGGCTTTAAGAAGCTCCATTATCTCTTCCTGAGAACCGTGACCCGAAACGTGAACGTTCGTTCCATGTCCATAGATTACGTCTGCCTCCAATCGGAAAAGGTTGTCAATGACAGTGTAGATATAGGTTTCATTGCCTGGTATTGGGCTCGCGGAGAAGATTACCAAATCCCCTTTGTGGATAGAAACAAACCGATGCTGTTCTCTACTCATCTGCGTTAAAGCAGCCATTGGCTCGCCCTGACTTCCAGTTGCCAGAATAACCAGTTCTTTCGGGGGGATTCTATTAAGCGCATTTGGTTCAACGATTGTATCCTCAGGAACCTTCAAGTATCCCAGCTCCCTCGCCAGTGCAACGTTAGTCAGCATAGCCCTACCAGCAAGAAATACTTTTCTTCCTGTCTCCTTTGCGGTATCCAAAGCTTGCTGAATTCTATGAATATTGCTGGCAAACGTTGTTATTAGAATTCTGTTGGAATGGGACTTAAAGAAATCCATAAATACAGGACCAACGACGCTTTCGCTACCAGTCCAACCCGGCCTTTCAACGTTAGTGGTATCTACAAAAAGCGCAAGTATGCCTTGCTCACCTGCGAATTTTCTAATTGCCTCAATCTCTGTGCGCCTGCCATCTACGGGAGATTGGTCAACTTTGAAATCCCCAGAAAAAAATACCTTCCCAACTGGAGTTGAAATGCCATAGGCTAGCTCATCTGGGATCGAATGGGATATATGAAAGGCACTCACCTCAAAGTTCTTATCAATTTGAACTTTGTCACCGGAACCAATTTCAATAAGAGGAACTTCTCCCTCTATCCCTACTTCTTCAATCTTGCTCTTTAGTAGTCCTAGGGTTAGCTTACTTCCATAAATTTTTGGGGGGATAAAGTCATTAAGAAGGTAAGGAAGCGCGCCAATATGGTCTTCGTGTCCATGCGTGAGGAAAACTGCTTTCAGCTTGCCTCGATGCCTTAGCGCGTACGTGAAGTCAGGTATTACCAGATCAACTCCAAGCAGATGAATATCCGGAAAGGCAAGACCACAGTCAATCATCACAGCGGAGTTGCCATACTCAAGAATCGCACAACTCTTGCCAATTTCCCCTACCCCCCCAAGTGGAATAAAACGCAACTTTGTATTGTTAGTCATCTATCAGTCTGTGTAGAAAGAATTGCTGACATTAATAGTCGCTGGAGTGTGAACCGTAAAGTGTTACTCCAGGAGGAACAAAGAGGTATAAGTCGCGCACGACTTCTTTCCTCGCCCCACCTAAAGCTTCAGTAACTCCCGATAAGAAATTTACAACCCTTCTCGCTTCATCCCTACTTTGGGTTAGAAGCTTGCTTACATCAACTAATAGTAAATAGCCTTCCTTCAGGTTTTCGGTATAAACATATAAGGAATAATTGATCTTCCCGTATTTACCTAGTTCAGGCCTAACAATGGAAACTTTGATCTCTCTTTGAGGATTAGATTGGAAAGCTAGAGAATTAAACTTGGAAAGACTTTCATCGGTCTTAGCAAAATCGGTGAATTTTGGATGTTCAAGCACTTCGGGCTCTGCAGGCGTTCCGTAACGAGGTTTATAATCTAGCACCATCCCTTCGCCATGCTCTTGAAATCCTAAAAAACGTAAAAATGATTGAACAATACCCATTCTTAACCAAGCGGGTTTGGGAATCAATGTCTTGCCCTTTTGGGCACGAGAGTTTTTCTCATCCTTTTTCAGCTCTCCAAATCTTATTATTATATCATAATTTCTGAATTATTATCTTTATATTTCATCTTACTTGGTCCAACTATAACCTTTCCTATCCTCACTAAGCCCTGCAGACAATTTGCGATGAGTCCTCTCAATGAACTTCAACCAATACGCGTCCAACGCAAAACCTTTACGTTTATCATTTAGAGAGCTACGCTTAACATCTTGAGCATATTTCTTTTATAGCTTTAATAGCAACTCTAAAACCTGTTATAGTAGTGTTGTGACTGCTAGACTTTGGGATAAACTAATCTGGGTTATTTTTCTACTTGCGGGATTAAGTGTTTCCCACATCTTCTTCTTCTGGTATTCCGCTTGGCAACCTATTCCCAGAAGTAGTTTTGTTTCAATTGTCCTCCTTGGAACTTTGTTCTTTATCGTTTTAAGCCTCTGGTTTATGTTTGATGGTGCTAGAGAAGGCGTTCTCCTTGCAAGCATTGCCATAATAGTTATTGACGCTGTCGCCATCTTAAGTGCTAAAAGCCTAAATTTATCAATGCTCTCTTACTCCGACGGCTTTAATTTAGAGGTTGCATTTATTTTACTCACACCCATCTCATACTTCCTCGGCAGGTTTATAAGCTCTCTACGGAAGCAAGTACCTGCTCAATATGAGGAGGAACCTGAACAACGTGAGAGTTCAGATTAGTTAAATCACTTCTTTCTTCTAGAAAAGAGAGAACCTTATCAAGAGGGATTATTCCTTCCCCGGTATATAACTCTCGGTAAATTTCATCTATTAGTCTGTAATCCTCCTCGGTATCCATAGTAAGACGTAACTGTGGTTTTTCAAGCTCAGCTGGAGCTTCAAGGAAATGAATGTTAAACGGTTCGGGATGCTCTACTAAGTAATATGTGACGTGCTCCCGATGAAGTGGTATCCTCGCTAAGTAATCCAGCTTCTCCAACGTTTTTCTGGAGAGTGTTTCCGTGGAAATACCAAGAGGAAGCCTGCGGGTGAAAACGTATTCAAATTCGGGATTCTGTTTAAGAAATGTAATTTGCTGATCAATTATGCTGGGTTCAACCAGAGGATTATCCCCGGTAGCTCTTACGATAATCTCCGCCCCGGTTTCATAGGTGGAAATTATATAGCGGGACAAAACATCATGGTCTGGTCCACCAATCACCCTAAATCCAGCGTTTTGAACAAGTTGAGCTAGCTCTTTACCAATCTCTTGCTCGGGAATTGCAACAACAACTTCGTCCACCTCCCGAGAGCAACTGAGCCGATCAAGGATATGAAGGATACAGGCTCTACCAGCAAGCGGTAAAAGCACCTTTCTGGGCAGACGCGAAGAATCAAGACGCGCCTGAAGAATTATTACACTTTTCATAGCATAACTCCATAAGCTTTGAATTTATATGAAAGTAACCCCGATAGCAGAGAAAATTGCACCAATCCTCCTCGCGAAAACTTACTTTCTCGGGGATAAAAAGAATTCGGTCCCTTTCCCAGCAGTTCTACTAAGCCGAGAGAGACCTTAGGCATGTTAAATTTCAGTTTAGCGAAGATTAGAGAAAATTTCAAGTGCTTGCGAATATTTTCTCAATTAATCGTACACCATTCCAAATACCAGCCTAATTCAACTTTCCTTAAATAACCATCAGCTGAAGGAATTTACTAAAATTTTCCACGCAAATTAGAAAACGTATATTTAAGATAAGTAAACTCTACTACTAGCCACATTATAATTTGCAATTATGTTCGTAACAGAGAAGAAATTTCGTGTTAAGGATGGCATTTACGAGTTGAAACTAGAAGATGGTGAAGTGCTTTGGCTTGAGATGGGTGATGCGATTTTTAACGAAGGAGATAGTATTCCACTCAAAACGGTTGAGTTTCTAAAAGAAAAATCCAGCTATCTTAAGGCGCGCCACATAGCCTTAAGCTCTCTTGCAAGGAGCGATCTTTTTATTAAAGAATTGAAGGATAAGCTCTTCAGGCGCGGGTTTCACAACGATATCATCGAGCGAGTTGTGAATGAGCTGACTGAAAAAGGATATCTGAACGAAGAAGAATCAGCGAAGTATCTAGTCCTTCAAAAGATTTCAAAAGGTGGTATCGGCACAAATAAAATTCTATCCCTTCTTATTAGTAAAGGATTTCAAAAAGAAAGAGCAATAAATCTTTTGAAAGAGATAGTTCCCTCAAACTTTGAGAGCATAGAATTAAGTAGATTCGTTAGAAATAAAAAGGAGTTTTTTCTTAGGGAGTTAAATAAGGAATATGAAAAAACACTTATAAAGAATAGAAAACGTATGGAGGTGAACTCAGGTGAAAAAGATGCGTTTAATGAAAGACTAAATACATTATCTCTCAGCCAAGCGAAGAATAAGTTGAGAGAGAAAATCTTTAGAAAACTAGTTAAGGCAGGATTTGCCATTGAAGCCTCACGATTAACCGCACTCAAGATAATAAATAACAATAATGGCGAGTAAGGATTGCTATTTTACTCCCGGTAAGTTTTGTGTGACAACAGCATCACAAAGTCATCAAAATCTATGATAGGAAATGTCACAAGCTAATAATCCTCTTAATTCCTAACTCACGAAACGTTAATCTTGAGGGGATTTATGCTCTCGCTCTTCTGTCTCTCATAAGAGTTCTATCCAGAGTAGACTATATCCTATGCTAGAATCACTAAGACTATGTTTAACCCTGTAGCGTTTACTGTATTTGGATATCCAATTAGGTGGTATGGAATTGCAATGGCGCTAGCTTTGCTTGTCTCCACCTGGCTAGCCTCTGCCCTTCTGAAAAAGCGTGGACGTGAAGGAGAACTCGTTTGGGATGGTGTCATTTGGGCTGCAATCTTTGGTATTGTCGGAGCTAGGATTATCTACGTTCTCACTAACTGGAGTAACTACGCGGATAATCCCCTTTCTGTCTTTTACGTTAATCAAGGGGGGTTATCCTTCCACGGTGGGATCCTAGGTGGAATTCTCGGTTGCTGGCTTTACTTTAGAAATAAAAAAATTAGGTTCATTGAAATTATGGATGCAGCAGCCCCGGGGGTGTCCATTGGGATAATGCTCGTTCGCTTCTTAGGAAATTTAAGCAACGGCGATATTTCAGGTTATAAGGTTTCACAAAAGATAATCCCTTGGGCACTTAGCTTCCCTCAGGATGAGTACCACAACTTCGGTCAGAACCCAACAGAATTCATCCCAAGACATCCTACTGAAATCTATGGGGGAATAGTTGGACTTCTTCTCCTTATCATCACGTTAATTGTTTGGTTTAAGAAGACAACGCCCGGAACAAATTTCTACACTTTCATCCTTGGCTACTCACTTATAAGATCACTAATTGAAGAGCCTTTTAGAAATGTGCCGCATTACATTATTGACTTTCAAAATGAGCTTTACGGCTTTGGTGGGGTTACAATGACCCAGTTGGTATCAATTTTTTTCATAATCGTAGCAATTTTTGGATTAGTTGCGGTTAATAAGAAAGGATGTCCTGCAGATTGGGATAAACCTATATCAGAGTTAGTCTTAGGAGCAAGTCAAAAAGAAGGATTAGAAGCGCATGGTAATGCCAGGAGTAAAAAGCCTTCCCGCAGGATTATGACACCAAAGCAGGAAAAAAAGCCTGCTAGTTCTTCTTTAGATGCGAAAACGCCTAGAAAACCATTTAGATAGAGGTGAATTCAACTCGGTGGTATTTAAGGAAAAGTAGCTTCTATACAATTTGGGGCGGTGCTAGGATGATAGAGATTGAGCAAAGTTTATGGAGTATTTCTCAATGCACGCAAGTAATTAATGTGTTGAAGGAACTACAGTTATCTTAGCCTTATCTTTTGCCCTCTTCTTTTCAAAGAAGCGAAATATAATTTCGCCATCCGGAAATATTAAGCTCTACTATTTCAATACAATATCTCTTTGCCTAGTTATTTGGACTGGTTTAACTTCCTTACTCATCTCAAGACCAAAATGGAATGCGGAAAGGTTTTGCTCTATTGTCTTTACGGGAACCTTCTCTCTAATAACATCAATTACAGTTACAGGATGAAAAATCTCAGTCTCAGCAGTCAAAAACCCAATGGCGATAAGGTTCGCGTAAATGGGCTTACCGTAGCGCTTTGCGGCTTCTTTTGTGATAGGGACATGATAGATTAGCTTAGCTTGAAATTCTGGAATGGTCTCAACCCAGGTAGCATCAAGAAGTATAATAGCGTCATCCGCACATTCGTTAGCAAAAGCATCAGCAGCTTCCTGTGTTAACGCAATTAAGAAGTTAGGAGATAGAACTCCTGGATAGTCAATTGGTTCAGTGGATATAATAACATCAGACTGAGAAGCACCACCTCGACTTTCGGGACCATAGCTTGCGGTTTGAGCTACCTGTAAGCCTTCCCGTACAGCAGATTCGGCAATAATTTCACCAGTGAGTAAAACTCCCTGTCCGCCTGAACCGGAAACAAGTATCTCATAGCGTTCGATTCTTTGTTTTGCAGCCATCATATTGCCCTTGTAGTTTCATAAGATTTAAGCGCTCGTGCCTGTGCTTCTTTAGAAGCTCCACGTATTCTACTTTACTCTCATCCCTATAAAGCTCACCAATGTAAAACTGATTCTCAGCAAGCGGTTTATCCTTTCCAGGAACATACTTTACTCCATTCTCCTTAAACTCCCTGAGCATATCCGCGGGTTCTGGAACCTTGTTAAAGCGACCAAAATAGGTAGGACACTGAAAAAGAATCTCCACAAAGGAAAAGCCCTTATGTTCAATTGCGCTTACTATTAGCTTTTCCGCGAGAGGATAATGATAAACCGTTCCACGTGCGATATAAGTAGCTCCAGCGCTCTTCAGCATTCCCACAAGATCAAAGGAATGCTCAATGTTTCCATAAGGCGAAGTTGAAGAGTATGCGGAGTGGGGGGTCATTGGCGAAACTTGTCCGCTCGTCATTCCATAGCAAGAGTTATTAAGTAAAATGCAAGTTAAATCAATGTTTCTACGGGCAGCATGAATAAGATGATTACCACCAATTGCCGTACCATCACCATCACCAGTGATTACTACAACTGTGAGAGAAGGATTTACCAGCTTGATACCGGTTGCCACAGGCAAAGCTCTGCCATGAGTAGTGTGAACAGTGTTGCAATCAGTATATGCGGTAACCCTTGAGCTACAGCCAATTCCAGATACCAGCACGAGTTTATTCGGGTCAAGGGAAATGGCATCAAAAGCCTTCATCATAACCCGCATAAAAGTTCCAAGTCCGCAACCTGAACACCATATAGTGGGAAAGTTGAACTCACGTGCGTATTTCTCAATAAAACTCTCAAGCATCTTTTACCACCTCCCTCAAGACATCCTTAATACGGCTAAGCTCAAGCATAGTTCCATCAACCTTGTTCACACCAAGAATGCGCTTTTCTCTTCCGAAAAGCCGTTCAACCTCACGTCTCATCTGGCCATAATTTAACTCTGCGACAATGATGGAATGTGCCCTCTCAGCTAGATTAATGAATTCTTTTTCAGGAAACGGCCATACTATTTTAGGACGAAAATAACCGACTTTTTCCCCAGCTTTTCGCAAATCTCTAGCTAAACGCATGCAAGCTCTTCCTGTCACGCCAAAAGAAACTAGAATAATCTCCGCATCTTCGCAACCTTCCTCCTCAAAGTCAACAAGCAGATGTTCTTTTGACTTAAGCTTTTCCACTAAAGCCCTAGTAAAACTTTCAACCTGAAGGGGACTAGAGCTGAAGAATCCCGATTCGGTGTGAACTAGGCTGGTGTAATGAACCTTGTAGCCATCACCCACTGAAGGTGGGCGAGCTACACCATCCTCATTTCGTGAGAAGAAGAAAGTCCCGTCAAAATCCCTTTTAATTCTGGCTACCACTTCCATTTCACCGGCTCCGGGGATTTTCACCGGCTCGCGAATGTGCGCGACGACCGCTTCTGGTATTACAATCACGGGAGTTCGCAGAATTTCAGAAATATTGAAAGCCTTCACAGTAAACTCAAACATCTCATTGGCGGTGGCAGGCGCCAGAGCAACGATAGGATAATCGCCGTGACTGCCGAATCGTGCTTGTATATAATCACCTTGAGCGGTGCCAGTGGGCATTCCAGTGGAAGGTGCAACTCGCATCACGTTCACAATAACCACCGGTGTCTCCGTAATTGCTGCATAACCTATGTTCTCTTGCATCAGAGAGAATCCGGGACCGCTGGTGGCAGTCATTGCTTTTGCCCCAGTCATTGACGCACCGATACACGCGCATATGGAGGCGATTTCATCCTCCATTTGGATAAATATGCCATCAATTAGCGGAAGTTTTTTGGCAAGATGTTCCGCAATTTCACTGCTTGGAGTGATGGGATATCCAGCAAAAAAACGACATCCAGCATAAAGAGCACCTTCTGCGCAAGCGTCGTTGCCACTCATTAGATATGTCTTTGCCATAACCTTTTCCCGTTTACCACCAGGGATACCTCACCCACTCTTCCTTTTTTCCGCCTTTATCAACATGATTTAGCACAGGCGTTTTCTTTCGCTCAGGCAAAATTTGCCCTGAGGCTCCAACTGCAATGGAGAAATCGGGGCATCTATGCACACAAATCATACATAGGTTGCAGCTCTCGGGACGAGTTACAACTGGTTGTCCTATAACTGAATAATCAAATACATCTTTTGGACAAAACTCAACGCAAATTGAACAACCCTTGCACCAATGGTAGTTAATGTAAAGAGAGTTATTGTCAACGGGAACTGGAAACTCTTTAATGCCCTCTTCTTTATGTTCAAGATGTTCAGCCACGATTAAACACCTCTAGAATAAAACGAAAGAAGTCCCTTTCTGGGAGAATACTCCCAGAATTGTTTGTGCAGAAGAGATCAATTTCAATCTCCGTATCCGTAAAAATACTCCTTACTTACGAATTTCTATTATTATACCTAGCAATAATTAAAATTTATGTGACCTATATCACAAAATTTACTGAATCATTTTCATAACTTCTCATTGCCACATTCCGCATTTTAGGATGTTATTATCTTCTTTTGCCACAAGGCAAATATCCGCAAATACTTTTCTACCAAAATTACTAGAAATAAAATTCATCCTATAATATTAATCAATTGGAAGAACAAGGAAAAACATCTAGGCGGAAATTTATAGAACTTTTAGCAAAGGGTGTAATATCCGCGAGCGGAATCATTTCATCATTTCCTAAAGCAATATTTGCGCAAGAGAGAAAAGTCCTTGAAAAACGCCCACTTGGAAAGTCAGGCTTTCAAGCGACAATTCTAGGATTAGGTGGAACTATCCTCCCAAAGAATGACGAAAGAACCGCAATTGCAACCGTGAAAACATGCCTTGAGCTGGGAGTAAACTATTTTGATACCGCAAGCCAGTACGGTGACGGCGAAAGCGAAAGAAGGCTAGGATTAGGATTAAATGGTGAGGATCAAAGTAAAATCTGGGTAACCACTAAGACGCTTAGGCGCACTTATTCAGAATCGAAGGTCGAAATTACTCAGAGTCTTAAACGTCTCAATCTAAAAAAGCCCCTTGATTGCATTCAACTGCATGCCATTAATGATATGGAAACACTGAATCAAGTAATGAGCGAAAATGGAAGTTTTCGTGCTTGTATGGAAGCCAAGAATGCTGGCTTAGTAAGAAATATAGGCATCACAGGCCATACAAGACCATCAGTCCTCTTAGAAGCTCTTAGAAGGTATCCATTTACAACCGCTCTTGTCGCATGCGGTGTCGCAGACCAATTCATTGGCGATTTTGCTGGCAAATTTATGCCTTCCGCAAAAAAACAGGGTGTGGGCATAATTGCTATGAAAGTTTTTGGGGAGGGCAAACTTGTTAACAAGCTATCTCTGGAAAAGATGCTCCACTTTTCTCTTAGCCAACCAGTAGACACCGCCATAATTGGCATGGGAACGCCTGAGCATGTCAAGGAGAATTACTCTTACGCTCTATCATTTAGGCCAATGAGCGCCTCAGAAAAAGTACTATTCTCCGCTTCTGCAAAACCCTATGGGAATGATAACTTCCTTTGGTGGAAACGCGGAGCTTAATTTTTCTTGCCGCTTTTCAAATCTTAGTTGCGATTCGCCTATTTCACTTGCATTAAGATAAGATGCGGGTTTTAGAGGATGCCCGCAGAGAGTTTCAGTAGTCAGTTCTAGAGAAAATGGTAAGTATTTAATCAAGGATTTTCAGATGCAGAAGTATCAAGTATTAATATGAAAATAGAAGAGCAAAAACTAAATTTGGGTGGTAAAAGTCTGAGCAGTCTTTTATTCTGCGAGAGCAAGAATGATTGAAAGGGAGGTAAACAACCACTTTGCGCTTTTCTATTATCTAATCATTCCTAATCATCCTTGGGCTCCAAAAGCCCATATCCTCCGGCTTCTCGCTTAAAAAGTGCGTTAACCTGAGATGTTTCAGCATTAACAAAAAGGAAGAATGGATGACCAGAAAGCTCCAGTTGAAGCGCGGCTTCCTCCCAAGTCATTGGCTTCGTGCTAAAAGTCTTTCTCCGAACGATTCTAAAAGTTCCTTCTTCTGGAAGAACTCCCGCTGTTGAAGCCTGAAATTCTTCTTCACCGTCCGACTTCCTTGCCTCCTGCAAAACAGATTCTGAAACACTAGCACCTTTTTCAATGGTGTCTAAAGATTGATAAGTCACCTCTAAAGTTTCACGCCTTTTGCGTTGCGAACGCCTTTGCGCTTCTAGCTTGGTCTTATACTTCTTTAACTGCCGTTCAAGCTTATCCACCGCAACGTCCACACCGGTATAAAAGGAGCTTTCCATAACTTCCGCTCGCACCGTGCGTCCAGCGGCCTTTAGTGTTACCTCAACTTTCTTACTGTTACCCTTCTTACCGCGCGCTTCCTCCGTGAACTCAACATCAGCATAGAGAATGTGGTTAAAGAATCGTTCCAAACGGGAAACCTTTGATTCAGCGTATAATTTCAATCTTTCTGATAAGTCAAAGCCATTAGCCTTAACTCTCAGTTCCAACTCTTAATCCTCCCTTGCATTTTGCTGTTATTTCTAATAAGAGTATATACTATCCTACATTTTCTTTCAATAATTTAGGGTGAATGACCGAATAATTGTTCATTACTTTAATAGAATAAAATATTAGTGATTTTTGCTAGAGCTTTTCACACCTATATATTACATTGAGAGTTTCATTTAGTTTATCTTGGTGAGCTTAAAATGTTGCAGAAAACCATAAAGAATGAAGTATCCTTTTCCGGCAAAGGCTTCATGCTGGATAGGATGACAAGTGTTACCCTTATTCCACGAGAAGAAAATACAGGTATCATCTTCAGAAGAACAGACGTTGAAAATGATTGTGCTATTTGCGCTGAACCACAAAATCTAAGGTATTCACCAAACTGCACCACACTAGAAAAAAACGACGTAAAAGTTATCGTGGTTGAGCATCTAATGTCCGCATGTTGGGCTCTTGGCATCTCTAATCTTGAGGTTAGGATTGATTCGCCGGAGTTGCCAACATTTGATGGAAGCGCCATGCCTTACGTTGAGTATCTTCAGTCCGCAGGTCTGGTTGAACAGCAAGCTCCAGTTACGGAGATCTCGCTGCGTTCGCCAATTGTAGTTAAGGAAAATGAGGATAAGTGCCTAATTGCTAGTCCCGCTGAATCCTTTCGCGTCAGTTACATCCTGAAATACCCCGAATATCCCAATGTAGAAACTCAGTTCACTACTTTTGATGGAGACAGGGAAAAGGCGCTGACTGAAATTCTGCCCGCGAGAACATTCATCCCAGAGGAGGAAGCTAGAAAACTACTTGAGCAGCAGATTATCACTGGGACAGATGAATCGATGGGCGTAGTTATAAGAGCAGGGGATATACCTCAGCTTAGGCTACCGGATGAATTTGCCAGGCACAAGGTGCTTGATATTCTAGGAGATTTGTACATTTTAGGCAAAGGCGTAAAAGCTCATTTCCTAGGTGTGATGAGTGGTCATAAACTTAATGCAAAAATGGTTCAAGCCATCTCCGCGAGATATCTGTAACATCGAGTCTCATTATTCCTCAAATGAAGACAGCTGTTCTTAGGTTAAGAGATCTCTTACCGGGAAGTTGTCTCCTTATTTACCATTTTTACCGCAAAAAATTAGGGCGGAGTAGAGGGAAGAGTAACGCTCTTCACGGAAGGTCTAAATTGGAAATCCAACAATAACCCAATAAAAGCCAACAGTAATCTCTAGCGAAAAACGAATTATTTTCCTACAAACTTACCTCACCGGAGCAACTCTTAGCACCGTCTTCACATTCTCAACGTCTGTTGTATGCGCACCTTCAGTCTCCTCAGAGAGCTTTGTATCTTCAATAAATTTCACCGCAAGGGTCTCTGAACAGATTAAGTCCATGTGCTTCAGTATCGCGCTTTTCACAGGTTCCTCAGTCTTAAAGAAAAGCTCAATTCTATCTTCGTAATTAAGATTTAGCTCTTTTCTAAGGTTTTGGACCCTGCTGATGAACTCCCGTGTCAAGCCTTCCTCCTTGAGCTCTGGGGAAATTTCAGTGTTGAGTATGAGTAGAAGGTTTCCGTCTCTTTGGGCAATAGTATCCTGCTTCTCAATTAGCCGAACCTCAAGTTCCGTGCTAGCTAATTCAATCTGCTTATCCTCAATTGTAAGACTAACCGTTCCCTTTTCCTCAAGCTCACTCACTATATCTTTAGGATTAATGGCAGAGATTGCGCTCGCGACCTTTGGGGTTAAATTCCCCAATCTCGGGCCAATAAGGGCATAGTTCAACTTCACCAAGTAATTTACATAGTCCTCTTCATCCTCCGCAAAAATAAGTTCCTTTATGTTGAGCTCTTCACAAATTGTCAGTTTGTGGATCTCAATAGCCTGCTTAATCTCCTCCCGATCGCAAATAATGGTTGCGGATGATAGGGGTTGACGGACCTTTATCTTGGAGAGATTACGCGCAGCATGTCCAAGCTTAACTACTCTTAGAGCAGTATCCATCTCTCTCACAAGCTCGTCATCTTTAACTTCTTCCTTTGGAGTTGGATAATCAACTAAATGAACTGAAATGGGTACATCCATATAAAACCTGCGAACAAGCTTTTGATACAACTCTTCCGCAATAAACGGTGTAAATGGCGCAATGAGCTTTGCGAGTGTCGTAAGAACTTCGTAAAGAGTATGATAGGCGTCCCACTTCTCTTTATCCATCTCGCTTTTCCAAAACTTACGCCGACTTCTTCTAACGTACCAGTTGCTCAAGCTATCCAAGAATGTTTCCAATTCTCTTGCACCTTCCGTTATTTGATAATTCTCAAGGTAATTGTTTAGCTTGTCAGCAAGCTGGTTTAGCTTAACTAAAATCCACCTATCCAGCTCACTTCTGCTTTGCCATGGACTTGCCTCACTAGTTGGGTCAAAATTATCAATGTTGGCGTAAATAACAAAGAAGGAATACACGTTCCAAAGGGGGATGAGAAATCCCTGCAAACTTTTGACAACCGCTCGCTCGCTAAATCTGCTTGGAACCCAAGGCTGTGTATTGCTGTAGAAGTACCACCTAAACGCATCCGCGCCTTGCCTATTAATAACCGTCCACGGGTCAACAACGTTTCCAAGGCTCTTGCTCATCTTCCGGCCTCGCTCATCTTGGATATGCCCAAGAACTAAGCAGTTCTTATAAGCTGGACTATCCTTGATCATAACGGAAATGGCATGAAGCGTGTAGAACCAACCACGCGTCTGGTCAATTGCCTCTGATATAAAATCAGCCGGAAATTGCTTGCCATCATCAATAAGCTCCCTATTCTCAAATGGATAGTGATAACGCGCAAAGGGCATCGCGCCTGAATCAAACCAGCAATCAATGACATGGGGAACTCTGCTCATCACGCCGTTGCACTTTTCGCAACTTATCTTAATCTCATCAATAAATGGCCGATGTGGGTCAAACCTTTCACGGTTGTAATAGTCTTCCACCTGAAGATTGGCAAGCCTTCCAAGCTCATCATAGGAGCCAATCATTATCTTGTGTCCACAACTTTCGCAGTTCCAAATTGGAAGTGGCGTCCCCCAATAACGGTTCCTAGAAAGCGCCCAATCAACAACACTCTCAAGCCATTGCCCAAATCTGCCATCACGGATATGGTTGGGTATCCAGTTAATCTGTTGATTCAGCTCCAACAACCTCTCCTTCACCTTTGTTACAGCTATAAACCAGGAAATAAAAGCGTAATAAAGAAGTGGCGATTCACAACGCCAGCAAAATGGGTACTCGTGGGTGTATGTGGTGGCGTGATACATAAGCTGTCTAGCCTTCAACTCAGAAATGATGTGTGGGTCAGCGTCTTTAACATTCATACCAGCCCAAGGCTTCACTTCCTCCTTGAAAGCACCTTTATCGTCAACTGCCTGAATGAAGGGAAGGTTGTTTTTCTTGCCAACCTCGTAATCCTCCTCACCAAAAGCTGGCGCTATGTGGACGATACCTGTTCCCTCAGTTAAACTAACAAACTCTTCAGTTACCACATACCAACCTTCTCTATCAACTTCAAAGAACCCATAGAGAGGCTCAAATTTTACTCCCCTTAAATCTGAACCTGAGAAACTTGCGACAAATGGCTCTTCGGATAATCCGACAGAGTCAATCAAATCTCTAGCAAGAATGAGATAATCACCTGAGTGATAAACTGCCACGTATTCCGCATTCGGATTCACCGCAAGTGCAACATTAGAGATTAAAGTCCAGGGAGTTGTCGTCCATACCAAAAAGTAAACATTACCTATTCGCAAGTCAGAATGAAATTTGGTCAGATCAGTGGTGATTTTGAACTTGACATAAACACTTGGGTCAGACACTTCGCGGTAATTCTGGGCAACCTCATGAGAAGATAACGGCGTTCCACATCTAAAACAATAGGGAACTATTTTGTAATCCTCGTAAATTAGCCCCTTATTCCACAGCTCACGCAAGAGCCACCAAATAGATTCGATGTATTCGTTAGTGTAAGTGTAATACGCATCTGTATAATCAAGCCAGAAGCCTACACGATTGCTTATATTAACCCATTCGCCTTCGTACTTACGAACACTTTGTAAACACTTCTCATTGAAATTCTTAATTCCGTAGGATTCAATTTGTTGTTTAGAGCTGAAATTGAGCTCTTTTTCTACCTCAATCTCCACAGGCAAGCCATGTGTGTCCCATCCGGCTTTGCGAGATACATGATAGCCTTTCATTGTGCGATAGCGTGGAATTATGTCCTTTATCACTCTGGTCAGGACATGTCCAGGATGCGGGAGCGCATTCAAAGTGGGCGGGCCCTCGTAAAATACAAATTCTCCCATTAGTGAGGGTTTTTCAAGGCTCTTTTGGAAAATCCGCTCCTTCTCCCAAAAATTTAGGATTTTGTTCTCTAACTCCGGAAAGTTGTAACTAGTGTCAACCTTTTCAAATCTGCCCATTTCGCATCCTTATCAAACAAGATAAAGCCAAAATATTCCATTATTCTGAAATAAAAAAGCCCTCCTCTTCCGAGAAGGGCTAGGGATAGAAAACGCACGTTCCTCTATCCCGCCCTGGTCATAATAATAGAAAATCGCGAAATTCTTCTCTCCTTAACGTCGTTCCATACCAACATCTTTCACTAGCTCCTCACGTAAAAATTATATCTTCTTGCAACTATTTTTGCAAGTTCAATCTCTTAGATTATGTCCTTCCTATCTTCGTAACCAAATCAAATGGCATTCCCAAAAATACTAATCGTTGAAGAATTGATAGGGTAATGATTTATCCAATGAGTTTAGACCTTTGCTTTGCGTTACAGAAAAGCATAATTACATATATTTAATTTTAATGCTAATTTTGTATTAGTTGACATTCTATGGTATAATTAGACTGCAAATATTGACATTATTATACTATTAAAATAAAGGGGGTGAAAGTGTGTTGTGTTTTAATGATATTTCATCTGAAAGGTTTGTATATTGATGTAATGTCAATTTTCGCTTTGGAAATTGAACTTATGTATATCTTTAGAAAGTCACTCAAAGATGTTTTATACAGAGTAAAGTGGTATCCTTGAATTAGAGTAGCGAATAACGGTGATGTAAAATGATTAGTTTCATAAGGAAAGAGGAATGAGCGAAAAAACTTTCAGGACATCATCCCAGAATGTTGGGGTTAGGTTAGCGCTGGTTTTGCTTATTCTCGTCAGCACTTTACCCCTCGGAGTTATCACTATTAAACAAACACAACAAGACAGGCTAAGAGAAATTGAAGAAACGAAAGCAAAGTTCCTTGCCCTGGTAAAGCTTTTGGTTTTAAGAGAGAAAATGCTGGTTAATCAAACAATGATCATTCTTCAATCATTAGCACTTTCAGAGCCAATCAAGAAAATGAACGTTGAAGAGGTGAATGGACTTTTACGAAACATCCTAAGTAGTCACTTGATTTATGCAAACTTTGGACTTATCGGAAGGGATGGATATCTGCTGGCAAGCGCTCTACCGGTCAAGGAAAAGGTTTTCCTTGGAGATAGGCTCTACTTCAAACGAGTCATACAAAATAAAGGCTTCTCAGTAGGAGAGTATCAGATCGGTAGAGTTACAGGAAAGCCCGGGATAAACTTTGCTTATCCTGTTTTGGATGAAAGTGGGGAAATTGTTGCGGTTTTGTTCGCCGCAATGTCGCTGGAGTGGCTTCAAGATTTCATCAGAGTATCTGGTTCGCCATTGGGTTCAAAGTTTCTACTCGTAGATGAAGGGGGAAGCATACTGATGCGCTATCCCTTTACGGAAGAGAAAGCAGGAGATAAGTTTGAAGAGCTATCAAGAATGAAAGAAAAGTTAGACTTTGATACTGGCACAATTATTGAAAAGGATGAGGCAGGAGTCCTCAATCTTTACACGTATGCACAATTGATTTCAAGCCCTGGGGCTATGAAGGCTTATGCCATCTTTATCATACCTGAAGAGATTGCGTTTTCTCAATTAAGGGACAGGATGAACCTAGAGCTCTTAGTTTTGCTAATAGTAACATCTTTAGCTTTAATGGGCGCTTGGTTTATGGGAGACTTATTGATAGTCAAACCTATAACTAGGCTTCTGGATGCTACTTTGAAGATATCAAAAGGCGAGCTTTCTACTAGGATTAACCCGCAAGGATTGTATGGTCAGTTCTCCCTAATGGGTAAAGCTTTTAATGAAATGGCTGAAAATATTGAAAAAGATATATAAGAGATAAAGAAGAGTGAAGCACAATTGAGACAACAAGCGTTATTGTTGGATTTAGCTCCCGACGCTATTTCAGTAAGAGATTTACAAGGAAGAGTTTATTTCTGGAATGAAGGAGCGACTAAACTTTATGGTTTTAAGAAGGATGATATTATCGGGAAAGAATTTCAGTCTTTGCTATTGAAGGAAGAAAGCAAATATCAGGACTATATAAAAGAGGTTCTAAGGAAGGGATCACTGGAAACAGAATTGAGAATCCAAACTAAAGATGGTAAAGAAAGAATCGTCAGCAGTAGTTGGGTGCTGGTTCGAGATGCGGAAGGAAAAGCTGAATCAGTACTAGTGGTGGAAAGGGATTTAACAGAGATAAAGCTTCTTGAATCTCAGATTATGCGAACGCAGAGAATGGAAAGTATTGGTAGGCTCGACAGCGGAATTGTCCATGACCTGAATAATATTCTGACTCCTATTCTTGTCGCCGTGGGCAATTTGAAAGAGAAACTTACAGACGAGAAATCCAAAAGGTTTCTTGAGCTGTTGGACAATTCTACAAAACATGGTGCGGAGCTTGTGAAGCGTATCTTATCTTTTGGGAAGGGTGTGGTAGGGGAAAGGATTACGGTGAATGTAAAGGATATAATAAATGAAACTGCCAAGTTTATTTCGCAAACTTTCCCAAAAAATATAAAGCTCCGAGTTGAATTAAAGGAGGACAATAATTGCGTTTTGGGCGATCCAACTCAATTGAGGCAGATCCTACTAAATATTTGCATAAATTCAAAGGACGCTATGCCAAATGGTGGCTTGTTGAGAATAAGCTGTGAAAACGTATTCATTGATGAGAACTACGTGAGAATTCATATTGACGCTAGAATCGGCACCTATGTTCTGATTACAATAAGCGATACTGGAACCGGCATGACGCCCGAGGTAATTGACCACATTTTTGAGCCATTTTATACTACAAAGGGAGAAGAAATGGGTAGTGGGATAGGTCTCTCAACTGTTTATAACATCGTGAAAAGCTATGGAGGTTTTATTAACGTTTATAGTGAGCCTGGAAATGGCTCGCGTTTTGACGTTTATATTCCTGCAATTGAAACAGAAACTATAAGGGACTTTGGTATAGAAAGAATGGGGACTTCAAAGGAGACAAAGGGTAAAGGACAAACCATTCTTGTTGCGGATGATGAACAGGTCATTGCAGAAGTTGCCAAGCTCACGTTGGAATCAAACGGGTTTAAGGTGATTATTGCGAGTAATGGAACCGAAGCACTAGCCATTTACCGAAAGTACCTAAGTGAAATCTCTTTGGTTATTCTTGATATTTCTATGCCAATAATGGATGGGCGCACCGTTATTTCAGAGCTAAAGAAGCTCAATCCGAACGTCAAAGCCATCGCTTCAACAGGGCTTGCAGATAGTGCTGATATCGCTGAGCTTGAGGAGATAGGATTTTCAGCCGTTTTGATGAAACCTTATTCATCTGAGCACTTGTTAGAAAGTGTGGTACGTGTTTTAGAAGTATCCTAAAGGTAATAGTTACATATTTAACTTCAAACTGCATTCAAAATGCTAATGTTTTCATACTATTTCATTTACTCGTCTATTGAGCTTACTCCGTTCTTACAATAATCATAATCATAAGAGTAATGATAATTGACATTATCAAATTTAAAAGCTAAACTAGTAATTCTAATATGAGTTATGCAATAATTGAATTTCTTGGTAAGCAGTATCACGTTCGTGAGAAAGAGCTCTTGGAACTTCCACATCAGAAGGTGTCTGTGGGTCAAAGATTGGACGTGGAAAAGGTAATCCTATTCGCCCCTGATGATGGAGAAGTTCTTATTGGCAATCCCACTTTGGATAAAGCGAAAGTTACCCTGAAAGCCGTGGAGCAGTCAAAGGGAAAAAAGATTCGGGTGTTCAAGTACCACTCAAAGAAAAACTATCGGCGAACTAAAGGGTATCGCGACAAAATAACCGTTGTTCAGGTAGAAAAAATAGCTATAAAGGGAGCGAAGAAACCTGAGAAAGCGCAAGAAGGGCTTGAAATAGAAGCAGAATCAAAGGAAGAATAGAAAAAAATAACATTAACATTTCAAAGGAGAATTCAACATGGCACATAAAAAGGGACTTGGAAGCAGTAGAAATGGAAGAGACTCTCTTGGGCAACGTCTAGGGGTGAAGGTATATGGTGGACAAAAGGTGCGAGCGGGTGGGATTATAATCCGTCAAAGGGGAACGAAGTTCTACCCCGGTGAGGGCACCCGCCTTGGTCGTGATTTTACCCTCTTTGCATTAAAAGATGGTAAGGTTCAGTTCAGAAAGGAAAACGGAAAGACATTTGTCAGCGTTCTTCCCGATAACTAGCTATGGAGGAGTGAAGCTACCACCTGCCCGTCAGCCTGCCAACAACTAGTGAGATAGCATTGTTATGATTCTCTCTTAATGGTCTTCTTTAGATTAGGGAGAATAAATTCTTTAGTAGATGTTCACCGTCATTAATCACTAGGGTTTTCCTTCTTTCCTAAATTGCGACAAATTAGCCATAAAAATAGACGAAAAAATATTCGAATTAGAAATTCCTTGCTTTAATCCGCCTTCTCAAGCTACAATTTAAGTGTGGTTTAATAAGTAACTTCAATACAAATTGAGGAGGAAAGCGTGAGGTCAGAGAAAAAATTTAATTATTTGAGAGCCTCATTATTTCTTGAAATCATTCTCATAACCTTCTCTTTGTTCCTGCTAGCAAGCTGTTCTGCGAGTGGAGAAAAGAAGTTAATCGCTAACCAAAAAAATGAAGAAGTCAAATCAAGTCTTCAACTGGAACTTGTCAATCAAATAATAGAACTGCCAACTCCAAAAGGAGTAGGAAAAGATTTATTTGAGCGACTTAAAGAAGAGCTGATAAAAGAGATTTACCAACAGGCTGGTTCTAATAGCGTCAAAAGCACTCAAGTTGCCCCCACCGGCATCTTAAATCAAGTCAATGATCTGGAAATTATCGCTTATGATGATGAATCCATACAGCTCAAGTGGACATACAAAAATCAAGGCGATGGCACAGAAGATGGTGTGGTGAATCTTTCCGACCTAATCCCAATTGCTGAGAATTTCTTGAAAACCTCAAATAACCCGCTAGCCCGAGTCGCAGATTACAACCTAGATGGAGTGGTTGATATAAGTGATGTGAAGACTCTGGCTCAGAATTTCCGTGCAAGTGTTTCAGCCTATTTAGTTTACGTGTCAAATCCTTTGGACGGAGAGAATTATGAACTTGTCCGCGTATCCTTTGATGAAAGAACTCCCAGTATTGGAAATGACTACTTTATTGTAGATGTGCCCAACTCAAGCTTTCGCTCAGGTACCCTACCCTCAGAAGGCACTGGTATTTTTGTTACTCCCATAGATGTGGAAGGAAATTCTGGCGAACCTTCTCATCCAGTTTACATAGGAGCTCCGAGAATTCTCGCGATTTCACCAACCTCTGGCAGAGAGAGCGAAGAAGTTACCTTTTCCGCTGAGGTAGTGGGTGGAGAGTCTTTGACATATAGTTGGGGCTTTCCTAGCACATGGGAGCCAACAGAATCAAGCGAGGCGCATCCAACTGTCTTGCTTAGTACCCCTAGAGACTATAACATTGCTTTAACTGTGACCAATCCATTTGGTTCGCACAGCGTTTTGATAAGATTTCGCATCCAACCAAGCGGTGCGCCACTAATTTTAGGAATAAGTCCAACTCAAACCTATGACCAAACCAGCGTTACTTTTTCTGCCATTCTTTCTGGGGACCCGCCATTTGAATATGAGTGGCAATTCCCAGAAAACTTTTTGGTAGATAATCCAAATTTGGCTAACCCCACGGTAACAACTCCAGAGCCTGGGAATTATTCTGTTCAGCTAACTGTTTCTAACGAGCTTGGAGTTGATACCTTTAAAACACAGGTAAAGGTAGTATTTGGTGAGCGACCAAGAATTCTCAGTATTTCTCCTTCACCAGCAAACTTGCCTATGTTTGAGGAGGCGCGATTCTCTGTTGAGGCGGAAGGTGTAGAGCCACTCACATACAACTGGAATTTCGGTGGGGCAGCTACACCTAACACTTCCACCGAGAAGTTTCCTAGGGTCGAGCCGACTTTCCCTGGTTTTTATAGCGCTTATGTAGAGGTTAGAAACCCTCTAGGCACTGCACGCAAAAACTTTGCGATAAATGTTGGTTATCGTCCGCAAATAATTGACATATCGCCTACCAGCGGTGTTAAAGATTCAATAGTAACGTTTAGCGCAAGAACTACTGGTAGTTTACCTATCTATTACATCTGGAACTTTAGCGGATGGGCTGAACCTGAAGCAAGCATAGAAGAAAGTCCCGAGGTGACTTTAACCGCTCTCGCGGACGTTTACGCCGGATGGCTTTTGATTGGAAATATCTTTGATACTGACATATTAGCTTTTACATTCCAAATTACTGAAAAAGTTCTGCTACCACCAAGCATACTAAACGTAACACCAAAATCCGGCAGGGCGGGAGAAGAACTTAGTCTCACCGCTAGCGTTACTGGTGACCCACCATATGATTTCACTTGGGACTTTGGTGGCGGAACGGAACCACTGATAGTATCAGGAAATTCTGACACTGTGACCGCCTCTATTAGGCTTCTTTATCCAGGGCGCTATAATTCATTGCTCACCGTTTCAAACTCTGTCGGGACCGCAAATTATAATTTCACACTCACAATTCTTTATAACGAAATAGAGAACAATGATCTGCCTAGCCAGGCAAACGCTCTACCAACTCTGCCGGTGGTTGATTTCTGGGGTAATCTCGGACCTGGCGGATACGATGGTGATGAAAACGATTACTTTTTCGTTGATTTATTAGTAGGGCAAAGATTAACTGCAACTATTGAGTATAATTCGGATACGGATTTCGGCTTCCGTCTACTTGACTCCGGCGGAGTAGTGAAAGCTGATGGGATAATAGTCGGAGATGGCTTACAGGAACTTCAATGGGACGTTGATGCTGATGGCAGATACTATATAAGGTGCTTCTACCGTAGCGGTCCTACCACGGATTACAGCATGGATGTCAGCTCAGAGCTCATAAATTAGGTTTACTTCTCAGGTGCTAACTTGTGAAGAAGCTAGCATTTCAAATTAAAGGTGAGCTTTCCTGTTATCTCGTTTCGGTTATAATCCAAGAACCTTGATTTTCATTTCTGAA
Organism: Planctomycetales bacterium; assembly: GCA_037441675.1. Taxonomy (GTDB): domain Bacteria; phylum 4484-113; class 4484-113; order 4484-113; family 4484-113; genus JBBIRS01. Next base: position 61,512 of record JBBIRS010000006.1, on the reverse strand, counting down.
TTTTGAGTTATAATATTGACTAGGGGAATAGCTACCAGAAGGGACGGATCAATTCGTTTAGAGGAGGAAATAAATGTATTCAAAACAAAAAGTAGCAACTTATGCGCTAATTGTGACAGCCCTCACAATTTTTATTTTTGCAGGAAGCTGTGGTGGTTCAAGTGGCACCAAATCTTTGTCAACCCCTCGCCCCCTCCCGCCTATTTTCCAAACCGAATTAACCATCGGCGAAGAAATAATGAAAGCGGAAACTCCATCAGGTGTGGACGAGAAATTATTTAAGGAACTGAAAGAAGAACTTATTTATCAGTTAGTCAGAAATGGCATTTCTCTGAATTCCAAAACGGTATCCGCGCCACCAGTTGGAAACGGTAGTAAGGTTGACGACCTAACCGTAACAGTCTTAGCCCCTGGGCAGTGGTCGCTTCAATGGAGCTATCAAAATCAAGGTGATGGAACCGAAGATGGAGTCGTTGATATTCGTGATGTAAAACCAATAGCTGATAACTTCTTTGGCAGATATGATAACCCCTCGGACAATCCAATGGCAGAACTTGCGGACTACAACAATGACAAAGTTGTGGATATTAGAGAAGTAGCGCCACTTGCATCAAATTTCAGAAGAAAGGTGGACGGATACAAAATTCAAATGCGCGAGGATGGTTCAACAACTTATACTGACATTGTAGATGTTACTTTTGCTGAAAGGTCAGTTATTCCAGAGGGAAGAGATATATTCCTCAAAGAAGTTGAAGTTACTCCCCCAACAGTTCCAGTGTATGTTAGTGTAATTCCATTTGATGCAACAGGGGTAAGTGACGAGACTATACGCTCAAACGAGTATCTGATCGAACCCTCTCCAATTGGTCCTGAGATCAACTCAATCAGCCCAAGCTCAGGTAGCCCTGGTCAGGTTATAGACTTCACCGCTGATGTTACAGGAACTCCACCCTTTAACTTCAACTGGACATTTGGATCGCCCGGAGATGGCTTCAACCCTGAAACTTACTCCGCCAGTGGTGATACCGTTACCGCACCTGGCATCGTTGTGCCAACTGATCCCAATACTTACGCCATCACCCTTGAAGTGACGGATGCGAGCGGATTAAGTGACACAGAGACATTCCCATTTGACGTACTGCTTCTAACACCTCCTGATATCACTGACATTCAACCGCAAAGTGGAACTGAACTGTCTGACGTTCAGTTTACTCCGACAGTCATAGGTGGGACACCGCCTTACGCTTTCCAGTGGACTTTCCCAGTTAGTTGGACTGTGGACAACCCAACAATTGAGCGACCTACCGCAACGCTAGGAGCACCTGGTGATTATCAGGTTAGTCTTCAGGTTTCTGACAAAAACAGCCTGACTGACGAAATGACCATTGACTTCAGGGTAAACCCAGGAGAACCTCCGCTAATTGACAGTATTACTCCTGATCCATTTATTGTTTCAATCCCAGACCCAGCGCGAAATATCTCCGCCGATGTTAGCGGTAGTGAACCTTTAACCTTTAACTGGCAGTTTGGAACGCTGTGCAATCCCTCTAGTTCCAATGAGAGACAACCATCAGTCGTCGGAGTAAACGAAGGAACTGACACGGGTTCATTGAGCGTATCAAATCCCTTTGGCAGTGCTGGTCCTGTGAATTTCAATATAGACGTTGGTTATCGGCCCTTTAATGGCAATGTCATGGGTAACCCACCAACCGCTGAGCAAGGAACAGAGGTTACATTTACTGCTAGCGCGGTTGGCACTGGTCCCTTCTTAAACTACACTTGGAATTTCTCCGACAGCAATGGTGACTGGGCAAATCCTTCCGCGCCATCAGAATCTGACTCACAAACGACTGTTACTATTACCGGAACTCCTGGGCCTCGCAATGGCACAGTCGCAATTACCAATAACTATGGAACCACAATTGTTAACTTCAGCTACTCCATTGCTAGCACAGGCTTCCCGCCAGAAATAATCAGTATATCTCCGCTAAGCGCAGGCGCTGGTCAAACAGTTGATTTCTCCGCTCAAGTTACCGGAACAACTCCGTTTAACTATACTTGGACTTTTGGAAATCCGGGAGATGGCTTTAGTCCTGAAACTTACTCAGGCAGTGGAGACACTGTTACCGCTCCAGATATTACAGTGCCTAACGTCTTTGGAACTTATCCGATTCGGCTTCAAGTTTCCAACGGTATTCTCCCAGATGCTGACGAAACTTTTAACTTCACCGTTGGCTATGACGAAACTGAGCCTAACAACTCTCTTGGTGAGGCCAATCTCTTTACACTGCCCGAAACGGATTTCCTAGCGAACCTCGGAACCGGTGGTTACGATGGTGGGACTTGGGATTACTTCACCTTTACTGCATCCGTTGGTCAGATTCTCCTTGCGAGAGCAGATTATGATCCAAACGCAGGCGATCTAGGTAACGCGATAAGGCTAAGAGTGAGAAACTCCTCTGACCAAACGATAGCTACTTCGTATCGTGTTACGAATGGCATTCAAATCCTTGAATGGCCTGTTGAATCTAGCGGAACTTGGTACATAAGAGCGAGCATTACAGGAGTTTCCACGAACTACGATTATGCAATGGATGTTGAGTTAAAAACGCTGGGAACAAATTGGTCTAGAAGTGTGGTTGATAATCAAGGAGATGGCGGAATTTTCACGTCTATGGCAATAGCAAATGGGAACCCAGCGATAATACATATTGCACTATCAGATATGGGTCCGTATGAGATATTCTACTCTCGTAACGCTAATTCGGATGGCTCCGGCGCCTGGAGCGCACCTCAGCAAATTACTAATAGTGGCGATCCAGCAAACTCTTCATCCCCTGTTTCAAATCTTGCAATCGTTGAAACCACTCCTGCATTTGTTTACTTGCATAACATTGGTTCTCGCCCGCCCGCGTTCCAGATAAGGTTTATGAAGAGCTCTCAGCCAGATGGATCTGGGAGCTGGAGTTCGGCAAACATAACAGGTTCGGCCGAAGGAAACTTGGGCGCCAGTTATTCTCTCGGTATAGCTGGAGGGGCTCCATTTGTCGCTTATATTAACAATAATGGGAATGTCGCTTACGCAAAAAGCAACACAACAGATGGCTTGGGGACTTGGCAATTGGGAATTATAGACAGCTCCGACACTTTCAGCTCCGTAAGTCTTGCGATTGTCGGTGGTAATCCCGCAGTACTTTACACTGGAGATATCAGTCCTATCGTTCGTTACGCTAGAAACTCCCAGGCGGATGGTCTTGGGACTTGGACAACCGTTGATGTTGACACAACCGCTGGCGCCACATTCAACGCGTGCTCTCTAGCGGTAGTATCCGGAAGACCTGCTGGCGCTTATATTGACAGGCAAACCGGCAAACTTTACTTCGCCAGAGCAACAACCGCAGATGGCCTGACACCGAACTGGACCAAGACTGAGCTCTTCTACCCCGGCTTTAACGACTTTGTCTCCCTCGCTATTGTTGGCGGTTTACCAGCAATCTCCGCTTATCGTGGTGCGGATGATTCCACCGAGAACTTAGTATATCTCGTTAACTCAGCTGCGGATGGCTCGGGAACATGGAGCGTTGAGTGGGTTGACCGAACTACCGACATCTCAGGTCAGTATTGCTTCCTAATGGAAGTTGCAGGTCAACCGGCGGTCGTTTACGGCTTTACTGATGACGCAGGCCTATCATTCCCAGTCTTTTCCAGAAAGAACGGTTAAGGAAATCTAAACTGAATTTAGTGAAGGTGGGCGGATTTTAGCCGTCCACCTTCTTTTTTTCTTCCTTAGCGAAACAATTAATAGCACTAACAACACACATTTTAATTAGGGTTTGAACTCCAAGCCAAAAATGTAGTTAAAAATGTCAGGTATATTGCTCAGGGCGAGCGAGCCAACTGTAAAAAACACAAACAGGCAGAATAAAGCAATACCGACCAATTGATAGCGGTCCTCAACTTCCCTGAATTCCGCAAAGCTTGCGAATTCTAAATATCCCATCTACGTCTTCAACCTATCAGCCATGAGGCGACAAAAACAATTAACAGAACCAGAGCGTAAAGGAGGGGAACAATTAGTCCATTTTGTGATAGAAGTTCAAGATGTCCAGCAACTAACCAAGGAGAATCGTAATTTGTGTAAGTAAGAGCTACGAACATATAGACAGCGTAAAGTGGAAAGAGAAAGATGTTAACGAGACTAACCATCCAGAATCAACTTGGCGCACCTGCGAGGATCGAATAGAAGAAGGCGATTAATGGTAGCGGAATGAAGGGCAAAAGGGCAACTTTCAAGATATACAATCCGCAGATCGGTCTAAATGTGAATTCCCCCTTAAGAATCTCTCATCCACCTCAAGGTCTTGTAGCTTGCTCTTCAGTCGAATTGCGCTCTTTAGAATCGGCTCTGTTGTGTATTCAAGTTCAGCCGGGGCAAAAGTAGAACGAGTAGAACTCGCATCTGAAGATGTAACACTCTTCTCAGTTGAATCCACACCCTCATCCATGGCTTTAGTAATGGTCTATTCATTTCCATTTTTTCTCGCTCTCCTATGAGGCAGTGAAGTTAATACAGCATTCTCTAATCTTTGCCTAATATTTGGTTGTCCACGCTTTTCCAGGCGCAGAATATCTACTTTCTTGGGTCGCTTCTCACCTCAGCTTTCACCCTTATCCATTCTAAGATCACCTCCTGAAAACAATTTCAAATTATAACCTAGACGCTAATAAAAATGACTCTTTGATTAACATTAGATTTAGATTTATTAGAGGGTCTCTTTGGAAACATTATATAGAATGGCAAGAAACGTTGTTACGCCTGGGCTTTCTTGTCTGTGAAACCTATCTATACTATACTCAGAGGCAGAAGGATGAAGGCGAAATCAGAAACAAGGTCTAATTGGAGCGACAAAGGCAAACATGGCTTCTGGAGAAACTTTCTAAACGGCCTTGCTCATGCCTTCAAGGTGGAAAAAGGCACTGAGGATGAACTAAGCGCGGAGGAACTTGAAACGCTGGAGATTCTAGCGGAGCGCGTAGTGCGCGCGGGAATGGCGGTGCCCGCTATCGTTTTTCTTGAGAGTATGCGCCCAATGGGATATCTTGGGAGCCAGCTGATGTTGTTTTTCCGCCCGATAATTGATACTGCGGTGGACGGCGTGAACGTGGCTACAAGCCCATTCGGAATGAACCTTAGCATGGAATTCTACAACCGTTTGCAGGCAGTTTTGGAAAAACGCGCCTGCATCGAAGCGCTGATAATGCGAATTGATAAGAGGTGCGAGAAGATCCCTATAGCGGACAAAAGAAGTTCGCCAAAGGAGAGGCTTGGATAAATTAGCTTCTAAGATACTTTTTTAGTATCATTTGAGATATGCTTACGAGTGAAGATATACTTGAATAGCTGAAGGCGTTTAAAGATGAGGCTTGCGCGACCTATAAGGCGAGAGTAATTTGGCTTTTCGGCTCTTTCGTCCGAGCAGAGGCTTAGGAGGGAAGCGATATTGTTATTCTTGTTGATTTCACTGAAGAGGCGGAGTTGTTTGACTCTCTCGGACTTGCGTCGCTTTTAGAACGCGAGCTTGGTAGAAAGGTTGATATCGTAACAAGGATGGGGCTAATGGAGGAGCTTAGGGACAAAATTCTCGCTGAAGTGAGCTTTGTATGAGGGAAGATGGAGCAAAACAATGAATTATGAGAAATTAAAGGATTATGGGTGGGGTATTTATTTTTTAGCTTTAATAAGCCTATCTGTTTATCTAGCTTGGAATCACTCTATACCATATTTGGGCTTGGCAGTTTTGAGCGGATTAGGTGTTGGAATAGCTATTATGGCTATTATCATGGTTACTCTGAGTTTTATTACGTTTTAAAGGAAGAAAAATTTTCACCCTTGCTAGAAATAAGGGGAAATAAAGTAATTAAAATCATTGATGAAACCTTTTGCGTTAGGATACGATAAACTGGTGGTAGCGATAGGGGATCTTGGAAGAGATGAGGAGGCGCAGGGGAAAATGTGCGTTGCGTACAGGCTATGTCAAGAGATAAGGATATGACCGCCCACGGGTTGGCCTACCTTGTTTGACCCGAAAAAGTGCGGACAGAGCTGATAGACACATTTTCTAAAGTTAGCGATACAATTTTACTAAGAGCCATTTCACTAACTCATATTAAAACCAGATAATTCTCTACGGACAGGCAGAAGATATTATGACCACAGAGTGGAAGAAATTTCCCTCGTTCCAAACAGCACCCTTCATCACCAAAACACAACTTCCATCTTGCGAAAAGGATAACTTGTGAAAAAAGCCTCATATGTCCAATATGTCTTTTCTCCGCTAATGCAAGCCAATGAGTGGCAAGAATATCGTGATAAAATCCAACCGTCTAAGATTGCGTCAATGAAATCTACTTGGAGAGATTTATTTAAATAAACTCTGCGTCTAATCCTAGCGGATTCTGGTAAAATAAAATAGCGGGGGAAAGGCGGTCGCGGATGTGAATGCAAGTTCGCATCTGAGGAAAGTCCGGGCACCACAGAGCGGGACGCTGGGTAATTCCCAGAACTCCGTGAAAGCGGGGTATGGAAAGCGCCACAGAAAAATACCGCCAGACCCTCGGGAAGTTCCGCCTCTGGCGGGATGAACCGAAATTTCGGTTGTGACCTCTGGCAAGGGTGAAACCGTGCGGTAAGAGCGCACGTCCGTGACTGTGAAGTTTACGGGTGGGCAAACTCGTCCGGTGCAAGGCAGGTGGCGGACGTTCGCGAAAGCTCCGCGCTGACGCGAATGAAAAACGAACTGCTCATCCTTCGCCACTATCATGCCGATTGACCTGTCGGGAACTTCGGCAAGTCCGCCTAGGCATATCCTGACGGATACTACCAAAGGAACGGACAGGCTAGAGAAATGACCGCAGAGACAGAACCCGGCTTATTTCCCCCGCATTTTGCTTTTCAACCAATCTCCAAACCAAAATGCCTTTTTATGCGCTTGACTATCGCAAAGACTTATCTTACTCAGATATAAACGCGCTTGAAAATTGGGAGCATTCGCTAGCTATAGTTGCGAAATTTATAGAAAAATATTTGGTAAAAGTCGGAGACCGCGCCTACTCTAATTACAACATTATGTAAAGTTCGCACTTCACACCGAGTTTTTGCTAGAAGGCTTTTTGAGGTGTGATTTAATAAAAAGAGAAATCAGTTCTCTGTCTTTTGAAAATCTAATAAAATGACCCCTGAATGGGTCAAGCCTGCTCGGTTTGGGAAGAGAGGTGAGAAAAACACCATTTTCATGAAAATAGCAGTTTTTATAATGACTCCAGGGTCGGAAGCTTTTAACAGATAAGAAAATTACGGTAACGCCCGCATCATCTAGCAAATACGTCACTGGAATATAAATTGTTAACGTCATTCCAAACATCACAAGAAACGCAAAGTCAGTCATTACTAAATCTCTATAGAGGAAATAGATAAGTAGGGTAATTGCGAGATTGATGATGATAACTGCCAGCGCGCGCAGCGGATGTTCCTTCCATGGTTTGAATGACCACTTTATAAATTCTGGTTGGGGCGCTGAAATATCTTGAGAAACATCTTGAATATCAGATAGTGTAGATGTAGCACCAGTGTTAATCAGCGACTCTTCAGGAAGTGAATCTACGTTAGGCATTCCAAGTAATACTATTATAAAACTCTCTCCAAAGATTGGTAATGCAAGCTGAACCGCTTTACTTAAATGGGAAGAACTTTTGTTATGGCAAGTTGGCCCCTGACAAGTGAAGTAGTCACAGTAATAAAACTCTATGAAATAAGATATTATCAGCAGGTGAAAGAGATTTACAATTCACGATTAGTTAAAAAGATGGGCTTGCGTTCACGGAGCTTACCGATTAAATTCAAGTGACAACAACTCATAACCACATAATGGATCAGAAAAGACCACTAACGGGTTTTTCTTCCTCCTCTTCCACTTCAAAGAAGCGTTTAACTTGCCCAGGAACGCCTTCACGGAGTGCCTTATGCACATCCCTTACGACTCTTCCAGTACCAACAGGAATCAGCGAACCGGCAATTACGTTTTCCTTAATACCGCGCAAACGGTCAACCTGACCCTCAATCGCCGCCTTAGTAAGGACACGCGTCGTTTCTTGAAATGACGCAGCGGCGAGCCATGAGTCCGTGGTGAGTGATGCCTTTGAAATACCCTGTAGCAGACTTCTACCGCGTGGTGGTTTTTTACCTTCCTTCTTTAACTTCGCCACCAAGATTTCAAACTCGCGCTTAGGAACCAAGTCCCCTTCGTAAAGGTTTTCAGCATCGCCAGGATGTAGAACCTCAACCACCTTAATCATCTGCTTCGCAATCACTTCTATGTGCTTACTGTTCGTGTTAACGTTCTGAGACTCGTAGATGTCCTGAATAGTATTAACAAGATACATTTGTGTTTTCAGGTCTCCTACAAGAGAATGATACTGCCTTATATCTAAATCACCGTCACACAAAGGCTGGGCTTTCTCCACTCTATCGCCAATTTGAACAAGAGGACGACGATTCTCATGAGGTGTTTCATAAACCTTCTCAGTGCCATCATCATGGACAATGGTGATACGATGGTAAGTACTCTTATAATCGGTGTAAAGATGAGTGACTATGCCTCCTATTTCCGCAACTACCTTTTTAGCAGGGTCAAGAGGGGTACCGCGGGTTACCCTCATTTGATAGGTTATCGGTAGTTTTTCTTCCTCACTACATTGGATAGTGTAAGACTTCGTGGTGTAACCTTCTGGGTCTTGAATAACAACACGCCAATAAACTATTTTTGTAATATCCTTCACAACACCTTCACGTTCAGCAAGGACGAAAGGATGTTTCGCGCCTCTGACTTCAAACAGACTCTCTACATAGGGCAAACCTTGTGTAATATCCCTTCCCTTAATACCACCTGTGTGAAAAGTGCGCATTGTAAGCTGAGTTCCTGGCTCGCCAATGCTCTGTGCCGCAATAACACCTACGGGATCGCCGATTTCTGCAAGACGACCTGATGCTAAGTCCCAACCGTAACACAAAGCACAGACTCCTTCAGTTGATTCGCAGGTCAAGACGGAACGAACCTTTACTGATTCAACCTTGCGCTCGAACAATTCATCCACTATCCTTGAAGTTATCTCAGTACCACGCTCAAAGAGGACTTTCCCACCTCTGCCAGCTACAACGTTCTCAGCCAATACCCTTCCCACAAGCATCTTCTTTGCTTTCTTGGGAGTTTCGTGTCTGGAAGAGCCCAGCTTAACTTCAATTCCTTCTTTAGTTCCACAATCTCTCTCTGAAATGCTAACGTCTACCGCAACATCCACAAGGCGTCTAGTTAAGTAACCGCTATCAGCTGTCTTAAGAGCGGTGTCAACAAGACCTTTACGTCCTCCGTGAGTGGAAATAAAGTATTCAAATACGCTAAGTCCTTCCCGGAAGTTACTCTTAATTGGAATATCAAGGACTCTACCAGTAGGACCCACAAGTAGGCCACGCATTCCCGCTAGCTGACGGACTTGGTCAATCTTGCCACGAGCTCCACTCTCCTGCATCATAAACACAGGATTGAAAACGGCAAAGTTCTCCTTCATCGCCTTGGTTAGGTCCTTGGTTGCTTGGTCCCAAATCCGCGCTATTTCCTCATCTTTCTCGTTTCTAGTGATTAGCTCCTTATTGAATTTACTCCAGATCTCAGATGACAACTTGTCCGCACGGGCGATAATCTCCGGTTTCTCAGAGGGAATCGTTAAATCGTTGATACCTACTGTAATTCCTGATGTTGTTGCAGTTTCAAAGCCCAAGTACTTTAAGGCATCAGCAAGTAGCACAGTGAACCGCTGTCCTAGGCGCTCATAGGTATAGGATAAAATTGACGCCAAAGCACCTTTATCCATGGGAAAATTCATAAAGGGGATTTTCTTATCATCTGAAACACCAAGTTCTTTCTCCATAGACCAGAAGATTTCATTAAACAGTATCCTACCTGCAGTAGTCATAATTGTTGATTTAGGTACTTCTGGTTCAACGGAGAAGTCTTCACTGTTAAATACTGGACGATTGACCTCAACCTCAATCGGTTCGTGAAGAGTGATTCTACTATTCTCATACGCAAGTAGGGCTTCCTCGCATGAAGTGAACCTCTTATGCAGGGGATGATCATTCACAGATTGAAGAGATTTTGAGCTACTCCGAGAAACACATAAAGCGCAATTGCAGTGAACAGGTAAACCATCAGGAGTTTGAGTAAGATAGTAGATGCCCAAAACAATATCGTGGGAGGCGGAAATTATAGGTTTACCATCCGCAGGTAAGAAGAGGTTATTCGCCGAGAGCATTAGAGTTCTTGCTTCTGTTTGACTCGCCATTGAGAGTGGAACATGAACAGCCATCTGGTCGCCATCAAAGTCGGCGTTATAAGCAGCACAAACGAGGGGATGTAGTTGAATCGCTTTGCCTTCAATCAGAACAGGCTCAAAAGCTTGGATGGAGAGCCTGTGCAAGGTTGGGGCGCGATTTAACAGAACGGGATGCGCCTTAATAACCTTGTCCAGAGCATCCCAAACTTTCTCATCCTCTGCCTTCTCAATTAACCTTCGCGCAGTGGCGATGCTCCTACTTGGATCAGTAGGATCGATCAAAGGAGCGAGCACGAAAGACTTGAAGAGTTCCAGTGCCATCTCCTTTGGTAAGCCACATTGATGCAGTCTTAACTTTGGACCAACCACTATTACGCTTCTGCCTGAGTAGTCAACTCGTTTGCCCAATAGATTCTGGCGAAACCTTCCGTGCTTTCCTTTAAGCATATCTGAAAGGCTCTTTAATGGGCGATTACCAACAGTTACCGCACTCCTACCACGACGACCATTATCAATTAACGAATCGACCGCTTCTTGTAGCATCCTACGCTCGTTCCTAAGTATGCTCTCCGGGGCTCTAATTTCAATTAGCTTCTTCAAGCGATTGTTTCTATTTATCACCCGTCGGTAAAGGTCATTCAAGTCGCTACTGGCAAACCTTCCACCTTCAAGCTCTACCATAGGCCTAAGATCGGGAGGTAGAACTGGCAGAATTTCAATAATCATCCACTCTGGACGATTACCGGAATTGATAAAGGAGCGAACAATCTTTAGTCGCTTTATCAGCTTGGCTCTCTTTTGACTGGAACCTTTCTGATTAACAGTTTTTGATAACTCGGAGATTAGCGACTTTGCTAATTGATTCAAATCTAATTTCTTTAGAATTTCTTGAACCGCTGACGCACCAATACCGATTTTAAGGTATTCGGTAATCTCTGGAAATAGCCTAACTTCTACTAGTCTAAGGATAGTTCTTACGCTCTCCTGTTCCTTGTCTGTAAGCCTGTCCAGCTTTTTGCACTTTGTTATCTTCTCTAGTCCTTCAGTCAAGTTTTTAATCTCTTGGTTTATCTCCTCTAGCCTTTTGGTAATTTCAATTGACTTTTTTCTGCTTTCAACCTTAATTCGGAAACGTCTTAAGTCAATCAGTTTACTAACAATCGCTGGGGTGAGGATTTGGTGCTCGTCGCCTCGAACTATTACTTCTCTAGTTTTAGGATCGGTGATACTTTCAAGGGCTTCATAATCTCTAAGCTCTGGACTTCGGGTAATAACCTCTTTCATAAAACTATACCTTTCAAGTGTTTTTTCATCTTTACTGCGAGCGTTGAACGCCTTCTCAGCTTCTGTAATCTCTCTCTTTTCATGTGAAGTAAGATCGGGCACCTGTTTGCAAACTTCAAAAAGGTCAAGTTCCTTAATCTCTCTTAGTTTGTTCTTTTCCGCTTCAAGCTCAGATTTTCTCTTCTCCGCTTCTGTGGTTATCTTAGAAAGATTCGCGCTTAACCACTTGTCATCCTTGTCCACTACAATCCAGTTAACGAAGTAAATAACCTTTTCAATTTCTTTGCTGTTAATGCCTAGAAGAGCCGAGAAGACGTTCGGGATAGATTTTGTAAACCAAATGTGAGCCACAGGGGATGCCAGTCTGATGTGACCAATGCGTTCTCGCCTAACCCTAGAAGAAGTAACTTCAACACCACACCTCTCACAGATGGTTCCCTTATACCTTATTTTCTTATACTTTCCACAAGCGCACTCATAATCCTTTGTAGGACCAAAAATTCGTTCGCAGAAAAGGCCATCCCTCTCAGGCTTGTATGTTCTGTAGTTGAAGGTTTCGGGCTTTTTGACTTCGCCATGTGACCACTGAAGAATTCTTTCCGGAGAAGCTAGCCCAAGGGTTATGCCCTTTATCTGGCGATGTTCAACTTCTGAATCAGTTCTTGCTCTAATTATTCTTGGGTTATTCAAAGACTTCCTCCGTTTTCTGGATTATTCTTGCTCCCTTAACAGCGGGGCCTAACACAGCTCTCTCCTCCTCTTCCTCGTGGATTATATCCACATCTAGACAGAGACCTTTAAGCTCATTCACCATTACGTAAAAAGACTCTGGTATTCCCGGCTCTGGGATTACGTCTCCATTAACGATAGCCCGATAAGTTCTAAGCCTACCTGTAACATCGTCGCTCTTTACAGTGAGCATTTCCTTGAGGATATTGCTAGCACCATAACCTTCAAGCGCCCAGACTTCCATTTCTCCAAGCCTCTGACCACCAAACTGGGCTTTTCCACCTAGAGGTTGTTGAGTGATGAGCGCATATGAACCCGTTGAACGAGCGTGAACCTTGTCATCAACTAGATGATTAAGTTTCATTACGTACATATAACCAACTGTTACCCGCTCCTTAAAGGGGAGTCCAGTGAGACCATCGTAAATAATTGTCTTCCCATCAAGAGGTAGTGAGAGAAACTTGAACATACCGCGTATCTTTGCTTCAGTCACGGATTGAAACACCGGATTCTTAACTTTCAGTGGATTTTTCGCAGGCTTCAACCATATGTCCTTCACTTCACTTGCAACTTCGGCTTTGTTAACTGGTACATCATCCCAACTCGGCAGGCTTTTCACAGTTTCAATGAATTTAGTATCATCCTTTTCAACGCAAGCTACTGCTAAGCCTAGATGAGTCTCGAGTAGCTGGCCTACGTTCATTCTTGAGGGAACGCCGAGTGGATTGAAAATAATATCCACAGGCGTGCCATCTGGCAAGAAGGGCATATCTTCTTCGGGGAGGATAACACTTACGACACCTTTATTTCCATGTCTACCAGAAAGTTTATCACCGACGGAGAGCTTACGCTTCTTTGCTACGTATACGCGAGCCATCTCTAGAACACTATGAGGTAGTTCAATATCATCTCCTCTGCTGTAGTAGGACGTTGATATAACTACACCTTCCTGGCCATGGGGAACTTTAAGTGGAGTATTCCTGAAGCCTTTTCCTTTGTCACCAAAAACCGCCCTGATAAGCTTTTCCTCTCCAGATAGCTCGCTTTCACTTCTTGGTGTTATTTTGCCAACAAGGATATCTCCGCTCTTAACCTCAGCTCCCACCCTGATAATTCCACGCTCATCCAAGTTCTTCTCTAAATACTCTTCCTGAATACCAGCCATCTCTCGTGTTATTCTTTCAGGTCCCAATTTGGTTGTTCTAGCCTCGCACTCATACCTCTCAATATGAACAGAGGTGAAGGTGTCGTTCTTTATAAGCTGTTCACCTACTACAATAGCATCTTCAAAGTTGTAGCCACGCCACGAAAGAAAAGCCACGAGTACGTTCTTGCCTAAAGCTAATTCTCCATCCTTTGTAGAGGCTGTATCCGCAAGGAGATCTCCCTTAATGACAGGATAACCCGCCTTCACCAGTGGTCTATTGTTAATCAATGTTCCTTGATTACTTCGGTGAAACTTCCTTAATGTAATTTCAACTTCGTGCTGAGATTCCTTCCTGAGCCGTCTAATTCCCCTGTCGCTAAACGGAACCCTGCGGAAAATATTTTTCTTTGACTCAGGCGGGCTAAACAAATAGTTGAATTTCTCTCTCGTTAACTCCTGCTCCTTTTCAACCTTTTCCAGATTAGGAAAGTCAAAAATTTCACCCGTCAAACGGTCAAATACAACCGATTTACGTAAAATAATTTTTTGGCTATCTGCGTAAACTACCTCACCACAGAAGGGCGAAACCAATAGTGAACCAGCGTCCTCCGCGATTTTGCGCTCCACTCCCGTCCCAACAAGTGGGCTATCCGGGAAAAGAAGTGGAACCGCTTGCCTCTGCATGTTGCTCCCCATTAGGGCACGGATAGGGTCATCATGCTCCAAGAATGGGATCAAACTCGTTGTCACAGAAATGAATTGAGCATGTGAAACTTCGACAAGGTCTACCTCCTGCACCCGTACCTGTTCGTATGAACCGCGCTTTCTTACGTAGATTAAGCCATCATCTACAATTTTCCCATCTTCAATCTTTACCGTTGATGGTGCTATCGCTAAATCATACTCATCCTGTGAAGATAGATACTTGATTTCACCCGTTAACTTTCCTTCTTTAACAACATAGTAAGGAGTTTCAATGAATCCAAGTTCATTTACCCTTGCAAATCCTGCAAGGGAGCTGATGAGCCCGATATTTGGACCTTCAGGTGATTCTATAGGACAAATCCTACCGTAGTGGGAGTAGTGAACATCTCTAAAGTCAAATCTAGCGGCTTCCCTGGTCAGCCCCTTGGGACCAAGTGCGGTTAGCCTTCGCTTATGGGTCAAGGATGCGAGCGGATTAGTGTTGTCCATAAACTGACTCATCTGAGAAGAACCGAAGAACTCCTTTACTGCGGCGATGATTGGTCTCGTGTTGACTAGAGTCTTCGGCGTCTCTTTGTATGCATCTGGAAGCATTAACTTTTCAATGGTCATCCTCTCTGTGCGCGTCAGCCCTTTTCGGAACTGCCCAACTAGCTGTTCTCCAATGTGCTCCACCCTTCTATTCTCCAGGTTGAGGTGCTCCATATCGTCAAGGGGGCGATCGCCAAACTCTTGAAGCCCATACAGCGCTCGGAAAGCCTCAAATATGTCCGCAGGCGTTAATATGCAAGTTGTTAAGGGAAAACTTAAGCCTAGTTTTTGATTCAAGACGAACCTTCCTACTGGAGCTAAGTCGTAATGTTTAGCATCAAAGAAGCGAGAAGGAAGTATGTTTTCTAACATCTCCTTGCTGTAAGGATCTGTAGGGTGTAGCTTTCTCCAAATCTCCTTTTGTGCGTCTTCTTTACTCCGCACGCTCTGAGAACGAGAACGTAGGGTTGGCCTAAGTTTATCTTCAATCAGCATTTCTTGATTTGGCCAAACATCCTTGCCTAGCGAGATACCATATTTTTCGGTAAACCTTGTTTTTTCTTCTTCAGAAAGATAAATCCGTTCCTCCTCTAAATCCACTACGAAACCTAGAGCCATAAGAAAATCAATCATCGCTACTTTGATAACTCTTCTTGGAGAATCGAGGCGAACTTGGTAAGCTTCACTCTTGATGTCATACTCAAAGCGTAACCATGCACCACGGTAGGGAATTATCTTCACCATGTGTGCGCTTTCATTTGCGGTTCGCTTTTCACCAGTTGTAAAGTAAACCCCAGGAGATCGAACTAGTTGGCTGACTACTACTCGCTCTACTCCGTTGATTATGAAAGTACCATCACGAGTCATAAAGGGAAGGTCTGTTATGTATACCTCATGCTCTTTTATCTCACCCTTCCCACCATGGTCATAAAAAGCAATCCTAGCATATATCCTGCAAGAATAATCAAGACCATTCTCTAAACATTCTTCTACAGTATGCTCCGGCAGTAAGACTTTGGAACGAACGTACTTAAGTTCGTACCTCCCATCCTTGCTTTGGATAGGAAAGAACTCGTTCATCACTGAATCAATCCCTTCAAATAGAAACCATTCAAAGGATCGAATTTGAATGTCAAGAAGTGGCGGAAGTGGATAGCTTTCATTCCCTTCACTTAATGCAACCCTTTCTTGAATTATTTTAGTCAACTTTTCTACCTCCGTAAAACCCTATCCGGGCATTTTACGCGCAAAAACGCGCCAAAATTAAATGGCGATTTTTAATCCCACTATTATCGAAGCTCAACAACTGCACCTAACTCAGAAAACTTCTCGGCAAGCTGTTCCGCTTCCTCTCTGCTTATTCCAGTCTTGATAGGCTTTGGAACATTATCCGCAAGCTCCTTCGCCTCCTTTAAGCCAAGCCCAGCTAGCTCTCGTATTACTTTTATAACCTGTAATTTTGAGTCACCAGCATCCTTCAGAATCAGATCTACGGTGGTTTTCTCTTCTTCCACCTGAGTCTCAGTAGCGGTCGGCTGAACCGAAACAGCCATTGGTGCTGCCATTGCTGATGCGGTAACTCCCCACCTCTCCTCCAGTGCTTTAACAAGCTCATTAATCTGAACAACGTTTAGCTTCTCCAGTTCCTCAATAATTTTCTCAAGTTCTGCCATCTCACATTTCTCCTTTGAATATAATAGTATTTACAGCCTTTATTCAGCCTTTTCTGATCTTGCCTTGAGACACCTTACGAGCCTAGCTCGAGTTTCAGACAAGATGTTCACAAAATTCTGGGTAGGCTGACGAAATATCCCCAGAAGTGTTGAACGAGATTCCAAGAGACTTGGTAAACTGGTAAACAGCTTAAACTCCTCCGCACTGTAAAGCTTTTTGTCAAACCATATGCCCTTGACCTTAAATAACTGATCTTTAGAATCTCGCTGAACTTCTCTAACTAACTTAGCAACTGCGGAGACATCAGAAGTTCCAGTTACCATAAGTGATGGTCCGGTGAGAATCTCACATACCTGATTTAACCCCCTCCTCTCAAATACTATACGAGCCAATGTATTCTTCAAATAAACAGCCTTTGCACCAAGTCTTGCTAGCCTTTGCCTAATTTCTTGCATTGTTCTAATACCTATCTTTTCCGGATCTACAAAAAAGATGAACAATGAAGACTCTATTGTCTTAGAGTAGTAATCAACCTTTTTTTCTTTATCAATTCTTAGCATAATTAACCAACACCTATCACGCTTTGAACATCTATTTTTACTGAGGGAGTTTGTGTACCGGATATAGCGATGCTTTTGATGTATTGACCTTTTACTGAAGGAGGTTTCAACCTAGCAATTTCAGAAACAAGAGCCTGGGCATTTTCAACTAGCTGGTTAGCTTGAAAAGAGCCCTTGCCAATATAGGAATGAATTACTCCAGCCTTGTCCACACGGAAGTTAACTTTACCGGATTTGAATTCTTTTATTGTATGAGCAACGTCAAAGGTCACAGTACTACTTTTAGGATTAGGCATCAAACCTCGCGGACCGAGAATCTTTGCGACTTTACTTACTTCCTTCATCACATCTGGTGTTGCAATGGCGATATGAAAGTTAATCTCTCCCTTTTGAATTTGCTCAATCAAATCTTCCAGCCCTACAAAGTCCGCACCAGCGTTCTTTGCCTCAGTGAGCTTTTCTCCCTTGGCGAAAACAGCAATTTTAACCTCTTTACCTGAACCGTGCGGAAGAACAACCGAACCACGCACACTTTGGTCAGCCTTCCTAGGATCAACACCCAGCAGAACCGCCATATCAACGCGCTCCCAGTCTCGTATAATCTCCTTGAGTTTTGTCACCGCCTCTGGAAGCGAAACCGCTTTTCCGTCGGTCGTTAACTTTTTCTTCATCTCCAAATATTTCTTTGATCTTTTCATAATAATTAAGATTCCCTCGTTGATGCTTCACTCCCTATGGCATTTTCAGGAGAAGTTCCAACTGAAACCAACTTAGCTTCTTTCTTCTTCCCAACTAAAGAAGAGTGTGTAACTTTATAATCAAATCCTTCCACTTCAACGCCCATTTGCCTACATGTTCCTGCAATAATCTTAATAGCTCTCTCTATATCAGTAGTGTTAAGGTCAGGAAGCTTAATCTCAGCAATCCTTTTTATTTGTTCACGAGTGAGGAAACCTGCTTTAATTCTGTTTGGTTCACTGGAACCCTTTTCAATGCCCAATTCCTTTTTTATTAAATCACTCGTAATTGGAGTTTTCAGCTTGAATTCAAAGCTCTTGTCCTTATAAATAATAATCTCAGTTGGAATGGTCTCTTCAGCTCGATTTTTAGAAGCCCCATTAAACTGACGGCAGAACTCCATTACTTGAACACCGGCTTGAGAGAGAGCGGGCCCAAGGGGAGGTGCGGGTGATGCCCCACCGCCCTTCAGGTGCAATTTGATTACTTTTAGTATTTCCTTCTTAGCCATAGGAGTTAACCTTCACCTTCAGAATGCGTAGAACGCGCTTCTCCTTCCGGTTCAAAGGGCTCAAGCTGATCAAAGTCCAGCTGAACGGTTGTATCACGCCCAAAAAGTGAAATAAGTATCTTTACCTTCCTCTTTTCCGCATCAATCTCTTTGACCTTCCCAATCGCATCTACAAAGGGACCTGCAAGAACCTTCACAGTGTCTCCAACCTTGTAAGAAGTCTCAAGTAGAGGATCCTGCATCTCCATTCTTGCAAAAATGGATTCAACCTCTTCCTGGGAAAGAGGCTGGGGAGATGATGCACTACCAACAAAGCCTATAACACCCTGAACTTGCTTTAGAATGATTCTATTTTCATCTGTGAGGTTCATATGAATTAGAACATAACCGGGAAATATTTTTCGTTCAACCGTGTGCTTTTTGCCCTTAACCGATTCGAGCCTTTTCTCGTAAGGAACAACTATCTCATGTACATCGCCATCAAGTTGGCCGTACTCCTTCATATGGCGCAAAGTCCTCGCCACTTTTTCTTCATATCCACTTAACGTATGTATAACATACCAAGGCATATCATTTTCTCTCCATAGCTATCAAAATTCAAAAGTTATACTACCTGCTACTTTTCTCAAGCTTTCCTCATACGAATAGTTTGGATTAAATTTCAAGGTAATAAAAACCTAAAGAGTAAAGTCACCAAAATATCGTAAAACGCAATCACCATAGTTACCGCTATAGAGAAAATAAATACTACGATTGTAGATTGCCAAAGTTCTTTCTTGCTAGGAAAGGTAATCTTACTCCACTCAATGCGTAACTCATTAAAGTAACGGGAAACCGCGTTTGTTTCAGTACGACTTCCAGTGTCAGCTCGCGCGGAACCAGTGGCTCCTCTCTCAGCCTTTGAATGACCACTTTTGTCAACAACTGTACTCCTCATTTCTTCTAATAAATGACTAAGAAACTATCTATATATACTTAAATTCATAAAACCCATTCACCTATCTGCTCTAGCCTAAATTTTTTCAAATGCAAAATCAATTCACTCAAAACAGGCCCAGCCGGACTCGAACCGACAACCTTTGGTTTTGGAGACCAATGCTCTACCACTTGAGCTATGGGCCTAATCCCGCCACAATTTACTACCACATCACCCCACACTTTATTCAACATAAGCTAAGACCCTATTTTGTTTCCGTATGTAGCGTGTGCTTTCTGCAGAATTGGCAATACTTCTTAAGCTCCATCTTGTTAGGATTATTGGCTCGGTTTCTCCTTGTGTAATAGTTCCTTGACTTGCACTCCGAACAGACAAGAATAACTAGGACGCGCTTTTCCTTCTTTGATTTAGCTTTTACCTCTGGCATTAAAACTACTCAATTATCTTCGTAACAACACCTGCACCAATGGTTCTTCCACCTTCGCGAATGGCAAATCTCATACCTTCTTCAATAGCGACCGGCGCAATAAGCTCAGCTGTGAGTTCCACTTCATCACCGGGAAGGACCATTTCCTTGCCGTCGGGAAGTTTAATAGTACCCGTAACGTCGGTGGTTCGCATATAAAACTGAGGACGATAACCGCTGAAGAACGGTTTATGGCGACCGCCCTCTTCCTTCTTCAACACGTAAACTTTCGCGTTAAATTTCGTGTGAGGATTGATAGTTCCAGGAGCGGCGATAACCTGCCCACGTTCGATACCTGTTCTTTCAATTCCTCGTAATAACACGCCAATATTATCACCCGCTATACCTTCATCCAAAGTTTTACGGAACATTTCCACACCGGTTACGACAGTCTTTCTCCTCTCGTGAGTGAGACCAACTATTTCCACTTCCTCTCCTACTCTGATTTTGCCACGTTCTACTCTACCTGTAGCAACAGTTCCACGACCCGTGATTGAAAATACGTCTTCAACTGCGAGCAAGAAGGGTTTATCAATATCCCGTACTGGGTCTGGAAAATAAGAGTCCATTGCGTCAAGTAGTTGGGTAATGCATTCGTTATCGGGGTGCGGGTTACCATCAGTTTCCAAAGCCTTCAAGGCGGAACCACGAACCACTGGAATTTCGTTTCCAGGAAAACCATACTTCGTGAGAAGCTCCCGCACGTCCTCCTCAGCTAAGTCAACAAGCTCCGGATCATCAACCAAATCTACCTTGTTTAAGAAAACTATTATAGATGGAACACCAACCTGTCGGGCGAGTAGAATGTGCTCACGGGTTTGAGGCATCGCACCATCAGCCGCAGAAACAACTAAAATTGCCCCATCCATCTGAGCAGCACCAGTGATCATATTCTTTATGTAGTCCTTATGCCCAGGACAATCAACGTGCGCGTAGTGGCGCTTCTCAGTTTCATATTCCACATGTGCCAGCTGGATGGTAATACCGCGTTCTTTCTCTTCAGGAGCTTTGTCAATCTCGTCAAAAGAAACAAACTTCGCCATCTTCTTCTTTTCTAGAACCTTAGTAATGGCGGCAGTTAACGTAGTTTTTCCATGATCTACGTGACCAATGGTTCCGACATTCATGTGTGGTTTTGTTCGCTCAAATTTCTGTCTTGCCATTTCTTTCTCCTAAATACATATTGATTATTCGTTTCGTAAAATGATACCGACTCGCCTCACGTTTTTACACCTTTCGGAGGTTTAATACTCCTCACCGTTAACGTGTAAATCAAACTGAAAATGCGCGAGATTATCCTTATTAATTCGCAAATAAATATTTTCTCACATTTTTTATGTTAAAGTCAAGATATTTAAGAGAAAATATTCCTTCCCTTATAAATTTGCTTTATTGAACATTCTTAAATTCACGAACGCAGCAATCTAGAATGCTTAAGCGCAAATATTTGGCTTATAAAGATTATGATGTTGGATCAATAATATCAGACCGCAACATAAGACGGATCATTCCGTGCTTGAAATATTTGGCGTTTGGAAGAGATAGTTAAAAGTTCAGCTCTATTAAACACTTATAAGGTGAACTTTATACCACGGATGTGAGGTATCGGGCAAGTTCAGTGGAATAAAAGCTGAACAATTCCATTACCGGTCTTGGATAGACGCCAAACGCTACTACAAGAATAGTAATCGGAACCAGTGCTAAGTACTCTCTCGTAATCATATCTGGCAAGCCAATCCAACGGGGATGCTCTCTACCCAGCATTACCCGCTCCAGCATCCAGAGGATATATCCAGCGGTGAGAATAATGCCAATAACCGCACAAACCGCAAAGATTCGCATTAAAGTTTCGCCGTTTATACCCCAGGCGATAACCCTCTGCCAAGCTTCATTGGCGGTGAACGCACCTTTAATTATCAAGAATTCACCCCAGAATCCTACTAGACCTGGAAGCCCCAGAGAACCAAAGGCGCAAACAAACATATTGAAGGCAAACCTGGGCATTGTTAGTGATAAACCACCTAGCTCTGCGATTAGGCGAGTATGGGTGCGGTCATATATGACGCCAACCAGAAGGAACAGTGCTCCGGTGGTTAAACCATGAGCTAGCATTAGCATTACCGCGCCTGAAATGCCGTCAGGATTCATGCTGACTATTCCAAGAGTAACAAAACCCATATGTGAAACAGAGGAGTAGGCAACGAGTTTCTTAAGGTCGGGCTGAACCATAGCAACCAGCGCGCCGTAGATGATGCTGATAACTGCAAGGACACCAATAAAAGCACCTAAAACATACGCAACATCTGGGTATGTCGGATAAAGAACCCTTAAGTAGCCGTATCCTCCCATTTTCAGAAGAATTGCCGCTAGGACAACCGATATTGGGGTTGGCGCTTCCACGTGCGCGTCTGGAAGCCAGGTATGAAAAGGAAAGAGTGGTATTTTGATAGAGAAAGCAAGCCAGAATCCTAAGAAAATAAGTGTGCGCACGAAAATTGGTTGAATAACTAACCCTTCCGCGTTTTGCAGTTCCACAATTGAGAAACTCCCTACCCCACTGTAAAGGAACATTGCGATAATGCTAATTAGCATAAACACGCTTCCAAAGAGCGTGTAAATGAAGAACTTAATTGCTGCATACTCCTTCCTTGGACCGCCCCATATCCCGATGAGAAAGTACATTGGTACTAGGGATACTTCCCAAAATAGGTAGAAGAGGAAGTAATCCAAAGCCGCGAAAACACCAAGCATTCCGCCTACGAGGATTAGATATAGAACGAAGTATTCCTTCACTCTTTCTTTGATACCAAAACTTGCGATGCAGGCAAGTAAGCTTAAGAATGTGGTCAGAATAAAAAGTGGGAAAGAGAGACCATCCAGCCCAACAATATAGTGAATGCGAAGAATTTCAATCCAAGGAATGTCAAGGAAGTAGTTGAATCCACCCTGCAAGGTAGGAACAAACTTTCCCCATAAACGCATTAACTCTCCAAAAAAGCCTGCTGGGAATTTGAGCCCAAGAAAACTCCAAGTTCCAAACCATAAACCAAGTGAAATGATAAAAGGTATTAGGGTGAAGAGAAGAGCAAGGGTGCGGATTAGCTTCTCTTGCTTGTGATTGACTGTCATTAGAATGATTGCACCGAGGAATGGAACGAAGATACAAACGTTTATCGGATTCATAAGAAAGATAAGAATCTGACCGCCAAGTGACATAGTTATTCCTTAATTTTCAAAATAGATAACGATAAACAAAGAGAATTATTGCCCAGATCAGTATTAAGAGCATATAGTGTTGAAGATACCCGCTTTGCATTGGGCGTATTAACCACTTAATTCCAAGCCAAATATAACCAGCAAGATTTACGAGCCCATCAACAACCCATAAGTCAAACCAGGCATAGGCGTAAGCGAAGAGTTTTGCGCCTGAACCCACCACGTTTACAAGCATATCAACAACCCGGATGTCAAATGCCCAGAATGCCTTAGCGAGCCAAACGACCGGTTTGACAATGTAACCCTCATAGAAATCGTCAAAAAAGTATTTATTTATTAGTACGTGCTCAACTGCTTTAATCCAGGGATGATTATATGCCTTTAGGAAAAATGAGACTTTAAGCCCCCAGATAAGATAACCAATCACCAGACCTGAAAAAGCCATTATCGTTGATATGGCTAGAACTAGATAGTTAACCGATTCGTGGAGTTCTCCGAAGTGAACAAGCTTGTGCCAGAGGTGAATGCTAATCGGACTAGCGCCGATAAAGCCGAAAAATGTCGCAAAGAAAGCAAGCACAATTAGTGCGGTGCAAACAACCCATGGGGACTCTTTAGGAAGATGTGCTGGCTGGGAATGAGATTCATGATGAGAGCCAATGTTTGAGGTCAGCTCTTTAGTCAACTCCAGCTTCATATTACCGCCTCCATCTGGAGTAGCAGAGGATGCCGCTGGTTCTTCTTGATACAGCGTAGCTAATCCTCCTAGGCTCTTCCCATATTTCTTAATTTCCCATTCGACTTGTTGTCTATTTAACCGCTCCTTATCAAACAAGTAGTCTGGGGGAGGTGGGGCAACAAATCGGCAAGTTCCTGCAAATGAAAGAATTAAAAGACGTGTCATATAGAGCGCTGTAATCAGTGCTGTCAACTCGCCAAGAACGAAGAGAAATGGATAAAGCCCTCCAATTTCTACCGCGCGTGCAAACACACTTGAAAGCACCTCATCCTTGCTCCAGAAGCCACTAAATGGTGGGATGCCCATAAGTGAAAGACTGCAAGCCAAAAAGGTAACATATGTTATAGGCATAAGAGCTTTAAGCCCACCCATTCTACGCATATCCTGTTCGTGATGAAGAGCCATAATTACTGAACCAGCCCCTAAAAATAGTCCCGCTTTGAAGTATGCTTGATTGAGCAGATGAAACACGCCAGCACTGTAACCCAATGAGCCTAGAGCTAAAAACATAAAGCCAAGCTGACTCATCGTAGAGTATGCGAGGACACGTTTAATATCTTTCATCACTAAGCCTACAAGCGCGGTTATAAACGCGGTAATCCCCCCGATGACAGCAACAACCAAAAGTGTGATTTCACTTGCGGAGATGATAGGATAAATTCTGACTATGAAATAAACTCCTGCGGAAACCATTGTCGCGGCGTGAATGAGAGCGGAAACTGGAGTTGGACCTTCCATCGCGTCTGGGAGCCATACGTGGAGTGGGAATTGCGCGCTCTTACCCACCGCACCCATAAATAGAAGCAGTCCTATGGCAGTTATTAAGCTCATCGGCAGAGAGACCTCTCCCTGAAGAAAGGCGGAAGGCATCTCTGAGAAGCGCACTGTTCCAGTTGTGAAGTAAAGCAGAACAATCCCTAGTAACATTCCCACATCGCCAATACGTGTCACTATAAAGGCTTTCTTCATCGCAAGTTGCGCGCTTCTCTTCTCAAAGTAAAAGCCAATGAGAGCATAACTGCAGAAACCCATTACTTCCCAGAAAATGTAGAAATTGATGAGATGGTCTGCAATCACTGCGCCGAGCATTGCAAAGGTGAATAAAGAGATGAGCGCGAAGAACCTGCTGTAACGCACCTGACCTTTCATATACCCTTGACTGAAAAGGTGAATCATCCCAGCGGTAATTGTAACCATTACAAGGGTTAGTGACGCAACGTTGTCTATGTAAATGGCAAAAGGAATGCTAAGATCACCTACCCTCACCCACTCCCAAGAGGCAACGAAGTGCTCCGTTACTTTTCCAGTGATTTTTTCGTAAAAGATAAAAAGTGCTAGGACGATAGTCACCATCATTGCCCAGGTAGCTATTAAGTGAGATGCCCTGTCTTTGATATAAATCCCTAAAAGGATTATGAAAATGAAAGAGAAAAGAGGTAGGGCGGGAATGAGAAGAACCAAGCTGTGAAAAAGACCTTCCATTACCATCTCATTAGGTTGACATCTTCAACGTTTGCGGATTTGCGAACGCGATACAGAGCAAGAATTATAGCTAGACCCACCGCAGCTTCCGCCGCGGCAACTATAATTACGAATATAGCAAATATTTGCCCAACGGGAGAATAAACATTCTCAATACTTGTAAAAGCAGCACGGGTAAGTTTCATTCCCCACCAGCGGTTAAACGCAACAAAAAGAACATTCACGCTGTTGAGCATCAATTCTGTGGACATTAGCACAGCGATGGCATTCTTTCTTACGATAACACCGTAAAAGCCAACGCAGAACATAAAGGCTGAAACTGTAAAGAACTGCCTTGGGCCAAACTCTATGAAGAAGGAGTGTAGAAAATCGGGAAGTAGTTTAACCGCCTCAAGAATTGTATATGCTTCTTTTCCTGTTTCCTGTAAAAGAATTAGAAGGTATAGAACCATAGTCTAATCATCCTTTCGCGCAAGAACAATAGCACCCATTAAAGCCATAAATAGAAGTACGCTTGCAATCTCAAATGGTAAAACATAAGTGGACATTAAACTCCATCCAATCTGCTTTACGTTACTCTTTAGGGCGTAGGATTGAGGCTCAAAAACGAACCCGGTAAGTACGACAGCTCCAACCATCAGCAAAAACAAAGTTCCAGCGCCAATTAGTGCAGGGAGTACGAGCCGATTCGTCTGAGTAATTTCTTGCCCCATTAAGTTTTGAGCTACAAGTACTGCGGATATCACTAGAACCATAACTGCTCCGATGTAAATTATTACTTGCGCAGCGGCTAGAAACTCAGCGTTTAGTAAGAGGAAGTATCCTGCTACTCCCGCGAGTGCAGTGATTAGAGAAAGGGCGGAATGGTATAGGCTTCTGAAACTAACTGTTCCTATTGACCCAAAGACAATAGCTAATGTGAATATCCACCAATAAATAATTAGTAAAGTTTGAGCACTCATAACCGAAACGGGAATATTTTAAGATGAAGCATCTATATTTGCTATTGTCGGATGTCCGGCAATTTGAGCCACTTTTTCCTGCTCCTTTTCCTTTGCCCGTTTCATTCTAAGCGGAAGGCTTCTTTCACGGTACTCCGCCAATAGGTCTAAGATAAGATCTCCCCTGTCTTCAACTGAATATGCGAATTCATCCGTGTGTCTAACTGCACCAGTTGGACACACATCTTCACATAGTCCACAAAAACTGCATCTTGCATTATCCAGGAGGAAACCTGTTAACTCCAACTTCTTTGTCTCAGGATTCTTTACGTAGCTAATCAAAATGAGTCTATCAGGGCAAATTCTCTCACACGCCTTGCAGGAGATGCATAGATGTTCTCCCGTCTCATCAAAATCTAGAATGTGTCTTCCCCGGAAGTAGTCGGGAATCTCTCTCTTTTGCTCAGGATAGTAGAAGGTGAAATTCGGACGAAAAAGGTGAATTAGCGTAATCTTTAATCCCAAAGGTATGCTAACTGCGTTCTCCCACCATTCCTTCAGTTTTTTCACTGATATGTCCCAGGCTATCTTTAGATAATGCCAAGTTAGAAGGATAGTTAAGTAGGTGAGAACGGCGAAAAAGACCCAGTTTAACGGGTTAATCTCACCAATGCCCGGGATGTACTTTAACTCTACTCTGGCAAGAAGCTTGAGAATTTTATCAAAAGGATCAATTAGAATAAATGTGATAACAGAAAGGGTTATGAACCAAAAGACTCGTGCCCAAAGTTTATCCCTACCCCATTCTGAAAAATTTTGCATAACATGGGCTAACCACCAGTAAAAGACCACTACAACATAGGAAACAAGAAGCAGAGGCATCAATGTGTAAAAGGAAAAAATAGCTTTAGCGGATGTGGGAAGCTCCAGAACGCCTTCAAAAAGACCAAAGTACCTTGCTTGAACGTAAACAAGAAAAAACCATGCAAAAGCAAGAAAAGAGAAGAGCTTAAACCATACGGGAACCTGCTCAGTAAAGTACAAGTGGATCATCTGCTCCTTTCCAAGAGCATCATCACTCAATATATTTTGGTCGTTGTTGTTCTTTCTTATCATATTTACTATGGCTTCTCCTGAAAAATAGTTTTGCTAGGAGCAAATCCCTTTAATGTTCTGTAAAAGAGTCCTCCAATAAACAAAATCAACAAGATAAATCCAATCACCGAAATAAGAAACGTAACCATCTCAGAATCGTTTAACATTCTTAAGGCTGAAGGAAGAGAAGTGCGCGTAAACTCAGTGAAACCGGTGTAATCCTTTGGATCCCAAATGTCCTTAACGCTAATCTTAGGGATGTAACCACCACTCATAATTGGATTCCTGTAAGCCACTCCCCATGCAACGATCAGAAGTTGGAAAATCGCTACTGGGATGAGGAATTTCCAGGCGAAGTGCATCATTTGGTCAACCCTGATTCTCGGGAAAGTCCCTCTAAACCAAATGAACGCGAGTAGGAAGAAGAAGACTTTTAAGAAGAACCAGAAGAGCGATGACAGCCATAGAAGGTTTTGCCCTAGAAATGCGGGACCTTTCCAACCTCCAAGAAAGCAGACTGTGATTAGAGCGCTGACGGTAAACATGTTGATATACTCAGCCAGGAAGAAGAGGGCAAACTTCATTCCTGAATATTCGGTGTGAAAACCACCGACAAGTTCACTTTCCGCTTCTGGTAAGTCAAAGGGAGCACGGTTCGTTTCCGCCACCCCAGCTATAAGGAAAATTATAAAAGCTGGGAATAGCGGAATTAGAGCGAAGATACTTTGCTGGGCATGAATTATGTCAATAAGCCTTAAACTTCCAGCGTAAAGAGCCACAGATACTAGAGCTAGAACCATTGGAACTTCGTAGCTGATAAGTTGGGCAACTGAGCGCATTGCGCCGTATAGGGAATACTTGTTGTTGCTTGCCCAGCCTCCCATTATTATTCCAATAACTCCCACAGACGAAATTGCAAGGAGGTAGGCAAGCCCGATGTCCAGATCCTGTGCTACTATGTATGAATATCTGCCATTAATGTTGGCAACACCAAGAGGAATTACCACTAGTGACAACAGCGCGGGAATGAACATTACAATTGGAGCTAGCACGAAAGTAGGCTTATCCGCATTCATTGGAATAATGTCTTCCTTTAGAAGGAGCTTAATTGCATCAGCAACGGTCTGTAGGAGGCCCCAAGGTCCAACTCTATTTGGGCCGGGTCTGATTTGAAGCCAACCTAGAAACTTGCGTTCCAATAAAACCAGTCCAAGAACGAGAACCAAAATAAAGATGAGAATGACGGTAAAAGTCACGATTAACATCAAAGCATCGGCAAGTTCGTAGGGTAAACCCGCGTGCATTAACCAGAGTCGGAAGTCTTCCCAGATAGTATAAGTCCTTGGTGTAAAGGCACTCCCGCTCATCTGTCAATATCACCCACTACAATATCAATACTTCCCAGAATTAACACCACATCCGCTATCAGGTGCCCCCTAAGCATTGTGTCAAGCGCGGATAGATTGACAAAAGAAGGAGCACGCACGTGGAGCCGGTATGGAATTTTGCCACCGTCGCTAACAAGGTAACAACCAAGCTCACCCCTTGGGCTTTCTATGCGAACGTAAACCTCTCCTTTCTCAGGCTTAATTGAAGTTGGAACACGCGCTGTGTATTTCCCCTCCGGGAAACCATCCAAAGCTTGCCTAAGTATTCTGTGAGACTGGCGCATTTCGAAAAATCTCACATTGTATCTATCTAGAACATCACCCTTCTGCCCAACTGGGATGTCAAAATCAAATTCTTCATAAATGGAATAAGGCTCATCTTTTCTTATGTCCCATTTAACTCCACTCCCCCTTAGAACTGGGCCACTTGCACCCCAACTTATCGCTTCTTCCTTAGTTAGAACACCAACGTCCTTGGCACGATTTATGAAAATGGCATTGCCTGTGTAAAGCTCTTCGTATTCATCAAGGTAATCTTGGAAATGAATCAAGAATTTATCAAGACGGTGTAAAAACTCTCGGTTAACATCCATCCGCACTCCACCAGGACGAATGTAGTTGTAAAGTAACCTTGCACCGCTTGCAAGCTCAAGAAGGTCTAAGACCAACTCCCGCTCCCTGAACGCATAAAAAATCGGGGTGATAGCGCCGGAATCAAGGGCGAACGTTCCAAACCAAATTAAGTGACTAGCGAGCCTCTGAAGCTCCATACACATCACTCGTATATATTCCGCCCTTTTAGGTATCTCAACTTTCATCAAGCTTTCCGCGGCATAAGTTATGAGATAGCTCATATGCATTGATGAAAGATAGTCCGCCCTATCCCAAAGAGGAATAATCTGCAGGTATTCTTTATGCTCGCTATTTTTTTCTATGCCACGGTGAAGATACCCCATATGAGGGATACATTCTTTGACAATCTCGCCATCGGTGTGAAGCTCTAAACGCAGAACGCCATGCGTAGATGGATGCTGTGGCCCCATATTGAGGATCATCTCCTCAGTCCAGAGGGTATCCTCGCGCTTCTTCCAAAGATCGGGTCGTAATGTTTTATTAATGCTCATAACTTGTTATCGCTTTCGGTTTCCTGGTAGGAAGCATTCGCATTAGAATCAGTCTCCACTTTTACCGCTTCTGCCATTTTTGATTCAACTTTTTTCTGTTCCTCCGCCATCTTTCTAAACGCTTCTTCTATTTCGTTTATATCCGCTACATTGGTAACCTTCTCCACATAGAAGCTTTTTCTAAGTGGATAGAAGTTAGTGGTTTCATCAAGGAAAACCCTTCTTAAGTCTGGGTGATTCCTAAAGCGAATTCCAAACATATCGTACACTTCTCGCTCTAACCAATTTGCAGAGTTCCAATAGGGTGTGGCGCTGTCAACCTCGGGGAGTTCTCCACTTGTTGCTGGCGGGATTTGCGCGATAACCATTAGAGTATGTCTATATTTGAAGCTAAGAAAGTTATAAACGACATGAAAAGTGCCAGGGGGCTGATCTTTGGCGGTCAAATCACGTAAATAATCAAAGGCTAGCCTCTCATCATCTTTGAGAACAGGGAATAAATCACCAACGTGTACCGATGAAAGCTTGAGAGTTTGCTTATCTAAATCATAATTGTATGGAAAGATTAATTTTTCTGCGAAAATTCCCGAGAAGTCGGTTTTTTGGCTGACTTTATTCATTTATAGTTACAACATAAATTTCCTGCGATTAGATTTTAAGTGGCAATTGCCAATTACTTTTTCCCCTTGACAAATCCACTTACAACTCACCTGCAACCTCCCTAGCTGAGATTGCTACAGCGGCTTCTTTGGGAATTTCAGCAATTTCCCCACTCCGATTCGCAAAAATGAAGTCCTTGCTTCTGCGGTAGAGAGTCTGACGCTGAATCCTCTTTTGAAGCGTAATTAAACCGTTTAGAAGAGCCTCAGGTCTAGGGGGACAACCAGGCACGTAAACATCCACCGGTATTATCTTGTCGATTCCTCTGAGAACGGAATAGCTATCCGCATGGATTCCACCGCTGGTGGCACAGCTTCCCATAACGATAACGTATTTTGGCTCTGCCATCTGTTCGTAAATGCGCTTCACTCTGGCTGCCATTTTGTAGGTAACTGTGCCTGCGACTATCATCACGTCCGCTTGCCTTGGGCTAGGCCTGAAAACTTCAGCGCCAAATCTGCTTATATCGTACCTTGCTGTAGTGGTAGCAATCATCTCAATTGCACAGCAAGCTAAACCCATAGTTAATGGCCATAAGGAATTTTTGCGGGAAACGTTTATCAGCCAATCAATTTTGGAAAGCGCTACACCTGGAATGCCATCAACAAAACCTAGATTATGCCCGTCAATTAAACCCATTCTAATGCACCTCGCTTGTAAGCGTAGAGCCAGCCTATGAGCAATATCCCGAGGAAAAGAACCATCTCTCCAAGCGCGCTTATGCCAATGGGGAAGAATGGGACTTGTGGGTCGCCGAAGACTAAAAGCCTGTAGGCGACAGCCCAAGGAAATATGAACACTACGTCCACATCAAAAACTAGAAATAGTAGTGCGATGATGTAATAGCGGATGTTAAATCTAAGCCAAGCTTGCCCGATTGGCTCCTCACCGCACTCATATGTGGTTAGCTTGATGAACTCGGGGCGATAGGGTCTAACAAGGGAAGAAAGCGCCAGGGTGATGACAACAAATATAAGCCCTGCAACTAGGAACAATGCCACCCAGTTGTAGTCCATGTATGGTTCGTATATCACTTCCGCATCTCCTCGGATGCCCTTATTTCTACGCTGATAATAAAAGTTTTTTGGGCTTGCTCAGTTAGCTCGATTACTGAACTTGCCATCTGGATTTAATACCTCAATTCCTCGCGTTACGTTTTATAGAATGTGTTATTACTTCAAGAAGATTAAAGGAAAATTAGGTACACACAATTTTAAGCTACCTGCCCTTTGAAATTAATTCTAGTAGACTTTAGAAATAGTGTCAATTCCTCCCCATAGTAGCTTATAGTAGTGCGACCCAGATGAAACTTTGCCTACCTTCTACCTAGCCCAACATCTCCTCTTGATAAACACAGATTACGTGTTGCTACTTTACCTAGAGCAGAAAACCCGATCTGTTTCATAAGTTTCCTCCCATCTCAACTTCATATTTGTAAACCCTTTAGCAATTTTCAGCTCACTAGCATAGCTTAAAGCCTCAAGTGGAGCAAGTTACCACATTTAAGACGATAGAAGAAGTTATCATAACTAGCAAAATCTTCGCAGGACGATACAAACCTTCATCCTAAAGTTTATGCTAAAATTTTTATTGCAATAATAAAATAAATTTGTGAGTAAATGCACTATTTTATTCTTAGAATTTAATCATATTAGCGTTAATATTTATTTAATTCCTATATATTAACCTATGAAAGATGGTGAACAATTTCACGATGTCAAGCACAGAGTAACCAGAAAATATGGCTTTTATGGTGGGATAATTGGGGCCCTTCTTGGTGTTTTGTTAGGCTTTTACTTTGGTGGTTATCCGGGATTTCTGTTCTTTAAGCAATTCCGCTGGTTCTTTCTACCATTGACTTTAAGAACTTACTTAGGATTAATGCTAGGCGTTATCTTAGGTATATTTATTTTCTGGGCTTTTGGAACGATACTGGGTGGGCTTTATGGATGGTTGATAGCAAGGTGGCTTCGTGGAAAAAGCAATCAGTAAAGTTACAAATAGTGTATTTCGTTTCTTTACCTTGTTTTTCAATCCTTTCGTATTCCCATTGTTATTCCTTCCCTTATCCTCAAGCCCTTCGTATGGTGCAACTTCATCGAGGGAAGAGGATGAAAAATTCATAAGAATGTACTACGGTGTTTCTGAGAGCTGTCTAGTTTGCCATGGCGACTATAACTTCTTTGAGGCTATGCCTGGTACTCGCAAATATTATTACATAGATAGACAAGCGTTTTCCCGCTCTGTTCACTTCAAACTTGGATGCCTAGCCTGTCACGAACCAATGAAGACGGGGGTGCATGGTAGTGTTTCCAATAAAGAAAAACCGCAAACATCGACAAAGGGCTTCACTGAAGAAGAACTAAAACGCCTCTCGTTATGTGATGGATGCCACTTTGAACAGCTCGAGCAGTATCGCGAAAGCGTACATGGTGTTGCCGCACTATCATTGCGAGTGGCCGAAGCACCACTATGTGTTGACTGTCATGGAAGCCACTACATTTTATCTAAAGAAGATCCCGAGTCACATACCAATCCCAATAATGTACCTGTTCTATGCGCCAAATGCCATGGTAAAAGCGAAATTTATGCAAAGTACGGTTTGAGCCCAGATGTAGTTATTAGTTACAGTGAAAGTTTCCATGGCAAAAAAGAGGCACTCGGTTATGAGCCGGTTCCTGTATGCATCTCTTGTCATGACACTCATCTAATCTATTCGTCGGATGACAAACGTTCACTAGTAAACGATATAAACATTAGTCGTACCTGCGGAAGGTGTCATCCTGGTGCTACAAAAGGCTTTAAGGCAGCTTTCTCACATAGAAAAGTCACGCCACTGCAAAAAGCGATTCTCTTTTATGTGGAGCAATTTTATCTATGGTTCATATTTATCACGATTGGCGGGATGATAGTGGTAATCGGTCTAAATCTGACTTTCCACGTGAGACGATCAGGAGCGAAATAAATGCAAATCCCTAAAGAGTTATTGCGTTTACGCAGAAAAAGGCTAAAAGAAGTCAAACGCAAATTACCTGCTCCAGAAGTTCCAGAAGTTCCAAGTTACGAAAGATGGAACAAGAGTCAGGTTTACCAGCATATGGTTTTGGCCATCAGTTTCATTCTTTTAATAATCACGGGATGGCCACTTAGGTTTGCACATCTTCCCGCCAGCAAGTACGTTATGTGGATTTTTGGCGGAGTTAAAGGAGCGGGCATCATCCACAGAATCGCCGCTGTTGGTCTTATCTCAGTTTCCATATACCATCTCTTCTACTTAACGAAAATGTACCTTAGAGGCGTGAAATCCCTCAGCATTTTCCCTCGCTTGAAAGACTTAACGGATTTTCTTTCAGACGTAAGCTATTGGATAGGACTATCCACTAGCCCTGCTAGCTATGACCGATATAACTACATTGAGAAGTTTGAGTATTTTGCGGTAGTTTGGGGAAATACGGTGATGATTCTCTCAGGGCTCGTACTATGGTTTCCCGTCTTTTCATCTAAATACATCTTTGATTGGATAAATGATTTAGCCTTACTTATTCACGACTATGAAGCTTGGTTGGCAGGGCTTGCCATCTTCATTTGGCACCTCTACTTTGTTCATCTAAATCCGCGTGTTTATCCAATGGATCCACTTTGGATTACTGGAAAAGTTGAACTTGAAGAGCTTAGACGTGAAAGACCACTAGAATACGAACGTCTCAAGATGGAGGGAAAAGTTCAAGAAGATGTCTAAGTTGTTAAATATCTTCTGGCTAGTCTTTGCAGTACTCTTGGGTTACTGGTCTACCTCCTGCAGTTTAGCAAAACTGCCGAATCCGGAAGAATTGGAGCAAATATTTGTTGGTAGAGGAAGTAAAGTAATCTTTGTAGATCCCGAACAGGTAAAAGTCCAGCCAATAAGGGTGGACGGAGTTCTTGAAAATGGTGAGCTTTGCGGAAAGTGCCATCCACCACACAGCCTTGACCCTGATAGTATTTTCCGAGTATCCCATATTACCGAATACAAGGAGGTCAAGCCATGTTCCGATTGCCACAGCGCTCGTGCTCCCACCAAGGAAATGTTTCCAGTTTCCGCTACAACACCTGTGGCTCTCATCTTCAGCCACAGTCGTCATTTGGGTGGCAGAGTAGCTTGTGGGCAGTGCCATAAGATTGGTGTTCATAGCAAAGGTTTAAGGGTAAGCATGCTTGCCTGCCTTGAATGCCATGAAAAGATGAAAGCGCCAACTTCCTGCTCAACCTGCCATCCCAAATGGGAAGAAGTTATGCCAGAATTTCATCGTGGGGTTAACATAATCAAGACTCACGGAAAGGTGGAGCTTTCCTCAATGGCAAAAGGAGGAAGACGAGGAAGTGGTGGCGAAACAGACTGCAATAGATGTCACGTGAAGCCGAACTTCTGTATAGATTGCCACGGAATTGAAATGCCACATCCAAAGAATTACCTGGATAGGCATAATCAAGAGGTTAAAGGAAAGCCTGAAACTTGCGTATTGTGCCATGGGAAAAATCCATGCCTAGCTTGCCATCAAGCAAGAGGTATCCTCGGAAAGTAATAACAATGAAATCCACCACCTTCGCATCAAGCCAGTAATCCCTTGATTCTTTTAGTCTGAAAAGTTGCCGATAGATGGGATAATCTTTTCTGTCCACAAGTTTTCAGTGGCTCAAGTTCTATTGTTGAATGAACCTCAACAGCAGGTATACTTTATCAATGAGTAATTTAAGGTATTAGATATTGTTAAAGTTTGAATATTTTTTGCTTGAGGTTTGATAACTTAAGCTTCAATACTTACTCCAACTTGATAAAATTTTTCGTAGTGCCTAAGTTTCTGATAATTTCCTCGGATAACAGTGGACTTTACACTCTTTTGGATATTGATGTTCAGGAAAGTTTGAAAGTCAAACTTCACTTCAGAACTTCAGATAGTGAGGAGTTTCTCAATTCAAAAGACGTGGATTGCTTCATTTTTATTCCTCCTGCTGACAAGGACAGGCTAAAGCTTCAAAAGAATATCTTCATTTCTTACCGCGAACTTTTATGTTTAACGCGCTTAAGCTCTGACTTGGACACAAATATGAAAACCCTTCTCACTCAAATTGAAAGGGACACTTTTCACCCATTCACGATTAAACTTGGCAAGGATCAAATCAATCAAATTTGCGATTCCGAGGTAAAGAGTAAGCTAATTAGCGCTTTAATTTACCTCCTTACTTTCTTGGCCAAGGTACGAACACTCTCTGAGGATATAAGGTATCGTCTAGCGATAGTCGCTAACTATGCTGGTCTTCCTTCTGCGTTATTCTTGCCGCCAGAAGAAAGAGTTATCTCACCCTTTGCAGAAACAATCTCAGCTAGGGAAATAGTTGATGAATTATCGAAATTTACAAAAAACGATTCACAAACTTCCCAAGTCGTAACACAAAAAATAGTAGAAAATACAAAGGACATTTTCAGAATACTTGCAGAAAGGGAAAATTCGCTTGATGATTTTGAGTATAGGGCAGAGCAGGAAGAATTCTCGCTACTCGTTGAGTCTGCTTTTGAGAAAAAGAAGCATTTAATAATTGAAGCGGGAACTGGAGTTGGAAAATCTATCGGTTACTTAATCCCATGTTACCACACTGCCTTTGACAAGGGCGAGCCAGTGATTATCTCAACTTACACAAAATTTCTTCAGGAGCAGATATTGAACTCAGACTACGTCCGCCTTAGAGAGCTTCTTTCTCGCCCGATCCCACCTCCTGTGATACTTAAAGGAAGGGAAAACTACGTCTGTCTAGAGAAGATGAGACTGAAGCTTTTTGGCGATATTGAGAGCTTGTCTGAACTAATTGAAGAGTTAGCGCATTCTGCGGGTAAACGCCAGCCCAACTCACAAGAGGAACGTTTCCAAGTTTTATCTTTACTGAACTTAACGGTGAGAATTTTAGTTGAATTTATTGGCGACTTTGAAAGATTGTTTCTGGGTTTTCAGGAGGAAGATGAGTTTCAGGCTAGCGTGAGGGAAAGCCTAAGCTGTGCTTTTAGAGGATGCTTGCGGGAAAGATGTCCTCTGTTTAAGAATTGTTTCTTCTACTCACAGCGCGAATTGGCAGAGAAATCTCCTCTAATCATACTTAACCATGCTCTTTTATTCTCCCTTTATCACCTGGGATTAGAGGCAACCGATGCGCTTTCCAATTTCGTGGATAAGACCCGTTACTTCATCCTGGATGAAGCTCATAGTTTAGAAGATGCAATACTTTCTGCCTTACGTAGCGAGATAAACTCATTTAACATAACTGACTTCACAAATTCACTCCTAAGGCTAACCGATAACAAGGCACTCTTAAATAGACTTTCTATTCCTGAAGAGAATCTCACTGAAGAAGAGAGGAATGATAAAGCCAGGCTATCAGCAATAAGAATGAAGGTTCCAGAGTTCGCTGAAGAGATTCAACACATACATAGGGAACTTACCCACCTCTCCGAGATTCTCTACTTAAACTTTCGAGATAGAGATGAGGAAATTCTCCAATTTGAATTTACGTCTCATCCAGAGGAAGAAAAAAATATCCTGAAAGAGCAATTCTTTGAGGTTATCACAAACTTAAACCATATACTACGCGAATTTAATTACCACCTAGCATTCCTCTATGAAAAGACTTTAAGGGTTGAAGGAAAAGAACTCTTTGAAATTGACGACAATAAATACCAAATTCAACTTAGGGAAACAACAAACTATTTAGCGGAACTAATTGAGGCCAGCTCTAATCTTCTCATAGAAGAAACACACATAGTCAGGTGGTTAGAGGTCAAGCCAAGGAAATATGAAGAAGGATATTTCTATCGCCTGTGCGCCTCCCCTGTGACGGTCGGAAATGTCTTTTCCGAATTCGTAATTACTAAGGATAGTGTAACAATGGTTTCCGGCACAATCTCGATCAGAGGTAATTTCAACTTCTTTAAGCAGGCTCTCAACCTTGACGCCTTGGGCTCGGAAAAACTTCTTGAGGCAAAACTAGCCAGCCCTTTCAACTTTAAGGAAAGAGCTTTAGTAATTTTGCCAATAGATGTACCGGAGCCGGATTTTCTTGATAAAGAGCGTTATTCCAAGTACCTAGAAAGCCTAGCAATCACAATAACAGAAAGCGCTAGATGTTTTGAAGGAAACGTTTTAGTCCTTTTTAATTCCTATTCTGATTTGAACCGCACCAAGGAATTATGCTATGAAGAGCTTGTTGATTCTGGTTTAACACCAATAGTTCAGTCTCGGGCAGTTTCTCGCTTAAGCCTCGCACAGGATTTCAGAAAGTCAAAAGGGGCAGTGCTTTTAGGCACCCGCAGTTTCTGGGAAGGCTTTGATGTAAAGGGAGAGGATCTCAAATGTGTAATAATAAGTAAACTACCGTTCCCCAACATCAAAGATCCAATGACCAACGGTAAAATTAGATTTTTGGAAAGTGAGGGAATTGATTCTTTCCTCAACTTTATGCTCCCCACAGCCATAATCCGCTTTACTCAAGGGTTTGGCAGGCTTATTAGGGGAAAGAAGGATTACGGTTGTGTAATAGTGATGGATAAAAGGATTATGACTAAGGCTTATGGTCGCAGCTTTTTGGATAATCTTCCAAAGCCAAGGATTGAACAAGTTAAGCAAACTGAAATAATGAATAAAATCAATGATTTTCTTTCTGGAATAAGGAGTTAAGAGTGAAACTAGCAATAGTTGGAGCTGGTGCAGTAGGTATGATGATAGTATCTGCTCTCTTAAGGGGAAAAGGCAAGGAGCTTGATATTTGTTGGGTGGTGAGAAACAATGCGCTTAGGGAATTAATTAGAGACGAAGGCATCAATGTTCACATCCAAAAGTCTAATACGATTGAACAATTTTCGCCCAGTGAAGATGAGAGGATATCTCAAATTCAGGAAGAAGAGAAAATTCCAGGATTTCTTCTACTGCCAAAGGAACGTCCGAGTATCGTAATTAAAACTGATAAGATAAAACTTCTTGGAGACGTTCAGGAACTTGTTTCTGTAGAACCGAACTTGGTTTTATCCTGCGTAAAAGCTTATGATATTTTCCCACTCAGATCAGCTATAAAAATGATCCCCGCGTTTAAGGTTTTCATAACAAATGGATTTTGGTTGAACCCTGGATTTGACCTTGGGGTCCTATTCGGAGGAGGATACTGCGAATCAAACCATTTATCAGTTGGGATGGGTGGAAAACTTGTAATTGGTAGGATAAAGTCTCCCCACGCGAGTTTTCTATTAAGTTTTACCGAGGAAACGCCTGCAGGTGCGCTTATATACAACTTAAACGAGCTTGAATTTCTGGAAACCTTCTGTAATTCGTTGGATGAAACGATACTGCGAGCGGAGGTAATCGCGGACATCTACCCCATAATGCTTAAAAAGGCGATAATAAACTGCATAATCAATCCACTTACTGGAATTACTGGTAGTAGGAACGGGTTTCTGATGGAGAAATGGGCAAGGGATGTGAGGAACTGTTTGCTCAGCGAAATCTTCCGAGTAATTCAAAAAGCGCACTTCTTGCCACCAACAGGAGAGAGCATCACCCTTGAAGGAATGTTAAACGAAGTTGAAGAGGTCAGCAATTTAACTGCCTCAAATTTAAGTTCCATGACGATAGATATTGCGAGGAAAGAACCAACTGAGATTAGATTTCTTAATCATGTAATCGCAACCCTAGGTGAGAGGTATGGCATACCAACACCATTGAACTCAACGGTAATAGAGCTCGTGGAACTTCTTAGCAGATAAGATGGAGAGTGGATAACTTTCGTGGGCTTTTATTAATTTCACTCAAATTCTTATATTTTACAAAGTTAACGCTAGCCCACACAGGTAGAATTAAACCCTACCAAAGAGAAGGTGGTTATCCTGAATTACTTGATTTACGCGTGAACGGTAAGAGTTTGGATATAAAAACTTCAGTGCACAGGCAAGATTACTAATAATAACGTTTCCCTCTTGAGGAGTGAGGGTAGAAAGCATAATAGTAGAAAAGGTCAGCTCGTTTTCGCCGGGTAGCTCTGCGCTACAACTCTTTCCACATGGCCAGCTAATAACTTGGGTTTGGCTGTTCAGGACCACCGCATAGTCATAACCTCTACTTGATAATCCCTGAAGGCAATACTCCTCGTAAATTTGACCCATTGAAGAATAATCCGTAAAGGCTATAAAAGGAACATCCAAACTCTTCCCCTCAATGTCTGAATCGACAGGCTTAAATGAGGAAAGCTTTTCATGAACAATTTCTTTTGTCCAAGCGCCTTCCACCGTGATTGAGAAGTAGGTGGCATGCATAAAGGGTTGAGGTGACTTCTGCGCATGAGATACCAACCTTAAATGTGAAGGATAATTTTCCCCCAATGCCAATTGCAAGACTTTAGCTGCATCCTTTGCCTGATGGGTCCCGTACTCCTCATCCTTAATCGGCTCATAGGTAAGGGTGTGAACCGCGTCACCTGCCTTACCCTTATCTTGATTTCTTCTATCAATAAAACATACAATTTGACGAAAGGATCTTAGTTCTTTTCCAAGGGATGATAGCGCCCAGATAATGCTGGTCAAACAGTGAGTGTTGCACGATGGAATTTGAATTTTTCTGTTAACGGAAAAATCAATGACTTCATCCGTAACACCATACATAAAGTAAGGTCCAAAACCTTTGACTGAGCCTTCCACTGCAATGCCCCGAAAGTCCCGTGGTGAACGCGTTGAAAGTAGCTCCTCCGTCCACTCGCGAATATCCGCTCCCGTGCAATCCATTATCAAATTAGCCTCAGCGGAAACTTCTTCTACGGTGGCGTCAATTTTATACCTTTCTCCTGCAAGGGTCGTTTTCTTAAATTCCTCGTAATCCTTCTTCCAGACTGCAAAACCAATACCATCCAGTTCTCGCAAACGTCTTAATCTCGCCAAATTCTCAGATATCGCTGACTTTTTCGCCACAAGTATCCTCGAATCCTCCGGCAAGCTCTTTCTCAAAAGCACACTAAATGGGTATGCGATAGTCCCAGTTCCAAGTATCAGGATGGTGGGCTTCCCCTTGTAATCATCAATCT
Organism: Planctomycetales bacterium; assembly: GCA_037441675.1. Taxonomy (GTDB): domain Bacteria; phylum 4484-113; class 4484-113; order 4484-113; family 4484-113; genus JBBIRS01. The sequence continues at coordinate 21,113 of JBBIRS010000006.1, read as the reverse complement.
GCTCCACAGCGCTAAGCTCAGAAACTTTTACATCCATATTTTACTCCTTGTTTAGAAATACGCTTATTTTAACACACTAGAATCAAAGAGAAACTCTTAGATTCTTAACTTCTTGAATAAAATAATGAAGCTTTATTTAACCGCTTAAGCGAAACCAAATTGGCGAAATCGTTAGTAAAGGTAAAAAAGTAACTTAAATCTCCTTGAATTGAATAAACGCAACCATCTACTAATATTTCCTCACAAATGGCAAAGCCATAAGCTGACTTAAGTATTAGTCATATTTCAAAATTAAGTCTCACGAGGACGTGGCTCATCTAGCCATGCTCGTCGTTGGGTAAGACTATGATCAAGTTAGCAATGAGAGTACCATCTGGCAGAATAAAAGCATCCACTACGGCAAGCTTTCCAATGAGTTCAGAAGGTCTAACGGGAGCTTGCGTAAACTGATTGCCATCTGGGGAAGAAATTAAAACTACAGTCCTTTCAACTATAAGAACTCTAACCCTGCGTTCATGAGTAGCAAGTTTCTCACGAATTACAAGTTCAATACCCCTTTGCGGAGCAATGATAACGTCCTCAATCACACCTTCAAGACTTGCTGGAGGCAGGCTTGGGGCATCACGCTCAATTTCCTGAACATCATCTATCAGACCATCGTTGTTCCTATCATCCAAAAGTCCTTCTTCCAGCTCAAATTTACCGTTAAGGTTCAAATCACGGATCTGCTTGCCTAACCACTGGAACATAGCAAAAGCGTTCCTACGCTCACCCTCAGGGCCAAGATACTCAGAGATAACTTTCAACGGGCGGGGACGAGTTTCTGGATATGCCCCAAGCGTTGGCGGATCTGGATACTCATCTGATGATGGCACTCCAATATTTATATCAACTACACTCGTCACCTGAGGTTCTATTTGAATTGGAGTTCTTAAGAACACGTTGTCCATTCCTTGTCCGTCGCCGTCTAAATCCTCTGCCACGAAGAAAGTAACTTCAAGATAGCCAATATCTAGTGGAGCAACGTTTGAATGTAGGAAAGTTCCATCAGGTTCAGGAATGTCAATACTGCCAATATCATCTTCAGGGTCAACGATTCTAGTAAGAACATAATCAAAAACTCTTGGCGGTTTTGCTGGTTCTAAGGTCTGATTATTCAGAATGGTAAGACCGGTAATAGTTAGTGTTCCCTTAACTGCACCCTTATCCGGCGACTCCCAGGGTTCCAATTTCTCTTCAAGTTCTTTTTTGTATTCCTCAATTGGGCTTTCAGTGGGAGGTGGAGGAGGTGGCGGTGGTGGAGGAGGTATAGGTCTTATTGGTTTGCGTCCCCCCCCACAGGAAACAAGTAAAAGAACTTGAACCAAAAGGAGAAAACCCACTAATAAGTTTCTCAGCTGAATTTTGAAGGTTCTGCGATAAGCGCTTTTCATTTATTTTCACCCTTTCGGTATCGCCTAATAGCACTGCCTAACCTTTTCAATCCAACCTTTATTTCCTCATGAGTTAATTGGCTGAACGCTAGTCGTATGAAGTTTGTGTCCTTTTTACCTACAAAGAACAAGCTTGCGGGTGCAAAATCCACTCCTTCTTTTATAGCATACTCTAGGAGAGATTTGCCGAGTAAGCCCTTGGGCATTTTTACCCAAAACGAGAAACCCCCGGGAGGCAACTGCCAGGAAAAATCACTGGGGAGATGTTCTTTCATTTGAGAATCCATCAGAAGCATTCTCTCACGGTATATTTTAGACATTTTTCGCAAATGTAAATCCATAAAACCCTTTTGGATAAATTCAAGTAAGATAGTTTGAAGGAAAAAGCTATCGCTTTGGTCTAGGGCTCGTTTGAGTTTAACTAGACTCACAGCGATTCTACTTGGTGTGCAGATAAAGCCTATCCTTAGACCTGGGAGAAAGCTTTTACTGAAACTTCCTACCAGGAAAACGTGACCTCCGCTATCATGCGCTTTTAACGTTGGCAACCTTTCAGCTTGAAGTTGCATAAAGAAAGCGTAAGCATCTTCAATGATTGGTATTTGATACTTCTGAGCCAAGAGTATAAGCGCTTCACGTTTCTCCCTACTCATCATTGTCCCGGTGGGATTATGCAGTGTCGGCACAGTTATCACAGCTCCTAATCTATCTCTATGTTTTTGCAAAGCTTTCTTGAGAAAGTCGATGTCCATTCCGTCATTTTCAACGGGAATTCCAACGTGGGGAATATTTCTTGCGATGAGAGAATTTAATATGCTTGCATAAGTTGGATTCTCTACGAAGACTGTTTCCTTATTCCTAATTAGGAGAGTAAGTAGCAAATTCAAAGCCACTTGAAATCCACTGCAAACGACAATTTCATTACTACCGGGACGTAAATCAATCTTGTCACGCGCTAAAGTCTCTTCCAAATATCCTACTAGTGGTTGATAGCCCTGAGGATGCCCACGGTCAAAGAAGAATTCTTGCGGGTTCCATAGTAGTTGGTTAACTATCTTTTTTATTCTGCCAAAAGGAAACTGCTTCGGGTCAGGAAGCGCCTTAGCGAAACTAATATATGGTTCTTCTCCCTTCCATTGTTCATAGTATCTTGGGATAGCAAAGCTCTCGCCATTAAATATGTATTTATCCCAATTTATTTCCACCCCTTTTTGGATGCGAGGTGGTTTTTCAACATCCTGCCAAACTGGCGCAATCTTTTCTATTGCTTCCCCGGGAAGCGTCCTAGAAATGAACGTACGAGAACCCATTCTAGAGTCAATCCAACCCTCAGCGGATAGTTCCAGGTAAGCCTGCAACACAGTCTTCCTAGATACGCCAAGCTCAGTTGCAAGGCGTCTGCTACTTGGAATTTCTACACCAGGCGAAAGGGTTCCTGCTTTAATGGCTGAAACTATCTGCTCCTTAATCTGGAGGTAAAGGGGTGTGTTAGCCGACTTGTCTATCACTATTAACATCTACTAGAGGATTATATCCGCTACTTGCCCGGAGGCGAGGTCACCAGTAGTGTTTGGATTTAAGGATACCAGTGTAGAGAGAAAAATTGGAGGGGCGGGCATTTCTAACTTTGTGGGAGGAGGGTAAGCTGTCTATCCCGACCCCTCCTACTCTTGAGAGGTGACTAGGCTTTAGTTTTTCTGTTATTTTAGACGAGTTCTTTGAAAAATTGTTCAATGTGAGAAATTTATCCTGATTGGCTTACATCCTCTGAAAGTAACCCTCTTTTATACCAAATTCTTCAATCCAAGCTTCAACTTGAGCCCATTCTGCTTTTGTGAGCCTACGATTTAGATATGGATGCTCAGGCGCCTTAAATGCTGGAAAGAACTGCGCCATTGCACTAATCGCAATATTTCCATCAACACTTGAGATCCACTTAAGCACTCCACGCGAATTCTCAAGATTATTGGGAAGAACTAAATGACGAATGAGCAATCCCCTTCTCGCAACCCCTCTTTCATCAAGCTTTAAGGGGCCAACCTGCCGCCACATTTCCATTATTGCCATCCGATTTATCTCAACGTAATCTTTAGCTTGACTACATTCAAGTGCAAGTTTATCATCTGAGTACTTCATATCGGGAAGATAAATATCCACAATTCCATCTAGAAGTTCTAGCACCTCTACAAGCTCATACCCACCAGAATTCCAGACAATGGGAAGTTTTAACCCAGCTTCAACAGCGACAACTAGAGCATCAATTATCTGGGCGGTAACATGGGTTGGTGTAACGAAATTTATATTCTCCGCACCGTCCCTTTGAAGTTCAAGCATCATCTTTGCAAGATCCTCTTTGCTAACCTCGTTTCCATACCTAAACTGCGAGATGGGGTAATTCTGACAGAAAAGGCATCTCAAACTACATCCGGCGAAGAAGATTGTTCCACTTCCACCCTCACCTACTAAGCAGGGTTCCTCTCCAAAGTGAAGGTTATAAGAACTAACTAAAGCCTTGGAAGCTACTCCGCATGTGCCCTTTTTACCTTCAGCTCTTTTTGCCTCACAGAGGTTTGGACACAGCCTGCAAGGCGAAATGAGCGAACAAAGTTTTTCCGCTCTTCTTTTTAATTCCGCCGTTCCTAAATTCAAATAAGCAGGATGAGACTTCAATTTTGAGACTCACCTGAGAATTTCTTTCTAAGTTTCCTAAGTGCAGATTTCTCAATCTGTCTAACTCTCTCTCTACTTACATTAAGGCTTTTGGCAGATTCATCCAGTGTATGGAACTCGCCCGCACCTACAATCTCTCCCTTGCGAGAAATCTCAATACCATACCTCAGGCTGATCACTGTGCGCTCCTTTTCGTCTAAGTAAGAGAACATTTGCTTAACCGCTAAATTATCCAAAAGCCTTCCCACTAAGTCTTCACCAGAAGCAATTTTCTCGTGAAGAGTTGCAGGTTCTGAATGAGGGTCACCAAAGCCACCATTTTCCAATGAGGTGATACTTGGAATTGCGCCCAAGTAGCGTTTCAACTTGAACTTCTTTGACCTCGCAATTTCTTCAAGCTCATCCTCATCCGGCTCACGATCAAACTTATCGAAGAACTCTTCGGTACCTCGTCTAAGCCTATTTATCTTTTCAATTACGTGTTCGGGAACGCGAATTAAGTATCTGTTGTTCATTATGTATCTCAAAATCCTCTGCCTAATCCACCAACTCGCGTAAGTGGAGAGCTGATAACCCTTTCTGGGATCAAATTTTTCAATGGCGGTCATCAAGCCTATGGTGCCTTCACTAATCAGATCAACAAGTGGTATCGCGCCCGTCACGAAGTTCTTGGCAATGTTTATCACCAGCCTCACATTTGAAAGTATAAGTTTCTCCCTTGCTTTCTCTCTCTCCGATGAGCTTTTACCGAGATTCTTGTAAGTCTTTATCAGATGCTCCTGTTCCTCTTGCGTTAATGCTGAAACGTCAGAGATTAAGTTGATAAGGCCAAGTATTGGACTTTCCAAGAAGTAGTCCTCTTTTCCTTTACCTCTACTCTTTAGCCGCTTTTGCATGTACTATTTTTCAATTCTTCCCTTTGAATTATTTCCCTGAGCGAGGGTAAGGGGTTCAAGTTCATAGTATCCCTTTGGTATTTCAAATCTGCTTTGAGTTACTCTTTCGCCTTTGATATCCGAGAGTTTAACCGTCAACGACCAGTTACCTCTACTAAATTGTATTACCCTGAGAAAACGATTCTTATGCATGAAGTAGAACTTAGCTTTGCCATCTGTCAAATTTGTCATTTTATCATCCTGCACCTTTTTCTTCTCCAGAACATAAAGGGAATATGAGACTTTATCCAATTTAGCCGGCCCACGAGCTTCAAACTCAAACCGATACTTTTGCGCATATTTCTGCAGAGTGGATGGGGTCAATGTCGGAATTTCTGGTAGTAATTCTAAGAACATCCTTTGGATGTTTTCTGTTAGCCTTATTTCCTGGTAGTTAAAAGTATCGTGGTAAAGCAGGTAAACCTTACTCTCTCTTGTTGTAATAAGCAAAGAGTAACGTTCCATTGTCTGAGTGCCGGGTGGGGTAACTAAGGCTTCCGCGTAAAAACCACCCCCTGCAACAGTGAACGTCCCTTCAGCCCAAAAGCTGGTGGTGACAATATCCTCCTCCTTTCCTTTTTTCTCAGCAATAAAAGTAAATTTGCCAACGGTCGCGTTTATTTCTAAATTTGAGTTTTCCTTTTCTGAAGAGAGGGCTTGGTAAGTGGTTAGCTGGGTAGTTAATAGGAAAAATATAGGCAAGATATATAAATGAGTGAGAGCTCTAACTTTCATATCAAACTTCTAAGTGCTTAAGGATTTTACCTCAGAATTCTCTTCATTAAACTTGATTATCGAGATTCTAGTTGATTTCTCATGCGTTAAATCTATTATCTTAGATTCCATAAATGGACCGTTTACTTTTACGAATGTCTAAAAAAGTTTACTTGGAATTGGTGAAGGTTGCATTTTAAGAACTGCCTTCAGTCTAGTCCTAGAAAGAATTTCTCCAAATCCTTTGGATAAGACTATCTCTCTCTAGCGTGATAACTTTTCTCTTAGCTAGTATCCTCGTTATTTTCTCCGTAACGGCATAGGCAAAACGCTCGCCACAATCGCTCCGAAGTGGCAGTATATCTAGATATTTGCGATGCAAAAGAGCAGCAATCTGCGGTAAATATCTTAACTAGTATCCTCTCTAAATAACGATGCTAGATGGTTTGCCCCAATGAAATGGAATATCTGCACTGCCTCAATCAACAAGGCGTCTTTATTAGTTATCTCAATCGGAGGTGAGCTTTTCGCCCGAATAGTTTTAGGAAGCCTCGCTCGTTTGCCTTCTTCCCTTCTTTACCCATCAATTTTGCAATCCTTAAAAAAGCTATTGATAATCCGTAGAGGAAATTTTACATTGCCAGGCTTGTCAAATATTAATTTACGGTTAAATTATATTGCAAATTGAGTGGGGAAAGCAAAATCCAAGCGATATGGGACCAGTATCGCTCAGAGAGTGAATCTCAAGGACTGATATTTCAGATTTTGTGGGAGGATTAAGTAAATGGCAAATGTAGGTAACGTGTTCGCTAGAGTTTTGAGCAGGCAAGCTGCACCTAGTCCCTATTAACCCTAAATGGCTAGCGATTGAGACCGAATATAAAATGTAATGCACTGAAGCTTGAGAATCGGCTCAGCGAAAACTCCATACGTTGGTGATTTTAACTGGAAATATGCAACAGTAGTATAGTAATTAAGAATGTTTACGCTTGCCTGCTTGCCTGTATGAGGATTGAAAAATTTGGCCTCTGTTGTAGGGATGGTAAATGGAAAGGTTATCTTCTGGTTTCCTGGCCTGATGCAACGAGGGGATGAAGCTTTAATCTTATACCACCTAATTCAGTTTTAACCTGTAATGCTCTCCGAAAGAGAAGGTCTATTTGAGATGACATAAAAGACGCTCTCAGCCCCGCTACATCCTCAAATTGTGATATTGTCTCAATTGGAATAAGAGGTTAGTTCATGAACTCCCGACTTGCCGTATTAATCGACGCACTTTCGTATGCGTTTCTAGGACATTTAGGGTGTCCTTCTAGGGGTAAGCTAATAATGGAGGAGGTAGTGCGTCGCACCGAACGCCTAAACACCTCATTAATTAACGACCTTCTAACGACTTCAAGGAGAGTAACCGAAACAATAGGCATTCCCTTAAACACTGAGTTCAGCACTAAAGCGCCGCGGGCGATGATGAATCTTTAGGTAGAAATAAAATACCTTGACAGTATCAAGAATGGTAAGCTCGATGACCTGACAAGAAAACAGCGAAAAGATTCGGACTCACTTATATATAATCGCATATAAAGATGTTAAGAGAGCAATAGAGGTGGGACTGAGCTAGGAGCTGTTTCTTCAACTGAAATCATTAATAAAGCACTAGGAGACCTTTCTATCTTACTTCTTGAGCTTCAGATTTACCTACCCGAAGAGGAAAGTTCACCCTTAAGGTATATAGGAAAGGCTACTAACGAAAAGTCCTCTCAAGTCAAGCCAGGAGGGTCACTCTGATGAAGGAGCTGAAGGATGCCCAATGTTTGAGGCTTGCCCGCAATTGGCGCATATGCCCCTTCCTTACTGATGAAACGGAGAGGGGGGGATTCGAACCCCCGGTGCAGGTTTTGCCCGCACACACGCTCTCCAGGCGTGCACCTTAAACCACTCGGTCACCTCTCCTTACTAGTTATATTCTATCATCGCTTTTCTTCTTAATTCATCTAACTATTAGTATGAATTGAACTTAAACCAATGTGTAAAAAGTTAGACATTAGAATGATTGAACCTTAGTTTAATAATAGAGCTTGATCGCTTTACCCTTTTGCTTTATTGAACACACTAAAACCATTCTCTGCTTTACTACAGTTATTTATTCATTTACAACATCTTCTATTCTAGCTATAAATCTATCTAATAGTTCCACAGGGAGATTAGGATTATCCTCCGAAATGTCAATTAGAGCAGGTTTGGCTAGCTCAATGCACTGTTTACCGATCTGAAGCATTTCTTCAGGGTTTTTTGCAGAATTTAGCCTCCGCGAGATACCCTCCAGTTCGGAAAGCTTATCGAACTTTCCCGCAGTTTCCAACAAACTTTGCAGTGATCTTTGTCCTCGCTCCAGAGCTTTAAGTACTCCTAAAGCTCTACCTCGCTGATACTCTACGAGTGCTCGTGGGTAATTTCTCCAAAGCTCGTGGAATAAACGCAGTGTGTTATCCTCTTTGTGAGGCTCTAACTCAGAACCTACATCTTCTGTCAATTGAACTTTAGGCGCTTCCTCCTCAATAATTTCAAGTAAAGTTCGCCACTGCCCCACCGCGCGCCTTTGCCTAAGCTCTTCCTCCTTTTCAAGAGCGGAGGGAGAGTGAATACGAATCTCCAAGTGCCTCCATTCGCCATCTTCAGATAAGTACACATTTAAGATAGCGCTCTCCTTATCCCTTGGTTCAATGTGACTGAATATAACAGGAAGCTCTTCCGAAAGCTGAATCGCAAGTTTTGATGCAACTTGGGACGGCAACTCCGATGCCACAATCACAAAATCCCAGTTAGAAAGCGCATCACTCTCTCCCCTGGCTCTAGAGCCAGTTAAATGAAGACTTAAGTAGCCACCTATCTTACATAGCGATTCCTTGACCTTTTCAGCGTAATCCATAACTAATATTCTATCAGAAAGGAGAAGTTCAAAAGATTTTGAAGCCCTTAAGTTTATCCTTTTGCTTAATGAAATTAGAAAATGAACCAAGAGAGGAGAAGTATTCTACGTATTTGGGGGCTACTAGCTTGTTCCGAATAATCTCAATTCGGATGAAAAACCTATCCCTCAGTTTTTCTCTGTCTCATTCACCAATCTTAAATGGAATAGCGTTAATGAACCCACTCAGGTCACTTTGCTTTCAACTTGAATCAATCCCGCTTCTTCGCACTTCTCAGCGGCCGCTAATGCCAATTTTGCTCCGAGACTGGAATAGTGTGCCTTTGCGGTTGGAAATTCACCGATCTCAGCTTCAATCATCTCCGGGGTAATCGTCCGCAAGAATGATACTGGCTTCCCCTTGATCATCTGGGTAAGAATCACACCCACAACAGTCGCAAATCCGCACCCAAAGGAAAAATACTGCGCGTCCTTGATTATTCCATTTTCAACCTTTAAGTACAGCTGAGTTGCATCTCCACACTTCTCGTTGCCGACCTCTGCTTGGACTGTGGAATCAGTCATTATGCCGAAGTTGTAACGCTTTTCAATGTACTCCTGAAACTTTTGAAAGTCCATTGGCATAATACTGTAATTAACAGTCTTTCAATGATTAACTGCTAGCCATAATAAATTTATCTATGAAAGTGAGTTAAGCGCTTTAAGCAGTAACTCCTTTGGCACGCCGAAGTCCTCGCACACTTTGCCCAATGTCAAGCTTTCATCCACCTGACAATGATGACAAGCCCCTATATGAAAGTAAGCAAGAACCTGTTCCACTCTGGGATCAGATTTCTTTGCCTGAAGTATGGTCATATCTTCTGTGAACTTCACTTTGGTCTCAGCAGATTCGCTCATGGTTAAAATACCTCCGTGTAAATCAAATAGAACAATTAATATTGAATATCAGTATCATTCATTATACCGAAAGCACAGGCATTTTGTCGTATTTCGTTACTATCCGTAGGGCACTCAATTCTGGCACCCCAGATGTTCCTGATATGGCGGAAAATCGGAGGTTACCAGGAATAAACACTTCGACAGATCAACCGTCGCTTTTGCATTACGAAAGGGTGGTAAAAATTCTGGGGATTATTATTCTTTAGTTAAGCTATAGATAGCCCCAAATGTTCATTCCCAAAAGAAGCATTTTACGCATCACCAAGTGAAGGTAGGTTCGAGGCGCATAAATTAACGGGAAGAACAAAAATATAACCGATAAGGCTAGCCAAGCCCGAAGGTTGGTATAATTTATTTTCACCCCGTATGGAACACAAGAGAGAATATAGACGGATCAATCCAGAGGATATAAGGATTATCATCGCGACGGACTGTGGAAGCACTACGACTAAGTGTATCCTCATTGAAAAGAAGGAAGAGGGCTTTCGGCAGACTTTTCGTGGTGAGGCGCCTACAACAGTTGAGGCTCCTTTTGAAGATGTCACTAAAGGCGTTCTCAACTCCATTCAGGAAGTTGAGGAACTTTCTGGAAGAAAAATCCTTGACGAGAACGGTCAAATCATCTATCCCGCGCAGGGAAATGTTGGGGTAGATATATACATCAGCACTAGCTCTGCTGGTGGCGGACTTCAGATGATGGTCGCAGGCGTTGTTGCTTCTATGACGGGAGAGTCCGCGCAACGTGCTGCTCTTGGTGCAGGCGCAATTGTAATGGATGTTCTTGCTAGCAACGATGGTAGGCTTCCTCACGAAAGGATTGACATCATAAGGCGTTTGCGCCCGGATATGTTCCTTCTCTCAGGTGGAGTTGATGGTGGAACTATCTCCCACGTAGTGCAAATTGCAGAGTTAATTGCAGCAGCAGACCCTAAACCACGTCTTGGAATTACTTATAAGCTTCCAGTTATATACGCTGGAAACATTGACGCTCGAGAAGAGGTCAAAAAAGTTCTAGACCATAAAGTGGCTCTCACAATTACGGAAAACATTCGTCCCACGCTTGAACGGGAAAACCTAATGCCCTCTCGCTCCAAGATTCAAGATCTCTTTGAGGAGCATGTGATGGCGCAGGCACCTGGATACAACAAGTTGATGGAATGGGTCGGCGCTCCTATTATGCCAACTCCTGCCGCTGTTGGATTGATTATGCAAACCATCGCACGGAAGAAGGACTTGGACGTCATAGGCGTTGACATTGGTGGGGCGACAACTGACATCTTCAGCGACTTTAAGGTTGAAGGCCAGCGCATCTTTAACCGAAGCGTCTCCGCCAATCTCGGTATGAGCTATTCAATCAGCAACGTAATGGCAGAAGCTGGATTTGAAAACGTTTTGCGCTGGGTTCCTTTTGACGTGGACGAGCAGTGGCTGAGAAATCAAATTAAGAACAAGATGATTCGTCCAACGACCATACCCCAGTCTTTAACAAGCCTAGTCATAGAACACGCTCTTGCACGAGAAGCGCTCATTCATTCCTTTATCCAGCACAAGAGTCTTGCGGTGGGACTGAAGGGTGTCCAGCAGGAGAGAAGTATCTCTGATGCCTTCCTCCAGACAATGACAGGCGAATCTTTCATCAAGATGATGAATCTTGACCTACTCGTTGGAAGTGGCGGTGTGCTTTCTCACGCGCCACGTCGGAATCAATCAATGCTAATGCTATTAGATGCATTTCAGCCTGAAGGATTCACCATTCTAGCGGTTGATTCTATCTTTATGATGCCTCACCTTGGTGTCCTATCCACAGTTCATGAAGAAGCTGCAACTCAAGTCTTTGACCGAGATTGTATGATTTATCTCGGCACTGCGGTTGTTCCTACGGGAGTGGGAAAACCCTGTGAGAAGGTTGCAGATTATGATATTACCTGGCCTGATGGTAGTAAGGATAAAGGCGAGTTGAAATTTGGAGACCTAATAATGTATCCAAAGCTCAAAGTGGATGAAACCGCCTTGATAGAGATACATCCAACACGGAATTTTGACGTTGGTGAAGGCAAGGGTAAGCCTGCCAAAAAGCAAATCCACGGCGGAGTCGTTGGCGTGGTTCTTGATGCAAGGGGAAGACCAATTCAACTGCCTCAAGATTTTAAGGAAAGACGCGCTCAACTCCTTAAATGGTTTAACTGTATGGATGCCTATCCGGGATTAGTTAGCATTTTGGACAAATGGGAAGTTAAAAAGGCTGAAGAACAGGTCGCATAGTCTCTGTTATTAGGATTTGATAATGTTCAACCTTGATGTAGAAATGGTATTTGTGAGTGCTTGGGAAAGGTGGAAATCCGCAATCGGCGACATTATTCTTTACTCTTTTCTTTATATGCTCGGTGTGATTGTAATAGTTGTTCCACTCATTGTTGTCTTAATGCTTGCCATCGGGACATCTACCTTTCTCTCAGTGATATCACAGAGAAGTTTTGAGGAATTCGCTAGGAACTCCCTTATTGGTCTCATTCTTGGATTGACCCTTCTTATCTTCGCGGTAACAGTTATTCTTCCAGGCTGGGCAGCAGGATATTTATACATTTTTAGAAATATTCTTCTCTCCCAAAGGTTGACCTTCTCCGATATGTTTAGCCAGTTTTCTAAAATACTGCACATCATACTCCTATCCATTGTTGTTGGTTTTATAGTCCTTTTTGGTTTATTACTATTTATCATCCCTGGTCTTGTCTTTGCAATTCTTTACTCTCAAGCTTTATTTCTGATAATTGATAAGAACATGGATTTTACGACTGCGATGGGTACTTCTTGGAAAAGGGTAAAGAAAGACTTCTGGTCGGTAACGGGCATTTTGGTGTTGCTCATTATTGCTCAACTAGGCTTAAGTATGATTCTTGCAGTTCTATCGATCATTGGTTCACTTGCGCAGGTTCTACTAGTTACGCCTTATTTCATTTTGGCTAGTTGGGTACTCTACTTTGCGCTTTTCCCTAGTGATGAACAATCTGCTTTGGCTACTGCTAAGGGAAATGTAGTTTCTGAAACAACCTACCATTTTGAACCTGAACAGCAGTCAACCATTCCCGCAACCGAACCTCTACCAATTCCTGAAACGGAAGAGGAAGCAACTGAGAGTGAAGCAAAACAAGAAGACACATCTCAACGTGGTAACAACTCTACAACTTAAAGGAGAAATTCATTGGCTCACGCATATACACCAGGACTTAGAGTAGCGAGGAAATCTCGTTTAACGAGGGAACGTGTCCTTCCGCTCAAGGGCGAACTCCTCGTAAAAGTTGGTGACGCAGTTCGTGCTGAGGATGTTATTGCTAAATCGGAACTTCCCGGTCCAGTCACCGTCCTAAACGTCATAAACCAGCTTGGTATTGAGCCGGAAGAGATACGTGAGTATATGCTCAAGAAGGAAGGCGATACCTTCAAGAAAGGTGAACCTATCGCTGAGAATAAACCTATCCTTGGTCTATCATTTCTCAAAACCCAGGTAAAAGCCCCCATAGATGGTGTTGTTGAAAGCATTAGCGAGATAACCGGTCAGGTAGTTTTACGAGAACCTCCACAACCTGTGCAAATACACGCATACATTGATGGTAGGGTTATTAAAGTTATGCCTGATGAAGGTGCCGTTGTTGAAACAGTCGCTACATTCGTTCAGGGAATTTTTGGCGTAGGAGGTGAAGCTTGGGGAGAGCTTGAAGTGGTTGTAAAGACGCCTCATGACATTCTTACACCTGAGATGATTAAAGAGAGCCACAGTGGGAAAATTCTTCTTGCAGGAAAGCACCTTTCACGCAACTCCTTTGAGCGTGCAAGAGAAGTAGGGGTCAAGGGTGTAATAGTTGGAGGTTTTCACGATAAGGATCTTAAAGAGATCCTCGGCTATGACCTCGGTGTAGCCATAACCGGTGCAGAGAAAATTGGATTAACTCTCATTCTTACGGAAGGCTTTGGTGAGATACCAGTAGCGGAAAGGACGTTTAATTTGCTTAAAGAGCGAAGTGGCATGAGGGCTTCCATAAGTGGTGCTACACAGATAAGAGCGGGTGTTATCAGGCCTGAAATTATTATCCCTTATCCAGAAGAAGAATGGGAAGGTGCCCGCGAGGTGGAAAATGTATCAGCCCAGGCGGTAGCGGAAGGTGATCCCGTACGCGTCATCCGAGAACCTTATTTTGGAATGCTAGGGACGGTGAAAAGACTAATTCCCGGTCTTGAGGTTGTGGAAAGCGGAAGCAAAGTTCGCGTCCTTGAGGTTCAATTCGAGCATGGCACTTCCGCTATCGTTCCCCGCGCCAACATTGAAAGAATTGAAGAGTAGTTATTGTTTAAGTACGAAATCTGAAATCTTGATTCAACTCTGGGTACTATCATTTCTGTAGTTGCAAGGTAGGTTATCGTTTATATGATATTTTTAATTGACATTATCCAATTAACAAGCATCCCTTAGCCCTCGAAGCCTTCTGCAAGAATTTATATAACTCGGAAAAACTTCTTGAATATGGTGAATTGTTCAAATTTGTGCAGTATTTTGGCAGGTGTCGTAAAATAAACTTGAAAATAATGAGGTTCAACAATGTCTCATTTGCTTTTTTATGGCTTATCAGTGGAGTCCTCGCTGGAATTGTTGGTAAAGCATTAGCGGAGAATTACCGTATTGCTGGTTCGTTTAAGATTAACTCTATAACACTTGGCGGACAGGCTGAAGAAATTCAACGCCTTAAAGAAGAAATACAAAGACTTCGTGCAGACAATGAAAACCTAGTCCGGGAATTAATGACAGGACAAATTGGACAGGAGAGAGTCAAGGAGGAGCTTTTTAACGCTAAAATGTTGGGGGGATTACTCCCCGTGGAAGGTTCGGGCGTGGAGGTTAGGCTTGCTGATACTTCCGAAAAGAATCAATTATCTGAGTTTGGAATAATTGAAGAGGGCCTGGTTCACGATTACGATATTCTTTATTTATTAAACGAGCTAAAAGCTGGCGGAGCAGAAGCTATTTCCATCACCAGCGGGAACCTTGAGGAAAGAGTGCTTTCAACCTCTTTCGTTCGCTGTACAGGTCCAACAATTATCGTTAACAATCAGAAACTGACCGCCCCCTTTATGATTAAAGCCATTGGTGATCCACAGATACTTTTTGATGCGTTAACAATGCGAGGCGGTATTGTTGAACAGCTGAAGCGATACGGATTGCTTGTAACGGTGATTAAGAAAGAGAAACTGCGCATAGCGGGTTATTCCTTGCCTATAAAGTTTAACTTTGCAGAGTTCGCGGAAGAGGAGAATGAAAAGGGAGTGGATTTTTATAATTCACTAGAAAAATAAAATATTTTTGAAGATAAATGCAAGGATGTTAGGTGAAATGATTGATTCGAAATCTCAGCCTTCTAAAGTAGCTATTGTTTTTTCTGCGTTAATTCTTTTTGGTGTAGGACTACTGGTAGGCATTTATTCACCACAGGATTGGCTTCCACATCCCCTTCTTTTAATCACACTCGCATTAGTTTTTTTAGATGTTCATCTGTCCAACATTCTTGCAGTAAGAGAAGGCAAGAAGTTTTACGGTTTAATTCATTTCGGACTTCTCTTCCTCCTAGTGGGAAGTCTTTTTATAGTAACCTTGATATCAGGTTTGAGAGCGGAGCTTACGGTGATAGTTCCACTCGTAATTAGGGAAATTACGTTGATTAGCAGGATGGTGTAAAGAGTGTCACATAACATTGTTGCTGGAATTGATATTGGTTCCTCCAAGATTACGAGCATAATCGCAGAATTCACGGAGGACGATATCATCATCAAAGGTATAAATGCTGTCCCCACAAAGAGCATAGTTAAAGGAATGGTGAGGGATATAAACACCTGTTCTCAGGAAATTGACGCAAGTTTTTCTGGGGCGGTCTATTCCTCCGGCGTAAGCGTTGAGAAAGTTTATCTAAGCGTTGTCAGTAAAGAGATTTTCTTTAAGTCAGTTGTAGGGGAAATAGATCTAGGTAAAGAGCCAAGAGAACTTACCCACGATGATGTTGAAAAATTGCTAGCTTCCGTTAATTCTGAAACTATAGAAGAAGGTTACGAGAGATTTAATCGCGTAATCCAGTATTTTACAGTGAATGAAATGAGCGGTGTGCGGAATCCAGTCGGAATGTATGGCACTAAACTATCCTTAACCGCGCAGGACGTTATAGGTCCTACCTGGCTTGTTAACAATTATCGCCGAGCAGTTGAGAGGGTGGGATTAGAAGTGATTGGGGTAATTCCATCCGCCTTATGTGCTGGCCATGCGGTATCAACCGAGGAGGAGCTAGAAACAGGCAGTATTCTTCTGGATTTAGGACACGGGACGACTAACATTGCTGTCTTTAGAGATGGTGCTGGAATTTATATGAGTATTCTAACCATTGGTGGCGCTAATCTAGATACGGATATTATGCATGGACTGGGCGTAGGGCTAGAGGAAGCGCAAAGAATCAAAAAGGCATTTGTTAAAGCTTGGGTTAAGCCTGAGCAACAGGAGATGGACGAGCTTATAGATGTAAAACTTTTTGGACAGCGCAAGTATTCCAAAATGAAAAAGCAAAAGCTTATAGATGTGGTAGTCCCTAGACTTGAGGAATGGGCTCAGCTTATCAATAAGCGTCTAACTGAGAGTGGCTATCTTTCTAGTATTCCTGGCGGAATAATTCTTGTGGGTGGGGGTTGTCATATGAGGGAGATTGTTCCCTTTTTCCAACATCATCTTAAACGAGCTGTCCGAATTGGCCTCCCCATCGGTTTTTCCCACCTGTTTGACGAATTCCGCGCTCCACAATATGCAAGCGCTCTTGGTATCGCTAGTTTCGCTAGGCTTATACATAGAGAAATTCAAGCGTATCCACTTTCTTTTATTGATGAAGCTTATCGCCTATTTACAGATTTTTGGAATAGCTTGCCCTGGGTAAAGCGGAAAACGAAGGAGTAATGGAGAAGTAGAGAAACACTTTATTTCATAGTCCTTAAGCGTAAAGAGTTTGTTCTACCAACGCTCTTCTACCACAAGCTCTATTTTCTTCTCTTTCAAGTCTACTTTCCGCACCACTCTTTCAATGAAGGGGAAAAATCTTCTCTCCCCGTTTAGCAGTTCAACGTCTAACAATTCATAAAGCAAGTGGGGAACTATGTTGACAACTCTACCTACTACTTCACCACTCTCAGCGTTAACTGCTGTAAGTCCAAATAGTTGAAAATAGTAATATTCACCAGGTGAGGAAAGAGGTTCAATTTGTGAAACTGGAGAGGCTAGTTCCCATCCGATAAATCTTTTTGCCTGCTCTCTTGTGGTAATCTCATGAAAGCTCATTAAGAAACCGCCGGGAAGTAATTTAAGAAAACGCCTGGTGAGTAAAAGCATCTCGTGGGATTTAGGGTCAACAAGAATGAACATTTTTCTGAGTTTGAGTCTTTCTGGGAAGCTGGTGGAGTAGATAAAATTGAATGAGCCTAAACCTCCGTGGGGTTTAGCCACATATCCCACGACTACGTAGTTGGTCACTTTCCGGCGGTCGGGAGCTTAGGAAATAAGCTCAACTGTGATGCGCTTACTTTCCTTACCGGCGGCGGCACGGACTATCTGCCTGAGGGAATTAATGATGCGACCCTCGCGACCAATAACCTTTCCAACGTCATCCGGTGCAACCTTAATTTCAATAATCGCCGCACGCTCTCCTTCCACTTCTTTGACCTCAACCGCATTAGGGTTATCCACAATGGCTTTAACAATATCCTTTACCAACTCTGTCATCACTACTACGATACCTCCTGGAATTGTGGTGTATTCTGGGACGCTTTATTACCGGCATCCGCCAATGCTTTGGCTACCCTACCGGAACTGGACGTGGGCTTTGTCCCCTTTGCCCCGCCATCATCTGTTAGAACCTTTGTATACTTTTTAATTAATCGCTCCACCGTTTCCGTTGGCTTTGCACCAACCGATAGCCAGTGGGCGATACGAGTTTCGTTTAATTGCACCGTTTCAGGATCAGTTTTTGGATTGTAAATACCTAGCTGTTCTAGATATTCGCCCTGACGCGGAGATCTCTGCTCCTTTACAATTACCCTAAAGGAGCTTTGGTGCTTTTTCCCAAATCGCATTAACCTTATACGTAATGCCATAATTAGTTCCATTCTTCGCTGATGGTAAGGAATCCCAAGAAAGGTATCCTTCCTCCACGCAAATTATAATTATAATTATACACTATTTCTAGCTAATGTAAATAGTCTATTTTAAGTTTTACGGTGAGTGTAATACTTATACTCAGTATAACGTTTCTAAAAAATATTACGAAATGACAAAGAAATTCTTCCAATGCCTCTTTATTCAAAAAACGGCTTTGGAGCTATCTTGGGGTGGCAAATCCTTTTATTGTGAAACCTTGTTGGTTATCGGTTATAATTCTAGTTAGATTTGGAACAAAATGAACTCTAATGAGTCTAAAGAGGTGTCGGGCAGTGGTGGATGAAGGTCTACCCTCCTCCGATGGCTCATCTAGACGTAAAGATGAGGGATTATCCTCTTCGGATAGCAATAGAACTAGGAGGAGTCATACCCGATCGCTTGGGTTGGATGACACACCAGATCTTCTAGCACGATGTAAAGCTGGGGAATTAGAAGCCTTTGATGAATTTGTTCATAGATATGAGAAGTTCATCTTCAATATTATCTACCAACATTTAGGGGCAAAGGACGAGGTAGAAGATCTCGCTCAAGAAGTTTTTATCAGGGTTTTCCGTTCCATTCATAAGTTTCGCGGAGAAGCTTCATTGGAAACTTGGCTTTACCGAATCGCTCTTAATTGCATCAGAACCTACCGTAAAAGCAAAGGTTCTTTTTTCAGGTTTTTTCTACAATCCTTGCGGATTGATGTTGATGATGATAGGAAACAGCCACAACCCTTCGAAACGATTAGCAAGGTAATCAAAGAGATTGATGACCCAATGCAAGCAATGGAACATCAAGTAATAGTAAGCGAGGTTATGGCGGTTGTTCGCAGTCTTCCTCCCAAGTATAGGGAGCTGATACTAATGCGGGATGTTGACGGACTAAGCTATAGCGAAATAGCAAGGATTGTGGGGGTGAGCATTGGTACTGTAAAAAGCAGGTTAAATCGTGCTAGACAATTGATTAGAAAAAGGGTGAGCATTTGAAAATATGAATTGTCAACAGTTTAAGAAATTAATTTCGGATGCGTTAGATGGTGAACTAACAGATTCCGTGCGAGCTGATTTTGAAGCTCATAGGACAAATTGCAAACGATGTCTCAAAGAATACAATTACGAACGGAGAATCCGCTTTTACCTTAAGCATTTTCCAACTGTTCACTCGGTGAGCTCAGATTTTAGAGAAGAGTTATTGCGCAGAATCAAAGCGGGTGAAATTAAACCAGAACTAAATTTGAACGTCCCCGCTATCTTAGCAACTTTTTGCGCTATTGTAATTGTTCTTCTAGGTGTAATATTTGGAATTAAGGCTTATCGGAGCTATGTTTTCCAGCGATGGATTTTCATAGCCACATATGAAACGAATGCGAATCCCGAGAATTTTCAAGCGGTTACTGGTGGGAGGAAAGTATCTGAACCATCAATTGAACGCGGATCATTCTCCCGGCCCCTTTTTGTTCTCAACCTCCAAGAGTTAAAGGCTGAAAGCCTTGTCTTACGCCTTCTGTCAAAGTATCAAGAAGGAAAAGTACCAGAAAGTCTGGTTGAAAGCCTGCTTGTGAATACTGGTATCTTAGATGGCGTGAGGATGAGGGTCGCTGAAGATAAAGGCGGAAAAGCTTTACCCGGACGGGCACAAAGAATTGAAGTTATATTCCCTGCACAGCTCTCTTCTACCCTCGTGGTTGGTGTTAAAGGAAGTGATTTACCTGCCCTTAGAAGATTCGCCCTAGACGTTATTAGCACTTTCGGAGTTTACGTGCCTGTGCTTGCCCCCGAAGATGAGGTTAACCTCACAATGAAAAACCATCTGAATCATAATGGTATTGTTACTGATTTAGTCCGATTGGGGAATGAAGAACTTGCGAAATTCGTAGGTGATAAGTACACTGTTTTAATCATTTTAAGTGCCTCGGATGCTTTGATAAATTCCTCATCCAAGTGAGCGCTTCAAAACAAGTAAAATTGTTATTCTCCTTATAGCAGGACATAAGAAAAGTCTAAACTACCCGCTTTTCCTACTCTTGCTATTAAAAAAGACCTGTGAAGATACCCTCCGCTTTCAGTCAACATTAAAGAAATATAAACGCATCCACGAATGCCTACATTGCCCCGATAAACGAGCCTTTAACACTTTGGCAATACCCGCGCTACAAGCTACCAAACATCTCCACCATTAGCACGCCAATGCCCTAAAAACAGGCGAGAAGTCCCAAGATGAAAATGCACAATCCGAAGGCAACACTACACGAAAACGCTAGCGCAGAAAGATTTAGTTTCATCCCAATTCCTCCTTTGTAATTAAAACTTGTCAAAACAGACGACTGTCTATCAGAGCTTAACTCTTTGCAGAAGTCTACTATTACCTACAACACTTAGACTACTTATCGCCATAGCAGCGGATGCAATAATAGGCGATAACAGCCATCCAAAGAAAGGATAAAGAACGCCTGCAGCGATGGGAATGCCAAGGGAATTGTAGATATACGCCCAGAAAAGGTTCTGCTTGATTTTTCGCATCGTGAGCTGAGAAAGTTTTATTGCCTGCGGGATACTTCTCAAGTCGCCACGCATAAGGGTAACACCCGCGCTCTCCATTGCAACATCAGTTCCAGTGCCCATCGCAATTCCGATATGAGCTTGCGCTAGAGCGGGAGCGTCGTTTATGCCATCTCCAACCATTGCGACTACCCCACCCTGCGCCTGTAGCTCCTTAATCTTGTTTGCTTTGTCCTGAGGCAGAACTTCTGCAAGAACTTCATCAATCCCAAGCTCTCTCGCAATTGCTTTGGCGGTCCGTTCGTTATCTCCAGTCAGCATTATGACTTTTCTGCCCATCTTATGAAGCTCTTGAATTGCTGGTTTTGTGCTTTCCTTTAGTGTATCCGCAATGGAAATAATTCCCGCTAGTTGACCATCAACGCTTAAAAGCACGGGTGATTGCCCCTTTTCCTGAAGCTCTGTCATCTTCTCCGAAGCATCCGCAGTTGAAACTCCAATTTCGCTTAATAGCCTCACGTTACCCAGATAAGCTTGCCTGCCATTCACATCTGCCTTTACTCCCTTTCCCGTAATTGAGTCAAAGCTTTTCACCTCAAGGGTAGGTATATCAAGCTTCTCTGCATATTCAACAATAGCCTCCCCAAGGGGATGTTCACTTCCTCTTTCCACGGATGCGGAAATCTGGATAACTGACCTCTCATCAAAACCGTTTAGTGGAATAACATTAACCACCTCAGGCTTTCCTTTGGTTAAGGTTCCAGTCTTATCCAGCACAAAATACTG
>JBBIRS010000005.1:11647-158730 GCA_037441675.1 Planctomycetales bacterium | reverse complement strand
CCGCCTTTCGGTTACGATGGGCGAGGGAAGGGGATCGCCAAGGCCGGCGATGGCATTCAGCGCTTCCGGGGCGAGGTTGAGT
This sequence comes from Planctomycetales bacterium, assembly GCA_037441675.1. Taxonomy (GTDB): domain Bacteria; phylum 4484-113; class 4484-113; order 4484-113; family 4484-113; genus JBBIRS01. The sequence continues at coordinate 158,648 of JBBIRS010000005.1, read as the reverse complement.
ATCCGCAACACCTGGGTCACACGAGCACGGTAGACCCAGAGCTTACGTGCTAGCTCCGACTCACAGGAGCAATCCCCATTTGATAAAGCCCTCTGCCACCCCTAGGCGAGAAAGAGCGGATTGCGAGACCGTCTTGTTCGTCTATGCTTGATTCCTTTAGAGTCCTTCTTGTCGGAGGAAACTCAAACAACGCCCTGAAGGTTCTATGTTTTAACTAGCTTGGGGAGCATTATTTATTGGTGGGGTTTCATCTTGCTTTAGAAGAGAACTGATACTTTTAGTGATAAATAGCGAGCATTAAGTAGAAGAAAGCATAGATTTTGATAAATCCAAGAATCTTGAACTTCCGCCTTGATGCTGACGTTTCCATTAGAGAAGGCGGACTTAGTAGGGAAAGAAGCAGGCAGTTAAAGATTCACCAACCTTTTCCAGTTCTGGCATTTTCTGCCAGCAGATATCTTTTGCTCGTTCGCAGCGAGGGGCGTAGGGACAAAACCTCACCGGCTCACTTCCATCTGGAGGCTGACCCGGAATTGAAATAAGGTCGCTCTTTTTATCAATCCTGGGAAGGCTTTGAAGGAGAGCCCGTGAGTATGGATGGTGTGGTTCTTGGAAGAATTCCACGCTACCCGTTTCCTCAACAATTTTCCCAGCATACATAACAATGACTCGCTTTGCAGTTCCAGCAACAATTGCTAGATTGTGCGTTATGAGTAATACCGCAGTCCGAAAGTCTGTTGACACTTTCATTAAGAGGTCAAGGATTTGAGCCTGAATTGTCACATCCAAAGCGGTAGTTGGCTCATCGCCAATTATGAGAGAAGGATTTCCAGCAAGAGCCATCGCAATCATTACTCTCTGACACATTCCACCGGAAAGTTGGTAGGGATATTGGTTGAAGCGGTAAAGAGGTTCTTCAATTCCTACAACCCTCAGAAGACGAATGGCTTCCTCACGAGCATCCCTCTTAGTCATACGTCTATGTAAAACTAGCGGTTCTATGAGCTGTTTGCCAATGGTAATTACAGGATTCAGCGAAGAAACCGGGTCTTGAAAGATTATACTTATCTCGCTACCACGAAGTTTATGAACGCTTGACAAAGGAGCGGAAAGGATATCAACTTCGCTATATAACTCATTATATTCACTATTGTTAGAATTACGGGGCGATTTCTTAATATTTTTCCTCTCGCCTAGAGTTAGACATGGACTTGTGTCATTAGGCTTTCGGAAATAGATGTTACCCATCACTCTTGCCCCAGGAATTTCACGCGTTAGCCCCAATATGGACAATGCGGTTAAGCTCTTCCCGCATCCACTTTCACCAACTAGTGCTACAACCTCTCCTTTGTAGACATTAAAGCTGACGCCATTTACCGCGTATATGCGTTTTTCACCCGTGTCAATCTCAACAGCAAGACCCTTCACCTCCACAAGTGGTTTCGCCTCAGGAATTACACTTACCTCTATTGATGATTCTTGCAACATTTGAAGCGGATGATCTATTTAATAAAAATTATGCGCTCCTTTACCTGGAACACTCTCTTTTAAGAATCGTTTAAGTTCATTTTTTAAGCGCTTAAAGGAAGCTTCATTCTTCGCTTCAAAGTAAACTCTAACCACGTTCTCAGTACCACTTTTTCTGAAGACAACCCAAGACCCTGAAGCAAGTAAGATTTTATACCCGTCAATAGAGTTCACCGACGAGATTCTTTCACCAAAGGCTGAACTCCCTTCGGAAAATCCTTCAACTTTATGAAGTAGATTGTTAGCTTCTTCCTCAGTTAACCTTATATCAATTCGCTCATAATGGTAGTGATTACTCCTCCTTGTAAGATTTTCATATAGCTCAAGCAATTTCATACCACTGGTAGCAATCATTTCAAGCGTAAGTAGTATCGAGAGGATGCCGTCTTTTTCTGGAACGTGACCCTTTATAGACATTCCGCCACTCTCTTCTCCCCCGATCAATGCCCCTTCTCTTAGGCATTTACCCACATACTTGAAACCAACTGGAGTCTCCAATAGTTCTACATGATGCTCCTTAGCCACATCATCCAAGAGATGGCTAGTAACGATTGTCCTTGCTAAACTTCCCTCTGCCCGTCTAGTGGTGATGAGAAAATCAGCAAGGAGAGGGAGAATTTGATTGACGCTAAAGTACTGCCCTTCTTGCGTTATGATTGCGAAACGGTCTGCATCGCCGTCAGTCGCCACGCCTAGCTCTAGCCCCTCTTCACGGAGAAAGGGCAGTAGAAGCTTCATATTCTTCGGAGAAGGATCAGGTAGAAATCCGCCAAATTGCACATCCCTCCCCAGATGAAGCCTTCGGACCTCGACACCAAAGCGATTTAAGAAACCAGAAACGTATCCCTGCCCGCAGCCATAAAATGGCGAGTATAGAACCCGCGCGTGAAGGGATTTAATGATAGCGCCATTTACGAGCTTTTCCAGTTGATTGAAGTACTCTTCTTTGAGGTTGAGTCGCTTACCCTTATATACATCGGGAAGTTCTGGCGCAGTAAAGTTTTCCATAAGAAGAGAATTGACAATTTCCGAGATTCTACCAGTGGTATCTGATTCCGCAGGACCACCAAAATGAGGAATGAATTTTACTCCGAGATAGTAGTAAGGATTGTGTGAAGCGGTCAAAGCTATTGCCCCGCTTGCCTTTAAGTGCAAAACCGCAAAAGCTGTAACCGGTGTAGGTGTATATCCTTCCAAGAGGCAAACTTCACAGCCCTTCGAAGATAGATAGTTAGCGATCTGCGCGCAAAACTCAGGAGCAAGAAACCTCGTATCGTGAGAAAGGACGATGGGTTTTCCATCGAGCTTGTTTTCGCAAAGAAAAAGTCTTATGGCTTCAGAGATTGCAATAAGTTTATTGAAGGTTAGATCAAAACCAATAATCCCACGCCAACCGTCGGTCCCAAACCTAATTTCTTCCACAATGCTCATTATACAAATGATTTCAGCTCGCATATAATGCCCGTGAAATTGGATGGCAAATTGAATTTAACCTGAATCGGAAAGGGATAATCTCCAAAGCTTAGTCAATCAAAGCAGTTTTAGGACTCAGTCCTGCATTTAGGAGTTTTAGCACCTGCGGAAGCATGGAGACGTTTTTTATCGTAAAGTCCGGTTCATCCGCGTGATAACGAGGCTTTTGGATGCGGAACGGCTCGCTTACTACTCTTACCGTAGTCATCCCAAGTCGGTTCGCTGGAAATATATCATTATCAAGCCTATCGCCAACCATCATCGTTTCCTCAGCTTTTGCGCCGAGCTTATCCAATATGTATAGATAAAAACGAGTATCAGGCTTAAAAAGCCAGACTTCCTCGGATAATGTGATGCTCGCAAAGTAATCCGAAAGAGCAAAGTTATCTAACCACTCTCGCGCCTCGGATAAGTTGTTGCTAGCAACTCCAAGCAGATACCTCCCTTTTAGCTCATCAAGTAGAGGGATAACTCCAGCGTAAAGCTTGTTGTATTTGAAAAACTCCTCACGCATCCGCTTCTTGAGTTTAGCAATAACCTTTCTTAAAATCTTTTGATACAGCTTGTAATCACCTTTCACCGCTTGCCATATGATGGCGCGCGTGAGGCTTGGAGAGTATGCATTTATGCAGAACTCAACAAGGTCTCTGAAACCCTTATCAGTGTAAGTAATGCCAACCTCAGTTAACTCAATCCTAATATCATCCCATGAGGCGAGCACGGATGGGTAATCGTCCCATAGTGTCCCGCCGAGATCAAAAAGAATTGTGGTTATCATATGCCAAGCTCAATTAGTAATTTCGGAATCTCCTCAAAATCCTCTACAAGCGTTTGCCTCAAACGAGCGCTACCACGCAGAACCGCAGCTGGATGATAGGTTGGAAAGAAATGCATTCCATCTTTGGAGAACAGTTTGCCACGCGCCCGTGCTATCGTCAACTTAGGACCTACGAGAACCTGAAGTCCAAAATTTCCCAAGGGCACTATTAGCAATGGCTTTATAAGTGCTATTTGAGAAAAAAGATAAGGCTTGCATGCCTCAATCTCAAGGGGCAATGGATTTCTATTCTCCGGAGGCCTACACTTCAAAACGTTGCCAATATAGTATTCACCCTCCTCAAGCTGAATGTGCGCTATTAGTTGCCTAAGAAGTTGTCCTGCTCTACCTACGAAGGGTCTTCCTTGATTGTCCTCCTCCTCACCTGGTGCTTCCCCAACGAACATTACCTTTGCCCGAACACTTCCCTCCCCAGGAACTGCATTCTTTCTCAATTCCCCAAGGGGGCATTTCCTACAAATCCTTATTGCTTCTGCAAGTTCTTCAATTAGTTCTCCATACATTGACAAAACAAATTCACCTCACATACTAACATCCTTACGCCTGAGGGATACCCGGAAAGAGGTCGTACATACTCATTATAGAGATTAACTCCTTTTTAAGTTCAGATGACGCTGGCGTGAGTGGAAGCCTAAAGTTCTCGCTCATCATTCCAAGCAGTGAAAGTGCAGTTTTCACTGGAATTGGGTTCGTGGTCAAGAACAATACTTTGTAAATACCAAGCAGTTCGTGGTGAATAGCTCTCGCTTCATCAACCTTACCTGAAAAGAAAAGAGATATCATTTTCCGAATTTTATCGCCTACAAGGTGCGACGCCACGCTCACAACCCCCACACCACCAACTGCGAGTATTGGCAGGGTGAGACTATCGTCACCCGAGTAGAGCTGAAGATTGCCATTTGAGTATTTAATGATGGAAGATACGAATTCAAGATTCCCGCTCGCCTCCTTAATAGCGCGAATATTCGTAACTTGTGAAAGGTTGATTATCGCCTCTAATGTCATACCACCACCGGTTCTCGAGGGGACGTTGTAAAGCATAATTGGAAGCTTTGTTGCCTGAGCAATTGTTCGGAAGTGCCTAACTTGCCCTTCAGCATTAGGCTTATTGTAGTAGGGGTAAACAGCCATAATACCATCCATCCCCAAAGTCTCAGCTTCCTCGGTTAACTTCACTGAGTAAGATGTATCGTTGGTACCCGTATTGGCAATTAGCTTTATACCCTGAGGAGTCTTGTCGCGGTAAAACTTAAAAAGCTCCACCTTCTCCTCATAGGAAAGAGTCGCTCCCTCACCAGTTGTTCCAGCAATAACTATTGCCTCTGTTCCAGAATTCACAAGGTGATAAATGAGCGATTCAACAGCGGGAAAGTCAATCTTCCCGTCACTTGTAAAGGGAGTAACCACCGCTGTAACTAACCGACCAAAAATCGCTTCTTCCAATTTCTGCCTCCTTATCCCTTATTATTGGCGAAGAACAACCTACCCTATTTTATCACTGCGGATCAATCTCTAAATTGCTTAAGCGAAAAGCTTCTTAAGTTGATATAATTTGAAGAGTGCTAGCCATAACAAAGAGCATGGTTTTATTCTTGAGCGTGTTATTAAGTCTAAGTATCTTGAACTCGTGCGGAAGTTCCTCTGTTAATCTTCCAAAAGATCAGTTTGAACCAACTGGCGTCTACGAGGGTTTTATATTGAGTAAGGATGAAAGGTTACCAGCAAGATTAGAAATATTTCCCCTCAACCCTAATGGGCAGTTTCTCTGCAAACTTTCCTACCTGGGAGATGAAAATGTAGAACCGGTTGGAGGCAGGGGAAGCATTTTTCTTGATAGTATAGGGTTTATAGTTGCACCTAACAGTAATCATCCGTTCTATGTTAATGCAAAACTAAATCCAGCAACAAAAACCATTGAAGGGACGATTCAGTTTCCTGACAGCGGGGAAAAGTTGGAGTTAATACTAATTTATGTTAGTCCTTTAGCAGAGGATAACGAAAGTTAGCTAGCCTGCGAAGAGTTAAACAAAGGGAGATGAATGTTCTTTGAAGGCAAATTCAGCAAAACCTCCCGCCATAGTGATGGTTTCGGTAATCCTGCTGACTTTTCTGATTGTTAGTTTAGGAGTACTTCCATTTGCGTTTAAGTTAGTAATGGAATATTACCAAGTCCCAAAGGTGGAGCTCAAACAAAATGTAGACGAAAACATAAATAACTTAAGCCAAGAGGACCTAACAAAACTAAGAAGCTTAACCGATGAGGGAAGGCTCGTTAGTACTGTTCCTAGCCTTGCTTCAACCATAAGACCTCTCTCAACCCATGGCGCAAATCTACCCTATGACGCAATCTTTGTTTTTGGGGCTTTAAGTTTCAACTATTCTGCAAATGATATAAACACTGACTTTGTCACCAGAGAGTTAGGCATAACAATTCAACCTGATAAAGAGTTCTTAGCCATCATCTTAAAGCTCTCAGCATACAAGAGGTATGAACAGGAGGGATGGAAGGATGCGGGAACTTTTATTGCGATGCTTGAGCCTGAAAGCGTTATTGGACTAATCAGCGGAGGTAGTGGAAATTATCGTGCATTCATTCAAGAAATAGACATCGGTAAAGAGCTGATAAGGCTAAAAAATGCTATTTAACAAGAATTACAAAACAAGTGAGAGAGAAAAGTTCGCTGACTCACTTAGATAAAAGATCCACGAAATTAAAATGCACTGCTAATAACTTTGCTACGGTTCAGCCATAAAGGGATAGCGGTAATCTTTGGGAGGATTAAAGGTCTCCTTGATAGCCCTTTGGCTAACCCATCTTAGCAAGTTTAGAGGGCTTCCCGCCTTATCATTAGTTCCACTAGCTCTACCTCCGCCAAAAGGTTGTTGGCCAACAACTGCGCCAGTGGGCTTGTCGTTTATGTAGAAGTTCCCGGCGGAATGGGTCAGCACCTCTTGCGCCATTGATATAGCACGCCTATCATTCGCAAAAATAGAGCCGGTTAAACCATAAGGGCTTGTCCTATCGCAGAGCCTTAGAACATCCTCATAATCCTTATCAGCGTAAAGGTAAATTGTGAGAACTGGACCGAAAATTTCCTCGCACATTGTCCTAAAGAACGGATCTTTAGCCAAAATAACCGTAGGTTCAATAAAGTAGCCTATAGACTCGTCGTAATTTCCACCTATCAAGATTTCTGCATCAGCTGAACTCTTCACAAACTTGAGATAGCTGACAATTTTGTCAAAGGAGGCTTTATCAATAAGAGCATTCATAAAACAGGAAAAGTCGGTAACATCGCCCATTTTTATGCTTGATATTTGGTCAAAGAAAACTTCCTTTAGCTTTTGCCAGATGGAATTAGGAATGTATGCGCGACTGGCTGCTGAACACTTCTGCCCCTGATACTCGAAGGCTCCTCTCGTAAGGGCAGTGGCTAAAGCGTCAATATCTGCCGATGAATGGGCAAAGATGAAATCCTTACCCCCAGTTTCACCAACAATCCTCGGATATGCGCGATAATTCTTGATGTTTGCACCAATTGTCTCCCACATCCTTTGAAATGTGGATGTGGAACCGGTAAAGTGAACTCCAGCAAGACTTTGGTTAACCAGGACCTTGTCGCCAATATCAGCTCCAGAGCCTAAAATCATATTGATCACCCCTGGTGGAATTCCTGCAGTTTCCCATAACTTCATTAGGTAGAATGCGGAGTATACAGCGGTTGACGCAGGCTTCCAAACGACCGTATTTCCCATAAGGGCTGGAGCAGTCGGCAGGTTTCCCGCAATGGAAGTAAAATTGAACGGCGTAACCGCAAAGACGAAGCCTTCTAATGCACGCTGTTCCACGTAGTTCCAAGTGCCTGTGGGAGAGTACATCGGCTGTTCGGAGTAGATTTGCTGAGCGTAAAATGGATTGAATCTCCAGAAGTCAATTAATTCACAGGCGCTATCAATCTCCGCCTGAAACACGTTCTTGGATTGGCCTAACATAGTTGCGGCGTTCAGGGTCATCCGCCATTCTTCCGCTAGAAGCTGTGCACACTTGAGAAAAATAGAAGCTCTCTCCTCCCAAGGGGTCCGCGACCACTCATTCCAAGCCCCCAAAGCTGAATCAATTGCCATTTGAATATGTTCCTCCGAGGCTTTATGAAACCTCGCTAGTACCCGCGATTTATCATGGGGAGCGATGCACTCACCTAGATTTCCCGTATAAATTTCCTTGCCACCAATTATGAGTGGGATTTCAATTTCAGTGGAGAGCATCTCCGCAAGCTTTGATTTCAACTGAGCTCGCTCGCTGCTTCCCGGAGCGTAAGTTTTCACAGGCTCATTTATAGGTTGAGGGACTCTTGGTAGTCCACTTTTCATTTCCTTCCTCCTTAAGTTACTTTTACAAGGAATACCTGTTACTCGCTTCTATTTTAGTATATAGTAACGAACTTTCTCATACTCAATTAATCATATTTAGTTTGCATTACAAAAATAACTAGCGAGAATTTGAAATAAATCCTCGTTCCTATCCCTCAGAGAGCAAAACTTGCGATAAACTATTAAAGGAAGGTGGGAAAATGGATGGATATTGAGATTCGCAAAGTTATGACCCTACGAGCAGTGGAAAAGCAAGAGAAAAATAAGCTTCTCTCACTATGGAATGAATATAGGATAGAGCTTGCGGAGTTAACACGCTACCCAGAACTATACAAAGATAGGCAGATACAACAAGAGGTAAATATGTATCTCGGAGGGAAGGAGAATCACTCCGCGTTCTTCCTTGAGCATGAAGGTGAAGTGTGCGGTTTTATAATGACCGAGTTCCTTCAGGCAAATACTTCAGAGGAAAGCGACGATACGGGAAGAGTTCTTAGAATTAGAGATATGTATTTGACTCCACTACATCGCGGTGAAGGTTACCTACAATTTGTAATGGAAAATGTTCTAGCTGAGGCGGAGAAAAAGCGAATTTCCATAGTGTGGAACTGGCCAATAGCTGATACAGTTATGAACAAGCTCTTTGAACGATTCTGCAGGTGGGCGGTAAACCATAGATCAGTTAACTTCATCAAAACCGAAGTAACATTAAATGGAATTCCCCAATTAAAGTATAAGATTAACTTGATGTAGACAAATTTCCCTTAGCTTAGAACCTCAACCAGCAGAGAAATTTATTGATGGGATAAAGATAGTTGAGTGCGATTACCTATGATAAAATGACGCAGTGGACGCAATTATAATTGCTGGAGGGCTTGGAACAAGACTCTTTCCCCTCACACTCAGCACACCGAAGAGTTGTATACCACTACTTGATGTGCCCCTCATCAATTACCCAATGGCGTTAGCAAAAGAATTCGGATGTGAGAGAGTCGTAATTGCTGGCGGACATCTGGTAGACAAAATTAAGCAAGCAATATTTAACGACAAAAGTGGCGCAGTGAAATCTCCATATAAATTTGCGAACGAGAAAATTGAGTTTTCCGAGGAGGCTGAGCCAATGGGCACAGGGGGAGCGGTAGCCAAAGCTATCAATACCTATGCCCTTCAGGCACCGCTACTCGTTATGAATGGCGACGTAGTAACTGATATGTCGCCTAAAAATTTTCTAAAGGCATACAAGAAGTATAACCACACAACAATTTTGGGATGCGAAATCAAGAACCATAGAGGGTTTGGCGTTTTAGAAATTGATGAAAGCGGAATCGTTTCCTCCTTCCGCGAAAAAGAGGAGGTTAACGCAAACCAAACCGCGTTTATAAATGGCGGTGTTTACATATTGGAAAAAGATGCTGTTGAAAGCATACTTCATCAGCAAGGCGAGTTTGCTCTTGAGACAACCGTATTTCCCGAGCTAGCCGAAAAGGGTAAACTCTACTCTTTTAAGCATTCTGGATTTTGGCGAGATGTGGGGACGCTAAACAGCTTCTTCTTTACTCAGTTTGATATTCTTGGTTATTGGCTAACAACTGGTAGGAAAATGTTTTTTGGCGAGAGAGACAACTTTGCTCTATTTAAGGATTTCATTTATATTCATTCTCAAGCTAATATTTGTAAGGGTTGCGATCTATTCCACAGAGTAATAGCAATGCGAGGATGCCTGGTCGGAACTGGTTCACGATTGCAAAACGTCATCCTTTTGCCCTATGCGGAGGTGGGTAAAGATTGCCACCTCTCAAACGTTATAGTTGATGCTGGAACAACTGTTCCCGATGGCTCTTCCATCTCTGATAGAGTAATATCTCGCGATAGGGAAGAGTTACTCGTCCTTTAGGCGCAACGGAAGGCATACCTTAAAGCTCGTTTCCTTTTCCTTCTTCTTTGATATATCTTGCGTGCTCTCTTCAAAAAATTAAGTCGCATTCTTTATAAAGAACCCAATAGAAGAATACTAATAAAGGTAAAATTAATGGCGGATTGAGAATTTTAATAAAGACATTCGGATGCAAAACAAACTACGCTGATAGTGTTGAAATAGCGCGTGGCTTGCACCAATATGGCATATTCGTCTCGTTAGCGGAAGAGCACAAGAATTTTGAGAACAGAGATAATTACGCGGTAATAATCGTCAATTCCTGTGTAGTAACCAACGAGGCTGAGGCGGAAGCGAGAAGATTTATCTCTAAAGTTAGACGAAAACATCAAAATGCTGAGATAATTTTGACCGGCTGCGGTGCTAGAGGTAAGAACACTCTTCCTAAGTTTTCCCAACTTTCGATTCACATCGTTGGCGATATATCCTCAGTCCCTAAGAGAGCTTTAGAGATTCTTCGTGAGATGGGTCATAATGTTAGAGTAAATCTCCCATCAAGGGAAGCGAGTAGAGAGCCTCAAAATGAGTGTAAATACTTCAATCCCCCAAGAGCCCGCTACTTTTTGAAGGTTCAGGATGGTTGTAACTCGGGTTGCTCTTTTTGCATCATTCCGCAAACAAGAAGCCTCGAAAGCAAGAATATAAAGGCTATTCTCAATGAGGTTGAACTTACAACAACTTTAGGCACTGCGGAAATAGTAGTCACAGGAGTAAACGTGGGTCTTTATAGAGAGCCTAAGTATGGGTTTTCATTGGCAGAGCTTCTTGCGAGAATTCTTCAAGAAAGCAGAAATAGATTCAGGGTAAGGCTTTCTTCAATTGAACCAGAGCACGTAAACGAAAATATCTTAAATTTATTTGGGCATCCTAAAATGTGTCCCCACCTTCATTTGCCACTCCAATCAGGTTCGAACCGTGTGCTAGCTGATATGCGAAGAAAATATGATGTGAGAAAGTATTTGAAAATCGTTGATAGCTTCAGACGAAAGTATCCTTACGGTGCAGTAAGTGCTGATATTATGGTTGGATATCCCACTGAAACCGAGGAGGATTTTCAGGAAACCCTAAAGGTGGTAAGAGAATGCGCTTTCGAGAGAGTCCACATCTTCCCCTACTCAGAACGGCCTGGAACTTTATCCGCCTTTAGCCAAAGACTGAACGGCAAAATAGTTTCCGATAGAGAGGCAAGACTCTTTGAGCTTTCCAGAGAAGTAGCAAGAGATTCATTAAAGCGCTTCCTAGATAGAAGAGCGGAAGTTATTCCCGAAAGACGAGATGGATCATTTGAAGGACTTCCTGTCAAACTCCCGAATACGCAACCTGAAAAGAAAGAGGAGAAAAGAATTAGCCAAACAACACTTTCTGGTTACGGTGAAGCCTATCAAAGGGTGCACTTTCAAGTATTAAATCACGCTCACCTTTCCTCGTTTGCATACGTTAAGTTGAAAGAGTTGCGGGATAGAGAATTTATCGGCGAATTGATTCCATCGCGAGTATAAAAGGAAAATGAGCCGCTCTTTTGCGGCTCAGGCTGCTGAAGGAGTAGGCATTAAAGGGAGGCTGTAGCACGCCTACATATTATAGTATCAAAATTTATTCTAATTTATTGTGTTTTACATCACCTGATTAATATATTTTGAGCTGGCGCGCCATTTACCAATCTCAGTTTCCAACACGTTTACTTAATAACCAATCTAGTGAATAAAACCTGCTATGTCTGATAGTTAAATTAACAATGTCTCGGTAAATTCCACTTGGGATAAGATTAAATAAAGTGGAAGATAAAAATAAAAAGCCGATAGTAGTCATTTTGGGGCGCCCGAATGTAGGAAAAAGCACGCTCTTTAACCGTCTGGCGGAACAGAGAATAGCCATTGTGGATGAAACCAGAGGAGTAACGCGGGATGTAATCTCTGCTGAATGTGAGTGGAACAGCTATCGTTTCTTATTACAAGATACCGGTGGACTGGGAGAAGAAAGCGAGGATGTACTGCGCGCCCTTGTATCCAGGAAAGCTTGGGAAACTGCAAAGAAGTCCGACCTCATAGTTTTTCTCACAGATGTCCGAAGCGGAGTTACCAAGGAAGAGCTTGAGCTAAGGAAGTTGCTTTTCAAGCTAAGAAAGCCGATTATCCTTGCGGTGAATAAAGTGGATAGTTCTAACTTTGAAGTTATGGCAGAAGAATTTCGTTCCCTAGGTTTTGAAAAAATGGTATTCATTTCAGCGCTCTCAGGAAGAAATATTTCCGAGCTCTGCGACCTCATCGTGGAAAACATCAATTGGAAAGAATTTCCTTCCGCAAGGCTCGTAGGGGCTAAATTTTGTAAGCTAGAGAGTGAAACCCCTACCTCAAGTATTCAAGAACATATAAGGGTTGCCATCTTTGGAAAGCGAAATGTTGGTAAATCTAGTCTGTTAAATACCATCCTGCAAGAGGACAAAGTCCTAATCTCAGAAATACCCGGAACTACGAGAGATGCAATAAGTCAGGAGGTTATTTATAAAGGAATTAACTTCACTTTTACAGATACCGCAGGATTGATGAAGGTCTCAAAAATGGATGACGTTGAGTTTTACTCCTACGCTAGGAGTCAAAAAGCACTTGGTGAAGCGCAAGTTTGCCTTCTTATGCTGGATGCCCAAAGGGGAGTCGAGGAGATGGACAAAAGGGTTGCCAAGAGAATTGAGGCTAAAGCCAAGTCTGTGATTATCATAGTGAATAAGTGGGACTTGTTTGAAAATAAACGTGCCAATAGAGAACTTATGAGTAATCACGTCTATTCAGAGCTAAGAAGGCTCGCCTTTGCGCCTATAGTTTTTATGAGCGCTAAAGAGAAAACCGGTATCTCGGAGCTCTTCTCTCAGATTATTCGCGTGAGCAAGAACTATAAAAGAAACATTAATAACTCGGTGCTATGGGATGTTTTGAAGGAGGAGATAGCCATCACCCCACCCCCCATCGTGAAAAATAAAACGCTAAAGATTTATTCAGCCGAACAAGTCAGTACCGCCCCGCCTACATTTAAGTTAAAGGTTAATGAAAGAAGACTTCTAAGAAAGGCTTATCGGAATTTTCTTGAAAATGTCATTCGCAGGCATTTTGATTTCACCGGTACCCATATTCGGTTAGTCTTTGATGAACGAAGGAAAAAGCAGAAAAGTGAGAGATTGCGCTAAGGTCAATTACTCTAGTTCAGGTAGTATTGCTAGAAAATATTCTCAAGTTATGAAATTGTTCCAACTCATCCCTTGTAGCTAAAGCTCAATCGTTGACCTTAATTCGGTGTTGAAAAGTAGAGCGGTATCCTTAACCGAAGTGGTAATGATTTCTTGATATTGCCTACCGTCAACTCCCTTTAATGTTTTAGTTTTGTAGGAGTATAAAAGGGCTCGGGATATGGGAAATAGAGCAAGTTTGCTTCCGCTGGTAAAAGTGTATGCTACATCAGCCAGTTTAACGCCCTGGGCTCCAATCCCTGGAACTAAAAAGAGAGCATCAGGCATAGCTGAGCGAATACTAATTGCTACCTCTGGCTTATTTGCGCCTATCACAAAACCTATAGGGGAAGGTTTTATTGAATCAAGGCGATTCTTTATTAGAATGTCTCGTGCTGAAGATGCTAGGAACATATAAATGGGAGTTCCGCAAACTAATGCTTCTGCAAAGTCAGATGCGGATGGCGAACTGGGATAAGCAATAAAGAATACTTGTTTCCCGTTTTTCAAATAGGGGATGAGCGCATTCCAAGTGTCTATGCCTATGAATGGATTTAACGTTATAGCGTCAGCCTCCATGGAGAAGGGAAGATTCTCGGAAGAAAAGTAGGCTTCAGCGTAGGTACTCAAAGTAATCTCAATATCACCACGCTTACCATCAAAAAGCACAAGCAAATCCAACCTTCGCGCCAATTCCATTAGCACCGATAGGCAGTAACTACCATACACCCCGAGTCTCTCAAAGCAGGCAGATTGGAACTTTACACCTATAACATCGTCTTTGAGTGAATATATTGCCAGAGCGCAAAACCTTAGAAAATTCACGAGGCTTTGCGATGTCTCTTTATCCCCCTTCCCCGCATAGAGAAAATCCAACAAACGCATCACTTTATCATCCGATAGATAGTAAATAAGTGATGTAGAAGCTAGAAAGCAAAGTATCTCTTCGTTTAACTCTAGAGCATCTTTGAAGTCTTCCTTAATTACGCTTAGGTGTGGGTCTAGGCCAAGAACAAGAAGCGTTCTTCGTTCTTTAAGAAGGCGAGAGTATTTTTCAGAAAATTCTTCCACAAGTATTAAATGATACTCTATCCGAGAACTCGCACTTCCGTGAAAGAGCTCACTATTACTTTCAAATCGCGGGACGAAGGTAAAGCACATCTGCAAATGATTCTTCTTTTCCTGCGGCAATCAATTTCTGAGCTAGATAAGCCATACCACGAATTGAAACTATACTGTCAACGAGAAAAATCTGCCCGTTAGAATAAGTTGAAACTCGAACAACCTCATCAAATATGCTCTTACTATCGGTGTAAACTGCGAATTTCTCAGAGTTTGTCGCGCTTTGAGCCTTCTCGCATATGAAGTTAATACATTCTTGAAAATTGCATTCCGCCTCGCTGATAACACCATTTGGTGGGTCAGTTTTCAGCTCCCTTGAATAATACCCTAGGTAAAATGAATTGCGATGAGCATTGCGAATGACAATTGGAGTGAAACCCCTTAAGAGAATATCTACCGCTCTGCTCCACATCGACCCAATGGGAATAATGGGAATCCCTCTGGCAACTGCGTACCCGTTAGCGAAGGCAACACCACTTCTTGACCCGATAAAAGAGCCAGGTCCAACACCAACCGCTAGATAAGTGATATCAGTCTTTATACCCAGCTCCCGAACATTTTTTAGCGAGCAATCAAAGAGAGAAGCTATGTGTTGAGCATTTTCTTTTGTGTGCGAGTATCTATGCGCCACTAATAGGTTCGCCTCTTCAGTAAAGCCTAATTCAATAACGGGACCGGATGTGTCAATGATTCCACAAAGCATCTTTTATTCTGATAATATCCTCTTGAGTTAATCCGCAAGAATTAAAAACTAAAACCCTATCGTTCTCTCCATCACCGAATTTAATCTCAACGATAAGCTTGGGAAAGTCTAAATTCAAATCTATCTTAGTTCCCCATTCTACCGCAACAATGGTGTTTTCCCTCAAATCTTCCACAATTCCCACCTTTTCAACTTCTTTTGCGTCGCTAACCTTGTAAAGGTCAATGTGCCTTAATGTTCTTACTCCCAGATACTCTTTCATTAAAAGAAATGCGGGACTAGTAATTGGGCTAGAAATGCCAAGAGCTTCACCCAAGCCCTGAACAAATGTTGTCTTTCCACAACCAAGCTCGCCAATGAGAAGGAGCAAAATGGGTGTAGGTAAAATCAAGCCAAGTGCTACACCAATCTTTTTGGTCTCCTCAGCAGAATTTATGCTGAGCTCACCAATGTATTCATATTCAATGCCTACCATAAGTTAATTAAGGACAACCTTTGACATGTCAAAAACTGTACCATCCCTGCAAACAAGCTTCATTTTATCTATGCCAATCTCTTGGTAACCCACAGCACATCCATAGCAAGCGCCTATTCCACATGCCATTATCTCCTCCAGGCTTACTTCGCATTGGCTTTGCAGGGTTACGGGCATAACTTGCTTTAACGCTCTTAGCATTGGAAGAGGACCGCATGCGTAAAAACGCTCGTCGCCAAAGCCCGGGAGCGCCTTCTTGAATATGTCAACAACAGTTCCGCGGTATCCGTAACTTCCATCATCGGTTGCGAAAATAAATTCAGCTTCCCACCTCTTGAGAAATTCAGTAATTAGTTCAGCTCGGCTTCTCGCACCAAAGAAAACTTTCGGCGGTTCCTTCCCACTCCGTGAAAGCACTTCCGCAAGATATAGTATCGGCGGTATCCCGGTCCCACCAGCAATGCACACAACCTTCCTACTATCCTCAGGCAGGGAGAATGCCTTACCCAGGGGGAAAATTGCAGGTAGAGGCTGACCAATAGCAACTTGCGCAAGCCTTGAGGTTTGCTCGCCAACAACCTTAAAGAGAATCTCAAGCTCGCCTGTCTCCTTTGACCAGGAAAGAATGGACATAGGTCTCATAAATGTAAATGGATCTGTAGGGTCGCAACGAAGCATCAAGAATTGACCAGGGTAACAGCTAATCTCATCCTGCCCTTCATACTTCAAAACAATGTGGAACAGCTTTGGCAATAACTCTTGATTTTTAACTACACTTAGACAGGAGTAATATTTGCGCAACCTACTTGGATTTTAGCATAGAAGGCTGATAAAAATACTTCCTAAGCATTTTGCTTGACCAATAAGAAAGAATAATCTTTCCTAACCATTCGCTTATAAGTACCATAACTATAGGTATAAGCTTATAAAGTACTTCACGAGAACCGGATTAGAAATCAGTATCTAGGTAAGAATATAATATTAGAAGCCACGCTTTAATGCTTGTTGCTTTTAAGGTTCATTAAGATTAAGTCTGGTTGTATATAAGGAGTGACATTTGAAGCTTGAAATACTATCAAAAGAGAACGAAAAGGCGCGTATCAAAGCCACGTTTGAGAAGGAAGAAGTAGCAATGGAGTTTGCATCTTCTTTGCGTGAAATATCAAAAAGAATAACCGTTCCTGGATTTCGCAAAGGGAAGGTTCCAAAGGGGCTCGTTCTTTCAAGAGTATCTCAAGAGGCGCTGGAAGAAGAAGTGAGAGATAATCTACGCGAGCGGGCAGTGAGAGAATCACTAAGCACCTTAGAATTAGAACTCAGAAAAAGGGCGGTTGATTTTTTTGATACCAAGCTTCCCACTGAGAACTCTAGCTTTGAGTGCGTCTTTGATTTACCAATAATTCCCAAAGTTGTCTTGCCCGACCTCTCCTCAATTAAAATCCCGCTTAAGAGAATAATAGTCAGCAGAGAAATGAAGGAGGAATATAAGAATAGATTACAGGAGAGATTTGCCAAGTATGTTGAAAAAAAGACTAAGCTAAATATGGGAGATGCGGTGGTTTACGACTTGAAGACTTACTTCTCCGATAACAAAGTGGAAGCTCCGCTGGCGCAGGATGGTGTCTTTTACATCACCGGGCAAGAGGATAACTTGCCCGGTTATGATGAGAATCTAATTGGAGCAGAAGCTGGACAGTCCATTAAGTTCCAATATACAATGCCAGAAGACTTCTTCTTGGAAAAGGTGGCAGGAAAGAAACTAACATTTGACATTAAGATTAAAAGCGTTCAGGAGAGAATAGTTCCAGAATTTAACCTAGAGTTTGTCCGCTCTCATTTTAAGATGGAGGATATGCGTGAGTTTGACAGCTACCTTGAGGAAACTTTGCTTGCAGAAGTTGAAAGAGAGGAGGAGAGGTATAAGGAATCACAGGTATTAGAACAAGTTGCTCAAAGAATGGACGTCCAAATTTCTGAGGAACTTATCAAGGAAGAGGTTGATTATCTAGTTGCTAGTCAGGATAGAAAACTTCGCCAAAGAAAATCTAGCCTTGAAGAGATGCTAAGCAAGGAAAATAAAACGCTTCTGAGCTATCGGGAAGAATTGAAGCCATTGGCTATTCTTAGAATTAGAAAGCAACTATTAATTCGTGAAGTTGCCAAGCAGGAGAAAATCATCGTGCAGAAAGAGGAGCTTTCACGTTACATCGCATTTCTAGCTCAAAGGTACGGTCTTAATAAGGCGCAAATTTCCAAGCTCCTAAAAAATGAGGAATTTATTGAGGATATAAGCAGTGACATTATGCAGGAAAAGGTAGCTAACTTTCTAGCTAAAAGAGTTAGCTTTTTCTACGAGGATGAACAAAATGCTAATTAACAGAATCGCAAATTTTGCTTAATTTACACTTAATTTACTTTAGAATAATAATGAAAGGAGATTTATATGCCATTTTTCATCCCCTATGTTATTGAGCAATCTGCTTACGGTGAAAGAGCTTACGACATCTATTCGCGCCTATTGAAGGATAGGATAATATTTTTAGGCACAGAGATTGACGATCAAGTGGCAAATGCAGTCGTAGCTCAACTCTTATTTCTAGAAAAGGAAGATCCAAGCAAGGATATTGACATTTACATCAATAGTCCAGGCGGAAGCGTGATAGATGGACTTGCCATCTACGATACTATGCAGCTAATAAAGCCGGATGTTAGCACAATTTGCGTGGGTTTTGCCGCGTCAATGGCAGCGATTATTCTCTCAGGAGGAACCAAGGGCAAACGTTTCAGCCTTCCAAACTCGCGAATAATGATCCATCAAGCTGGTGGCGGATTTAGAGGACCCGCCGCTGACGTGGAGATTTATGCACGTGAAGTCTTGGGAGCCAGAGACAGGCTATATGAAATACTCTCCAAGCACACTGGAAAGCCGGTTGAGCAAATTAAAAAGGACGCCGATAGGGATAGATTCTTTGACCCCAAAGAGGCAAAGGAGTACGGGCTGGTTGATGAAATAATCTTTGGGGGAAAATACACCCAACTGTTAGAGACAAGGGCAAACAATACTGATGCCAAAGAACCCGCTGAGGAAAAATCTGAGGAAAAATCCAAAAAGGAAAAAGGAAAGTAGGAAGACTAGGATAAATAACTCGTGGATTACAAATCTAAGCCTTTCCTCCTACAATTTCAGGACGAACCTGAACTAATCCATTTCAGTCATATTCCCTTCTTCTAGGAATAGTAAACAACCATCATTTAACCCATACTAGTTTTATTTACAATGCGGTAACGCAGAAGCCAGATTCCTAACCGTTTGTAGTTGACTATCAGAGATATTATCTCCAAAAACTCTTACAATGGGATATTGCCGTGCTTTCTTCTAGGACGGTTTTCAACCTTGCTAAGATTCATCTCCAGAGCGGAAATTAGCTTTATTCGTGTATCCCTTGGGTCAATGACATCATCAATATACCCTCGCTCCGCCGCAAGATAAGGATGCATATAAGCCTTTTTGTATGCCTCTACTAACTGTTCTTCCACCTTCTTCAGCTGTTCTTCAGCCTTTTTGGGATTTTTTACGCCTTCCACAGCTTTTTGAAGTTCCCTGCGATGAATTATGCGAACTGCACCCTGCGCTCCCATAACTGCGATTTCAGCGGTTGGCCAGGCAACACAGAAATCGCCGTGAACGTGCCTACTGCTCATAACACAATAAGCCCCTCCATAACTTTTACGTGTGATGACCAAAAGTTTTGGTACTGTCGCCTCCGCATAGGCGTAAAGCAACTTCGCGCCATGGGCGATTATTCCTCCCCATTCTTGTGCAGTCCCTGGCAGAAAACCGGGAACATCCTCAAAAGTAATAATCGGTATGTTGAAGCAGTCGCAGAATCTTATGAACCGCGCCCCTTTAATGGAAGAGTTAATATCAAGACATCCCGCTAGCTCCTTTGGCTGATTTGCCACAATGCCAACAACGTGTCCGTTAAGTCGAGCGAAGCCAATAATAATATTCGGCGCAAATAGAGCATGAACTTCCATAAAGCTATCAGTATCCATGACCAGGCGGATTACTTCCTTCATATCGTAGGGTTTATTAGGATCATCAGGGACTATCTCCGCAAGCCTTTCCTCTCGACGAAAGGGCTCATCCAAGGGACGACTATAAGGTGGAAACTCAGTATTGTTAGAGGGCAAGTAAGAAAAAAGGCGCTTCATTTGGTTGATACAATCAACCTCATTCTCAGCTGCAAAATGGGCAACTCCGCTCTTTTGGTTATGGGTTAAAGCTCCACCCAGTTCCTCAAATGTCACATCCTCATTAAGAACAGCTTTTATAACATCAGGGCCCGTTAGAAACATAAAGGAAGTATTTCTCACCATAAAGATAAAGTCATTCAAGGCTGGAGAGTAAACCGCGCCACCCGCACAAGGACCCATAATGGCTGAAATCTGTGGAATAACACCGCTCGCCTGAACATTTCGCCAGAATATATCCGCATATCCTGCAAGGGAAATTACACCTTCCTGAATTCGCGCACCACCAGAGTCGTTTAATCCAATCACCGGAATACCAAGCTTCATTCCCAATTCAAGGACTTTACAAATTTTACCTGCGTGTCTTTCACCCAAACTTCCACCCATAACGGTAAAGTCCTGCGCGTAGGCCGCAACTCGTCTTCCGTCAATTGTGCCATAGCCGGTTACCACTCCATCACCATAAACCTTCGCCTGAGGACTTGCCACGAATGCGTCAATCTCGTGGAAAGAACCTTCATCCAATAAAAGCTGGAGGCGTTCGCGAGCGGTGAGTTTCCCCTTCCCGTGCTGTTTTGCAATTGCTTCATCTCCACCGCCCTCAAGTGCCTTCTCCTTCAACTCCTTGAGCAATTGGATTCTGCCAATGGTGGAGGCTGCAGTAACCTCCTTAATCACCACTCTTCCCTTGGAAGTTGCTGTTGGATTAGGTTTATTCTCCTTCTTAGCCATATTCCTTCTCCTTGTTCAACTGTTTGAACTCTATTAAAATTCCGCTCGCTTCTTTAGGATGAATAAAGAAATAGTAATAATCAGAAATCTTGTTAACATCTTCTGATAGAAGTCTTACTCCCATTGCTTTAAGACGCTCAAATTCACCCTTAATATCATCAACTTCAAAACAGATATGGTGAAGTCCTTCCCCTCTCCTTTCCAAGAAAGAGTATATAGGAGAGGAAGAATCAATTGGTTCAATTAGCTCCAGCTCAACGCCGTTAAAGCTTTTCTCCGCAATTAGCACACCCTCTTCTTCTGCTCTTCTTCGCTTAAAACTATCAGTTGGCAAATTAAGCAGGTTTGCTAGCTTCTGGACAGACTCATCTAAATTATTCACCGCCACCGCAATATGAGATACCTTAAGCATTGTTGGGATAAAAGAATGTTAGCACAATTATGAAAAAGAGTTAGGCAAGAGAAGATGCATAAACCCACTAAGAAGATGATTGTTAAAAAATCAATTACTAAATCATCAACTTAGCTCGCCTCACTTATCTAGTTCTGACAGAACCTTACGCATCCTCCTAACTACTTCATGAATCTCTTCCACTGATATCACAAGCGGAGGCTCAATCCTAATCACCCTTGGATTGTTAGCGGTATGAGCGGTAAGAACGTCCGCTTCAAAGAGCTTTTTGGCTACAGTATTCCCCGTCTCCTCGTCTACGAATTCAACCCCGATAAGTAGCCCTCTCCCGCGAATGTCAGTAATTTTATGTCCGAAATCATCCTTAAGCTCTTTCAATAAGCCTATGAAAAGCTCGCCCTTTCCTGCAACTTCCTCAATTATCCCAAGCCTTTTTAGCTCGTGAATTGTAGCAATTCCAGCTGAACAAGCGGGAGGATTTCCGCCAAAGGTGCAAGAGAGATACCATGGATTTTCCTCCAAGGGCTTGAAGACCTCGGGCTTGGCATGAACCGCTGCAATGGGCATTACCCCGCCACCAAGCGCCTTGCCTAATGTCATAATATCAGGAACCACGCCTGAATGCTCACAGGCGAACCATTTCCCGGTTCTGCCGAAACCGGTTTGAACCTCATCAACGTGTAATAATGCCCCGTATTCGTCGCATATGTCACGAAGGGCTAAAAGAAACTCATCAGAAGGCACATTTATTCCGCCCTCTCCCTGGATTGGTTCAACAATAATAGATGCAACTTCTTCGCTCATCACATTCCTTACCCCTTCAACATCGTTATAAGCAACCTCAATAAAACCAGGGACAAGGGGCTCAAAGGGCTTTGTTATGCGCTCACGGTTGGTTGCGGATAAAGCTCCCATAGTTTTGCCATGAAAACTCATTGAGAAAGTAACGTGCTTTTTTCTTCCAGTAGCGATACGGGCGAGCTTTATCCCTGCATCGTTTGCCTCGCCCCCGCCTGAATGAAAGTAAGAATGCTTGAGGTCACCCGGCGTGATTTGTGCAAGCTCCATCGCTAGGGCAGACTGGTATGGACTTAAAAGTTCCTGAGACGATATGCCAATGCGCTCTAGTGTTCTTATTACAGCGTCAATAACAGCCTTTGGACGATGGCCAAGACAAAATACTCCGTATCCACCTAGGCAATCAATGAATGACCTATCGTTAATGTCATACATTGTTGCGCCATATGCGCTCCACTCAACCGCCTTGCTATCAGCGCTCTTCTTAAACCGAAGAAAGCCTGGATTTAGATACTCTTTGTATGAAAGGATAGTCGCACTAATTATCTCTTTTTTTTCGGCGTCAGAAAGATCTGTCTTAAAAAGGGCTTCAAACATTAGGTAGATTCCTTTGTGAAAATTGTCTCAATTAAATTATATCATTTTGCGTTTCTATTTGGCTATCTTTCCTATGCTCGCATAAATCCTATGTTATATTACCGTATGATACCACTAAGCTTTTTAAGATAATGGGAATGTATTACTATTAGCAATAGTAACTGAATTGCTTTATAATAATCACTATGTTTAAAGATAAATTTCGCATTCTCTCAGCCATACTCCTCTTTCTACTATTGCTCTTAGCGTTTTCAGAGGCAACTCCTTCAGCAGAAAAGAGAGGCACAGGATTGGGAGAGATAGCTCCAAACATTTCTGGCACTGACATTTTGGGAAAGAAACACTCCCTGGAAGAACTGAGGGGCAACTTTGTCTTAGTAATCTTTTGGGCGATTGATTGTCCCGCTTGTTCAGTGGAACTTGCGAGGTATCAAGCATATTACAAAAAGAGCTCGCCGAAAGACTTCAAGATATTAAGCATTCTCATAAATAATCGTCTGCCTAATGAAAAGATCATTGAGCATACTAAAAAAGAAGGTTATACCTTTCCTGTAATACCTCTCAGTGTGGAGAATACTAGAACCGTGAGCGCTACTTGGAATGTTTTGGAAACACCAACTAGCTTGCTCATCAATCCGAAGGGGGTGGTTGTTCTAAGAGGTTTATTTGGTGAGGAAGGACTAGCTATTCTGCGCAAAGTTGTAGAAAAGAATAAATCCTTTTTGCCACCTAAAATTGAACTAAAACCGAAAACTAGCCCAATGGGCGAAATTCTGCAGTTTCAACTGACATTAGCCGATGTAAAACCCGGTACCTTACACCTCATACTAAAGGCAAATATGAGATACATAAAGCCCTCCGGTGAACTTGGTTCCAGCGAAGAGGTAGTTCCACTAAAGGTTGAAATCAGTCAAGAACAGGGCGCGGTCATTAAAATTGAGGCGAAGCTACTTGATAAGGGAATTGACGGGATTAAAGCCAAGCTAACTTCTCGTGAGGCAACGGTTATCAAATCAAAGGTAATTGGTAAGACTGGGCTTGTTGAGGTAACCGTGCCTGTTACTTATCCCCAAACCCAGATTGTTACCTCTGGAAAAATCTACTCGGATAGCCTAAAATCCTACATCCCAATTGGTGGTGGCTTTCCCACCGTAATGAGCAGAGGTAGGTAAGAAGCCTTTCAGGTAATAGGAATCTATTTGAGTACCTGTGAGTAAGTATTCGTGCTTATTTGGCGAAAATGTCCATCAATTATGGCTTTTCCACTGGACATTAAGGCGGGATAAAGGGAAAACACCAAAAAAACAGTAGCTATTATCAAGCGAATCAAATGGGCGCGAACGGATTTGAACCGCTGACCTTCTGGGTGTAAACCAGACGCTCTAACCATCTGAGCTACGCGCCCACTGATTCAATTATAATTCAAATTATTATAATCAGCATTAGAGCTTGCGGATGAATATTCTTATGAAAAGGCTATTGCCTTGGGCCCGGCAGGATTCGAACCTGCGACCAAGTGATTATGAGTCACCTGCTCTGACCCCTGAGCTACGGGCCCTACCCCATCAATTCTATTATAACGTTATTTCACGATAAGACAACTGAAAAGCTTCACTAACCCAAATGAGCCTCGCCTCATTTATATAAATTATGCGAGTAGTTAAAGTGCCTTGCAAGAGATTAAGTTAAGGCAATCAAGAAACAGCTTACTTTTTCGGAGGATTGAGCGGACGCATCTCCAGTCGGGATACCAGGAATGGCTTTCTATCTTTTAATAGATTCACGCAAACCTGAGCGATGTCCGAAGGACGCTGTTTCCAATCATCCGCACCACTGATTGGATGAGAGAACTCAGTTGCAACGCTTCCGGGCATAATGATGCTCACCTTAATTCCATACTCCCTAACATCCAGCATAAGACATTCCGAGAAGCCCAAGAGGGCAAATTTACTGGCACAGTATGCAGAACCGCCTGCGAACGTGTTCTTGGAGGCTAGAGAGCCAATGTTGATGATGTAGCCATCCTTTCGCTCCATCATCTGCGGCAGGAGAAGCTTCGTCAGATAGAAAACCGCATCAACATTGGTTCGCATTAGCTTTTCCCAGCTATCAAAATCCATATCATATACCGGGGCGAAGTATCCGATTCCAGCATTGTTCACCAAAATATCAACTCTACCACACGCTCTGAGCGCTTCGTCTACCAGCATCTCAACTTCTTCCCTCGAAGTTAAATCCGCTGGTATAGGTATCGCCTTATCAGGATGTTTGCGGTTAAGTTGGCTTGCAACCTTGTTCACACGTTCCGTTGAGCGCCCGTTGATAATAACCTTTATCCCTTCCTCAGTAAAAGCCTCAGCAATTGCTAATCCAATTCCACGACTGCTACCAGTTACAAGCGCGACTTTTCCTGTTAAATCAACCATAGGCAAGCTCCCTAAAAATTATTACTCTCCTAAAAAAGTGTTAGAAAAACACCTCTGGAGGTTCTTCATTATCAGCGGGTGGAGTTTCGCCACTCTCACCTGGCTTAGCCTTCTCTTTCTCCTCCTTTTTCGCTTCCTCCTCAAGAACTTTTTGCACATCAATAGAGAATTTATAATAATAATCCCCTTCAATTTGGATGTCTTCCAAACTGGATACCGGCCGAGCGGAAGCGGAAGGAATGCTTACATCTTTCACGTCTTTTGGTAGGCTAAATGTTTCCAGTTCGCGGTCTTTATAAACCTGTGACATAAAATTCTTCCAGATAGGAGCAGGAACGGTAGCACCGAAGACACGCCTCATCTTGATTCTAAAGTCATCGTTTCCAACCCAAACACCAGTGACAATCTTTGGAGTAAAACCAATAAACCACGCATCACCAAAATCTTCCGTCGTTCCAGTCTTCCCCGCCGCAGGTTGATAGACACCAGCGCCATTATTGAAACGCGCAACTCTCCCAGTTCCACCAGTTATCACCATTTCCATCATTTTTCTCAGCTTGACAGCAACTTCTGCTGGTAATGCCTCACGAGACCGTATTTGGGCATCATCCGTATGGTCTTCTAGGATAAGTCCACTTCTGTCATAAACGCGAAGAATTGGAGTAGGTTCAATGTAAGTTCCGCCACGCGCAATCACATTGAAGGCAGAAACCATTTCAAGTAACTTCACATCACAAACACCTAGCGCAAGGGAAAGGACGCTATCCAACTTTGAAGTAATCCCCATCTTCCTGGCAGTTGCGATAACGTTATGAGGACCTACACGGTTCATCAGATCTATCGTGGCAGCATTTCTGGAGAACTGAAGCGCGTAAACCATATTCACAATTCCACGATAAGATAGATCGGAATTCTTTGGAGTATACCCCTTGCCTTCGCCAACGTCATAGGTCATTTTCAAATCTCTAAGTCGAAGGGAAGGAGGCAAACCCTCAAGTAAAGCAGTCGCATATACGAAAGGCTTGAAAGCGCTACCCGCTTGCCTGTCCGCTTGGACAGCTCGGTTGTATTTACTTTCGGTGTAATCATATCCGCCAGCAAGCGCAAGAATCTCGCCTGAATCCACATCCAGGCAAACGAGCGCTCCTTGGGTTACGCGCCTGGCTTCACGATTCTTATCAATTCCTTCCTTAACCGCTTTTTCTGCAGCCTGCTGATAATCCCAGTCCAATGTTGTAACTACAATCAGTCCTTGCCTAAGCACTTGGTCTTCGCCGTAATTGTCGTAGAGGATTTCTCTCACCCAGCTAGTAAAGTATGGAGCTCGCATAACACCTGGCTCCGCCCGCTCAACTAAGTTCACCTCTTCCTCCATCGCTGATAGAATCTCCTCCTCGCTTAGGTAAGAAAGATCTAGATAAGCACGTGAACGCTTAATGGCTAGAAGTCTCTCCAAAACTTGATTACGCCTTTCAATAGCTCCTTTTAGATTAACGAAAGGATTCAGTGCGGAAGGCTTTTGAGGCAACCCCGCAATCATCGCACATTCCGCCAAGCTAAGCTCGCTTAGATCCTTTCCAAAATAGGTTGATGCTGCCGCTTTCACGCCATATGCGCCTGCACCGTAGAATATATTGTTAAGATAGTTCTCTAGAATTTCGTCCTTAGAGAATTTTCTCTCCAATGCTCTTGCAAGTATTATCTCCTGTATCTTTCTATTAAGGGTTTTTTGGCTCTTGATATACGGAAGAAAAACGTTTCTTGCCAACTGCTGGGTTATGGTACTTCCTCCCTGCACAAGTTCGCCACCCCGTCTTACTATCGCTGAAATGGCTCTTATATTCGCTGAGAAATCAACGCCCCTGTGAAAGTAAAAGCGTTTGTCCTCAATTGCTAGAGTGGAATCAACAAGCATCTTAGGCACATCTTTCAAGCTCACATACTCGCGGTTCTCAAGGTAAAGATTGGCAAGAAGTGTTCCAGTGCCAGTTTCAGGGTCGTAATCACGTGCGTAAATCTTCGTGGTTTGTAATCCTTGGGGAAGGTCAATGTTCACCAACCCTTCCAGATTACCTTGAACTTTATTGTAGTGATAAGCAAGAGCAACGCTTACCGCTGTTATCCCACTCAGAGCCACAAGAACAAGAACCTGAACAATCTTTTTCAGTAAATTCAACATTTAACTGCCTGAGCAGGAATTAACTTTGAAAGACTAACCTTCACCAACTTGAAAGCGGAAGAAATTCACAACGTAAATTTTTGTACCTATCAAACTCGCAACGGAATTTACAACCTGCTCAACGGTTTGCTTTTCATCCTTCACAAACTCCTGTTCCATCAGCACAGATTCCTTAAAGAATTTATTCATCCTACCCTCTACAATTTTATCCACCAAACTTTCAGCTTTGCCTTCAGCAAGGGTTTGCTCGCGAATAATTCGCCTTTCTCTGTCTAGGACATCCTGAGAAACTTCCTGTCTGCTAACCGCCACAGGGTCCTCCGCCGCTATCTGCAGGCAAAGGTTTTTGGCAAGATTCATCACTTCACTATTTGTGCGCAGACTGCCATCATCTACTTTTATCCCAACTAGCACACCAATCTTCCCATCAAGGTGCACGTAGGAACTAACGATAGAGTCATCGGGAGACACCTTTAGGAAAGCTACCCGTGATAAACGAATGTTTTCGCCGATTCTACCAACTGCGTCAGTTATTAAATTACCAATGGTTGTGTTCTCGTTAATGCTAAGCTCTAATAGTTCTGAAGTATCCGAGAAGGATTGAGTAGCGCTAACGTAATTTGATTTCATTAACGTACTCGCAATGGTTGAAGCCAAGTTGCGGAAATCGTCAGTGTGAGCGACAAAGTCTGTTTCGCAGTTAAGGTCAATCAATACTCCACTGGATAAATCATCACTTACCACAGCGTGACAGAGCCCTTCGAGTGCTATTCTACCGGCTTTCTTTTCCGCAATAGTTTGACCCCTAATTCTAAGAATTTCCTTAGCGCGCTCAAAATTGCCAGAGGCTTCTTCTAAAGCGCGCTTGCAATCCATAAGTCCCGCTCCAGTTTGCGCTCTTAGCTCACTAACCAGTTTTGCAGTTATTTCAGACATATTTGGAGTCTCCAAAAGTAAATTATGCAGGTGAAGGTGCGCCAGTACCCCTGCCAAAATCCTCCGCTTCCCCAGCTTCCTGCACGTTTATGGTGCCGCTAAGGATAGCCTCGGAAAATTCCTCCTCCGTAGGCTCAGCCTGTAGAAAGATAGAGTCCGGAGGCAAGTAACCAAGCTTCGCCTCCAGAATTGAATCTGCGACAATTTTACAGAATAGCTTAATACTTCTGATTGCGTCATCATTGCCAGGTAGCATGTAATCCACATCATCTGGATCGCAATTGGTGTCAAGCACTCCAATTATTGGAATATTCATCCTTCTTGCCTCTTTGACCGCAATCTTTTCCTTTTTGACATCAATTATGAACAAAGCATCCGGAATTCGCTCAAGTTCAACCAGGCCACCGATAAACTTTTCCAGTCGAGCTGTATCGTCAATCAAAAAGCGCGCATCCTTCTTCCTCAAACGATCAAAATAGCCTTCGTCGCGTAGTTTCCGCAATTCTTTAAGGCGCTCAATTCTCAGTTTGATTGTGGCAAAATTTGTAAGAAGACCACCGAGCCATCTAGCCGCCACGTATGGCATTCCACAGCGAGTTGCCTCCTCTCGAACTGCATCCTGTGCCTGCTTCTTTGTGCCCACAAAGAGTATTATTCCACCAGATTCAACCAGTTTTATTATGTAATCGTGTACCTCGTCTATAAACTGCACAGTTTGCTGAAGGTCGATAATATGAACGCCAGCCCGCTTCGTGTAAATGTACGGATCCATCTTCGGATTCCACTTCTGCGTTGGATGACCAAAATGCACTCCGCATTCAAGTAACTGTCTTAATGATATTAACGGCAATGTTTTATGCTCCTCTGCGTATAAAATTTTCGCAAATAATTAAATTAGCATATTAAACCCACTTTTTCAAATACTTATCATGTTCAAGGTTAGACTCCTGCTCTTAGCTCTCAGCAACAGAACAAAAACATAGCGCACTAAATCTGTGTCTCATGATAACATTAGCCCTTTGCTTCAATGGTTCAGACGCTTCTTAAAATTGGGGAGATACCTATCGCTTGTTAATAAAAATAGTTACTTGTTAAGAAATAATATTTCTTTTCCGCAAAACTCGCCGTTTACGCTTTTCCCCTCCCCATTTCTGAGCTTATCTTACTTTCTATCGCCTAAATAGAGAGAAACCAAAGAAACTTTTGTTTCTAAAGTAGCGAAAAGGGGACTCTTTCTAAGTCCCCTTATCGCAAACATATGGAATTCTCACGTTCCCGAAAGTTATGTATATAGACTCTAAAAGTATGAGTTTTGTTCCTATTTTTAACAGATTCTTTTATGATATCTTTTATCAGCTTAGGGGAGAAAGCGCGTGCATTAAAAGCAAGCAGGTTAGTAGGAGGTTGTTAATCTCCGCTACCTTGAAAAAAATGTCTTTAGAATATGAAGAAAGATAAAATGATATGAGTATTGGCGGTAACTAATATGAAAAAGAAAAAATTCGCAGTTATTGGGTTAAACACCTTCGGCGTGGCTATTATGAGCGCATTAAGTGAACTTGGGCATGAGAGGCTTGGGATAGACGTGGAACGAGCGAAGGTGCAGAGATTCGCTCCCGAGCTTGTGGATGTTCTGGAAGGAGATGCAACACAACCCGAGACATTGCTGGATGCAGGAGTTGACCAGTGCGATGTGGCTATAGTAGCGCTAGGCACAGATTTAGCAGCTTCCATCCTTATTACACTCAACCTAAAACAACTAGGAGTTCCAATCGTTGTTGCCAAAGCCAAAAGCGAGCTTCATTCGGAAGCCCTTAAAAGGGTTGGTGCCGACTTGGTAATCTTTCCGGAAAGGGATTCCGCCATTCATTTGGCTAAGATGATGCTCTTTAGTGGTTTTATGGACGCCAACAAGCTCACCGATGGTTTTTCGCTGGCTAAGGTTTCCCCACTTCCACGCTTCATTGGAAAGACCATTAGAGAAACCGAGCTTCGGTCAAAGCATAATCTGAACATAGTTCTAATTGAAAAAGAAGATGGAACAAAGCTTGAACCAGAACCCTCGTATAAATTCCAATCTGGAGATACGCTCTACATCACGGGAAGAGATGAAGCCCTTAGTGAGTACTCCAAGGAGCTGGAGAAGATGACAAAGTAGTTTTATAGGAAAAGCTAGCCAAGCCCTCTTCATCTGTATCGCCCCGACTCAGGATAGAAGGAACAAAAACTTCGAGTCGAAAGACGTTATAATGACATTTGCGCCTGTATGGTAGAATTTCGGCTCATGGTTGGACGCGACCTCCTCACTCCAGCTAGATTGCTAATAGCAGGTTATCTTCTCGTAATTACCCTCGGGACAATTCTCCTGATGTTACCGCTATCTACCAGTGATGGTAGAGGGGCTTCTTTTATGGTTGCATTATTTACCGCTACATCCGCGGTTTGTGTAACGGGACTTATTGTCGTGGATACCGCAACCTACTACTCATTTTTCGGCAAATCCGTAATACTCTTGCTTATTCAAATAGGTGGGCTAGGCTCTATCACCGCCTACGCATTTATCCTGTTCCTACTAGGGAAAAAACTCAGCATTAGCCAGATGTTAACCCTAAAGTCAGGAATGAACCTTCCTCATCTTGGACAGCTAAAGAGGATAGTTATTGTTGCTGTAACCGCAAGTCTAATTTTTGAAATTCTCGGCGCTATTTTGCTTCTTCCATTCTTTTATTCAAGTGATTCTTTGGCAAAATCTGTCTTTGACGCAATCTTTCAAGCGGTCTCCGCATTTAACAACGCCGGCTTGTCAACATTTAGCGACAATCTGTTAGCTTTTGCGGGCAAAGCACCTGTTGTCATCGTAATGAGTTCCTTAGTGATTATAGGAGGACTTGGATTTTTGGTAATACTTGATGTGTATGAGTGTCACATTCTCAGAAAGAGAAGTAGCCTCACCACACACACAAAGATAGTTCTATCAACTACATTTACACTACTTGTAATCGGCTTCTTGCTCACACTCTTCTTTGAGTGGAACAACCCTCAAACTATAGGAGAAATGCCCCTCTGGCAGAAATTACTCAACGGGTTAACTATGAGTGTATTCCCGAGAACAGCGGGCTTCAACACAGTAGACTATAAGTTTGTGTTTCCGCCAACGGTTGTGTTAACAATAATCTTAATGGCAATCGGCGCAAGCCCAGGTGGAACTGGGGGCGGATTCAAGACCTCCACCTTGGCGCTTGCCTTGCTTGCTGTCATAAACCTATTCAGAGGTAAAGCTGGAACAATTATTTTCAATAGGAAAATACCTGCGAAGAACCTGCTGAACGCCTATATCCTTATCTTTGTTTGGATTATCGTTCTTTCATTCGCCACTATTTTGTTGGTAGCATTGGAAAATTTTAGGGTTGAAGACGTCCTCTTTGAAATTGCCAGCGCGTTCGGAACTGTGGGGCTGTCTCGTGGAATAACCGCATCCCTCGGCACCTTTAGCCAGATAGTTCTTATAGTGTTAATGATAGCTGGAAGAGTTGGACCTGTTACTGCTGGTGCATCCCTCTTCCAATACGCCCTAGCTGACAGGTTGCACTACCCCGAAGACGAGATCCTTGTAGGCTAGTTCAATCATCCCCAATGTATTTCAAATTTCAACTCGTGGTGAGATTTACCAGTAGTACTAGCTAATTTGAGGTAGAGAGCATTCCGCACGATTTTACGCCTTCTGGACAGTAAGAGCTTCTTCCGATAAATCAGCTTCCAACTCTGTCATCTCGCTTTCCGGGTAAATTATCCTCTCTCTTACAGGAGTGTCCTCTATTACCTTGCCATCAAGAAATCTTATTATTCTGGCTGAATGGTTGGCAATAAACTGGTCGTGGGTAACAATTACCAATGTAATTTTGGAGATGTTTAGTTTTTGAAAGAGCTTCATAATGAGTTTTCCGCTAGCGGTATCAAGGTTACCCGTTGGTTCATCCGCAAGAACTATAGCAGGTTGATTAACAATCGCCCTTGCGATTGCAACACGCTGTTGTTCTCCACCGGAAAGCTCGTTACTCCTGTGAGACGCTCTATCGCCAAGACCAACTATTCTTAAGGCGCGCATCGACCTCTCTCGTCTATTAACACGCCTAGGTGAGTATATAAGTGGTAGTTCAACGTTCTCCAAAGCTGTAGTCCTGGCAAGCAGATTAAATGTCTGAAAGACAAAACCAATCTTTAAGTTCCGTATCCGTGCAAGCTCAACGTCAGTCTTTGTAGTTACATCCTCACCCTCAAAAAGATACACACCCTTCGTGGGTCTATCCAAACAGCCCATTATGTTCATTACGGTAGATTTACCGGAGCCGGAAGGTCCCATAATTGCCACGTACTCTCCCGTTTCAATGGTAAAGCTCACACCACGAAGCGCGTGAACCTCATAGTTACCCAGCTTGTATATCTTTTCAACCGATTGTAGTTCAATTAAGCTCATCTTAAAGAACCTAAAGCTAGATAGTTCCAATGAGAAGCAGTACTCTACGATATACAGATTGATGTTCAACCTGAGCGGTGACTAGGGAGAGCTCAGCCTCAAGTAGAGCTTCCTGAGCTTGAATTACATCAAGGGTATCTGCAAGTCCTACATAGTTCCTCTCAAGCTGAATCTGATAGTTCTCCTTAGCAACCTCCACATTACTCTTGGCAAGCTCAAGTTGATTTGATTTGCTTTTAAGCTCTCTAAGGACACTCTCCCATTCCTGCCGCAGGTTTTGTAAAGTTTGTTCATAATTAAGCTTAGCAGTCTCTAGGTCTTTCTCAACCTGAGCTAATCTCGCTTTAGCAGAAGCCTTTTTCCATGGCAGTCTGTAGTTTAAGATAAAACTGTAACTTTGATTATCAAGATTGCGCAGCACGCTACTAGCGGTTTTCTCCTCACCCTGCCTTCTTAAGTCAAAGGATAAACTAAGATCGGGGCGAACCTCGCTCTCCCTATATACTTTCTCTATCTCAAGAAGCCTTATCTGCGTTTCTGCATCTTTTAGGTTAACGTTATTCTCTTTTACCCTTTCCCAAAAATCCTCCAGATCGCCATGAAAGGCAGGCGCTTCAATTTCTGACTCCTCTTCAATATTGATTGGATAATCAATTCCCAAGAGAAGTGCCAACTGCTCAAGTCCATCAAGATAAGCTCTTCGTGCCTCAATAAGCCTGAGCTTTTGATTTAGCACGTTGTTTTCTGCCTGTAGGACATCCGCACGTATGGATAGACCCACCTTGAACCTTTCATAGTTACGCTCAAGAAGTTTCAGCGCTGCTTCAAAGTTCACCTCCCTAACTGATAGAGCTTTCCTTTGAGATAAAAGTTGATAGTAAAGCAGGTAAGTTTCGTATCTCAGTTGTCTTTCGGTATTAGTTAGCCTGAACTCCTCAAGACGCAAATTCTCCTGAGCTTGCTTAATTGAGCTAGTCACCGCATCCTTACCCATACCTCTACCAAGAGGTTGGGTTATGCTAAATCCTACTTGTCCGCTGTAGGATTTAGGAATTTGTTGAGCTTGAGGTCCACCAACGCTCACTTCGGCGCGCGAGAGGCTCTGGGAGAAGCTAAAGGTTTGACCGCTGGGAAATTTGTCTGAAATTTCTAGATTAAAAAATGTTTGTTTAGTGGATGATACAAAACTTGAAGCCGCAAGGGTTGATGCTCCACCTCGCTCGATGGAAGTAATTCCACTAGAAATTGAAAGAACTGGCTTGAACTCTGATGAAGCTAACGCAATGTTATAGGCTTGCTTATCAAATGTAGCCTGGGCAATCCTTGCACGATAACTATCCCTTGTTACAATGTGTAGCGCCTCTTCTAAAGTAATCACCGATCTATCAGATAAGTTGAGTGGCGCTAATCTGTAACTCTCCAAATCAACTATGTAAGATGCGCCAAACTTTTCTCCACTCGTAAGAGAGCCTTCCACCTCGGAATGCTTCTCAGAGGGGTTGTTCGTGGCAAATCTATTAGTGGTGTTATTACCAATTACCTCTATCACCTCTTCAGCTTGACTAACATTAAAAACAGAAGCCAAAAGCAATATCAGAGCACATATAACTCTAAAGTTGCGCATACTCTTCTTCCTTTGATGCGAAATGCAAATTAAAAAAATGTAAATCTTCAGAACAGTTAAATAATGTTACATCTTTGAGGGATCAGCGCTTAAAAGTTCGTTCTTAAACGCATCAATTGCAGGTTTTGCTTGATACGTATAAAGCGCGACCGCTATACCAACAAAAACCGCAGAGATTAACACAAAGATTACCAACGACTGAACTATGCCAATTTCTTCTGATTGGGAGATGCAAATTATAAAATAAACCAGAGAAGCAAGAATTAAAATTGCGCCGATAATTTCTGTGAAACCTAGGGACAAACTTCCCGGTGGTGCGCTTAAACTGCTTATAAGGAAACGGAACAAGAAATATCCGGTTAATATACCAACAAGACTAAACCAATAAGAGAAACCCGCTAAAATTTCCTTGTAAGCAGCGGGACTGCCAAATAACCTTCCAAGAAACCAATACAGCAAACCAAAAAAGAACCACAATCCCACCCATATAACAGGTAACCATACAAAGTTGCTTACATAGTAAATGTCAAATAAAACCGAAAGCCTTCCTACTCCAAAATCTTCAATGGTAGTCTTATATATTGGATTTTGGTAACCAGCTAAGGCAGAGCTGACAAAGGACTGCGCAAAGGTATTAAATGAATTAACAATTGTGGGTTGAAGTATTGATGCGTATAAACCTAGAAAAAGTCCTCCAAGAAAGGTAAGGAGTAAACTGAAAGAAAAAGTGTCATTCCTAGCCATCATTCGCAGGGAGTAAGTTGGCGCAGTTACTGCATAGTAAAGGTTACTTAACAAGTTTTCACCAAGTGCGATAATGCAAAGGGCAATGGCGCTGAAGAACACTCCAACAAGGGGTTTGTTCGGAAAGAAGCCGACAAAAACCGAAAGAATCCCGAAGAACGAACTGATAACTAACCAAGTTCCCCGAAGAAACTGCTTTTGAACAAGCCAGTAAATACCAAAACCAAGTACACCTAACCACACTAACAACCAAATAATCTTGGCAGCAAAGATAAGAAACATAGTCCCACTCCAGAATTTACAATCTTAAATTTATTGTTTCATAAGCGTCCACTCGTTTGAGCCCAGAGAAATTTATCTCGTAGGTTTGCGAAATTATATCGTGAAGCCCCATTTGTCTAGTATGAAATAAGGAAACTATTATACAAGCACCGAAAGTCATTACCAAAATAAGGGCTCTTACAGCTGATGATGACAGACCAACAAAATCTCCGTAAATGGTCACAATGCGAAGATTAAACCAACTCATTCCCAGCGTGCGATTGACAATAGCGTAACACACGAAAAAGTACAGAAAATCTAGTAGGAGAAGAATCGGTAGTGGCTTAAAATGAACGATGTTGTTCAAAATAATACCAACTCCGTTCCAGAAGCTTCCCTTCCCGAGGGAAATCACTGAAGGAACTTGCCCAGCGCTAATTCCATGAATTAGCGTGAGTAAAATAATAAATGATACTATATAGAAAATCCTAAGAAAAAGAATATCCAGCAGGAAGGCAAATATCCTTTTGATGGGATTTGAAATAGCTGCCTCAGAGCCCTCCCCTAAGCCTACCGGGTTAAATTGCGGAGGAGCATCAGCCAAGAATTCTAACGATTGCTCATCAGTCTCTCCACTTGCAATTTTTTCTAAAACCATCTCTTCCGTGACTGGAAACAAAGTTTCTGCACAAGTTTTGCACAGCAACTTACCTCGCTTGATAATCATACATTCACTACAGTAATAGCTTGCGCATTCGGGACATTCTGAAACCGCAGGTCGTTCCGGGTGATTCTTGCATTGTATAGCGGTAAGAGATTGTTCTTGAAACCTGATTACCGCCTCATCAACGTCCGAGGGAAATTCTTCAACTAACTCTTTTTCAGGGACCTTGACAGGAACTGATGGCGTTTCTTCAATGAGTTCTTCTGGAGTCGTGAGCAAACGCCATAGCCCAAGTCCCAGTTCCTCAGGTGGCTTCTTCTCTCGTTCTTCAGCTTTTTTATCTTTTTCGTTCGGCGGTAGTTTCTCTTCCACGGATAAAAGCTCTCCTTAGAGATTTGCAAGTCTTTTCTCGATGTTACTTCGTGTAACCGGGTCCTTTTCAAGTTTTAGATACTCTTGCCACTGTTTCTTTGCCCTATGTTGCCAGCCCAACTTTTCGTAAGTTAAAGCAAGGTACTTATGGGCATCTACAAAGTTTGGGTCTCTACTTAACACTAACCGCCACTGGTCAGCTGCTTTCAAAAAATCACCACGATTGTAATGATTCAAAGCAAGATCAAAGTACGCCCTTACTGTTGGATCAACGCTTTCCATGGGTCGGCTAATTCTTTCTCATAAGTAATTACTTCTGGAGGTGAGCGGATTCGAACCGCTGACCTTCTGCGTGCAAAGCAGACGCTCTGCCGACTGAGCTACACCCCCGCCAAGAAATATTTTATCATAGCTTTCACAGCTTATCTTTATAGGGAGCAATTTCTGACCTTAATAAGCTAAGCTTTGAGATTTAATTGTTACTACTAGCCAAATGAAGAGAAGAATGCCACTTACAATGGATACTTTATCTTACCCAATTTAGGAGATTAACCGCCATTTTCAGATAGCATAGGATACTCAACTGGCTCAAAGTCGGCGTAAGACCTGTGGTAAATGAAAAGTGCTTTGCCGGTGAGCCCTCCTCTGTTCTTAATAATATCAACTATGGTGAAAACGCTGTTCTGCCTTTTGCCTACGTCCGAAGCCTTAAAATCCGCCTCAACCTTCTTAAGAATTGAAACAGTTTTCTTAGCCTCATCCTCATTCAGTGTACCGCGGTATCCTTCAAAGAAGGAGATAAGCGGCCCTAGGCAACAACCGATTGAGGACAAAACTCCCACGCAATCCACAAATTGAGTGTTCTCATATAGGGACATTAACTCCACATTCTCGGCTCGTTTTAAGGCTGAATGAAAACTGTAATCACCGTAAAACTCAGAAGTAACATAAATTGTAACGTCAAGTTCGCGAGCTATAGACTTGAGTACTCCCGTTAAAGCTTGGATATCGTATCCGCCAATTATGCCTTCTCCCAGAGCTCGCATCTGGGCTAGTAGAAGCTGAAGTGAATCAATAACAACAAAAACATTACCTCTACCATTCTGCCCCTGGGTTCGTTCCTTTAACTCCGATATGGCACGGCGAATCTGCCCGGTATTCGCCATCTTGATACCCTCTAGGAAGGTAACATTTTTTGCTATCTCCTGAAACTTCTCATAGGCGGAGAAGACTTTCTTATAAAAATCTGTATCGGTGTAAAGCTCAGAGGGAACCATCCTCTTTTTGGAAATTTCATGAAGACCTATTCTCCCAATCATAGAAATAGAACGCTTAAAGAGCTCTTCAATGCCTACCTGAAGAGAAACATAGAGGCAAGGAGCCTTATACTGTTCCGCAATTTTTAGAAGCAACCAAAGCGAAAAAGAAGTGATACCCGTTCCCGGAAAGCCCGCGAAAAGATAAAGACTTCCTGGGTAAAAACCACCACCGAGAAGGCTGTTGAAGTAGGCGCTAGGAGTTGCGAGAATTTGACGGTTTTCAGAGAACAATCGCTTAAGCAAAGTCTTCGCAAGAGTATCCGCAGAGGCAAGGTGATCTGGGCGCTCCAAGTCACGATAAAACATAGTTGCAATGGTCTCGCGCTCCTCCTCCACTCCTTCCCCTTGAACGATTCTCACCGCTCTTTCAAATAGTTCTCGCGCTTTCGGCGAAACTCTGTCTACCATTTCCTTTGGCGCTAGTTCAGGTTTCTTCTGAGAAAGCTCGTGAAGCCTCTGGTAAGAAGTCTTCTTGAATATATGATAAGGAAGTCGGATCTTGTAAACGTCCCTGCCCCTTGTAGATGTGCGTGAACCAGGAACAGCGGTAAGAAAGTCATACGTATAGCACTTTAAGCTAAGCTGAGAGTATCGCTTTTCCCTCTCCTCTTCATTTCCAATTAGTATCCGAGTCATCTCATAGAAAACTTTATCTAATTTCTGACGTGGGACAACACCGAAAACAGTGTAATCAATCTCAACCTTGATGGGTCTATCAGAGTAATATATTGACACAGCCTCAAATGGCACATCGTACTCAGCATGAAGTTTCTCAACCAGCTCAGTTGCTTGGTTAATTGCGTGCACTATCGCTGCGCTCGAGGTCGCGTCAAAAATTAGATAGTAATTGCCAAGCAGGTAAAGTTCGCCACGCAATGCCTCTTCAATTATGGCATCCTTATCATTCAACTCGTAAAGGAATTGGCTTCGGTAAATATTGGTTGGATACTTTTCCAAGAGATCTGGAAGTCTTGACTGTTGAACAATTAACCCCCTACCAAGCGTTTCTTTCCCTTCAAAAACAATTTGAAGGGGCTTGTAGGTTCTCTCGCCTCCTTCTGCGATATCTTCTAACTCAAAACGGGCTACTTCAATATAGTTAAAGTATGATATGTCCCTCTGGGATGCTGTCTCTTCCTCGCTTCTCAACTCTAACGTTACATTAGCTTGTCTTGCCCAGTATTCTAACGCCTCATCGTAGGAAATTCCCTTAATATATGCGTAAGTTTCAAAGTAATTACCACCACCATCATTTAACCGAGACAAACGACAACTTAGGTCTAAACAATAAGTAGAGTGAGTGTCCTTTTCTGAGGTGAGGGAAAAGGCATCGGCATCGTTATGCAAAAAACACCTTGAGCGGATTGAATCCTTGCTTTCAATTACTGAATCATCATTGGCCCCGAGAGCTTTGAAAACATCCAAAGCGCTTACTCGTCTCAGTAGGGATTGAATTGAAACTTGAGAATACTTAGAAACTTTCACTAGAAGATTGCCTCCAAGAGCGACAAGACTTTAATATTAGCATAAACCATAAAAAAGAATTGAATCGCTTTGCTACCCTCCTACAATGGGATTATATATAACTAATTCCTTCATTCTAAACTCTTCGCTACATAAATAGTATACAAAAAAACGAGTGTTATAATCTAAATCAATTAGTATCAAATTGGGCGCATAGCTCAGTGGTTAGAGCGCTTGCTTCACACGCAAGAGGTCACAGGTTCAAGTCCTGTTGCGCCCATTTTATAAGTAGCGGTGTACGAAAGTAAGAAAACAACAGATCTGTTGCAAGAGTAAGTGTTAAACAGCCTGGTGTTTACCACTCGCTCCTGTTACTTAAAGCTTTTCATCCGAAATTATAAAGGACCAGATAATAATCCAATCTTTCGTGAGGATATGAGATTATGAAGCTTTGTTTTATTATGGTATGCAAAAAGAACACAGAACAGGAATGCCTTGATAAAGGTGTGTTCAGAGTTACGGAATATGGATGGTTACGTTTGAAGACGTCAGGAAGGGAGACATCGATTTTTTGTGGAATATTGACACTAATGAATTGCTAGGTATCTCTCAAGCAGAGAGTAAAGTATAACGTAACATTGATCCAGACGCGTTGGATGGAAAATTTCCTGTTCAAGTAAGAGTAAAGCTTGTTAGTGATAAATTGCAAAGGGCTGGCAATGCTGGAGAGAAGATTGGAAGGATTGTGAAGCGCAAAGACTGTAAAGGTGGGAAATATAAGCTTCCCACTCAGAATACGTTGGTCCAGAATACACGAAAAGGATTTTATTACTGTTTGATTCTTCTTTTGTTGAAG
Source organism: Planctomycetales bacterium (assembly GCA_037441675.1). Lineage (GTDB taxonomy): Bacteria > 4484-113 > 4484-113 > 4484-113 > 4484-113 > JBBIRS01. The sequence continues at coordinate 118,877 of JBBIRS010000005.1, read as the reverse complement.
ATGAAGATAAGGTTGAATCTGAACCTGAACTGTTTGATAGATTGTCCGAATACAAATTAGAAGATGTTGTTGGATTAGGCGATGAGAAAAATTCATCTATGAAAGAATTATTGCTCCTCTTGAAAACAAGAAACTTGCCTATTCTCTAGGCTTTAGGATAGGTGGCGGAATGTTACTTTTTAGGCCCCCTCAGACTGGAAAAACCATGATATCTATGTCTATAGCAAGGGACATTGACGGCGAAGTTTGTAGAAATTAGTCCTACTCTAATCATGGGTTATACGGGAGAAGCAGATAGAAAATTAGAGAACTCTTTTGCAACTAAAGAATTATCTAGAAAATCGGAAGGCTATTTTGGTGCAGACATAGAATATATCATCGACCGAAGTGCGTTGATAGCATTTAATCGGAGGAAGAAAGAGAAGAACCCTTGTCTCAAGAAAGACTACATAGAAGCTGTGATTAAAGAAACAAAATTGAAAGTACATATAAGTTGTTAGATGCCCCTTGTAAATGCCGCGAAATGACCAAAGGCTCTAAATAAAAATGCAGGGGCATCGGCTGGAGGTGGTGAGGGGGATGAGGATCCGATGCCCCCGCTAACATAATAATACCATAAGGCATAAGAATTTGTTTAAGAGATTTTACAATTACATTTTTAGTTTTTTAATCAATAAGCAAAGGAAACTGAACAGATTTGTTAATTTAGAGCCACGTCCAAAGGCGTAACCTTATTGACGATAGATTTAGGTAATGATAAATTAGCCTAAACGCGAGGTGTTATTTCCATTTGGGCCAGTAGCTCAACAGGCAGAGCATCTGACTCTTAATCAGAGGGTTGGAGGTTCGAGTCCTCCCTGGCCTACATCCGCCTTTAACAAAAGCCAATCAAGCAATAAATTTAGCACCATTAGTGAATGGACTACTTTTCTTCCTCCTCCCTTGCCTCCTCAGGAAGATAAACTGTCTGCTTTTCAGGAGCGACTTTATTTCCCACTGTTATGCTGTTTCTTCCGCTTATAATCTCCGCCATCAGATTCTGTCCTTGAAACGCCTTCACCTTGACGCTACCAATTTCTTTCTTCTCTTCCCAAATGACATTGCCTTTGTCGTCTGTAATAACGTCAACGGAGTAGACCTTCAGCAAATCTCCAACTTTTATGCCGGATTCTTCGTTAAGGTTAATTATTACAGCGTCCTCAAGCCTCTTAATAACCTCGCCTTCAAGTGGAAATTTCTCATAAAGCTTCAATAGGACAGCGCCAACAGCTTTATACGTGGCTTTACCTATCATTGAGTCCCTGAACTCCGAAGAATCAAACTTCACTCCCGCAAGCCATGCGGGTCCAAAACCTGCAATGGCTAAACCCTTTTTGCTCTCAACTCCTTCCGCGCTTTCCGCGTAAATGACTTTACCGGTCTTTACCTCAACGAGGCGAATATCAAAGGTCGCGCGGGCTTTCTTGGTTTTAGCCTCAACCCCAGCTCCTCCAAAAACCTTCCCAAAAATTGCTCCACCTCCTCCCTTCTCCTTCTCCTCGTAACCAAAAAAAGTTATTTTGCCGATGAGCAAATAGTCAACTCCTTTTACCTGTCCCAATGGCACACCAGTTTCTTTCTCAACATACTCAGATTGCTCAAAGTCAATCTCGCCGATGAGAGTTTCAAGCTCTGTGCGCTCTATAACATCAAACCTGCCAGATTTGTAAAGTTCCCTTGCCAAAACATCTGACACACCCTCCCCAACACTCTCTATGTCAAACCCAAACTTGGGAACGCCAATTCTTGGTTTAGCAAATGATTGAAAAGATAATAGAAGAATACAGGCAAAGGAAAATACAAGTAACTTTTTCATTTAATTCCTCCCTTAAATTTAATCGCCAACTATTTATTCTAACACACAATACATTCAGAAATTGTTTTGCCTATAGTGTTTTATAAGAGCTTTCAAATAGGCCAAATTTGAAATAGGAGAAGCAACAAAAAAGCAGTTCCCAGCCCGACAATGTAATTATCATCAATGGGGAAGTCAATAGATTCAAAGACTGCAATCAAAAAAGCTACTAAAGCAAACATCAGCATTCTGCTTGGTCTGAATAAAGCTGGAAATTCCACTCCCCAAAAGAACCAAAGATAAGTGAGTAAAATCGCGAGGAAAGTAAAAACAATACAGGAGAAGAAGCCAGCTATGGTCTTTCTTCGTGACCAGGGCAGTTTTGCGCTATCACGCCTACCAACAAGTCCAGCTGTGCCATCACCCAATGCAAGGGCTAACCATCCCGCCGAAGCAAGAAAGGGTGAGTTCAAATAACCAAACAGTAACACTAAAATAAACACTGTAAGAAAGTAGTGCCTTACTCCGGAAATGTAACCCTTCACCCTATCCTCCTCTTTCAAGAGCGGAATAACTAACTTCCACTTTGGACTAAGAAGAATAGCTATGATAAGCAGAAAGAACGCAAGTAAGAGTGCGTAAGGAAAACTGAGATACTTAAGGGATAAGCTGGGAAAGCCGGCAAGAATGTGTATGGCTTTACGAAGCCTTCGGTTGGAATGATAGGTAGACAAACACCTTATATTATAGTCTCAATTTAATCCTGCCTTAGCATGGAAATTGTATTTTGGACTTTCAAACTGAACTTTCAAAGCGATAGTCTACTCCTATCGGCAATAATTGATGAACAGAGCATTTTTCACGCTATAGAACCCTATCTATCCACCTGTGAGTTCAGGCTTTTCAGCGCCAACGTACGTATAAAGCTGTGAGATTAGACGAATAGTTTTTGGAAACATATCAATAACTCTATTAGTAAAGATTAAAAGTAATAATCCCAACTCAAATCCCGAGAGAGAAATCTTCTGATACTCTAACAAGGGAAGCTGATGCAGAGCAATAATTTTATTTAGGGAGTTTGAAGGGATTTTGTAAAAGCTAACGCTTCTCTGAGAGTACTCTTTATTAAAACAGTTCACGCAAAAGAACAGTGTTAGCGAGGGAGTTGAGATAACTGCACCTTTTGATATTGGCATGTTGCAAATCCCGCATCGGCTCTGATTCTCCAAGACACCAAGTATGCGCATAGCCTTCACGAGAAACACCGCAAGAGCTTTCCTTGGCTTTTCCCCAGGCTCACTCTGAAGCAAATTGATACTCAACCTAAAGAATTGAGAGGTAACCTCCTGAGGCCCGGAAAGTTCAATAAGCAGGCTGAGAAAGCAGGAGGAGATAAGTATTCGTAACCAACTCTTCTGCCAATGGTGGAAACTACTAATTGGCTCGGCACTACTCACGATGGGATAAAGGGAGCGAGTGTAAACTAAACTCGTATAAACGTAGTTTAATGGCATTAAGCGTGGAGCAAGACGGGACTTGATTTCCATTGCTGACTTTGCTCTGGCATTCACTACACCAATTTTGGGATTAAATAAAGTTACCAGACGGTCGTTCTCATACAAAGGAGCAGACCTTAACACTAGCGCCGATACCCTCCTGATTCTCGCGTCCGAACGCACTAGTTGATTATAACTAATATGCGAACGTAATCTTCATCACTTGAATTGTGCTATAGTCAATTTCTGTTTCAAATCTTCACCTAAAAACGCGAACGCTTTACTTGGAGCGCAAATTTAAGCATAATTACGGTTCTAGTGGTTAAAAAAGTTTACCTTTTCGGTCATCCACTATCCCATACCCTCTCCCCACAAGTTCATAACGAAGCCTTTCAACAGCTAGGTGTCCCAGTAATCTATGAAGCATGCGACTTAGCGCCGGAAGAGTTTCACGCAAAAGTTGAAGAAATAATGAACCGCCCCGATTTTCTGGGAGCGAACGTAACCATCCCCTACAAAGAAGAGATATTAGCTCACCTGAATTATTTTTCGGCAACCTCCCGTATAGTGTCCGCAGTAAATACAGTCACAAAACGGAACGATCAAAGTCTAGTTGGAGACAACACGGACGTCCCAGCCATTATTGATGCCCTAGAAGCAAACGGCGTAAAGTCAATTGAGACTTGTTTCATAATAGGAACGGGTGGGGCGAGCAGGTCTGCCATTTTTGCGCTTAACAAACTTGGCGCGAGCCGTTTCGTGGTGGCTTACCGCTCAAGTAAAAGGCAAACTAAAATTGCGGATTTGGCTAAGAATCTAGGGGTTATCGTGGTTTTCACTCCGCTAAATTATTTGCATAAATTCTTTACATGGGCGCGTGACAAAGAGATTTTCTCTCCAGGCAAGAATGATTTGGGGTTCAACATTGACGAGAAGCTTTGTGAAATGTGGCACGCGGGAGGGCTAAATGAAAGGCTGGAAGAAGATGATACCAAAAAGTTTGACCTACTTGTTAACGCCACTCCGGTTGGGCTATTCCCAAATTCTACCGAAGTTATAATTGATCACCCGAACTTCTTCAAGATGTTCCGAGCGGTTTTGGACTTAGTGTACAATCCAGAGATGACTCGGTTACTTGAAAGTGCAAGCCTCGCAGGATGCCAAATAATCAAAGGTACAGAAATCTTTAATCTTCAAGCCACTCTTTCCAGAAATATCTGGCTTGCGGAGCTTCACTAGAAGCTTCTCGCCGTGAATGCTAGAATTAGCCTGTGAATGAACTAAAGGTTCTGCAAATTATCGACGCAAATTTGAACCGCCTCCGTGAAGGGCTTAGGGTGATTCAGGATTACTTCAGATATACACAGTCCTTTCAAATGCTCTTTAAGAAAGTGAGAATGCTGACCCATCATTCCGGCAACCTTGAGAAAAAACTGCGAAAAAAGCTTTCACCAAAAATATCCCTTGCAAGGGATTTATCCCATGACGCAGGAAAGCCTAGTGACCGCTTCGTAAAGTATAAAATTTCACAATCAGAAACCAGCAAAATGCGCAAGCCAAAAACTGGAGAAATTATCTCCGCGAATTTCAAGCGTGCTCAGGAAGCAGGAAGAAATCTTGAAGAGTATCTGAAAATTCTAGGTCTGCAAAATGAATCAGAGGCATATCGGAAGGTTCGCTTTAATCTCTATGAAATAGAGGAAAGCTATATAAAAGAAAATTTTGAGAATAGAGAAAGTGAAAGGAGGAGAAAAAACTTAGAGCGAGCGTTAGAGCATTTGCCAATATGTCTAGTGATTAGCGAAGAAAATACGTTAAAGCGGACGCCATTAGAGTTAGCGTTGGCTTTTTACAGAATGGGAGGAAGGCTCGTTCAAGTTAGGTTGAAAGGATTATCCGATAAAAGAATAGTTGAGTTTACCCGCGAGCTAAAAGATAAATTGCCAGCTTCAATTGTGATTGTAAATGACAGAGTAGATGTTGCGCTTATTGGAAATGCTGATGGAGTGCATTTGGGTGACGAAGACATTTCCACGAAGGATGCAAGAAAAATTGCCTGCGAATTAATTATCGGCAAAACCGTCAGAAACGTGGATGGAGCATTGAGAGAAGTTAACTCTGGCGTGGATTATTTGGGTGTTGGAAGCGTTTATCAATCCAAGACTAAGCCTCATTCAAAAGTTATAGGTTTATCTCAACTGAGGAGAATTGTTAAAGCAGTTAACACACCAGTGATAGCAATTGGCGGGATTAACGAAGGAAACTTTGATAAAGTGTTAAAGGCTGGGGCAAGCGGTATTGCTGTTATATCAGCAATGGCGGAACCAAGCGAAAGTAGAAAATTTTTGCGGATGGTAAAAGATTATTGGTTGAAAAGAGATGAAACTAAAAGTTAATGGAACAGTGAGAGAATTCGCGAATGAAATAACAGTCTCGGAGCTCCTTTCAGGGCTAGGCATCAATCCGAAGCTATGTGTCGTGGAAAGGAACTTAAATATCGTAAAGAAGAGGAACTATGATACGGAAAAACTCAAAGAAGGTGACGTGATAGAAATTGTCACCCTTGTTGGAGGTGGTTAGTCTTTTGTTCTGCTCACTTTTTGCTTGCTCAAAAACCTTTCCCGACCGAGTTAAACCTGAAGTGCATCTGTAAATTTGTGGATAGAAAAAGGCTGGACAAAGCTACAAAAAAAAGTAACCTCAATCAGAAAGGTGAAACCTCATTCATTTCTTCCAGAACAAGCCAAAATTAAGGCTAGGGCTTGCCATCTCAGAATTGAGGATTCCAGTTAATGACTTCCAAAGTGCCTCCGCCATCCTTTACGCAGCACGAACACACCTCTTCGCTTCTATCTGTTTTAGAAATTCCGCGAGATTTATAATCTTTGTTACCTCTTCCTCATTTGAAGCATGTATTAAAAAATACTTCTCTCCAGCTTTGCTTATATGATAATGTTTTTGTAAGCCCTCAAGCTTGCTTTGCGCGGTGAGAGGCTGTTGAACCTCAAAGGCGTAAAGCCCACCAATGGCGGTAACTCTATCTGAATATAATTCTCTTGCTTGTTCTATAAGCTCCTCAACCTCAGGTATCATTGCGCATCCCGCGTGCGTCCCTAGGCTATGAGCAAAATCTTCCCATAGAAGAAAATGTTCTCTTTCCTCTTCAGCTGTTTTGAAATCATCAAGACACTCCCACGCTAGTGGAAGCTCCTCAATGAAAGCGCCGTACTCCCGTTCATACGTTCTTAAGGTTGATATTGGTAGAGTCCCATTGCTCCACGATTGGTAAAAGGGGTGGCTAAGTAATTGCCAGTTTCTTATTGCTTTATCCAATTCATCCTTTAGATTCATATCCAACTTTCCCTCGTAACAGAATCTTTACTATCTACTACCTAAAAATTGGCTTCGGTTCGTTATGCCCTCATCAAAAAATTTTTAGGAAATTTATAAAAAAAAGTATTGACTCTAGACTAAGGTACAGGCTTTACCCTATACAAAGGTGAAAAAAGTATGGCTAAAATTTTCATAGGAGAAGTTGCAAAAAGTGCAGGCGTAAACTTTGAAACAGTGCTTTTTTATGAAAGGCGAGAACTTACTGCGGAACCCCAAAGAAGCGAAAATTCCAATTACCGAGAGTATCCCTCTGAGGTGGTTACGCGCATTCGTTTTATAAAACTCGCCCAGAATTTAGGATTTACACTCAAGGAAATTCAGGAGCTTTTAGATTTGCGTTCCTCGCCTCATACAACCTGCGCAGAGCTGAAAGCTCGCGTTGACGAGAAGATATCCACCGTAGAGGCAAAGATTAAAGACCTTCGTAGAATCAAGAACGTCCTGACTAAGCTTTCTCGCGAATGCGCAGGCGGGAGAATTCCAGCTTCGGAATGCCCAATCCTTGATGCGATGGAAGGAGGAAAAAATGTTGCTAGGACTATCTCGCCTATTTATCGCACCTAACAAAAAAATGTATTCTAAGCGCTTAGAAACATATCTGACCCAGAAAAAGGAGGTGAAATAACTTGAGCGCTAAGAGAAAGGTTGAAGTTTTCACTGCGGGATGCCCCATCTGCGAAGATGCAGTCAAGCTCGTTCAAAGCCTATCCGTCCCTCTTGCGAGGTAACGATTCATAACACAACTCAGAAGGATGTGGCGAAGCGCACAAAGAGCTTTGGCATAAATCTCCTGCCCGCAATTGTGATAAATGGCAAAATCGCAGGCTGTTGCGCAGGCGGTGGCATTGATGAAGCGGCACTCCGCGCCGAAGGCATCGGAACACCAATCTAGCCAAAGATACTCTTTATATCCATCTTTCTCGGGAGGGGCTTTAGTAAACTGAGCCCCTCCAGCTTTCGCAGTAAAATAGTACTACCGCGCGAAACTAAATCGCACTAGGTTCCTTTGACCACAAGTATGGGGATACTGCCGATGTAGTGCTGAACAATCGCCACGGTTGAGCCGAAAATCCAATCAGCAAGCGCCTTGTGCCCGTGACTTCCTAGAACGAGAAGGTCAAGCTTCTCGTCCTTTGAAATCTCCACGACACTTTTTGCTGCATTTCCAAAGCCAATCCTTACCCTCGCCTTAAACCCTTTCTCTCTCAGCTTTTCCGCAAGCTCATTCAAGTATGCTTCATCCTCCAGTCTTTCCTTGTCCTCCGCTGTCCTATTATACACTTGGGCAGTGGCGCTCTCAACCACGTGGATAAGCACAATTTCCGCATCGCATTCCGCTGCAAACGGCAAAGCGTGCTCCAGAATCTTTAAGTCGGTGTCCTTAACCTCCAACGCAACTCCCACTTTCTTGTAGCTGTGCGATGAAAAATCTTTAGGGAGAGTCGCAACTGGAGATTTGACAACTCTACTCTCAAAGAGCTTTCTGAACCACGGACGGAATGCCATATAAGATAATAGTAACATCAAAGCGGAAAGAATTGGGAATGCGACAAAGTCCACCCAATGACCAGCCCTTCTCCATTCAGAAACAACCTGCCATGCCAGCCAACCATTAAGGGCAATGATGGTTCCAGCCACCATCCATGCAATAAGCTTAATCCATAGAGGATTTGCATACTTGCCCATACGATCTTTATCGCTCGTAAACTGGATAAGTGGCACGATGGCAAAAGGCAGTTGAAGCGATAGTACAACCTGCGAGAGTATCAGGAGGCGATAGGTTCCCTCGCTTCCGGTAGTGCCAATGACTATCACCGCAGGAATAATAGCAAGGGAGCGAGAGAGAAGTCTTCTTGCCCATGGCTGCATCTTGAACCTGATGAAACCTTCCATAACTATCTGCCCCGCCAAAGTGCCTGTGAGAGTTGAGGACTGCCCTGCCGCTAGAAGTGCAATCGCAAACGAAGTGGAAGCCAAAGTAGTTCCCAGAAGGGGAGTGAGAAGCTCATAAGCTTGCTGAAGTTCTGTTACCTCTACTCCCGCTGAATGAAACACCGCAGAAGATAGGGTCAAAATCGCCGCATTTACGAAAAAAGCAGCGTTGAGGGCAATGATTGTGTCTGCCAAATTAAAACGAGCTGCCATTTTCAAACTTTTCTCGTCTCGTTCAACCGCTCTGCTTTGAACCAATGCAGAATGAAGATAAAGGTTGTGTGGCATTACCGTTGCACCAAGCATTCCTAAAGCAACATAAAGACTTTGGCTGTCTATCGATGGGACAAATCCCTTGAATAGCTCGGAAAAGTCAGGCTTGGAAAGGAAAATCTCAATCACATAACACGCACCAATGGTACTGACCAAACTAAGAATAAAAGCCTCCATTTTCCTAATGCCCCAGCGCTGAATAAGAAGTAGAAGCAACGTATCGCCCGCGGTTATAACAATTCCCCATAGGAGTGGAATCCCAAAAAGAAGGTTCAAGCCAATGGCAGTTCCCAAAACCTCTGCTAAATCTGTAGCTACAATGGCAAGCTCCGCAAAAATCCAAAGCGGATAAGCGACAATGGGAGGGTAATACTCACGGCAAGCTTGAGCCAAATCACGACGGGTGAAAATTCCCATACGCGCGGAAAGCGTTTGAAGAAGTATCGCCATTAGATTGCTCATCAAGAGAATCCAGATAAGCTTGTAGCCAAACCGTGCACCGCCCTCCAAATCCGTTGCCCAGTTGCCAGGGTCCATATAACCAACAGAAACGAGATAGGCAGGCCCTAGAAAAGAGAATAGCCTTTTCCACCAGTGCCCAAATAGGGGCACTCGCACCGTCTCATAAACCTCCGAGAGAGAAACATCTTCTGCACGCTCAAATACTTTGCTCATGGCTATTTAGTATTCCGATTAAAAATTATTGAGGTTTTCTAGAATAGTTCAGTTGATTATTATAACGAAACATAAAGATAATGAGAATATATCTCATATATGAATGCGACATATTCTCATAATATATATTATATATATTTTTCGGATCCGTCCTTGATTATCCCTTGTGTATCGTGAGTTAACTTAATCCAAATTAGCCCTGAAGCATCCATCAGCCCTCATCGTTACACTCCTCCCTAGAGAGCAAAGTGTTGCAGACAATTTCAATCTCGCTTCTGGGGCGCAGGAGCAGTTTAACATCATCAATCTCAATTCTCTCGGTTTCTCTTAAATTCCTAATAAGCGTGTTTGCCAATACCTTGAATGCCATCATAGCTGTTGAAGTATCTGCGTATACGACTAGAACCCTCCTTGATTGACTTCCTTCATTCTTGATTGATATTGCCTCATAAAGATAGGCTGGCACACAGTGCCTTTGGAGACTTTCTGGAAATTGATAGTAAATCCTGCTTAGAATTCTTAGCTTTTCCACCTCCTCCTTTACTGTGTGGGGTAGCTTTGACCAGTAATCTTTTAAGATATCTGAGAGTGGACTTTCAGGAGAAGGAGATTCCTCTTTCACATCTCGCCCTTTAGAAAACTTACCTTGATGCTACTTGCTGTCTCAATAATAGCGGAATTGAGTTCAAGTAGAGGTCCTGGATTCACAAAGTGAGTTCCTTTGTATACATCCAACCCCTTTGCCTCATGAATGTGTCCTGAGAGGACTAATCTTGGAGAATGAATATCAATCAAGTTCCGCAAACTCAAACTACCAACGTGCTTTTCTCCAGACACCCTATCTCTAAATCCGTAAATTGGTTGATGCAGTACAAGAACTTCAGTTCCTTCTATTAAAGGGACAAGCGAGTCTGCAAAATGCTCATCAGAATCCTCAAACGGCGTTGGGCTTGGGCACGTCACTGAGCCTCCCTTGCCGGTAAACTTGTGCCCTGAGATAACCACGCTTGTGTTGTGAAGGTTAGTTACGTGATTATCTTTGTCTATGTCCAAAAGTATATCCCGTTGATCACAGTTACCGGGAATAATCAGCACATTTTCAGCTAAGCCTGAAAAATCCCTTATCGCTTGCCTAGCGAAGCTTACTGGTTCAAAGGTTATAAAATCACCTAAGAAAATCACAACATCAGGATTCTCCTGCTCCGCTAACTTCAAGAACCAGTGCAACCCCTTTGCGCTATTATGCAAGTCACTGCCAATTAAAAGCTTCATACTGTTTCCCGAAATAATCGCAGGTTTATTCGTTTAATGCAACTTCATAGCTTGCAACCAAAGCTAACCCCAATATTTTAGCATATTAAAAAAGCGGTGTATAATGCTAGGAGTTATGGAAATTGCGATGCTCTTTTTGCTTATTATTCAAACTTTAGCCTTAGCAGGAATCTGCGTAGTTGCGTTTCTCTTGGTGAATGCTCTAAGAAGCGTCCATCAGAACTTTTCCAAGACAGTGGAGAATCTCAGTTATCTATCCAGCATAGCACGGGATGAAAACATACCAAAGAGAGTTAGTGGGTTGCTGACAGAAGCCAGGGAAACCCTTGATGAAGCTAAACAAATACTGTCAAGTATTTCAGCTTACACATCCGCACCTCGCGTTGTTGGAAGAGCGGTTGGAGATTTTATTGGCGAAGGCACTAAGTCCATCCTTGATAAAAGCTCGAATGTGAAAAATTTCCTTTCCGCACTAGCTTATGGAATTTCGCTAGGCTGGAGAGAATTAACGAAACCTACCCCGTCTGATGGTTTAGATGGGCGAAAACAAAGATAATGAAAAATCAGCAACTTAACCATAATAGTTATCTCTACCAAACGTTAAACCTAATCCTTCAACTCACAAACAGTACGCACTTTCTAACCTGCCCTATGCTATAATCGTACTGGATAAAAAAAGGAGGAAGAAAATTCAATGGATGAAAAGCATGAAGAAGAAACAGGAAGAAGTATTGGGCTACTTGTTGCCGGCTTCGCGCTTGGCGCAATAACTGGTACTATTCTTGGCTTGTTATTTGCCCCTAAATCTGGAAAAGAGCTAAGAAGTGAACTGAAAGAGAAGGGGGGAGAATATCTCGGCTTGGCAAAGGAGAAAATGAAGGAAGGGTTTGAGGTTGGTAAAGAGAAGGTGGGAGAAACATTTGAGCGGGTAAAGAGCGCGGTGCAAACTGTTGTAAAGAGCACAAAGGAGAAACTTTTAGAGGAACAAGGAGAGAAAGAAAAGACATCATAACCAAAGGCTAGATAAGTTTAGAAAAGGCTTATTACCTATCTAGCAATTGTCAAACCTAAAGATAGATTGTTATTTAACACGTGAAGCCTCTATTCATACTTACCTCTGACCCAGATCTTCCCTCCGTCAAGGCGCTCCTAAAAGGTGCGGAAGAATTGTCAATCCCCGCCCTTGCACTGAACTCTGAAGCTGTTAGTATTATTCACGGAAATAAACCCAAAACAATCAAAGACAATCAACTGAGATTTTACCTAGAGGATGAACTTACTGGGAGAACTGCCCTCTCTCCACCCGCATTGGTTATCCCAAGGGTTGGCTCAATCAGTGACGAATTCACCATGAGCATAGTCCTGGCGATGGAAGTTGCCGGATTTACCCTTGTAAATTCATACTCCTCATTAGTTAGAGTTAGAAACAAGTTGAACGCACTTTTAGAAATGCTTCAGGCGAAGATAAATGTTTTGCCTTTCTCTTTCATCCGAGAACCATTAAGCCTCAAGAGGGAAATTGCGGAAATGGGTGGAAACCCCATTCTTGTGAAATTCATTCGGGGAAGTCAAGGGCTTGGGGTTATGAAAACAACTGACTCCACGAGCGCTTCAGCCCTAATTAACGCTTTTAACAGGCTCGGTTATGACGTTTATCTTGAAAAGTTCATTGGCGAGCGTGGTAAAAAAGATTTACGGTTCTTAGTGGTAAAGGGCAAGGTTTTAGCGGCGATGGAGAAACGAGTTCAGAAAGGAGAGTATCGCGGTAATGTTCATCTGGGCGCTAAACCTACACCTTATATTCCGCAGAAGGAAGAGGTGAAATTGGCGGAAAAGGTCTCTCGCCTATTCGGCTTGGGGTTATGTGGCGTCGATATGCTAAAAACAAAGGAGCGAACTTACATTTTGGAAGTAAATGCTAGCCCAGGACTTATTGGGATTTCCCAAGCAACAGGAAGAAGTATCGCTAGGGAAGTTTTATTACAGTTTTATCAGCAAAGAAGTTAGCAACTCCACAGGCAAGGCACTAAAGAACAGGAAAAATCAAATTTGACCTAGCTCTGATAGCAAGTATTCAACAAATGGGTTATCTTCTTTTTCCGCTCCTATCGTTGTAGCTTCTCCGTGACCTGGTAAAACGATAGTCTCACTGGGCAGTGTAAAGAGCTTATCCACTAGCGAATGGTAAAGGTCATGGGGATTTGCCCCCGGTAAATCGTAACGGCCAATTCCTCCATTGAAGAGAACATCTCCAACGAACGCCCTTTGAGTAGTGAGCAATGTTATGCTTCCAGGTGAATGACCAGGTGTCTCAATTATCCTGATCGTTTCTCCACCAAGGCTGATGGTATCTCCTTCTTTCAAATAAATATCAGCGGTGTGGGAAGTTTTTACGCCGATATAGCCAAAGCTTTCCGCAGTTTCAACCATTCGCATTAACAAAAGCTCGTCATTCTTATGGTAGGCAAGCTTTAGGTTGAATCTCTCTTTGAAAAAGCTGTTGTTAAAAACGTGGTCAAAGTGGCAATGGGTATTTATTAGATATTTTGGTGAAAGCTTTAACGAGTTTACAAAATCAACCACAACTTCAGCTCCAATGGGCGCATCAACAAACGCGCACTCAAAAGATACGTCGTCCCAAATGACATAACAGTTATTGTAAAGGGGACCAACCGTAAAAGACCGCACCAATAGCACTGCAGGTGAATTCTACCTGAATGCGACGTTTTTGAGAAGGGAAAGTTTGAAATAAGATAAAAAAGATGTTACTATAAAAGAGTAAAGAAGACCGCTGGGTATAATATTTGTAACAAATTTCACATAATATAATGACACCATGTCTGAGAAACCAATAGAGGGCGAACGCCAAGCTTTTATGATGGGAAACGAGGTAGTTGCCTGGGCAGCGCTTGCAGCTAACGCAAAGGCAATGTTCGGTTATCCTATTACTCCCCAAAACCAGGTGATGCATTACTGGGCGAGGCTTGCCCCGAAGTATGGCAGGCTTTTTATGCAAACTGAGGATGAAATTTCCGCTGGCTTTACAACTATTGGTGCAGTTATGGGGGGATACAGGGCGTTCACCGCCACATCAGGTCCAGGCCACGTGATTATGCAAGACGCTTTCTCAATGGCTGAAATGATGAGACTTCCAATAGTAGCTATTTTGGTTCAACGGGGAGGTCCCAGTACAGCCACTGTAATTTACTCTCAACAGGAAGTCTTTCTTGCTGTTCATGGCGGAAATGGTGAAGGGCTAAGGATAGTCTACTCAACAAGTGGTCACCAAGATTTATTTGATTACACATTAAAGGCATTTAATTCAGCTTGGAAGTACCGTTTTCCCACTTTTGTCTTATCCGATGGTTATCAAGGACAAATGAGGGAAAGTGTAACCCTATACGACCCTTCCGTGCATGGTGTTGAAATGGTAGAGCCGGAAGCATACGTAGGCAGGGCTGGCTCATTCAAGGAAGGAAGAATCCCAAAGCACTGGAGGAATACCTTTAGCGTAGAAGAAGAGTTAGAGGTTGCCCTAAATGAGATAATTGACGCTTATAACTCAGTCAGAGACGAAATTGCAGAAGCTGAAATGAATTCCACAGAGGATGCGGAGCTTGTAGTCATAGGTCACGGAATTGTCGGAAGAGGATGCAGGGAGGCGGTTAGACTTCTTAGAGAGAGGGGCTACAAGGTGGGTTTTTTCCGTCCAATAACGCTTGCTCCATTTCCGCAAAAGCAATTGCGCGTAGCAATTAAAAATGCAGATAAGATACTAATCGTTGAATCAGCCTACGGTCAATTAGCAGACCTTGTGAGAATGAATCTGTTCGGCGAGTGTAAGGAGTTGCATGGACTCTTTAGACCCGGCGTAGGTATTACGCCAAACCGAGTTATCCGCGAGGTGGAAAAGATCCTATCATAGGAGTATTTATGGCTAAATTGCAGGAGGCAACAAAAGGTAACATAGAACATTTGGCTCCGCATTTTCCGCGATGCTGGAACCCGCACTCCAAGGCGAGCAAATTCTGCGGTGGTTGTGGGCATACAATTGCCCTCAAGTATCTTGGTTTCGTCATTGACGAAATGGATATCCAAGACCGAATCGTTTTTGGTGTGGATATTGGTTGCAGTTTACTCGCCTGGGATTTCTTTAATTTGGACACAATTCAGACTCATCACGGAAGGACAACGCCTACGCTTGTTGGGCTTAAGCGCGCAAGACCTGAGCTTATTTGCATAGCGTATATGGGAGACGGAGGAGCCTACGCCATCGGCGCGCAACATCTTGTGAACACCGCGATGAGAAACGACAATGTTCTTGTCATTGTGGGAAACAACACAAACTATGGAATGACCGGTGGGCAGTTAGCTCCGACTACTCTTATTGGTCAAAAAACTGAGACTACTCCATACGGAAGAACCATTGAGGAGCACGGAAGACCCCTGGACGGTTGCAAACTCGTGGCATCACTGGCTCAGGAGAATACCTTCGTTGCTAGGGTGAGTAGCGCTCGTCCACTTCAGATGAAAAGAATTTTCAAATCAGCTCTTCAAAGGCAGTTAGATGGGCGCGGTTTCGCCTTTGTCGAGGTGCTGGTGAACTGACCAAATAATTGGAAAACTGATGCGGAAGCCACACTCAACTATATGCGAAACGAGCTGGTCAAGACTTTCCCAACTGGAGTATTTGTAGACAGACCAAACCAACCTGATAAATTCTACTGGCTTGAGGAAGAGCATAAAAGCGAGAAGGAGAATGGGGAAGATGAATAGCAATAAGAGTACTTGGCAGATTACTCTTGCGGGAGAAGGCGGACAGGGCTTGCAATCAGTTGGGGAAATTATCGCTAGGTGTGCGGTGGACGAAGGACTCTTCGCCACCTACATTCCAAACTACGGTGTTGAAATGAGGGGAGGCGTCAGTATCGCCTTTGTCGTTATTTCTGATAGACCAATTGCCTCGCCACGCTTTGATGAAAGTGATATTGCAATTTGCCTCTCCGAACGAAGTGTTCCAAGGATTGAACCTTACATAACCAAAGAAACGCTTCTTATTTATGATAGTTCTCTCTTTGAGCGCCCGGTAACAGTAACGGAGCATATAGTTGGAGTTGCCGCCTCAGAAATTGCTCGTTCCCAGCTTACACCAAGAACCTTTAATATGCTGATTATGGGCTTCGTTATCGGTTTAACTAAATTCATTTCCCTTGAACACCTTGACGAAGCGTTAAGAAAGCAATTTGAAAAGTATTATGAGAAAGATCCCTCCCTCCACGAGCTAAATATGAAAGCAATCAAGATTGGAATTGATGAGTCTAGAAAAATAGAACGAACGGAAGTTGTCTTTTGAAACGGAGTTTATATGGACATCACACCAATTTTCAGAAGCCAGGTTTATGAGAATGAATGGGACAGGATTGTAGTATTTGACCAGCTTTGCAAGAGTTGTGGACTATGCATAGTCGAATGCCCTACGGAATGCCTTTACTGGTCTGAGGATATTCTTGGCACCTACGGAACGCCTGTGCCTGAGTGTAATATAGATGATTGTATCAGCTGTAAGCTGTGCGAAGTTATATGCCCAGATGCCGCAATATACTACGAGAAGATAAAGACTAAACCCAAAGAGCTAAGAGCAAAGCCAAAGAAGAAGGTTGAGTCCACCCTCTAGCGCACTACTCGTACAGTTAAGCCATCATCAGAGCCAAAATAGCCTAATGCTTGCCGTCAAATAGCATGATAGAGCAAAGCTTTAGCCTCTTCCATCTGTATGTGAAACGAAGGTTCAGGTATAATCAATCACGAAAAATATGGAACTCACCATAAACGACGTGGAAAAGATAGATTTTCCTGGGGGATTATTTGGCTACAGCAAGAAGGACGTAGAAGCATTCCGAAAGGATGTGCTTGAAACTCTGAGGGCTTACGTAGACGAAATTAGTGAACTCAAAAAGGAAATAAAGAGATTAAATGAGGAGCTTGAAAGATACAAGGCAAGCGAGAACCTGCTTAAGGAAAGCGTCATTCTAGCGCAGAAAACTCGAGAAGAGATAATCGCGAGCGCCAGGAAAGAAGCCGAGATATTGGTAAAGGAAGCCCAAGATAGGGCTAAAGAGGTGGCAAGGGATATCGCGCAGATTGAAAGCGAAAGGGAAAGATTTGAATTTGAGTTTTATGGGCTTTTGAAGGGCTTTATGGAAAAACTTGAGGCTAGAAGGATGGCTGAACATCCTCAGGCTAAAGGACTATCCGCTTCTGAAGTGGCAGCTGAAGACGCAGGAACTCAGATTAAAGAGATGGAACAAAAGGTAAATGAAAAGGGAGAAAAACCATTAACGAACAAAGAGGAGAGTGAAGCCAAAGCCTTAGAATCTGAAACGGATAAACCAAAAGAAACCCTAATATTTCCTGAGGAACCGCTCCATTAACTACCTTACTTTTTATAAGTGTCAAGGAGTGAGTTAAATTGGCAGTTGAAAAGAAGCATTTTGAAGAGGTTCAATCAATCGTGGGAAAATATGAGTTAATCAAAAGAGACCCCGAGGTTATAGAATTCATTGAACTTGCAGATGAAGCAATGGCTGCGATTGGCTATACAGAGCATGGGTTCAGGCACGTAACCCTAGTTGCAGAGAATGCAGGTATGATTTTGGAAAAGCTTGGTTACCCAGAGGATGAAGTTGAGCTTGCAAAAATTGCTGGGTTATTACACGATGTTGGCAACCTAATAGCGCGCGAGGACCATCCTCAATCCGCTGCGGCAATAGTATATCCCATACTCAGGAGATTTCAGATTGCGCCCAGGTTCATTGGCATTGCCCTTGGAGCTATCGGTAACCATGAGCAAGCCGGGAATCTAGCACTAAACGCGGTAACCGCGGCGCTAATTATCGCGGACAAAGCTGACGTGCATCGCTCCCGAGTTAGAAGCTACCATCCAGAGCTTAAGGACATTCATGATGATGTAAATTTCGCCTGCACAGAAGCTACCCTTTCCGTGAATACAGAAACTAAAGAATTAGTTCTTGACCTCACTGTTGATACGGAAATTGCCTCAGTGATGGAATACTTTGAAATTTTTACTGAGAGGATGATGGTAACTAAACTCGCTAGCGAGTTCTTGGGCTTAGAATTCAAGTTAGTCATAAACGGAACCGTTCTGACATAATCTTGGTTCCAACAACTATTAGCGTGGCAGTTTTTTCTCGCCTAAGGTTTATCCTTTTCTTCTTTCATTCTTCTCACGCTTTTTAAGCTTGTTTATCTCCTCTTCCAAAGCCTTTATCTTTTCCAAGAGCTCTGGCAGTCGCCATGTAAGTGCTAGAATGCGCATACTATCCTCATGGTTTCTAGCTGGATAACCTGAAACTCTGCTTTTAGGTGGAAGTGAACCAAACACACCACTTTGGGCAGCCACAATTGAGCCATCACCCACACTAATACCGCCTTGTAATCCAGCCTGCCCGCCCACCACGCACCATGAACCAATTTCGGTGCGTCCGCTGATACCAACCTGCGCGGCGATTAGGCAATGCTCGCCTATCTTCACGTTGTGAGCAATCTGCACCAGATTGTCAATCTTGGTTCCACTGCCGATTATTGTTTCATCTAGAGATGCGCGGTCAATGGCGCAAAGAGCTCCAATTTCAACATCATCACCTATAACAACTCTGCCTACCTGCGGGAATTTCTTGTGCCCGCTTTTTACTGTGACGTAACCAAAACCATCGCTACCTATTATTGTACCCGAATGGATGATTGACCTTCTGCCGATTACACAATTATCAAGCACCGAGACAAAAGGAAAAAGGCGCGTCTTCTCCCCGATTACAACCTTTTCGCCAATATAGCAGTGGGCTCCTATTTCCACTTCATCAGCAATCCTCGCGTCACTACCAATTACGGAATACGCACCAACGCTAACTTTCTTCCCAAGTTTGGCGCTCTTAGCGACGATAGCGGTTTCATGAATTCTTGCCTTCCTGAGTGGTTTGCGCGTTTTAGCTAGAAAGTAGTCCATTATCTGCACGAACGCCAGCCGAGGTTCAGCAACTATTATTGCGTTTGGGAAAACATCCTTTAAGGCTTCAGTGGTGATAAGGGCGGAGAAATTGGCACCCTTTAGCTTTCTCAAGTGAGTTCTTGATTCAAGAAAGGCAATAGAGTCTTTCACCGGCGCATCAAGACTGCAAAAGCCCACAATCTCAAGGTTCCCATCGCCCTTAACCTTTCCACCAACAAGCTTTGCCAGTTCCGATAGCTTTGCCATTTATATTCTCACTCCCATTGCTCCAAAAATCTCCCCCTTGAAGTTGGTAATTAGTTTGAACTCGTAAAGGTTCCTGAAGATGTAAGTCATGGAGAATTCGATTTCTTTGCGGAGGCGATTCTTTAAGTATCTCTCTGCGGAAAGGTAGAAGTCTGGTAGGACATTCAGCTGGGTGCGAAATAGAGTGCTGTTCATCTTAAAATCATAAGCGGTTTCAAAAAAGCCCGTTGGCTCTGCCAGAAAAGAAACTCCCACCTGCGGACGAAACTCAGGAGCTCCGGGATAAAAAGTTCCGTGAAAGAAAACATCCGAGTTACTTCCGATTAGGATCCCCGCGGTTAAATCAAATCTCGAATTGTTCCGCTCACGATTAACATCAACTCTTCCTTGAAGCCTTAACCGAAACTTCGCTGATTCTACTCTTAACACGTAAGACATTTCATCACGCAAAAGATAAAATTCGGAAGTCGCAGATGGAGAAACTACTTTCACCTCTGGGATGCTTGTAACTTTATCGTTAAGAAAATGCGCAATCTCATTTCTTTTAGAGTCAATAAAGGACATTGGTAACAAAACAAGCTCCGAAAGTAGAGAATTAACAAGAGAATCAATCGTTTCCATTTGAATATTAAGAAGTGTATCGGAGCGCAGTTTTACGTAAAATCTTTCAAGTAGGATAGCCTCATCCTTGGGAATGAAGGTCAGATAAACCGAAGTTAACTCCTGCGGAACAACAAAAACTAGAATTTTGAAATCCTCATAAGCTACTTTATCTGTAAAAAAGATGTCAACCTGTTCACGGACAAGCTTCTCCACCCAAGCTTCATCAGTATAGGGAGTTCCGCCTAGTTGCTTTTCCAGCTCACCAGTTAATGCGGAACGCTCCTCAGCCGTTAGAAACTCTATGAAAGGTGTAATGCGTTTGAAACGAAATTCCACTTGAAAGTGAGAAATGTTCTGCTCCATTAAACGAAGGGATACCATCACCTTGGTATGTCTGCCGGGAACAATTTCAATATCCTCAAGTTGTATTCCCCTTTTCTCCAAGGATAATGATATGACAGTCTTAAGAGTTGAAGTGATTTCTTTAAGGCTATTCTCTAACGCAATAAGTGATGCTTCCAACTGCTCAAGAATCGCCAGCTGTAACGTCCTATCAACTGCGCTCCTCACCTCCTCTGAAACCCTAGCGCTTGGCTCCCTTCCAAGCCAGGTGATTGATAGCTCAACATCTTCAACGAGGGAAGTATCGTTCAGTATATCTTGAGATTCTTGAGCAAAAGCGAGATGAGAAGATAGAACTACAAAGAAAAGAAGCAAAAGTATATAAAAGTGGTGAAGACACCGCATCACGCTTAAAACATTTCACCTATACCAAAATGCAATCTAGAACCACCCTCTTTAATGTCCCATCCAAGGTCAAGCCTAAGCGCGCCAAGCCCAAGAGCGGGAACCCTAAAACGAATTCCAATACCCGCTCCATAACCCGTTTTCAGTTCGGAAAAACTCTCTCCAACTGAAGCCCAGTCAGTAAAAATAGCTGCGACAAAAGTTTTTTCCTTATCTATAGGAAAACGGTACTCCGCGTTTAATAAAAGGGATTTAGTGCCGATTAAAGCATCTTCAGGCAATCCACGCACGGAAAATACTCCACCAAGACGGAATTCCTCAAAAATAGGTACATTACCCTCCGCAATACCTACCCTTGCTCTTACTCCAAAGGTATCTCCCCTTCCTCGTGGAAAGAAATTTCTCGCCTCTAGAATGTACTTTCGGAAATCAAAATCACCACCAAAACCAGCAATCTGCGTGGACGCGGAGTAAACTGCGCCTCTCGTGGAGCTATAGATATTATCACGAGTGTCGTGGTTTAGGCTGAGGGTGACGCTTCTAGTCTGTCCAGCCTCCTGTAATCTCGCACGGCGCTCTGGACCAAATCCCGCAAAAGGATCCCCCTTCACGACCGTGTAGTCATAATCAACAAGGCTAATACCAATTGAGCCAGAGAGGGTATCGCTAAAACGCTCGCCAAAGCTAAAGGACCCACCAGTACTATCAATGTCAAGCTCGCTTTCCACTGGAGAACCAGGATCTCTTTGCTGACGATAGTTTAAGTCATAGAGAGAGGTCGAAAAGTAGTTCTTCTGTGTTAAATATGGATCAGAATAAGCTAATTCATAACCAGGGTTATTACGACTGAAGATAACAAGCGCGCTTACAGTTTCTCCCTTACCACGAAAGTTGCGTTCTTGAAAGGATATACTGCCTTGAACGCCATTAACTGTTGAATAGCCAATCCCTACTCCCGCTTGCCCCGTGGGCGCTTCAGAAACACTAATTTTGAGGATAATTTTCCCCTGCGTCTCGGAGGGCTCAATGGTGGGCTCTACCTTCTCAAAAATCCCAACGTTATAATAATCCTGCATCACCCTTTCTAACTTCTCCCTTCTAAGCACATCACCAGTATGTATATGGCGCGAGACCATCATTCTCAAAAGGCTCTCTTTAGTTTTCTCATTGCCCTCAAAGGAGAAATCCTCAATTACACCCTCCCCAACAGTTACATAAACAGTCCCCTTAGCCTCACCGGTTGTAACTATTCCAAAATCTATAATGTATGCGCCTATATATCCGTCACCGGTATAGCGGTCTACAATCCCTTGCGCTATCTCCTCCTCCAGCTTGCGAACGTTAATGACCTCACCTTGCTTCGTGGTGAATGCCTTCATCAGCTCTTCAGTTGGATATATTGTGTTGCCCGTAATTATAAGCTCTCTAAAAGGTGGATTCTCGATAACTTCAACCACCAGAATTGTCTTTTCTTCGTAATAATCAAGAGAAAGCTTAGGGGGTTCAAGAAAGTAACCGGTATCGTAAAGTCGCCTTGAATTCTCATCCAGAGTACTAACCACGTTGCCAGTAATAGTTTCCCCCGCTTTAATCCCAATCGTGTCCAGCACAACCCTTTCATCCAGATTCTCCAGCCCGATAATCTGGATGCTGTTAACAGTTATTCCCTGAGCGAAAATGGGACTTGAACGTAAAAGGAAAAGTACCAAGACTAAACTAATGAAGAAAGTTTTGGGACAGGCAGACCCTTGATTTCTCATTTCTCCCTCCTGAACGGTTAGTTGCAACAAGGTTCAAAGATTATACCAGTATCGGTTAACCCTTAGTTAATTCTTCCTCCAATGCAACAAAGAGAGTAACTGGATCTAATGCCCCCTTTGGTGAAGCATTAGGTAAAGTTACTTGAGAAGGTGAAGTATCTTCCCTCTCTACTGAAGTTATTGATGATGAATTTCTTGATTCTTCAAAAGAAGAAACGCACGTATCTTTAATCGGCTTAGCGGTTTGTGAAACTTCCCTTTTCCTCATTGGCTTTCTAACCGAGCTACCCTTCACCTCGCGGTTTTTTATCACTAACTCAGGTTGAGTTGATATAGAAGCTGATGCAGTGACTTCTTCTGAGATGCGGTGAAGTTCAGCTGGTGCTTTCATGTCCTGCGCAGGATAAGAACTAGTACTATCAACAGTCACCATTTTATCGGTTGAGAGGTTTCCAAGAGTAACTTGAGTGTTAACCACGCTTCCTACGTATAAATAGGAAATCGCAATAAGCCCAACAAAGCCAACACTCAGCACTAAAACCAGTTTGGATGGTATTAAAAAGTAGTTAACCCTTGGTTTACCTTTAAGGGCATTTCTAATCTCCGCATCCAGAAGATAAAGTCTGCACCTAAGGTTTTCTTCATTCGGAGAGAACTGAGCCTTTTCAATCTCGTCCCACCAATACTTTAACCTAGAGTACAAATCGCCTTTCATAAAATCACCTAAGTTATTATCGCTTAAAAGCTAGAATAAGTTAAAGCTCTAGTATAAGGCAAAAGCGTCGCTATGATAAAATTACGTTCAGTTCAATTGTTACTGATATGGGAATGCATTATGCCTAGGAGAATTTTTTTAAGAAAGTCTGGGGTTATTCTTTTCATTTCACTTTTCTTATCTCTTTTTTTAAGTGCAAGGGTCTTTGCAAGGTTGGTAAACATTGGGATTCTTCATACGAACGATACAAAGGGGCGAATTGAGTCCTTCTATTACCAAAGCTCAAAGCCCATTGGGGGATACGCAAAGAGAGCGATTCTGTTTGGCGAGAAGAGGAAACACACAAAGTTGTACTGGCTAACAATTGATGCAGGCAACATATTTGGACTAACACCGCACTCCTACAATCTTGAGGGCGCCTTGGATGTGAAGCTTATGGGCTGGCTCGGTTATGACGCTTCTGGTATAGGTCCTTACGATTTTATTTTCGGCATTGACAAACTAAAACAGAGAATGGCGGAAGCTTCATTCCCATTTCTTTGCGCCAACATTATTGAGAAGGACACTGGCAAATACTTGAATGAACCATTCAAAATTGCTGACTTTGACGGGTTCAGAGTTGGCTTGATAGGAGTTGCAAGCAGGGAAATTGTGCAGTTCTATCCCCAAGATAAATTGAGTGGTCTGGAGTTTCGTGACCCATTTACTGTGCTTAATGAGCTCATTCCTCAGTTGAAATCAATAACTGACACAATTATTCTTGTCAGTGGCCTTCAACTTTCAGAGAACATCAGTATCGCCTCCACCCATGAAGAGATATCAGTAATTGTAAGCGGGGGACAAGAAGCGGAATTTTCAGTTCCAATAAAAGTAGGAAACACGTTAATTGTCCAAGCAGGTAAGTGGGGTATAAAAGTTGGCTTACTCAAGCTCACCTTTGAAGGAGAGCGGGATACAGGCTATAAACTTAGATTCTTTGATGAAACCCTTATACCCCTAGACGGCAGATGGGTGGAAAACACGAAATACCTTCAGGAAATTGCGAATCATCGCCAGTCTTTAGAGGATAAGCTGAATTACGTCGTTGGAAAGCTTACAAACGATATGGAGTTGAAGAAGGTTATGTCCTATGAAACTGAACTAGGTGATCTGTTCACAGATGCGATAAGAGCAAGAGTTGGGGCAGATGCTGCAATTCTTAGCTCCTTGTTATTTAGACAGGGTCTAAAGAAGGGACCAATCACCTTGGGGGATATATATAGAGCATTCCCTGGAGAGGCATTTCTTGCGACTGGAAACGTAAGTGGCGCCAATCTGGAGACTATACTCAGTCAATCTGCGTCACTGGTGGGAAACCCCGGCTTTCTTCAGGTAAGTGGCGTAAGTTTTGGCATATTTGGCAACAAGGCTTACGATATTACAATTGGAGGAGAGCCATTAAACAAGGATGCGATATACACAATTGCATTTGCGGATTCTATGCTAGAGGGGCAAAGTGGCCTCACCTCAATTAACATGATAACAGACGTTAAAGTAGATTTATCAGCGCCAATCAGAAAAGTTGTTGAAGATTTTATCGTTCAAAAAGGCGAGTATGGCAACAAAATAGAGGAAAGAATAACCTATTATGCAGAACCACCGTTAAGCGAAGCAGAAACAGTTGAAATCCCGCAAGAAACAGTGGAGGAGCCAACACAAGAGCCGCAAGCTAAAGAGGCTGGATCTGCGCAGGCTGCTCCTAAGGAAGGCATAACTCAAGAGGAAACAGCCACAGAAAGAGGCGTCCCCACACCAGAGCAAACCGAACCTTCAGAGAGTGAAGAGGGAGAGATGGGAGTAACGGTTGAGGAGGAAGTTGACGTGGGCATCGCGGGCGAGCCTAGCATTCCGGAAGAAACGCCTAGTGAAACTGAGCCTTCAAAAGCGGTGGAAATCCCAACCGTGCAAGCTGTACTTGGAGAAAATTCCGTGGTTATAGAAGACGTGGAGTACTATCTTAAACTTAAAAGTGATACCGTTGAAGGAACACCTATTTACAGATTCATCCTAAGAATAAAAAATCAAAGCGACAGCTACAAAATATTCAACTTCCCCACAGGGCAGTTTTACGACTTTATCGTTTATGATGGCGAAAAGGAGGTCTATAGATTCTCTTACAACCGTTACTTCGTGCGCAAGGAACATAGTTTCACTCTCGAGCCTTCTGAGGAAAAAACCTTCACCGCATACTGGGATGGTACCACCAACAGTAAAAACAAACTGAAGAGAAAGCTGTACAGATTCGTCGGAGTTCTGAAATCCTCTCCAGAGAGAACTGTTTCATTCACCGGTTTATGTTAGCCACCCGATATTTGAGCTTGATGCAACCATTATTTGATAGAGCACTTATAACCGTTTGCCTGCTCATCGGCTTAATGGCGCTAATTGATACACTTGCCCTATCAATAAGAACCTCCGGTGCTGTTACCAAGCGATTAGCGGTTGCCTTAGCTCTCTTCAATCTAATTGTTATATTTGCGCGAATATCAAACCTCATTCAAGCACCCATCGTTGGAAATATGGTTGATAAAACTGTTGTCCCGAATTCATACCTTCACACTAAGCTCGTGGATCAATTGCTTATTAAAATTAGAATAATAATTCTAGCCACAAGCGTAGGAACTGTGGTCGGAGCCCTGCTTACTCCAACCTTCATCAAGATTTTCTCCCGAATGATTACAATATTTGAGGAAGTTAAAACTTTACCCAGAACCGCTATCGCTCTCCTTCACCCAAGGGAAATGCTCTTGATGTTTAAGTGCTTTACCAACCCTTTTTCGAAGCGAGTTTTGTATTACCTATCGCTCATTAAAAGTTTGCCTGCAGAATTCTTGGTACTCCAAGTACTCGTAACAGCTTTTTATACTGTTGGTGTGCTTTCAACGATTTACGCAGCAGCTTTAGAGCCAACCCTAAGAGCTACCGCTGTGAATCTTTCAGGAATAGTCAACGGAATTGCAACAATTCTCCTATTCATTCTCGTGGATCCTACTGCAGCCCTTGTGACTGATCAGTGCATAAACAACAAAAGACCCGTTGAGCATTCCAAAGCTATGAATCTATACCTAGCCCTAGCTAAATTTTTAGGGACAATACTTGCTCAGTTTATAATAATTTTTACTGCGAAGTTAGTCCTCTGGGCGGCACATTTTGTTAATCTATACTTCTAGGAGTTCAGATGGGGGTAGAAAAACCAAGAATCAGCGCAATTACTGGCCCAACCGCTTCTGGCAAGACCAACCTTGTTATAACACTTTCTGAATTTTGCCCCCTTGAAGTTATTTCCTGCGATTCTAGAAACATCTACAAAAAGCTTGACATCGGCACCGCTAAACCAACAAAAAGTGAGCGCGAAAAGGTTGCCTTTCACCTTATTGACATCGTTGAACCTACGGAGAGCTTTTCCGTTGAACAGTTTAGTAAGTTAGCAATGAAAAAAATTTTCGATATTCTAGGTAGGAAAAAGCTACCAGTCTTGGAAGGCGGAACTGGGCTTTACCTTGCAAGCATAGCGTATTCATATGAGTTTGGAAAATCTCCCCCAATAGAAGGATTGAGAAAACATCTGAACGAAATTTTCGCAGAAGTCGGTTACCTTAGCCTCCTTCCAGAGCTTACTTCAATCTTTAAGAACGCAGAAAAGGAAATCGACATATACAACCCAACTAGAATGATTAGATTCATTGAGAAATCTCTAATCAGTATGGATGAATCTGAACTTAGAAGCACTCTCGCCGAGCTTAACTGCTCACAAATCTTTGATGAAATAATCAAGTTGAAAGAAGTCGCAAAAATGGAGGAAAGGGAATCAGAGGAAACTCCGAGTTTTAATGTGGTTGGATTTACCCTAGAAGTGGAAAGGAATCTTCTTTGGCAAAGAATCAGAGAAAGAGTAAGAAAAATGTTTGCAGAGGGATTGGTGGAAGAGGTGAGAGAGCTTCTTGCCCTAGGAGTTAAAGAAGATTCTCAAGCCCTATCCGGTATTGGCTATGCAGAGGTTGTTGAATACTTGAAGGGGAAAATGAGCATTGAGGAAGCTGAAGAGCGCGTTGTAATTGCCACTAGACAACTCGCTAAAAGGCAAGAAACCTGGAACAAGCATCAATTTCAGGGCTTTACACGCATCCCGTATTCCACCACGGCGGAAATGGAAAAAGCCGTAAAATTGCTCCGCTTTGCCTTTTTGGACGCTTACGAACACAACAAAAGGCTCTTGTGGTAGTGAAGAAACTGTTTAGTTTTTGCCTGAGGATTATGCCATCTTACACGGATAATATTGATACTCTTCGTTAATCGCCTCTAAACATACTTTTCTTAAAGTTTAGCCCGCTTCTCTTAAGGTTTATTTTAGCCACTAAGATTACTTAAAGCTCCGTAAAATGTTTATCTAAAGAGCCTTGAGTCCAGAAGAATCGTCACAGGCCCATCATTAACTAAAGACACTTTCATAAGTGCGCCGAATTGCCCCATCTTTACCGATAGCCCATAACCACTTATCCGCGACGCTAGTTCCTCAATAATTTTTTTTGCCCTCTCAGGCTCCATTGCATCAATGCATGAAGGTCTATTGCCCTTCCTTATATCCGCGCATAGGGTAAATTGAGATACAAGCAATACTTCTGCGTTAACGTCAATCGGCGAAAGATTCATTTTCCCCGCCTCGTCTGAAAAAACCCTCAGATTGGCAATCCTTCTCGCCATCCATTCCGTATCTTCATCATTGTCATAACCAAACACTCCACAGAGAACGAGCAAACCCTGCTCAATTTCCGAGAAGTCTTCACCATTTACCCTAACCGAGGCAGAAGAAACCCTTTGCACCACTGCTCGCATAAATTATCCTCACTTTGGGATCTCAATTGTTGTTAGAGTATGCTTGGAAAACCCTGCCCACCGAGATTACGTCTTTTACACCGCTAATAGCCTTGATGACATTGCCCAACTGCTCCGTATTGATAACCTCAATTACGAGTTCAAACTCAGCAACCTGATCCTCGTGGGTGATGGATGGTTTAAGGCTAAGATTGCCCCCCGCAAGGTTAACCCCAGCGTTAGAAAGTTCACCTAAAACGTCAAACAAAAGTCCAACGCGATTCAGCGAGATTACATAAATTACCGCAGGATAGTGAAGATCACTTTTATCTCTCTGCCACTCTACGGGAATTATCTCGCTTGCTAGAGCGGAAGAGGAAGCAAAGCAACCCTTGCGATGGACTTCAACCCGATGCTTTTCCCGATTATTTATCCCGATGATTTCATCTCCCTCTATGGGAGTGCAACAAGTCATTAGCTCAATCTTGCGTCTAAGTGGTTTACCATGAGGCTGAACAATGCCAAAGTCCGAGGCAATTCCCACCGGCGCATGGACAATGAGATACTTTGAATCTCGAGCTTTAAGCGTGGGAGGACGCTTCTCCTGCTTTCGAAGCATATCTATGTAACTAGATTTCAACTTGTCAACAACATCAGAAGCCATCAATTTACCAGCAGCTATCTCATCAAAAAGGTCATCAATGTTTCTTATGCCAAGAGTTTTAACCAGTGAAAGGAGACGCGTATTATCCATTAGGTTCAAGGGATAAAGCCCTTCCTTTTCAATTTGGCTTCGGAGAAGTAACCTTCCTACCTCAATTCTTTCCCTTCTGGGTCTAGTCCGAAACCATCTTTTTATCTTAAGAACAGACTTTGGACTCCTCACAATATTAAGCCACTCAGGACGAGGAGCCAGTCTGCCATCCTCGTTCTTTATAACTTCAACAACATCACCAGTTCTAAGTTCATAGTCAAGTGGAACAACAGCGCCATTAACTTTCGCGCTAGCGGTTGAGTGACCCAATTCGGTGTGGATGTAATAAGCAAAATCCAAAGGAGTTGACCCAGCAGGCAGGGAAACCACTTCTCCCTGTGGAGTTAGAACCAAAACTTCATCCTTGGAGAGGGACTCCCTTGTTTTAGCCACAAACTCCTCGGAGCTCTCAACATCCTGACTCAGCTCCTCAATAAACTTGAACCAAGAGAAAGTCTCCCTGAGCCGTGCGTGTTCAAATCGCCCCTTATACTTCCAGTGAGCGGCAACGCCATGCTCCGCCACGTTATCCATCCATTCGGTGCGTATCTGAACCTCGGTAATCTGACCTTCCTCGCCCGCAATTACAGTATGCAAGCTTTGATAGCCGTTGCTCTTAGGCGCAGCAATGTAGTCGCGGAATCTGTTGAATATTGGCCTATATATGCTATGTATAAGCCCAAGGGCACGGTAGCAGTCAATTTCATCCTTCTCTATAATCACCCTTATCGCGACAAGGTCATGAATATGTTCAAGGGGAACTCTTTGGGTGGATAACTTTTTCCACGTGGAGTATGCGCTCTTAAGCCTTCCAAAGCACTTGATAACCTTTACCCCACCCTCTTTGAGAACCTTCTCTATATTCTTAATAATTCGCTCAAAAGTTGCGCTCTTGGACTTGTAAAATTCCTCTAACCTTTTACACATCCATTCATACTCTTTCGGATAAAGATACTTGAAGCACAACTCCTCCATCTCAGTTGCGACCTCGTGAAGTCCAAGCCTTCTAGCAAGCGGAACGTAGTAATCCATTGTCTCCATTGACTTTCTGCGAATATGCTCTGCTGAAAAAGCCTCCATAGTTCGCAAATTGTGAAGTCTATCCGCAATTTTGATTACGAGGACGGAGAAATCCTGAGCCATTGCTAGGAATAACTTTTGCAGGTTGCGCGCCTGCTCATCGCTCATAGTCCGACCGGTAAACCTGGCAAATAGATCAATCTTTCTTATCTTCGTCAGGGCGTCAACCTTTCTAGCAACTTCAGAGCCGAATCTATGCTCAATTTGCGTCAGCCTTATTGGAGTATCCTCAACTGTGTCGTGAAGCAAAGCTGCTATTACAGATTCAAAATCCATATTGAGATCTGCGCATATTATCGCTACCTCAAGCGGATGCGTAATGTAAGGTTCACCGCTTTCACGAAATTGATTTCTGTGAGCGGATAGGGCGGTGTTAAAAGCTGTATCAAGAAGCGATGGATCAAAGCCGGAGCTGTTCTCCGCCAGCTTGCTTTTCAGCCGCTCGTAGAGACTTTCAACTTCAGGATGCTTTTGCGCTACTTCTGTTCTTAGTTTAGCCATTTTTAACAAATATTATATCCCGATTGTGGAAATCTTGCGTCGAAGATAAGGGATAAGGCCCCTTTCAATAAACGAGCCTGCGGAAGGGTTTCTCACTTTGTTGAGGAAAGAAAATCAAGGAAGCGAAAGAATGGTTTCGCCTTTCCACCATAGTTATCAAGCTCAACCTCCACAGCGAAATCATAGACATCCGCACAATTAAGCTGAGAATAAAAGTGACTTCGGTTGAATCCCACCAACCTAAGCTGTTCCTTAGCTTCACCATCCGTGATAGCTAAAAGAAGATGAGTTGAATCCTGGCCAGCAAGATTCTTATTAAGTAATTTCGCAGAACGGACAAGAAATCTTGGTGGCGGATAGCCTTCACCAAATGGGTACATTTGAAGAATATCCCCAGCTTCAAGCTCCAAAAGCTCTCTCACCGAACAGTCGCAATCGCAAAGAGTGACGCTTTCCTTAGCATCTGTGGTAACAAGATTTACCTCCCTGAGGCTTTGACGGAGAGTAGGTAAATTTTCTATCTTTATCATTCCGCCTACTGCCTTGGAATGACCACCAATCTTGGTGAACAAGCCTCGCACAAAAGAGAGCGTTTCTAAAAGGTCAATACCCTCAACAGAACGACCGCTAAATATCGCTTGACCCTCCTCACCTGCATTATTAAAAATCAAGGTCGGCTTTTTGAAGGTCTCAGCAATTCTAGCTGCGACAACGCCTGTAATGCCTTGATTCCAGTTAGGGTCATAGAGCACAAGAATGGGGAAATCCTTAAACGTTTCACACTGACGCGCAGCCTCGTAAAAAAGCCTGTCCTGCAATTCTCTTCTTGCTCTATTCAGCTTAATTATTGTCCCAGATAGATTTCGAGCCTGGGTTTCATTGGCAGATAAGAAAAGTTCCAGTGCGAGACGCGCGTGCGAGAGCCTACCTGCGGCATTTATTGCCGGCGCAATGGAAAAACCCACATCCCGGTAAGTCAGCACCTCATTGCCCATAAGACCTAGCATTTCAATGAGCGTCCTAAGGCCAATATTCTTCGTCGTAAGAAGCCTTGTCCAACCTTTATTACATAGAAGAAAATTGTCCCCAATTATCGGAACAACATCCGCAACTGTCGCAATCACAACAAGCTCAAGAAAATCATCAAAATATTCACTATCGTAGCTACCCAACGCCTCCCATACCGCAAGCGCAAAACAGTATGCTAGTCCGGTGGATGAAAATGGAGATATGCCCTGTTCAAGGTGTGGGTTTATTATCTTTGCATCTTTATATTTCAAAAGAGATGTATCGGATGCGGGAATATGGTGATCAAGGATAAATACTTGCATTCCTAAGCTACTTGCAAGCTCAACCTCATCAAAGTTGGTTGTTCCGCAATCAAGAGCAAATATGACCTGATAACCCTTTTCTTTAGCCTGCGTCACTATCCGAGAACTAAGTCCGTAACCCTCATTAAAACGAGAAGGAAGAAAGTAATTTGCGGTAATTTTAAGGTTGGAAAGCAAACGGTAAATTATGTATGTTGAGAGAATGCCGTCCACATCGTAATCTCCGAAGATTAGAATTGGTAACTCTTTCTTCTGAGCAATTTGGATTAGCTCAACAAAGTGCGGAAAATCCCTCGCGGTAGCTATCCCCTTGGGAGAGCTATTACCTAGCTGTGCCCGCAGGTTTGTCTCCGAGGGGAAATCCTCATGGCGAGCTGATAGTAATCTTGCAAGAATTGGTTTTATCCCGTATGTAATCTCTAGCCCTTTTGCTAGCGAGTAATTCTGTGAACGCAAGGTTACTTGCATTTCGTATTATCTTCTTCTTGCCTTTTTCTTAGCTTTTTTGGAGAGCTTTTTCTCTGCGGTCACGGTTGACGTGGCTAAAGATGTTTGTGATGTTGCGGCTGGCGTGCCTTGTGGAGTTGCTTCTACTTTTACTTTCTGCTCCGCTTGAGGAGATTTTGCCGTAATTGTTTGAGGAGTTTCACCAATCGGAGCTTCCTCCTCCCACTCTCGCAATACCGCCTGCTCTTGAGCTAAAACTAAGTTAATTCTGGATGGAATCCTTAACCGCTTCCTCTCCCTAGAAAACAAGAGCACGATTGGGGCGGCAATAAAGATGGATGAATAAGCGCCACTTACCATTCCAAATAACATCGCCATCGCAAAATCGTAAACGCTCCTTCCGCCAAAGAAAAGAAGTCCAACCAAAACGAATATAACCGTAAGTACCGTATTTATAGAACGTGTCAAGGTCTGAGTTATGCTTAAATTTATGATAGTCGGGAAGTTTAGCTGTGGGTAGTTCTTCAGATTTTCACGAATCCTATCGTAAATGATGATAGTGTCGTTGATTGAATAACCAATAATAGTCAGAATTACTGCGATGTAAAAGGCGTTGACCTCAAGCCGGGCGAAGGCGGTTCCAGCAAGAGTGATAAAAACGTCGTGGATTAGTGCCACCACAGCCCCGATAGCGAAGGCAAGACGATTGAAACGGATAAAGATGTAGACCATTATCGCTAGCGAGCCTAAAATGAGGCTATATATTGCCTTTTGAATCAGCTCCCTTCCAACCACTGGACCTACATAGTCAAAGGATACTTCCTCCAGCTTGTCAGAACCACCGAACTTATCACCAATCTCCTTCTTCATCAGCTCATACTTCTCAACTCGCATTTGGCTAGCTTCTTCCTCCGACTTTGCTGCTCTAGTATCAATGTTCATGCGGATTTCAACCTCTCTTGGGTCTGCACCTCTTAGCTGAACGATAGGCTCGCCAACACTGTATTTCTTGGCAATTTCACTTATCTCTAGAGAATTGCCAGGCTCGCCAAGCTTAAGCGCTATAAAGCTACCTCCCGTAAAATCAATGCCGAGAAACAATGGATTGCCAATCTCCCGTTTGTTCTTCACAGCAAAGAAAACGCCAAAGAGAATCACTCCAACTGAAATTAGAATGAAGATGGGCATAAGTTGGACAAACGGTAGTAGCCTATAATTATCCAATGACTTAATCATTTTTAACCCTACGCATACAAAGTTAGACGCCTAAACCTAAGCGCGATTAGCGAAAGGAAATACTTCGTAACAAATACCGCGCTAAACATTGAAAGGAGAATACCGATGCTTAGCGTGATAGCAAAGCCTTTTATGGGGCCTGTTCCAAAGAAGAAAAGAATTACCGCAGCAATCAGAGTAGTGAGATTGCCATCAAGTATTGCCACCCAAGCTCGAACAAACGCAGCCTCAATTGCAGCGGAAAGCGTCTTTCCCCAGGCAAGCTCTTCTTTCAACCTTTCAAATATGATTATATTTGCGTCAATTGCCATACCAATGCTTAGAAGTATCCCAGCGATACCGGGTAGAGTCAGCGTGACGTTCAAAAGTGATGTATAGCCAACGACCAAAACACTATAAAGGCATAAAGCAAGTGCAGATATAAATCCCGGTAGACGGTAGAGTATTACCATAAAGAGAAAGATGGCAATAAAAGCGTAAAAACCAGCTCTTAGACTCGTTTCAATTGATTCTTTTCCCAGAGATGGTCCTACAACTCTATTTTCAAGAACAACCACGGGAACTGGAAGCGCGCCTCCCTTTAGTTGTCTCGCCAGAAGGCTTGCCTCCTCTATATTGAAGTTTCCGCGGATAATACCTCTTCCACCCCAGATGGGGGATTCAATCACTGGAGAAGTAATAATTCTCTTGTCAAGGGCAACCGCAAGATACTTGCCAACATTATTGGCGGTGAACTCCCCAAATTTTTCCGCGGCACCTGCCTTAAACTCAAACCCCACCGCAGGAGCCCCTCTCTCGTCCCTGGCTAAATATGCATTCGCCAAGTCCTTCCCCGTAAACACTACCTTCACATCTTTATCAGAAATCACTGTATCTTCCTGAAGGGGAGTACTCCCCGCATCAATCCACTCCAGAAGGGCTGTTTCGCCAATGAGCTTTAGGATGTTTTCCGGATCTTTCTCGCCTGGAACTTGCACAAGCACCCTATCCTGACCCACAAGTGTAAGGATTATCTCTTTCTGCCCCTGTGGATCTAAGCGATTGCGGATAACCTCTATTAATCCACTCATATCTTCACTTGTTACAACACTGCCCTTGGGAGGATTCGCCTTTAGTAAGACTGATACTCCACCCTTTAGGTCTAACCCAAGGGTAACAATATCTCCCTTCACATAAAACTTCTGATAAAGTGGCTGAACGAGTGAAACGAGGAAAACCACAAGAATTATGATTAAACTTCTAACCTGTGATGACATAGGCGTTAATTTTATATGAAAGTTAATAATATCATTAGTTTATGAAATAGTTCAACCAAGAAGGAAAACTAGCTATCTGCGAATAATCTTCATTTTAGGATCAAATATATCCCGCAAACCATCGCCGAAAAGATTGAACCCGAGAACAGTTAAGGCAAGAGCAAGTCCAGGGAAAACTCCCCACCAGGGCATATCAATTAAATTACCTCGCGCTTCCGCAAGCATATTACCCCAACTGGGCGTAGGTGGTTGAATCCCAATACCCAAAAAACTAAGTCCAGCTTCAGAAAGAATATTTTCAGCTACCGCAAGAGTTCCTAAGACAAGAATAGGTGCGATGCAGTTGGGAAGAAGATGTACTAAGATAATTCTTTGCGAAGAAGCCCCAATTGACCTTGCGGACTCTATGAACTGCTGTTCCTTCAAAGATAGGATTTGCCCTCTAACAACTCTTGCAATACCCGTCCAACCAGTGAATCCAAGCGCGAAGAATAAAGCCCATAGCCCCGTTTGGCGGAACGTCGCTAGAATTACAATAGCAAGCAAGATTGATGGAAACGCAAAGAAAGTGTCCGTTAATCTCATAAGAAAAGCGTCAATCATACCTCCATAGTATCCAGAAAGACTGCCGATAAGAACACCAATGAAAAGTGAAATAAGAGTTGCTACAACCCCCACCAGAAGAGACACTCTCGCACCAAAGAGAATTCGGGAAAGGATATCTCTACCGTGCCAATCCGTTCCCAAAAGAAAACGCTCTGGGGTAATTGGCTCTTGAGTAGCCAGGTCAATTTGTGGTCTCTGAAAATTAGTTAGAGAGGGCTGATAGGGAGAAATTCTCGGCGGAAGCTTTGTGAAATATCGATACTGCTCAATTGGATTATGTGGCACTATTAGAGGGGCAAGTAAAGCGGTCAGAACAAAGAATAACACTACCAGCATTCCAAAGAATGCTGCACGGTGAAAGTACAGCTTTCTTAAAAAGAGAATCATATTAACTGTAACGAACCCTTGGGTCTATATAGGCGTAAAATATGTCAACAACTAAATTGACAGTTACGAAGGTAAGAGCAAAGAGAGTAACACCCCCTAGAATTACCGGAAAGTCCCTCTGGGCAATGGCGTCAACCATTGCGCGACCCATGCCAGGCCATGAGAAAACCGTCTCAGTTAGAACAGCTCCTGTAAGCAAAAGTGCGAACATATTTCCAATAACAGTTACAATGGGGATGAGCGCGTTTTTCAGAGCATGCTTAAAAATGATTAGTCTAAAAGGTAAACCCTTAGCACGGGCAGTTCTTATGTAATCCGCACTCATCACTTCTAGCATTGAACTTCTCGTTATTCGCGCAATAATCGCCATGGGTACGCTCGCTAAGGTTAACGAGGGCAAAATCAAATGTTTCAGATTCTGAAGAAACGAAGCTCCGTATTCCGTCATTCCTGAAACAGGTAGCCATCGGAGATAACCTCCAAAGATTAGCTGAAACATTAACCCGAGCCAGAATACCGGGATTGAAACTCCGATAACTGCCAAGAACATCACCGTGTAATCAACGAAGGACCGTGGACGAATTGAGGCAAGAATCCCAGCTATCATTCCAACAAGCACCGCTAGTACCATTGCTGAAGCTGATAAGTAAAGGGTGTTGCCGAACTTATCCGCGAGAAGCTCGCGCACTGGCAGTCGCTTTTGATATGAATAGCCAAGGTCTAGTTGGACAAGGTCTTTCAAGAAAATGACGTATTGAACAATGAGCGGTTTATCCAGCCCGAGCTCTGAACGTATCCTTTCAGCAACTTCAGGGTCATAGCGCTGACCCATCAAAATCTGCACAGGATCCCCAGGTGCTACATGAATAACCGTGAAAGAGATTAGCGTAATTCCAACGATTACTGGAATTAGTTGCAGAAACCTTTTGAAAATATAGTAAAGCATCACTTGTTAGAATTATCCTGTGCAAGTGCCAATATCATCTATCTACCGATACTTTCGCAAGTGGAGAATTGTTTAGCTGAGGAGTTCTATCCATTGCAGTGATAACTAAACCCTTTACGTACGGTTGAACTAGGGTGAAGTTCTTTCGCCAATACAAAAATAGCCATGGCGCGGCTGACAGAGCAATATCTTCAGCTTTTCCATAAAGCCGAATGCGTTCATTCTCGTCAACGGTTCTCCTTGCCTTGCCCACGTAGTCATCAAACTGCTTGTGAGAAAAACGGGTGATGTTGCCGGGAGCTCCCGCCTGCGTAGATTCAAGCAGGACAAAAAGCCAATTGTCAGGATCGGGGTAATCCGCCAGCCATGTGTTTTGATGGAATGAAAGCTCTCCAGAGTAAACCCTATCCAAAAAGGTGCTCCAGTCATTTTGCTCAATTCTAACTTTGACGCCGATTTTTCTTAAATCCTCCTGGACAAACTGAGCTATTTGTCTACTTAGTTGCTGCTGGTCAATATTCAGCACTATCTCAGGCAGACCAGCGCCCATTTTGTATCCCGCAAGCTCAAGGTACTTTTGAGCTTTCAGCGGGTCATACGGATAACCAGCGCTCTCATTTTTGTAGTAGAACATACCTTTGGGTACATAGGTCTTCTGGACTTCTCCCCTTCCCTCAAGGATGTTAGTTATAATGGCTTCTTTGTCCACCGCATGATTGAAGGCAAGCCTAACATACTTGTTGTTAAACGGTGGCTTCTGAACGTTAAACCCATAGCAGTACATATCCATTGCGGAAACTCCCCTAACTAACTTGCTTAGTTCAGGATTGGAACTTATTTCTTTCATTTTTCCAAATGGAATGTCGCTGTGCTCCAGTTCTCCCCTAAGAAATGCCTGGTAGCGTGTATTTTCATCGGGAATGATTCTGAATATGACTGCGTTTAGAGGTGGTTCGCCATCCCAGTAAGACTTGTTTGACTTGAGAACAATTTCGTTATCCCTTTCCCAGCTCTCAAAAACGAATGGACCCGTCCCCACAAATCGCTGATTCAAGTTTGTGCTTTCAGCATCAACCTCCTCTTTGGGAACCACCGAAAAATTCACCATTGCCAGAACAGATAAAAATGGTGCGTAAACCTCCTTGAGGGTAATCTTCAGAGTGAGAGGATCAGTAGCTTCAATGCCCTCCACTTCATTCGTCTTACCGTTAAAAAATTCATAAGCGCCCTTCACAGGAAATAGCATCTGAGCCCGCTCGCTCTTGGTTTTTGGTGCCAATACACGCTTAAAGCTAAAAACAAAGTCCTCCGCAGTCACTTCACGCCCATTGTGAAACTTCACACCTTTCCTCAGGTAGAACTTGTAGATACGACCATCCTCGCTTATGCTCCAGTTCTCCGCGAGGGAGGGAACAATTTTAAGATCTGGCGAAAACTTCACCAGCCCCTCAAAAATTCTTCTAGCAACCGTGTCACTAACTGTATCGGTAACGTGAGCCGGGTCAAGGGTCGGCGGGTCTGCAGGAAGAGGAAATCTGTAAACGCTCTCCACCGCAGGTTTAGGAGGAAATTCAGCCTCAACTGGAACCTCTTTTGATTTTTTTGCAGGCTGACAACCGATGGTTATGGCAAAGAAAACTGACGTCAAAATTACATTTAGCCAAGTATTCTTCATCGAAAATTCCCCGTAATAAACCTCATACTTTCAGCTATCATCTATCTCCTTTTTCTTCTCCTCCGAAATGTAAACCTCAGCGAAATCAACATTAGGCAGGCTAGCGTCAACATCCATCCCCGATGGCTTTACACCCCTTATCCATGGTTTAATAAGAACATTGTTAACCTGAGTGAATAGGAAAAGCCAAGGCGCCTCTTCAAGCGCTATCTTTTCCGCCTGCCAGTAAAGAATTTTGCGCTTCTCTTTATCAGGCTCAACCCGTGCCTGGCGAACCAACTTGTCAAATTCTTCATTCTTAAACCTTGCCCAGTTACCAAGAGGTCCTAAGTTTTCAGATGATAAGAGTTGCCAGAGAAAATTGTCCGGGTCAGGAAAATCCGCTACCCAACCCGACCTTCCAAATACAAAATCGCCATTTTGCATCGTGTCCAGGAAAGTTGCCCATTCAAGAACTCTAGGCTCAACTTTTATAGAAACATCAGCAAGAAAATCAGCTACCTGAAGCGCTATCTCGGGATACTCCGCAAAGTTGTTGTAGAACATCTCGAACTTTGGAAGAAATAGGCCCTGTGGATACCCCGCTTTTTCCATCAGCTCCCTTGCCTTGTCCACATCGTACTTGTATCGTGGATTGTAGCGGTTTTCCGGGTTGTACCATTCACTTAACGCCGGCGGTATTATTCCGACAAAGGGCTGATACCTCTCCTCCAGTATCTCCCGACAAATGTAATCTCTATCAATGGCGTAATTTATCGCCTGCCTTAATGGTTTCTTGCTCTCAAAGAGAATATCCTTAAAGGGTGGCTTTTCCAAATTAAACACATAGTACTGGATAACAAGAAGTGATTGGCGATGAAGCTCTTTGGCAAGTTGCTTATCCGCCATTACCCTATGCAAATTACCGATTGGAACACCGCTGGTATCAATCTCATCGTTCTTGTAAGCTTCAAATTGAGTCGTTAAGTCCGGGATAACCTTGTAAACAATGCTTTTTACTCGTGGAGGACCACGAAAATAATCCGCGTTTGCCTCAATTCGGATGTAAGAATCAGGCAACCACTCAGCCAGCTTGAATGGACCAGATCCAATTGGTTGTTTTGAGAAACTACCCTTGACTTTGGCTTCAGCCTTTTCCACCTCCTCCTTTGGAACAACCGCAAAGTTAATAATTGCCAGTGAAGAAAGGAATGGCACGTATGGTCTCTGCAGTTTGATTTCAAGCTCATAATCTGAAATCGCCTGGACACCAACAAGCGAATCCGCCTTGCCCTGCAGAAACTCCTCAAAACCCACAACATCCCTTAACAAAGTGGCTCTTTCGCTTAAATTTTTCGGGTTCGCTAGCCTGTTAAAGGAATAAACAAAATCCTCCGCTTTAACTTCCCTTCCATTGTGGAATTTAACGCCTCTTCTAAGCTTAAACCTAAATCTAAGCTTATCCTCAGATACCTCCCAGCTCTCTGCAACATCAGGAATAAGCCTTAGCTCCGAATCAAATCGGATAAGCGTTGAGAAAATCTGGCGTGCTACCGCCGCGCTTCTTACATCAATAATATGTATTGGGTCAAGAGTAGGTATATCAGAATTGAGCGGAAGCCTTATCGTTCCACGCATCCGCTCCTTTGGAATTTCAACCTTGTTTCCTTCTTTATCTCGACAGGAGCCTAGAAAAAAGAATCCTGCCAATACCAGAAATAGTGTTGAAATGGTTAACGCACAAACAGTCAAGGTCGCTCTGTTTGTTTGGGCTTCCTCTATGGACACAGCAACAAATTATAACATTGAGATAGCTAAACTACACTTACAGGACAATAGAGACAACTCTAAACAGTCTGAAAATCCTTTGAATCAGTAATTTCCCTAGCTATTCTCGCAGAGAATTTCCATCAAGTCCTTGAAGTATCTCTCTGGAGAGTACTTTTCACGATTGGATGATGTCCAGGCGCCTAGACTAAACTCTCCAGCGCGCCTTAATACTTCTTCCATCTTTTGAGCCACCAATTGAGCATCCATTGTGTTAGAAACTTTTACAAGACACCTTTCATCAAACTCTGACATTGGCGAGACTTCTGGAACGAGTGCGGGTGTGCGGAACGCGATAGCTTCAAGGGCGGGGTAGCCAAATCCTTCTTCCAAGGATATTAAAGCAACAAGATCAGCATGCCTGTATAGCTGAACCAAATCTTCATCCGTTACCCTGCCTAGGCGAATTATTGGCGGACTTGATGATGGAAGCTCAAGATTTGTCCCCGTTGGGACCGCATAGGGGGTTAAAGACGCTTTGAGCATGGCTGGTTTCTCAGCTTTTCCTCCAACCATAACCAAGGAGTGTTTATAACCTTTCTGCCGAAGTTGCATAAAGGCTTCAACTAAAGTAGATATATTCTTTCTTTGACCTTCTCTACCTACAAAGAGAATAAAGGGACATCTAACAAGGACACCACCATGCTCTGTTTGCACTGTAATCTCCTCATAATACTGGTAGCTTGTGCTAGACCAAGCATAAAACTTAGGAGAAAGGCAAGAGTTGAGGACTTTGGTCTTATGTGAAAATCCTGGAAATAGCTTGACAAGCTGATGCTTAGTATACTCACTGACACATATAATTCCGCTGGTATTCGTGAGTGATTTTCTTCCAACGAGGGTGTAGATAATTCGCGCTTTTAAGCCCAAAAGATGAGGCTTATTGAATGGGGTGGTGTCGTGAACGACAATGAGAGTTTTGGGTCCTCTCAAAGGTGGAAGAATAATATCCGCATCAAGATAAATATCCAGTGGTAGTTCTTTGAATCTAAGCGGTATTTCCCACTGGTTGAGCAAGAATCTTAAGACGTTAGGATAATTGCTATAAATTAGATGAGTTGTCGGTTTAAGGCGAAAGGATTTTCTCTCCTCTTCAGGAAGCTCAGAGAGAATAAAATCCAGGTCGGAGGGCTTTTGGAGAAATAAGAATAGTTCATCCTCGTACTTTGTCAGGAGAATTGCGCCAAGAATTCTCGTGTATCGCCCAATCCCCCCGGGCGTATGAATTGGAAGCATTGAGATTCCAAGCTTCACTCCTTAAATTTTAGCATCTTCGCTCTTCTGAACTGACTAGACGCAGATAAGGAAGGAACATTGGTATAATGAAATGATGAACCAAAAAAGAGTAGAAGACAAGCTAGCGGAACTTAATCTTACCCTTCCACAGGCCCTATCCCCCATTGGCGCTTATGTTCCATTTAAGATAGAGGGCGAGACCTTGTGGCTCTCTGGAGTGATACCGGTCATTGACGGCAAGCCCTACTGCAAGGGACGCGTCGGCGAATCTGTAAATCTTGAACTCGCAATAGAGTGCGCAAGGATTACAACGTTAAATGCCCTCAGCTGGGTAAAAGAAGCCATCGGTAGCCTAGATAGAATCGACCAAGTTCTACGATTGCAAGGATTTGTAGCATCAGCGGGAGATTTCTTTGACCAGCCAAAAGTTTTGAATGGTGCAAGTGATTTGCTTGTGGAACTTTTCGGAGATGCGGGAAAGCACACCAGAATCGCAGTAGGCGTGTGCTCTCTTCCACTCAATGTCCCAGTGGAAATTGATTTCGTATTTAAGACGAAGAAATCGTGAA
The DNA here is from genome assembly GCA_037441675.1 of Planctomycetales bacterium. Taxonomy (GTDB): domain Bacteria; phylum 4484-113; class 4484-113; order 4484-113; family 4484-113; genus JBBIRS01. The sequence goes on along the minus strand of JBBIRS010000005.1, from coordinate 77,224 downwards.
GGATAATAAGTTCAATCTGCTCGTTCTTGTCTCTTTTCTCTTGGGGATGATTCTAACCTCTTGCCCGAGGGATTCTTTTGGCTTTAAGGGCAAAGTCCCACCCCCACCGGAAACCGATGCCTCAGCCTACATCCTTGACCCACAAAAAATAGTCAGCGGAGAAGCGCTGATTGAGCAGTATGCCTTCGGAGATATGGCAATTCTCACAAGTTATCACACAATGAACAACCTTGAAACTTGTGGATGTTCGCCTTTGCAAATGGGGGGCTTAGCTCCCCGCGCAGAGCTAATTAGTATGGTTCGCAAAAAGATGCCGACTATCGTTATTGATATTGGCGCTATGTTGGATGGAGCTGAATCTTTCAATCTCCTGAAAGCAAGGTACCAATTAAAAGCCTTACATCTTGCCGGCTATGACGCTCTGTCCCTAGGCGTTAACGAACTAGCATTAAAACCTGAAGACCTGTCAAAACTTCTGAATGAGGTAGACATCCCCTACTATTCAGGCAATGCTTTTTTGCCTAAGGGTGAATGGAAAGGTAATGATACTCTTAGTAAACGCATAGATATTGAGCCTTTGCCAAAGCTGGAAATAGCGGATATTTCTAACTTCTTGCAGATTGATGAGACAAAGAAGTGGGAGATGGTTGCGCGCCCAGGTTTTATCTGGAAAGTTAAGAACACAAGAATCGGATTCTTATTTCTGAACTTTACCGCATTAACCAACTCCGAAGTTGAACTTGCGGGGTACTTCTTGGCTAATCCTATCCCGCTCTTGAAAGAATACTTGCGCAGATTTCAAGATATGGCAGACATTTGGGTCTTACTTGCGGAGGGTTATTCTCAAACCCTGGAAGAAGAACTCTCAGAGTTTCCGCAGATTTTTATCTTGATTACTGGCGATTTTCATCCACTATCAGAAGTATCACAAAGAAAAATGCTTTTAGCTAGAACAGCTCCCTCAGGTCGTGGATTATGGCTAAATACATTTTACTTTGGCGCGTATTTGGGAATTGTGAATATAGTGGAAAACGGTAAAAACTTTAACTACTACGGCTACAACCTGCCAATCCTTTCCACTTATAAACCTGAGGAAAAAGTACTTAAACTGATAACACAATCCTGGCAAGGTGAGCTGGCGAAGATATTTACACAGCAATCCTTCAAATACAAATCAGCGGTGATAATAGACCCACAGGATTGCGCTACCTGCCACCAGAAGGCTTATGAAGTTTACAAAGAGAGCAAGCATGCTCGTTCCTTGGAAGCGCTGAAGGGAAAAAAGCAGGAGCTTAACGTAGAATGCCTATCCTGCCATGTTGTTTATGACTATGCTCAAGACCAAATGTACTCAAACCAATGCCTGAGTTGCCATAATAAAATAACTCCCAAGCATCTAATTGAAGCTCAAAATCAAATCCCTCTCACGGAAAAGGATGAAGCGCAAGCCACCTATGAATTTTGCTCAAGATGCCACGACCCCAAGAATTCTCCACTCTTCAAAGTTAAATTCAATGAGTATTTAGAGGAAGTTAAGCATTGGTGAAATTAAAAGTAAGAACGCGGAAGAAACTCAGATTTCACCAAAGACGGAAAAGTAAGATTCTCATCGCAGAAGATCTAACTACCCTCCAGCTTATTTACATTACGAATAGGAACTACCGAGCCTGATAACTCTATCTCGTTCTCATCTTAATGCAGGGGCTAACTGAAAAGTTAAAGTAAGTCTTTAACCTTTTCCCAATCATCCAAGAATCTCTTAAGTCCCACATCAGTGAGCGGATGCTTGAAGAGCTGAAGAAGGACATTAAAGGGCATAGTCGCCACATCAGCTCCTATTAAAGCGGACTGCTTAACATGGTTAGGATGACGAAGACTGGCTGCAAGAATAAGAGTATCAAACTCATAGTTATCGTAAACGCTCACGATTTCAGAGAGCACCTCCATTCCATTCTGACCCACATCATCCAACCTTCCGATGAATGGTGAGACATAGAACGCATCTGCCTTTGCAGCAAGAAGCGCCTGATTGGCGGAAAAAACAAGTGTTACATTAACTTTTATTCCCTCAGCTGAAAGGACTTTAACCGCCTTTAATCCATCAAAGGAAAGTGGAATTTTAACAACAACATTCTCCGCCCAACTTGCATACTCCCGTGCCTCCCTGAGCATTCCTTCGGTATCGGTAGCAATAACTTCAACCGAAACTGGTCCTTTGCAAATTCTGCAAATCTCCTCTATGCACTCTCTAAACTTGCGCTTTTCTTTAGCTATAAGCGAAGGATTAGTCGTAACGCCATCAACAACGCCTAATTCAACTCCCTGCCTTATCTCATCAACATTCGCTGTATCAAGAAATATCTGCATAGATATCCTCCTAAAATTCCTAAAAGTGAATTCTAACACAAAGTCAGCGAACCAGTGGTATTTTCATATAAGACGTATATGGGTTTTGCCTACTAAATATCATAGTAGGCAATCGTAACGTTTATGTGATATTATAATCCATAAGGAGGAAAGGCATATTATGCAGACTAGCTTTGTTTATATTTTGATTGCCTACTTTACCTATTTGTGTGCCTTCTTCTTATACCTGTATGGAATTACTTTTAAGCGCGGTTCCGCTGTACTTCCCTTCGCCTCTGTCTTCTTAGGCATCGGTCTATTATCTCAACTTTATTGGCTTATCGCTAGAACTTACGAATACTGGCAACAGCACAAAGGTTTTCTTCTTCCTGCTACAAGTTTATTTGAAGCGATCCACTTCCTTGCCTTCCTGATTATCCTTCTATATTTAATCTTTGAGATAGTCACCAAGGTCAGGGTGTTTGGGGCGTACGTTCTTGCGCTAGTGTTAATTGGGTTTACATATTTAGTGTTTTTCCTAAGTGGCGAAAGTGGATTGCGAGAACTTCCGCCCGCCTTGAAGAGTTACTGGCTCGTCATTCATGTCTCTGCGATGTTTATTTCTTACGCTTCTTTTACCATTTCAGCCGCGATAGCGCTTTATTACGTGCTGAAAGAGAAGTGGAACATCGGCGTAAAGGGTATCGACAGCACTTTCCCGCCCGAGAGAATTGACCGACTCAGTTACCTAATTGCCAGTTTCGGATATCCCTTTCTAACCGCTGGCATTTTTCTCGGCGCAGTTTGGGCAAATGAGGCTTGGGGTAGATACTGGGGCTGGGACCCCAAGGAAACCTGGGCAGCAATTGCCTGGTTTATCTACACAGCTTATATGCATGCAAGGCTTGCTCTCGGCTGGAAGGGTTTTAAGGCAGCGGTATTCAACCTAGTTGCCTACGATGGAATCATTATTACCTTTATTGGCGTTAACCTCATCTCAGGCTCGCTCGGTGCGGAGTCCATTCATGCCTACGCCTCCGGAAAGGGAAGTCTCTGGACGCTCGCTGTTATGTTTCTTCTGTTAATTGTTCCCCTAGTGATTGCTTTTGCGCCAGGCAAATCAAGAAGCTCTGATGCATCAAGCCCACAACACACTTCCACTAAGCCATCCTCAAAAGGAAAGCATCCTTAAGGTGGGAAAAGAAAAGAAATTTCAAGGCGAAAATCCTGAGGCAACCTCAGCAAGCGCGCACATTCCTATAGGGAAATTACCCCTTCAAGCTGAAGAGAAGGTTTTAACCGAAAGCCAAGAAGTCTACTATGAGCCAACTCTGCGTGAAGAAGCGGGACTTTGGGAACTAATCGTATACCTGTTAAACTCTCTTCCAACTGCGGTAGTTGCGCTGATGATACTCGCATTCTTTGCCATAATAGGAACTCTTATCCCTCAAGAACCGATGGGTGCAGAAACCGCTGACTATATCTCAAAATACGGTCCTCTCAAGTTCAAAATTATGAAGAGCCTCGGCTTTACCAATATCTACAATACAGTGTACTTCAACTTGGTTTTCTTGTGGATTGCAATATCTTCAGTGGTCTGCTCAATCACAAGGCTCAGAAGGACGCTTTCCCTCTGGTACAGACCAGTCTACAGATTTACAGAAATCTTCTTCAGCTCTCAAAAGGAAGGCTACAAGCACTACGACAATAAAGACATCACCCTTGAAGAATTGGTAGGAAGCCTAAAGAGAGCAGGGTTGAGGGTTTTTGTTAGGAATGAGGAGGAATCTGCCTCAATTTATGCGGATAAGTGCTTTTTAAGAAAATGGTCTGCGGTAGTATTCCACTTTAGCATAATTGTAATTTTCATCGGTGGTATCATTGGCAAGATTTGGGGCTTTGAGGGCTCCGTTCCTGTCCCAGAAGGTGAAACTAGAACCCTCACCGTAAACTTAAAGCAGATAAAGAATCCAATTGGGCGTGCTTTAACCTCCTACATTAAACCTTACGTATTCAAGCTTACTCTGAAGGATTTTAGAATTGAGTATGACCAACATATTAAGGATCCAGATCTTTTCAAGGATTTGCCTGTGAATGAAACCGCGCTTAGGGAATATTACAAGTATTACGTTCGTGACTACGTTTCAGAGCTTATCGGAGAGTATAAAGGCGAACGAAGAGAAAAGCGCGTACTTGTAAACCATCCACTAGGGGTGGGAAGAACTCTCTTCTATCAGGCTAGCTTTGCCCAGACAGGATACATCACAGTTTCTTTTGATGGTAGAGAAGAAACTTACCCGGTCACACCAAATACAGCATACCAGGTTAAGCCTGACGGCAAATTAAGAGAAGTTACATCAGGAACCGCAACACCATTAGGAAGCGAGATTCTCTTTCACCCCGAACCACAGGGTGGAGTTTTCCCCGTAAAGGCAGGCCCTCTTTTCAAAGCAGGTGAACCAGTTGGATACCTAGGACCCATCGGTCTTTTTGAGGTTGTAGGTAAGACTGATAGAGGACAAAGGTTCGTCCTGTTAAACCCCAAGGAGTGGTTTGAGTTAACCCTCCCAGGACACACTGTGAAGGTGAAGATGGCGGACAAGGTGGATGATGTTAGCATATTTCAATACAAACACGACCCTGGGACTGCCATTTTGTTTACAGGCTGGATTGGGCTAATCCTTGGAGTTCTTATCACTCTTTATATCCCCTTCGTTCAAGTGTACTTAAGATGGCAGAGGGGAAAGGTTTTATGCTATTCCACTGTTCAAGGAGCTGCGGATAAGACACTTGGTTATCAACTAATTGATAAAATTCTACTTAAGGGATAATTCGCTAAAAAATGAACTCAATTCAAAGAACAGTAACAGCAACCCTAGAAGAGGTGGATAATTCAATAAGGGACATACTAAAGAATTCCGACCCAATTGCTGTTAAATATACAGAATCGGTAGTTACGGATTCTGGGAAAAGGCTCAGGCCGAAACTATTAATACTTTTTGTGGAACTTTTTGGTGGAGCAGATAGGGAAAAGGTAATACGCTCCGCCGCTGCCTGCGAACTTTTACACACCGCATCACTGATCCATGATGATGTAATTGATGACGCCAGTACCAGAAGAGGCAGAAATACCATAAACTCTAGCTTTGGAAATGAGCATGCGGTGCTTGTAGGCGACTATATTTTGGCTCTTCTCTTCTCTAGTTTAACAGAGCTGAATGATATTCGCCTGTTGCAGTATACCCTTTCCGCCTGCAAGGAGCTTGGAGCAGGAGCGCTTGAAGAAGTTGCCAATAAGTGCAACCTGAAGATAAGCGAAGAAGACTACTTACGGATAATCTCCCTGAAAACCGGCTCTCTCTTCAAGCTTGCCTGCGAGATGGGCGCATACCTCGGCAGTGCAGAAGAAAGTGTAATTAGAACCGCCGGAGAGTACGGCCTGCTGTTTGGCAGAGCGTTTCAGATAGTTGATGATATTCTGGATTTAAGCGCAGATGAAAACATCACTCTTAAACCAACCTTTAACGACCTCAGGGAGGGAAGAATAACTCTCCCAATCATACATGCCCTCAGAGTGGAAAGAAAGCTCTGCCTTGAGCTGATTAGCCAATTTGGTGAAGATCCGCATAATGCCCAGAAGGAGCTTAGGGACGTTCTTTTAAGATTAGGAAGTTTTGATTACTCACTGGGAAAAAGCGTCGGCTTCATCTCAGAAGCAAATGAAATACTGATGCAAGAGGCGGAAAGCTTTCGTGAACAAGGCATCATTGATGAAATCCGCAGATTGGAAGATGATGTCCTTGCGCGAGGTCAGGTTTCTATTGGTAAGAGCTAAAGGGTTTATGTCTCCAAGCTTTATCTCACAAACATTAGATTGAAGTGAATGAATCAAACGCAAATTGGTATATCAAAGCGAGCCTTTTTCTCGTATTAGATAGGCAAACCTCAGCCCCTAGAACCCTTCAAGAGGTTACTCAGCTTGCTATACGGGGCGGCGTGGATGCGATAGTTTTGCGAATGATTGATTGCTCTGCAGAAGAGATAATTGAAATAGGTAAAGATGTAGGAAGCATATGCCGTGAAGGAAAAACGCCCTTTATCCTAAGCCATAATCCAGAACTTGCAGAAATACTAAAGCCTGACGCTGTCCATCTTGGCAGGAAAGATGGCACAATTGAGGATGTGAGAAAGCTCCTCCCAAAGAACATCAAGCTTGGCTATTCCGCTCATTCGGTGGAAGAGGCAAAGGACGCAATTAATAGAGGCGCGGATTATCTTTTCCTTGGTCCGATTTTCCCAACACCAAGCAAACTTAAATATGGAAATCCCCTGGGCGTTTATTTTGTTTCACAAATCCCCGAAAGTATCAAAAAAAGAACTGTTTTCATTGGAGGAATTGATACTAAAACACTGCCCGAACTTATCTTAGCCGGTGGAAGAAGAATCGCAGTGATTAGAGCTATTTGCTCTGCTAAGGATATTGTATCCGCCGCTAGAAGGCTGAAGGATATGCTCTCCGGAAAAACTTAGCTTTCCTATCCCCATTCATCCAAAATTTTCCCGTAAATTTTATGCTAGAATCGCAAATGAACCTGAAAATATTAGTGATATATTTCACATATTATATAATACTTAGATTGCAATATATTTAGCTTAATGCTAAACTATCCATAGCTCAAATTGCCAGAAACCACTCATCTAGAGAGAGAATCATTGCCCAGGCTAGGAGAAATCACATATAAGAGAAGGCTATCGGAAAACGTCGTTCATATTGACGTTTACGCTCCGCTCATTGCAAAGAAAGCTGAGCCTGGGCAATTTGTAATTCTGAGAGCTCTCGAACGAGGAGAAAGAATACCCCTCACGGTCGCCAAAACAAATTCTGAAAATGGCACAATCACGCTCATATTTCAGGAAGTTGGAAAAACCACTCTAGCCCTTGGAACTCTCAACGTGGGCGATTCTCTGAGAGATATTGTTGGACCACTGGGAAATCCTACTCCCATCAAGAAGTATGGCAATGTCGCAGTCGTAGCGGGAGGGCTTGGAACTGCTGAAATGTTACCCATCGCAAGAGCGATGCGTCAAAGTGGAAATTACGTGATCTCCATAGTTGGAGCTAGAAGGGCAGATCTCTTAATCCTAGTTGATGAAATGCGGGAGGTCTCCGACGAACTAATTATCACCACGGACGATGGAAGCTTGGGAATAAAAGGTGTAGTCACTGACCCCCTCCGAAACCTAATCAATGAGGGTCAAGTTGACTTTGTTATCACCTGTGGACCTGTAATTATGATGAAGTTTGTAGCGCAGATTACAAAGGAGAAGAAAATTCCCACTTACGCTTCACTAAACCCAATAATGGTTGACGGAACCGGAATGTGCGGAGCCTGCAGGCTTAACCTAGATGGCGAAACTAAATTTGCTTGCGTTGATGGACCAGATTTTGATGCACACCGCGTAGATTTTGATGAGTTAATGATGCGGCAGAAGGCTTTTGTGGAATTTGAAAAATGCGCCTTGGAGAAGTGGATTTCAGAAAATAGGCACAAACTCCCCCCGGAGCACCCTTTAATTAAACACTCAATTAGGAGTAATCCCTATGGATGAAACTAAAGAAAAACGTGATGATACGAAAGAGGAACGCCTTAAGCGCGCAAAGGAACTTGCGGAAAGAAAGAAGAGGGAAGAAGCGGGAACAGAAAAGCCATTAGTGGGGCTACCAAAGAAAGAGCGGTTGAAGATACAGCGCCAGCCAATGCCGGAGCAAGACCCTATGGCAAGAATTCTCAACTTTGAATCAGTGGTGCTTGGTTATCCAGCCGATATTGCGCTTTTGGAGGCTCAAAGGTGCTTGGGCTGTGCCAACCCAAAGTGTATCCCGCTATGCCCTGCGGAAGTCAATATCCCAGCGTTTATTCTTGAAATAGTGAAGGGTAATCTAGAAGGTGCTTATGCAATCCTTAAGGAGAGTAATGCTCTGCCAGCTATTTGTGGAAGGGTCTGTCCCCAGGAGGTCCAATGCGAGATGGAATGCTTACTGGCAAAGAAGGGTCCAGTAGCTATTGGCAGGCTTGAACAGTTTGTGGCGGAGTATATGCTAGATAAGTTTGAGAAAGAGCCACCTACAATTACACGATACACACCCACAAAGGAGAAGGTTGCGGTGATTGGAAGTGGGCCTGCGGGAATTACCTGTGCGGCGGATCTCTGCAAGCTTGGCTATGATGTTACCGTTTTTGAGAGCTTGCACAAGCCAGGCGGGGTTTTGGTTTATGGAATTCCATCTTTTCGTCTGCCGAGAAGAATCATAAATGCAGAGATAAAAACTGTTGAGGATATGGGCGTAAAGTTTATGTGCAATACGGTATTTGGAAAGAGCGTAACCCTGCAAGATCTGTTGAAAGAAGGCTACAAAGCAATCTTTCTTGGCACAGGAGCTGGGCTTCCATCGTTTCTGGGAATTAAAGGAGAAAACGCAAATGGCGTCTACTCCGCAAACGAATTTCTAACACGAGTGAACCTAATGGAGGCTTGGGATTTTCCCAACGCCGATACCCCAGTCTACGTGGGCAAGAAAGTTATAACTGTTGGAGCAGGCAACACCGCAATGGACTGTGCCCGTGTCTCCCTAAGGCTCCTTGGCGTTAAGGAGAGTCACATCGTTTATAGAAGGACTAAAGCGGAAGCTCCAGCCCGAGCGGAGGAAATTGAGCACGCTGAACAGGAAGGAGTCATTTTCAACTTCTTGACTCAACCTCTTGAAATTATTCGCGATGAGAACAACTGGATTAAAGGGCTAAAATGCATCAAGATGGAACTCGGAGAACCGGACGAAAGCGGTAGGCGAAGACCAGTGCCAATTCCAGGAAGTGAGTTTGAAATTGAGTGCGACACGCTTCTAAATGCGGTTGGGCAAAGTCCAAATCCGATAGCAATGCGCTCAATCCCAGGGCTTGAGATAACCAAACGTGGCACCGTAGTTGTAGATGAAGAAAGTATGCAAACTAGTGTGCCTTATGTATTTGCAGGAGGGGATATTACCGTCGGTGCAAGTACTGTAATATTTGCGGTTGGACAGGGCAAAAAAGCCGCACGGGGAATTGACCGCTACCTCTCCGCGGTGAGAGAGGGAAAAATTAAATGGGGTGAAAAGCAGTTAAAAGCGCAGTTAGCGGTTTCCGCATAGGAGCTCGCGAAGCTTGCTTTTTAGCCAATTTTCAGATATAATAATGTAGGACTGATAAGACCTCGTAATAGAGGGAGAGATTTGGCACTCCTCATTATGAGTGCAGGGGCGGAAAAACCGCCCCATTTTTCGCAAGGCTAAATTCTACAAGAAACGTAAACGGCGTCTTTTAGGCAATGCGAAAAGTTTATTTCCTACGCCCAAGCTGCTGCGGATTTTTAATAATTCTGCAACGACCTTAGCGAATCACCTATCTGAAAATCTACTCTAGAACAATAACTTCAATTGAAGTTTGGTCAGCCTTCTGCAAAAGTAGGTCAAACTTAACTGAGATAACAGCCCTTCCCGGGCTTATCGCGGTAATCAACCCATCAGAACTCACTGAGGCAACATTTGGGTTGCTTGAGTAGTAGTCAGATTCCTCTGTTACATCTTCCTCGTAGTAATAGCGCCCATATCCATAGCCCAAGCTGTAAGTATCCTGCCTTATTTGTCGATGGATAATTCTAAGTTGAAATTCTTCACCCTTAGATAGGGTTATCCTTGAAACAGCGTTATCTACATAAATAGAAGAGCGTTCAGTTCCAAAAAGCTCGTCTAGGAGCGCAATGGTCAAGATTGCGCCTGATCTGCCTCCACCACAAGATGCTGAAATAAAACTCATAAGCGAGAGGAAAACCACAAACAGAACCAACCTGGCTAGTAAAATTCCCTTCATTTTGAACTCCAAATTATTCTACCCCGAAATGTAGCTAAAATATAGAAAGAATTGAAATTTGGAATTTATAGAAGTTCCTTTAGCAGAGGAGGGATTTCCTGAACAGTATTTGCCACTGGAACGCCAGCTTTCTCAAAGGCTTTAATTTTACTTTCAGCGGTGCCTTTCCCACCCGAGATTATTGCGCCAGCATGCCCCATACGTTTCCCAGGCGGTGCAGTCCTACCAGAGATAAAAGCAACCACAGGCTTGCCCAACTCGGGAATATACTCAGCGGCTTCCTCCTCATCGCTTCCACCTATTTCGCCAATCAGCACCACCGCCTCCGTCTCATCATCCGCTTGAAATTCCATAAGCAAGTCCAGAAAGGTCGTTCCAATAACAGGATCCCCTCCAATCCCAATACAGGTGCTCTGTCCTACTCCACCACGAGTAAGGGTATCAACTACCTCATAGGTGAGAGTTCCACTTCTGCTAATAAGCCCCACAGGACCTTTCTTAAAGATATGCCCAGGCATTATTCCAATCTTACATTCATCAACGGTAACTATCCCTGGACAGTTCGGTCCAATCAAAACCGCCATCGTGCGTGAGTTGACGTAATTTACCACTCTCAACATATCGTTAACTGGAATTCCCTCAGTTATAGTAACAATTACCTCGCATCCCGCATCCGCAGCCTCCATAATCGCATCAGGAGCGAACTGTCTTGGAACAAAAACCACTGAAGCGTTTGCATCCGTTTCACGAACTGCACTTTCAACAGTGTTAAAAATGGGAATTGAGACGCCCCCCTCGGTGAAGCTCTGCCCACCCTTTCCCGGAACTACTCCAGCTACCACTTGTGTGCCATATTCTATCATTCTCTGCGTGTGGAAACTCCCCTCATGGCCAGTTATTCCCTGCACTATAACCTTTGTATTTTTATTAATTAAGATACCCATAATTTTTTTCACCTATGAAATACGGATGTAATGGTACTCGAGGGAAAGCTACCCCTTCTCAGTTCTGCCGACCAACAAGTTCAACTATCTTACAAGCACCTTCTTCCGTAGAAGAAGCGTAAATGAGTGGCGTTCCCTCCAGCAATTCTCTTGCTAAATCCTCGTTTGTGCCAGTCATCCGAATAACAATTGGAACTTTCCGTGGAAGCCTTTCATAAGCCTTCAATAGGCCCTCCGCCACAATATCGCAACGAACAATGCCTCCGAAAACGTTTATTAAAATACCCTGGACCACCTCGTCCTTCAGGATATGATTGAGTGAAGCTTCCACCACTTCAGGGGTTGCAGTCCCACCAATATCAAGAAAATTGTTAGGCATACCGCCAGCTCTTGTAACTTCATCCATAGTATTCATAACAAGTCCAGCTCCGTTTCCCATAACACCGATGGAACCACGCTTATCTTTGGGCATATGGACGTAAGCTAGATGAAGTTTCTGCGCCTCTGCTTCTAGTTCATCCAAATCATCCCCTATCTCTCTTAACTGCTCAAGCTTAGGCTGACGGTATAGCGCGTTATCATCTATGATTAACTTAGCATCAAGGGCTACTACTTCGCCAGAAGTTAGTATAGCAAGTGGGTTAATCTCCGCTAAACTTGCATCTACGGCTATGTAGCACTCGTAAAGTTTTCTCGCGATTTTCAAAATATCTTTGATCTTGTCATTATCCACCCGAGAATCGTAAATTAGCTTCTTAAGCTGAAAATCCATAACACCGAAAAGTGGATCAATATTAACGCGAGTTATCTTCTCGGGAGAGGTAGCTGCTACTTCTTCGATGTCAATTCCCCCAGCTGTGCTGAAGATAAAAACAATAAGGCGAGCATCGCGGTCAAGGGTTAGCCCTAAGTAGTACTCTTCCCTGATGTCCACTGCCTTGGCGATAAGAACCTTTTTAACCGGCAGGCCCTTTATTTCCATTGAGAGAATATTTTTGGAGTGCACCTCAACATCCTGAAATGTTTTAGCCACCTTGATTCCACCCGCCTTACCGCGTCCACCAACGTGTACCTGCGCCTTAATCACTACGGGAAGTCCAAACTCCCCAGCAATAGAAAGCGCTTCCTCAACATTAAAAGCTACCCTTCCTGGAAGAATGGGTATGTCAAACTGACTGAATAGTTCCTTTGCCTGGTATTCGTGTATTTTCAAGAGGATCCTCTCTTTGAGAAGAATTTCTCAAATTCAAGTCTATATTTTAACACGAGTAAATGCTTGAGTAAATAAATTTTACTAGCTTATTAACAAGCTTCTTCGCTATTAAGTCATAAACTACATCAGCTTATCCACTTACGTTAAATGAAAAGCAAAGGGAAACAGATTTACACAAAAAGTATTAAGGTAGAATAAAGGTGTTAATATAACACTAAATATTACTAAAATTATAAGATGAATAAAAAGAGCTTAATATTTAGCGTCATAATTTGTGTTCTTGGGCTTTCAATCATAAGTGTGCCGAGTGCGGGATGCTTCAAGCCAAATCCTGACGCAATCGCAAAGAAGAAAGTTGAAGAAGCCCTCAGGGCTGATACCCGACTGAACGTAGAAGAACTAACCATCACGGTTGAAAAAGGTCAAGCTAAGGTGACAGGTGAAGTGGGAAGCCAGTTGCATCCTCAAATTATCACCGAGATACTGGAGAGGCTAAAAAGCGAGGGAGTTATTCAATCCTATCTAAACTTAGTAACCGTGATGGAAGTTGAGAATCCACTGATGCAGGATTACACCGCGCCATTATTCTGAGCCGAAAGAAAAAACTTATGCAAGAACTTAAGCAGTACTCAGGTTTTCTCAATATCGACAAACCCCCAGGCATCACTTCGTTTGAAGTAATAAGAAGGCTAAGAAAACTAACAGGCATCAGAAAAATAGGCCATTCCGGGGTGCTGGATAAACCTGCAACAGGTGTTCTTCCCGTAGGAATTGGTTCGGCTAATAGGTTATTTTTTTTCTTTGGCTCATTTCTTAAGGTTTACTTGACATCCTTTCTATTCGGCTTATCCACAAGCACCGACGATATTTACGGGAAAATAATTGACATCGGGGATGCCAAGGCGTTGACGGTTGATGATATTGAGAAAGCGCTTCGCAAGTTCATAGGGTCAATTTCACAAATACCTCCAACGTTCTCCACCACCAAAGTAGGTGGAAAGAGATTTTATCAACTTGCGGCTAAGGGCAAGGAAGTGCCGGCAAGAGAGAAGAGTGTCGTCTTGGAAAACTTTGAAATTTTGGATTTCAAAGACGGTCCTTCATTAAGCGACATCTCTAGACAATTTACTCATCTATTAACCGATGAAGCTAATGATATAAACAAACAGCTTTCACAGCATCCTAAATTAAAGGAACACACCTTAAAGCTTCTCACAATCAGGATTTTCTGCCGTGGAGGATTTTACGTGAGGAGTCTAGCTCGGGATTTGGGAGAAACTACTTCCGCTAAAGGTTGCGTCTTTTCCCTTGTAAGGGAGCAAGTGGGTCCTTTCAAAATTGAGAATTCCTTAACCCTTGAACAAATTGAACGCCTTTATTCCGAGGGAAAGTTTGAGCAGGAATGCCTACTACCTAAGAGCTTTATTGCAGAGCCTGAAAGAACGCTTACCCTTGATATGAAGAGCATTCATCACCTTAAAACGGGGCGACCGCTATTTCTTGAAACCAAAGTACTGCGGGAGGAATTACAGGGAACTGTTGAGCCTATGTTTATTCTGGACGCCGATGGTCAATTGGTAGCGACCGCTAAAACAAAGATGGTTATGGAAGATAGAGTAATCCTAACTCCAACGAGAATCCTAAACTAACCCTAAGCAAAATCAAGAATTATCCACTACCGCCAGCCCGTTTTCCAACTTCATCTATTCCAGAAGAAAATTAAGTAGAGCCATCCTCAGGGGAACCCCATTAGCGACCTGCTCGTTAATAAGGCACCTACTGTCCGCAAAAACATCATCAGAAATCTCCACCGCTCGATTAACCGGCCCAGGGTGCATAATCACCGCGGATGGTTTAAGCTTGGAAAGTCTTCCAGAGTTAAGTTGGTATCGCCTACTAAACTCTGGTATTGACATAGGCAGACTCTCGTACCTTTCCCTTTGGACTCTGAGCATCATAATCACGTCCAATTTCTCAATGGCTTCATCAAGGTCGTACATAACGTGCACCCGATAGCCAAGCTCCCCCGGAACTTCAATGAGTTGATTATCCCCCTGTAGGATTTTTGGCAGAAATTCAGGTGGAGCAATGAAACTGGGAAGGATGCCAAACTTATTGAGTAGGCGAGCATTGCTTCTTGCCACGCGACTGTTCAAAATGTCGCCCACTATACCAATGTTGACATCGCTCCGCAATAAACCCCTCTCCCACAAGGTAAAGGCGTCCACCAGTGCCTGCGTAGGATGAGCGTTAATCCCATCGCCCGCGTTAATAACACTGCCAGTAAAGTATAAGGAGAAGTTCTTTACCGCGCCTATTTCTGGGTGCCGCATCACCACAACATCAAATCCAAGAGCGTCGAAAGTTTGTGCTTCATCCACTAAACTTTCACCCTTCATCGCAGAAGAATATGAAGATTCAACAATGGTAGTTTGAATGCCAAGATTCCGCGCAGATAGCTCAAAACTTATACGCGTCCTGGTGGAAGGCTCGTAGAATAGCAGAAGCATTCTTCTACCGACAAGCCTATGGGAAAATTTCGCAAGTTCCTTCTTCCTCAATTTCTTAAAATGCTTCGCATCACGAAATAGAAGAATTGTCTCATCCGCGCTAATGTCATTTTCAGTTATAAGATTTCTTCCCAATTCACTAAGCCCTCCTAAGATTTATTACAACCAATGTCCCACCTCAAACAAACGAAGATACTCCTCCTCCGCAAATCGATCAGTCATACCTGCAATATAATCAGCAATAACCCTTTCAGGTTCTTCATCCTCTCCCGCTCTAGCGTAAGCCAAATCATACTCTTGCTTGACCTTAGGCGGTAGAAGTCTCGGATTCTGCTTGTACTCCTGAAAAAGTTTGCGGATTATCATCTTACCTTTGTTAGTATTTCTAAGGATTCTGTAATTCATATAAAGCTTCTCATAGAGAAAGTTACCCAGCTTTTCCAGCTCCTCAGCAATTCGGGAAGAAAACTGCACTAAATTCCTTTGCCCTTTTCTAACCTTATCCACCGAATCAACCGCGTTTTCAGCCAGAAGCTTTGAAGTCTCGTCAACCACATCACAAACAAGCTCATCGATCAAAAGTCTCGATATTTGGGCAAGCTTTATCTCTTCAGATGTTATGGAAAGTATTCTTTCGTAAATCTTCCCCCATAAGTCAATTCCAAGCTCGTTCAACATCTCCGCATTTAGAATGCCTGAGAGAAATCCATCCTCAAGGTCATGGGCACGATAAGCGATAACGTCCGCAACACTTGCCACTTGTGCCTCTAAAGGGGGAAACTCGCCGGGATGGTACTTGTGCAGGTTTACCTTATCATAATCGGTATCGTGCTTTTCAATGCCTTCAAGGGTCTCAAGGGTTAAGTTGAGTCCATCAAACTCGGGATACCTTTTCTCCAGCTTCCTGACAATTCTCAAGGAGTGAACGTTATGGTTAAAAGCTGACACCAACTCAGTAAGAGCTTCCTCGCCTGCATGTCCAAATGGAGTATGTCCCAAATCGTGGGCAAGGGAAATCGCCATCGCCAAATCCTCGTTAAGTCCAAGTGTTCGAGAGATGCTTGTAGCAATCTGGGAAACCTCCAATGTGTGAGTAAGGCGGTTTCTGACCACCTCTCCTCCTTCCCCGGAATGGCCGTAAACAAAAACTTGAGTCTTGAACTCCAGCTTTCTGAAGGCGCGTGAATGGGTGATGCGGTGCCAATCTCGTTGATAGGGGGTTCGTGCGGTGGGAGGTGGCTCATCGTGCTCCCTCCCCTCGCTATCAATACTTTTCATAGCATAAGGTGCAAGGTAAAGCGCCTCTAACCCCAATAACGCCTGTGTATTTCGAATGATAGTACCCGTTTTGTAAGCCTCAACCATTACTTTGACGGAAACTATTTTAATACTTTAAGGAAATAGCTTTTGTTTTGTGGCAAATATTAGGTAGAAAAAGCCCTTATGGAAGGTTCATACAGCGAAGCATATACTCAAGGGCAAGGCTCGTGCGATAACCGAACCAGGATACGTATGACCCCTCAATCTTAAACAAAGCGTGCTCCATCACCGCAGGCAGATGTTTGATTTTCTGGCGGAACTCCTCTATATCAGAGTAGGTGAATCGCCAAGGTTCATCCGGGAAAATTACCACTTCAGCCTGAGAGTTTGCAATCTCCTCCTCCAATATTCTAGGATATCGCTCAGATTTTGCAAAGAGAATGGGTTTTAGATGCGCATGAATAATTACGTCGTATATGTAAGTTTCCGCTGATATAGTCATAAAAGGATTCTTCCATACAAGGTAAAGCGCCCTCTTCCCACCTAAAAGTGGAGGATTCTCTTTAGCATTTTTAAGCGATTCATCTATCCGATTGTTGATTTCTTCCGCTCTCTCTTTACACCCAGTAATTTTACCAAGTGTCATAACAAGCTCCTTAGCCATCTCAATAGTAGTTGGATAAGAAACGTGAACAGGGCATATCTCCCTCAGTTTCTCTACTGCGACCCTTGTATTTTCCTCTTTGTTGCAAAGGATTATGTCTGGACGCAAAAGTCTTATCTTTTCAATGTTAGGATTTTTAGTACCTCCAACCTTTTGCTTTGACTTGTAAAACTTCCATGGTTTAACGCAAAACTCTGTAATCCCTACGACTCTCTCTCCTGCCCCTAGTTCATAAATGGTCTCAGTTATAGATGGAACTAGCGATACTATCCGCTTGCAAGGTTTTTCCAGCGTAAGCTTGCTTCCATCGTAGTTTTCAATCGTAATCATTCAGAAATTTCGCGCGTCAAGCTTTATTGGATAAAATCCTAGAAGTTATTCCTTTCGCCTTTGAATATGCTTCAGAAAGAGAACTCCATTCACAGAGAATCTCCTGCATTTTATCCTTCTCGATCAGTCTTGTTGGGGCGTAAACCACAGTCAAAATGGAACTAGTATTAAGATTAACCTTTCCCTCCATTGAATCCTTAACCGGGCTTCCAAGCGCTATGGAAGAATCGCCCTCTTTGTTCGCAAGAACTATCAATCCTTCCAGATCAATCTCCTGCTGAGATTGATTAAAGATATATCGTTCGCCCTTAATCCCAAGCCTAACCGTAAGGCATCCCTTAAACTTATTCGCATCCAACACGCTCATTGGCAGAAAATGTTTAAGAGAGAGGAAATTGTTAATATCAACTAAATTTAGAATAAAGTTTAAACCACCGCTATCTATCAATTGGCGCAGGAGGAACTCATTTGCCGGTCGGTTTCTCCCAGAAGGCTTAAATCCTCCCTGCCTAAGAAGCGCCCTAACCGCATCCCTCAATTCAGGCTTATAACCATCTCTCTTTTTGCCCTGGCTTGCTAGCTCGTTCAATAAATCAGCGCAAAATCTCTCAACTATCTCTCTAAAGGCAAACTCGCTTTCCCGAACCTCCACCTTCTCTATGTGAACCAAACCCAAGATAAACGAAAAGTTTTCAGGTAGAGATACTAGTACGTTATCTATCATCTAGATAATCCTCTTGGGATGTGTTGTGGCTATTCTAGTCATTCATCATAAGTTTCACTAGGATTAGCGGAGGTGGTAAGAGGAACTTTTGAAGCGATACCAAGCTCCTCACGCTTCAATACAAATATCTCAAGAATAATCTTAATAGCGGCGACACAGGGAAGCGCAATCAAAAGGCCAAATATGCCAGCAATATAAGCGCCAATCATCATCGCAATTATAACGGTAAGTGGATGAAGGTCCATCGTCTCGCCCATCACATAAGGAACTAAAAGGTAGGTTTCAACCGCATTTACCGCAAGGTAAAGAATTGTTACCGCGACTAAAAGAACTGGGCTCCCTCCAAGTGCAAGAAGTCCTGCTGGGATGTATGCGAGAATAGGTCCTAAAACTGGGATGAATTCAGCCACGCCCGCCAGTATTCCAAGTAGCAGGGGATACTTAATCCCGATAAGGGTGAGGCCTATTGTGATGAGGGTGCCTACGAAAATGCCAAGAAAGAGCCTGCCTCGCACATAATTCCCAAGCATAAGGTTTACTCTTGAGAGCCCTTTATCAATCCTCTCGTCGTAAGCCTGCGGGAATAGCATTTTGAAGGTGTTCTTCATCTTTTCTGCATCCTTGAGAAAGTAGTAAACCATCAGTGGCACAAGAACGATACCGAGAAGAAGTGTGGAGAATCCGCGCAAGGTCTGGAAGGTGGTCTTTACGAGCCTAGGCACATCGCTCTGAAAACCAGTTAGCCATTCAGAAATGGTGTCCGCTAGCACGAAACGGTAATCGGGATAGTACCTCTGAAAGAAGCTATTAACATTATCTTCAAAGGTCTTAAGATAAACTGGAATATCATTTATGAATTGACGACCCTCCTCAGTGATGATTGGAATAGTGAAAAGCACAATTGTGCCTAGAAATAGAATAAATACTATGAAAACTAAAAGAATAGAAGGCACCCTCGGTAGCCCTCGCCTTACTAGCCAATCCACAGGAGCATTCATTAAGTACGCAAAGAGTACCGCAAACGCAAAATAGATGAACAAGAAGCGAATGTAATATAAGAAGACAACTAGCAGAAGCATAACAACTATGAACAGGCTTCTCTTTACAAATTCCTTCATTAGGAACTGCCTAGCAAGATTATAACAAAGGATAACTTAATATTCTCCCAGATGGTGCTTTGTTTTCTTTCACTATGATATAATTCAAAGCCATCATTATCAAGGAGTATGAAATGGAATTAGCAAAAAAATTCCTAAAGTTAGTTCTCTTTTCGATGACCGTATTTGTTCTCGCAATCTTTCCATATCAAGCATCAAAGGCGTTCTTTGGCATAGGTGAAGAAGGATTTGATGAGCTTATAATGAAGCTATGGACTTATAACTTTTACACAGACTATGTCAGAACAACACTTGAGGGTGACAGCAAGAAGATAATAAAGGGCTTAGTAGCCAAGGATGGCGAGGATATCAGATTCGACACCGATATGAGAGAAAGCGAATCCGAAGATGAAGGTGATCCCATAAGCGAAATAATGCTATGGACTGGAATGATTTACCTACCGGCACAGGAAAAGAGCATTATACTTTATCACGTGCCCGAGAAGTTTATGGTGATGAAGCCGGAGAAAGGTGCAACGCCCGGAGGTGATATATTTCACCATGAAGGCACTGCGAAAAAGCACGTTCCTCCAAAGGTAGAGAAGATAAAAATCGGCGAGGATAAACACGATAATCATCCATGCGACGTTTACAAAATTATCGTGACATGGCAAGATGGCAAGAAGCGCGAGGGAAAAGGCTGGCAGGCTCAGGATTTTGAATCAAAGCCTTGGGTTAGGCTTGAGGTTTATTACCCAGAGGAAAATCCCGATAGAACAGAGACAATTGAACTTTACAACCTCAAAATTGGCAAGCCAGCTCGCAGCCTGTTCTCCCCTCCTCCGCCCTACAAAGAAATTAAGGTTATGACCGAACTCTTTGGAAGCATTACGGGTGGAATGTTCAGCGAGTAAATGAACCCTATCTTTACCCCCAATTAACTCGTTTTTGCCTGATGAAACGAAATTACTTCCTCTCCCGTCACCCTTTTGCTATCCATAAATTGTGATATATATCTTTCAACCTCCGCAGCAAGCTCTCGGTATGCAATTGCGACGGGATTTGACCGTGCATACTCCGTTACTGGTAAACCAAAAGAAGGTGCTTCCGCTGCGCGAACGCTTCTAGGTATCTTTGTCTCAAATACGCTTCCTTCAAAGTTAGCCTTTAGCTCCAAAAGCACGTCTTTAGCGAGATTGGTTCTTCCGTCGTACATACATATTAGAACGCCCATAACTTCCAGATTCTTGTTAAACCCATTCTTAATGCTCCTAATCAGGGAAATCATAGACACTAGCCCAGGCAGAGAAAGAAATTCAGCCAGCAGTGGAATAATCACGTAATTTACGCCATTTAGAACGGAAATGTTCACGAACGAAAGCGATGGGGCGGTGTCAACAAGGACATAGTCAAATTCACTTCCCAACCTTGAGAGAACATTCAGAAACGACTGCTCCTTGCCCGCGCGGGTTTGCGCTAATACTTCAGTGTCAACAAGGCTAGTCCCACCGGGAAGTAGAAATAGATTGCGAACTACAGTCGGAAGAATCGCTTCATTAGTTCTTTCAGGATACAAAATGGCGTCTGCAAGACTTAGTTTAACTACGGTTATTCCTAAACCTTGAGTGGCGTGAGCTTGCGGGTCCGCATCCACAAGCAGGACACGTCTTGCGCGTTCCGCTAGCGCCGAGGATAAATTTATGGCTGTCGTTGTCTTTCCAACTCCACCCTTTTGATTGGCTATGGCTATTGCCTGCATATATCCACCGCTCCTTTGAAGCGTATTGAGTAAACACCGCCTCTTTTATCGTTAGGAAGATGATACTTTAAGAGATCTACCTCCATCTTATTTTCACTAAATTTTTCAATACTTGCATCATCAAGTCCGCCTCTTGGGGTAAACCCTAGAATGCAACCTGAAGGCTTTACAAGTTTAAGAGCAACTTCTAGGTATTCGGTAAACGGAGCGAACGCCCTAGAGGCTATGAAGTCAAAAGAATACTCTCCCTTTTTGATGCTTCTTACATCCCTTTCCTCTATTTTAACGTTCTTCAAGGTAAGAGCGGTAACCGCTAGCCGAAGGAAACCAATCTTTCTAACTGAGCGTTCAAAGAGAGAGACCGTGAGATTAGGGATAGCAATGCCAAGAGATATTCCTACCGCGCCTGAACCCGCGCCAAGATCCGCCAAAGTAAAATTTCCCGCTGATGGCAGAAATTTGGCGAGTTGAAGCGATTCGGTGATGAGAAAGTCTATCAAGTCCGTTGTTCTCCTAATAGAAGTAAGCCTTCCAACATCTCTATAATTTTCAATCAGCTTGACATATTGAAGCAGAAGTGCACAGGCATTCTCATTAAGCGGAATTGGGGCATACTCTGTTACTCTCTTAATGAGAATGGTATCTTTAACCATACAAATCCATAATACCAGAATGACATTACTGCTTCTATTCAAGCGGAACTGATATTTGCGAATCTGTAAACTTAATCTTGCAAAATAACGAAAGTAGGAGATTAAAGAATAAACGCTCTATACGTTTGGGAGAAAAAGTGATATTCTCTATTCTCGCCTATGATTGCAAGGAGTCTCGGATGGGTTTTCTTTCTAACCGGGCTTGGAACAATAGTTTATTTGCTCATCCCAGGCGTTAAAATTTCCTACATAGACAACGCAACTGCGGTTTTCTTATTCGGAGTGCCTTTTCTCTTCTTAGGAGCTTTAATTTTGACCTTTACTCGAGAACAACCCTAGCCTTCTACTTTATTCTTCTCAATCCTCTGAAAGCTAGAAGAAGTTCACTATTTTCCTAAGAACCCAGTTCTCCGTGCTTTATAAAATTGGTCCCGCCGAGAGCACTTCCTTTGAAACAGAATCTTTATACTGCTCAAAGTTTTTATGGAATAGCCCTACCAGCTCCCTAGCCTTTGAGTCGTATGCGTCTTTATCTTTCCAGGTGTTTCTGGGCATAAGAATTTCCGTAGGGACGCCGGGGCACTCTTTCGGAACCATAAGCCCAAAGACTGGTTCAGGTTCAAATCCTGCCCGCTCAAGCACACCAAATAGCGCTGCTTTTAGAAGTGAGCGGGTCAAATGAATGGGCATCCTTTCACCTACGCGGTAAGGTCCACCGCTCCATCCGGTGTTTACAAGCCAAACGGAACAGTTATGTTTACTTACCCTTTCTGCGAGCATTGAAGCATATACCCCAGGGTGTCTAGGCAGAAATGGAAGACCAAAACATGCGCTGAAAGTCACCTGAGGCTCGGTTACCCCGCGTTCCGTTCCCGCGACTTTTGCGGTGTATCCGCTGATAAACTGGTAGCTAGCCTGCGCAGGTGTGAGTTTAGCAATGGGGGGTAGAATGGCAAAAGCGTCAGCAGCAAGGAAAAATATGTTCTTAGGATGACCACCAATACCCGATAGCTCAACGTTTGGGATGTGTTCAAGGGGGTATGTGCCTCGGGTGTTTTCGGTAATGCTGGCGTCAAAGTAAAGAGGATTGCGCTCCTCGTCAACAACTAAATTTTCCAGAACACTACCAAAACGCAAGGCGAAGTAAATCTGAGGCTCTGTTTCTGGGGTAATGCGAATGAGTTTCGCGTAACAACCGCCCTCAAAGTTAAAAACTCCATCATCTCCCCACCCATGCTCGTCATCTCCAATCAACCTTCTTTCTGGATCTGCGGATAGGCTAGTCTTACCAGTTCCCGATAGCCCAAAGAAAAGCGCGGTATCTCCACTTTCTCCAATGTTTGCAGAACAATGCATAGGAAGAACACCCTTCTCCGGCAGGATATAGTTAAGGTAAGTAAAGACGCTCTTCTTTGTTTCACCCGCGTACTGAGAACCAGCAATAAGCACAAGCTTTTTAGAGAAGCTGATAAGGACGCCAACATCGCTATCCGTTCCATCCTCTTTGGGGTCAAGAAGTAGGTCGCATGCATTAAGCACGGTGAACTCAGGATGAAAGTCTTCAAGCTCGTAAGGTAGTGGGCGCCTGAACTGCGTATGGGAAAAAAGTGCGTGCCAAGCCTTCTCACAAACAAT
The DNA here is from genome assembly GCA_037441675.1 of Planctomycetales bacterium. Classification (GTDB taxonomy): domain Bacteria; phylum 4484-113; class 4484-113; order 4484-113; family 4484-113; genus JBBIRS01. Next base: position 54,182 of record JBBIRS010000005.1, on the reverse strand, counting down.
GCGGACTGGCATCCTTAATTTTGGGTCAGCAATTACAAATCCGTCAAAGACGTATATGTCCCTTTCCCTGAAGTGCGCGAGAACCTTTTCATGAACTCGGTCAAATGCTTCTGGCGAAAAAGCTTGATTAGGACCAGCCCACCACACGCTTTCCTCCGTGAGTGGTTCACGCACCGTAAACTTTGCCTTGGGAGAACGACCACTGCACTTTCCCGTCCTGACCACCAACCCCCCATTACTCGCGAGAATCCCTTCACCCAATTTAACCGCTCGCTCCACTAGCTCCGCCATTGGTAGATTTCGGAAAATTTCACCCCTCGTTTCTATCCCAATGTCGCTCAAAAAGCTTTTAGCCATAACCACCATTTTATGCCCTCCGATAAGTTAAAAACCATTTCACTTTATACCTTTTTTCAAACTGATGACCCAAATCAATCGCGATTTTGCGATTATATGATACTATATTAGTGAAAAATTTCTCATTCTACTTTGGCCTTATTATACATTATCCACTTTCCTTCCAATGAGTTAAACATTGCGATAAGCCGTAACATCTCCGATTACGAGCGCTAGGGTATCCGCCTAGGATTTTAAGTGTCAGGGGTTTTGCCAAGCATTGCTTGAACGAAACCGACGAACATTGGGTGAGGTCTCGTTGGACGACCCTTAAATTCTGGATGAAATTGACTTGCCAAAAAGAAGGGATGATCCGGAAGCTCAATCATTTCCACAAGAGTGCCATCAGGGCTAAGGCCTGAAAAAATTAGACCCGCCTTTGTTAATTTATCGTGGTAAGCAGGATTCACCTCGTAACGATGCCGATGTCGTTCGCTTATACGCGGTTTTCCGTAGTACTTTCTTGACAGCGTTCTTGGCGCAAGTTCGCAGGGATAAGCGCCAAGGCGCATTGTGCCTCCCTTTTCACGTATACCCCTTTGGCTGGGGAGGAAATCAATTACTGGGTGTTCCGCGTCAGGAACAAACTCCGTTGAGTGAGCTCCCTTAAGACCGCAGACATTTCGGGCAAATTCAATAACCGCAATTTGAAGCCCAAGGCATAAGCCTAGGTAAGGTTTTTGATTTTCCCTTGCAAATTTAGCTGAGAGAATTTTGCCCTCAACTCCACGCTCCCCAAACCCGTATGGAACAAGCACCCCATCGCCCTGCGACAAAATGCGTGCAACGTTATCCTCCGTCACCCTTTCTGCGTCCACCCATTTTAGCTTTGGCTGAACTCCCTCGTGGACACAGGCGTGATTAAGGCTTTCCAGGATTGATAGATAAGCATCCTTAAGGCGATTGTACTTACCGACAACCACAACCTTCACCGAAACGGTTGGAGACGCCTTCTTACGGAGAAACTCCTGCCATTCCTCAATTACAGGTTTCTTCTTAGCTAGCCCCAAGCGCTCAGTGACTATTTCTGCATAGCCCTGCTCGTTAAGCATCTGTGGAACGTCATATATACTTTGGACATCAAGCCCTTCAATAACACACTCCCTCGGAACATCACAGAATAGAGATATCTTATTTCTCATGTCATCAGTAATTTGATGATGTGTTCGCACCACAAGTAAGTCAGGATATATGCCAATGCTTCTAAGCTCCTTCACGGAATGCTGAGTAAGTTTCGTTTTCAACTCGCCACCTGGATGCAAAAAGGGAATTAACGTTACATGTATGTTAATGGCGTTATCTTTGCCCACTTCATTTTTGAACTGCCTGATTGCTTCAAGAAATGGCAATCCTTCAATGTCGCCAACTGTTCCACCTATTTCCACAATGACTATCTCAGCTCGAGTGTGACGAGCAACAAGCTGAATGCGCCTTTTAATTTCATCAGTTATATGTGGAATAACTTGAACACATTTGCCCAAATAATCCCCCGCTCGTTCCTTTTCGATAACAGCCTTATAGATTTGACCGGTAGTAACGTTGTTAAAGCGTGTGAGATCTTCATCAATAAATCGTTCATAATGGCCAAGGTCAAGATCAGTTTCTGCGCCATCATCAGTAACAAAGACCTCGCCATGTTGAATGGGATTCATAGTTCCAGCATCCACGTTTACATATGGATCGCACTTAAGAATAGTCACCTTATAGCCTAAGGATTTCAGCAAAAGGCCAGTGGAGGCGCAGAGAATGCCCTTACCAATTGAACTCACATTTCCGCCTGTTACAAAAATGTATTTAGCCATTGCTTACCCCGCAAAGAAACTGCTATCTCATTTTACAAGAACTTGATTGAGCAAGCTATCATCTTGGCTAGACAACATTTTTTAGCAGTCAAATAACGTTACCAGAGAAAAGCATGAAATTAACGAAATAAAAAGCTTTCACTATTAAACTTTACAAACTAGGAAAAACTGCTATAATATCATCACCCCTCACTACCCCCCTCACCCCTATCTAGAAAAGGGGAGGGTTGCCCCCAGCCCTCCCCTAGCTTTTTTTATGCGGACTTGCCCTAAGTCTATATAAAAAATATGGCACTTGAAAATTATTTCTAGTTGCACCTAAGAGAATACGCCTGAGAGAGAAATTTCCAAGCAAAAAAGGTTAGCATTTGCTAAAAAAATCGGGCAAGTCAAATCACTTCCGAGCTTCTGCCAATGCCCCTTCCGTTCCCGAAATAGCCAACTTACTAGTTATGGTAATGCAAAAGATGCAATAGATATGGCGTTCAATCTCTCCAAATACGAATAATTGCCTTAGCTTCTAGAGGAAAATAACAAGCATCCTATAAGGAACGGACTGGGAAACACTTTGCGGAAATTTAACAGCTAAAATTTCCACGTCCTTTCGCTTATTGGAGAGTCGAATAAGCTGAGATATTTGGTCTTGCCTACGCTCCGAGTTCATCTGAAGGTAAAAAACATGAGGAGAAGATGGGTCAATGCTCTCGGAAAGGAGACCGCCAAAACCACCAATGCGACCGCCTCCCGCTCCGCTTCCAATGCCTCCGCCTCGAGCTCCACCAAATCCGCCACCGAATCCACCGCCGAATATGCCACCGCCACGACCTGTGTACACATACCACCCTGCAACTCTAGATGGAAGCAAGTCCATCCTATCAAGGATATTGTAAAGCTCCACTGGGTCAGCGTAATGGAGCTGGTAGAAGTCAATCTTATTAGCGCCCTTAATCTCCTGCTCAATTCTCTCCCTACTACTCACTAGGATTACCGGTTTCGTGAAATCGCTTTCAGGTGTGGAGAAGACCAAATAGTCAAGGTCGTGGGCTTCTAGAATAATCTCTAGCGCAAGGTCAAAGGGCACTTGGTTGAAATTTCCAATCACAGTATTAGTAGCTCCACTCAAATCTATGGGAGCAAACTCGCCCGCACCACGAAAACCAGCTGGAGCGCCATCTCCGCTACCACCTGGTTGTTCAAGCTTAGTTTTCCTGCGACTGCCGGTGGGCTCATCCGCTAAGTATGGGTCTAGAATTATAGAAACTCCGCTGATCTGTGAAAGAAGCATAAGTGTTCCGTAAAGATTGAGCCCGCCCACAGCGTTCAGATCAACTAAAATGTCAGATAGCTGGTTCCTTAAATAGGTGTAATCAGGAGCTAAAGGCACCTCCCTTTCAAGTGGATAATCCTCGTCATAAATCCTAGCGGAAAGAGAGGACACCTCTCTCTTAGCATTCTCCTCTTCAAATGAAGCTTTATCTGAAACTTCGTTTTTATTATTTTTCTCTAAGCTTTCTTTCCTATTTTTCTCCGATATTTCTTTCCCGTTGTCTAGGAGCGCCAAGATACTCCTAATCTCTCTCAGCTTTTCGCTATTACCCACAAAGATAGTTTCATTCACTAAATTCTCTTCCGCTATCTTCTCTATAGCACTTCTCCCTTGTTCCGTAGATATCTGGCCAAGCTCCTCATTAACTATAGTAAGAGCAGTTGGAATGGCTATCTCTCCTCTTTCAGATAAAAGTCGGAGTAATTCGTTTGCCGGCGTAGTTACAAGTATCTCCTGTTCCAGGTTCAGATTCAGTGGCTTAGAGGGAAATTTCTTCTCTCTCTGAGTATGAATTGGTTTCCCTTTCCCACTGCTAAGTTCTGGCTTGCCATAGTCCTTTAGAAAAATCTCCACTAGAAGGACATACTTAGAGTAAATAGATGCTCTAAATCTTCTATCATCAAAAAGCTGAGGGTCGCTAGTCCTTAATTTCAGTAGCGCTTGATTCTTGCCGGAAACTGGAGTAACTTCCACAGACTGTAATAGCGCTAGCTTTGGTTTTCTCACGAGTATTTTATCCAAAGTAGCATTTGCGAGGAGAAAGGTTAATTCATTAGCCGCCTTATCCCAGAAAACGCGGTCTGCAAAGGTCACATCGCCAGTGTGGCGAATAGCGAGGACTTCCTCATCCTCAAAACTGCCGTAATCAACACCCGTGATCAGTGAAGGCACTGCAACTGCTGGCGCTTTAAGAAACGTGGCAATCAGTAATAGTGAAAAAAAGCTTATTGCTATTTGCTTCATCCCTTTGCCCTTCCCTTTAGAATCTTTTTGGAAACTTTACGTCGCTGGCCATATTCTTAGACTTATTACTTAAAAGAAAAGTTCCTTAACCTAACAAATATTATTTTACCGCCGATTTAGGATATGAGCATCTTTCCCACTAGGCTTCTTAGCACAATAGAAAATTCAATTTTTCGAAACTAGAAGATGAAGTATTAGATACATCCTTAATGCATTCCTCTATAATAGATTGGCTGAATAGTCGGATATTTCACTGATATTTCGGATCAAGAGACAAAAGCTTAAATGTCACGATGCGAAAAGTTTCAGTCCTTAATAAAGGAGGGTAGGCAGGCTGAGGCAATCTACGAGCTTATAAAAGAATATTTGAACGATAACTCATACAGTGGTGCTTTCTACAATCTAGGACTTGCATTTCAATCAATCGGTCTCTTACAAATTGCGAAAGCCTTTTTCAGTTATTATTTGGAAGCTGAACCTGAGGGATACTGGTCTTTACGTGCAAAGGAAGAAATTGATAAAATTTCCAAACCTAATGAAAGTCAAGGGAAAGAATAAATAGGGGGTATGCCAGTTAAAAGGCAAAAGTGGATTATATCAACTGTTGTAGCCCTGTCTGCGGTCATTTTATACTATTTCATCACTTTAATTTTGACCCCCAAAGTGGCGTCCCAGAACGACCCAAGACTGCCAATTAGTTACTCGGTAGAAATTAAAAGGATTGAAAGGGTTGGAAACAACTTGCTCGTAAGTGGCTCATTTCAATCAAATAGAGGAGCGGAGATAGAAAGGGCGGAAATACGATTTAGACACAGAGGTGAACAGGTTTTTCGTTCCACTTCCATGAAACAGGTGAACCGTGGCGCGTATTGGGTAGGCGAACTTCCTGCCCTGGGCATCTCTGAAGTGATGGAGTGGTATATTACCATCTTTGACACTGAAGGAACTACAGCGAACATTCCCAGCAACGCCCCGAGAAATCCACTTTTTACTACGAAATGGGAGAGGCAAATTAACCCCTCAATTCTTGCCTCAAAGTTTATGTTTATATTAGGAGCTCTAATCTTTCTTTTTCACTCTTTGTACTATGCCTCTTTAATACTATTTGGTAGAATGGGAGACCTAGCGCAAAATGCCACCACCAATAAGGCTCATCAGAGTCTTCGCTGGGGTTGGCTCTCCTTCTTTCTAGGAGCTGTTCCAATCTCAATGTACATCTCCGCCGTTACTAGTGGGATACAACACGCTTGGGGTGGTTGGCCTGTAGGCAATAGTTTCACCGATACCGCCTCTGAACTGCTTCTTATCTACTTCGGCTCGATTATCCTTCTGCGAGTTGACCAGTTTTACTTCACTCCATCTGTTAGAAAAACGGGAAGAATCTCAAATAAATTAATGGCTTGGCTAATCCTTATCGGCTTTTTGGTGACTATGTTACTGGCAATTACTCCCCTCATTTTCTCTCTTAGGCGCCAATTATGAGGAAATATTTCGCCCTAACCTGCTTAATCTTTCTCGCCTTGGCTTTAACCCTAAAATCCTACCGTCAAGCGAACGCCAATTCCGATGGTGATGAGTTTCTTCTTCAGGTTGTAAAATATCTCTCTTCAAGGAACTTAGAAGGCAGAAAGAGCGGGAGCTTGGGTAGCAGGTTCTCCGCAAACTTCATTGCGAAAAATCTGTTGGATTTTGGAATTAAACCTATAAGCCCAATATCAAGGGATAACCCGAAGGATTACTTTAGCTTCTTTCTTGTCCGGGGCAAGGACAAGAATGGCGAAAAGAGAGAGTTTCGAACAGGGAAGAATTTAATTGGATATTGGGCGCCTCCAAGAACTTCCTTTGATAAAGGCTACATCTTGCTTTCTGCCCATTACGACCATCTGGGAAAGATGCGCAAGGATGACGGAAGCTGGGAGACATTTCCCGGTGCAAATGATAATGCAAGTGGAGTGGCAACCCTCCTAGCTCTGGCGCGCAGACTCTCTTTGGATAATTCATCGGAAGAGATTAACTTCCCAATCGTCTTTCTCTTTTCGGATATGGAGGAAGAAGGGCTAGAGGGTGCGAGGGCATTTCTAAAAAACTCTTCCGGCATTCTCATTTACTCGCATCCCCTGATGGTAGTAAATTTGGATACAATCGGAGCGCCAGTAAATGACACTTTATATATTGCCTCTGGTGCGGATATAAATACAAAAAACCAAGGAACCAAGAGAATGCTCTCTATGATAGAGGAGCTAGTTAGACAGTCAAACTCCCCCATCACCGTTCAAAATATGGAGCATGGCTGGGAAGCTGGAGACCATTTTGTATTTCACGAAGCTCAAATACCATTTGTATTTTTATTCGGCGGAGCGCCATTAACCTACCATCGTCCGACCGATACCTGGGAGAAGGTTGAATATCTTTTCTTAGTGAAAGTTAGCAATCTTCTCTTTAATCTGCTCAAAGCCATTCCTGAGGATGCAAGCTTTACCTTTCGACCACTCTCCCCATCCGCAACCGCCCCCGCCGGAAATGGCAAAAGGAGAGCGTTTCTTGGAACCATTCCCGATTTTTCCAACGTGGTTAAGGGAGGAGTGATAATCTCCGGAGTTGTCCCGGGTAGTCCCGCTGAAAGGGCAGGGCTTAAAGCAAACGACATTATAAGAAAGCTTGCAGGAAAAGAAGTTACTGACTTGAAAACATACTCCGAACTGCTCAAGGATTTATCCCCCGGTGACAGCGTTCATATAGTTTTTGAGCGCGACGGTGTTCTTCAAGAAGTTGTCGTAACCCTGGAGGAAAGACCGCTCAACTCAAAATAACAGCTACCTCTAAATTGAGGAATTAATGCTGAATTTATTAGTTGATTCTACGACCCCACTTTCTACTTTGGAATATCCGTGAACCTCTCCTCAAGTTCCCTGAACTCCAGCCTCGGAAGTTCATCCAAGGAAGCAAGCCCAAATGTTTCCAGGAAGTGATTGGTGGAAACATAAAGGAACGGACGACCGGGCGCCATCGCCCTACCCTTCACTCTTATGAGCCTTTTAGCAAGCAAAGATTTAATTACGCTCTCAGAACTCACCTGTCTTATTTCCTCAATTTCTGCGCGAGTAATTGGTTGCTTGTAAGCAATAATCGCAAGCACCTCTAGCGCTTGATGACTAAGCGTAGTCTCCCTCAATTCCGCGAAGAACGAACGAATCGTATGGAAAACGCGTGGATGTGTTGTAAGCCTATATCCACCTGCGCTAAAGACTATTTCTAAACCAAGAGGATTGAGGCTTTGCCTTAATTCCTCGACCACTTCCCTTAGAACCTTCGCATCAACACCAAAGTATTCGCAAATCCTCTCAGCCGAAATATAGTCACCACCACGGTATAACAAAGATACAAGCTCGCTTTTCAATGTTTGTCTGTTAGAATCCATAGTTCAACTTCGCATCCTCTCGGAACTGCCAAGCACCTCCTACCCTTTTGCCTTCCTTCTGAGGCAAACATCCATATCACAGAAGCTCGTTAACTATATAGGCGCGCAATATCCTATCGCCAACTTCAATCTCCCTGACAACTTCCATTCCCCAAAAGACGTACCCAAATACGGTAAAGTTAGCATCCAATCTCTCGTTATGACCCAAATTGATGAAGAACTGCGCCTCTGCTGAATCAGGGATGTATTCCTTCTTCTCCACATCGTACAGCTTGGCAAAAGACACCGTCCCCGGTTCATGGTGAACTTTAGTAGGCTCATCCTTGATAGTTCTTAGAAGCTTACTCTTCTTACTGCCTTCCTTTATTTCTCCAGCCTGCATCACAAACTCTGCGACCACTCGGTGCACCACTATTTCGTCATAGAAACCTTCCTGAACAAGACGGAGAAAGTTCTCACTTGAGATAGGCGCAATATCAGGATAAACTGCAATTAGAAATGAACCCTTATCAGTGTCAAAATTCACCAGAATCGGCTTGTAGTCAGAGTTTATAAGTTGCTCTAAAGTGAATAGGCTATCGCTACCAGAGTTAATCTCCTGCGAAAAACTCGCTTCAGCCAGAAATATGGAAGTTAACAAAATTATCCCAAATAGGGCTAAAAACCCTTTCATACCTACTCCTGATAAAACCTTAAGAAGTATACATAATAGACAAAGTACCGTGATATAAATCTCAGATGAAATAAGCACAATTTAACCTGTTTTCAAGCATAGATTATAGATTCAGGATGCCTCTTCGGTCTTAATTTTTTCGTTACCCACTACGCTTCTCAGGGCTTCTAAGAATTCATTTTTTGCATTTTTGATTGATACGAGGGTGAGGGAGCTTACTTCCGCAGATACTCTAGGGGCAATAACCAGCCCAAATCCGCCTCCAAAGTCATAGTTAGCAAGTTCCGTGTGTCCCACGAGCTCTCCGTTAACTCCAAAAATAAGAATAAGCTTATCATTCACTTGCAGGCAACCGGCGCTTAACACAACCGCGCCATCATAATCTACCTCAAATGGAATATCCCGCCAATCAGTAATATCCATACTAACATCTCCGCTCTGCTTAAATAACTTCCAGGTTCCATCCTTTGCGGTTACAAAGGCGATGTAAGAGAGAGCATCATCTGATCCATTAAGGCAGAAGGCGACACCAAAACCGTTTGCACTGCTACCCTCTACACTAGAGAAAACCGCTGAAAGAACGAAATCATCCACCCTCTCGCCCAACAGGTAGGAGGTGAGTAAATGAGTTCCTCTAAGATTATTGAGAACATAACGATCGCCCCTATAGGACATTGAGGCGAAGTTAACTTTACCAACCTTCCAGTTAGGAAATTGAAAGTCATCCCGGAAGAGAACATCAATACGAGAGGCTGGAATAAGCCCAAATGGTCCGGAAAAATCACCGGGCTTAAGCTCGTCAAAAACCTGCCATTTGAAATTTCTAAATCTGGCTAATGTGTGAGAACCTGCCAGCATTCCCACACCGCCTGACGCATCCTTTGGATAATCAAAGGTGGACACAAAAGTACCATTTATGTAAGCCCCACCAATGCCATCACTCACTTTCAGCCTAAGCTCGTTGAAGCCAAAAGGATTGATAAGTTCAGTCCTTCTCAGCGGCACAAGATACCGCCGACCCTGACCCTCCTCAACCTGTGAGATTGCAAAATATCCGTCCGAAAAAATCAAGAATGAGTAGAAAGACGCTCCTTTCTCAGTCTCCCTAAAATAAAAAGCTAAGCCCGCATATCCTCCCTCTACTTTTCCTATTTCCGCAATTTGAACTTCCAGCGTTACCTCATAGCTAGCAAAGCTATCAATTAGCGAAGCAACGCTGTTAGTATCAGACTGAAGTCCATCAATCTCATACATCCTATCCTCTTGTAAATACTTGAAGTGAGAAGCGTCAATGTCTCCTTCGTAGAAATACTTTATCTTTCCAGAAAAATCATCGCTTATGTAGTAAACGGATAATGAGCTACTTGGAAAAACAAAAATGATAAGGAAATAGGCAAGCTGAAAGGCGAGAAAATTTGCTCTCATAACTACGATTTAATTCTATCAACTTCTTAATCTTCAGATATGCGGGAACTCTTATGAAATCTTTGAAGAAATTTTGCCCAAATTACTCATATGTTAAAATCTAAAAGAGGGGAAATGAAAGAATCAGAGCTAGAAGCGAAATTGAGTGCTTTCACAGCTAGGGTAATACGTGAGACCAATGGTTCGCAGTCCTACGCTCCGGCGTTTAACATACTATATGAAGTAGCAACGGATATTCTCTCTGCTAAGAAAATGACCTTTTGGAAATATTCTTCCTCAGATAGTAGTTTCTACTGCGACTATATGCAAGGAACAGTAAAGACAGGCGTAAAACGTGGAGATAAAATCGGCTTAGACAGTCCAGTTGCTGAATTTATTCTCGGGCAAATTTCACACAGAACAAAGTTCATACTGGCTGATGATATTAGAAAACTTTCTCCGGGAGCAGATCTTGTCGAGAGGGAAACTCTCTCTTGCTACTTTTTACCTTTGTTTTTCCAAACCCACCTGCTCGGCTTGTTCTGCTTTGAAACAACTGAGAAGCAAATAAACAATGAACGTGTAGGACTAATGCAGGAATATGTGGATGCGGTTGCGCTGTATTACAGCGCCTTGCGTCGAGAAGCTAGAGGAACTAAAAGGCTTATGCAGATGCGTCTCCTCCACCAAATTGCCGAACGAGCGCTTATGCGAGTTGACCTGAAGGATATTCTTACCACTACCGCTAAGCTTCTGAAGAATTACTTTCTCTATTACAACGTCTATATTTTTCTGTATAGGCCTGATGAGGAAGCTCTGGAGCTTAGTGCAGTTGCAGGTGCTTACGCTGATAAATTGGTGTTACCACCAAAGATTTCCACATCCAAGGGATGCATAGGTGAAGCATTCAGAACTAGAACCACATACTACTGCAAGGATGCAAGAACCGATCCCTATTATCTTCCTGAAATTGAAGGTGATATAGAGGCAATCTCAGAGCTTGCAGTTCCCATTGCCCAAGGCAACAACATCTTGGGAGTATTAGATGTCCAGGCGGACGCTCCGAACTCATTTGATCAATTTGATATTGAATCAATGGAAACTCTAGCCAGCGAAATCGCTAGCGCAATCATTCGCGCCTACGATTATAAGGTTCTCAAGAACTACTCCAAACAGCTTGAGGTTTATAAGCAACAGATGGAGCACGACCTTCGCATATCTGAGCAAATCATTAGCATGAACCTACCCATAGACTTTTCCTCGCCTTACGTTGGAGCCCACTTACACTTCAAGGCTCACCGCTCCATCGGTGGGGATATAGTGTTTCTAAAAAGCGCAGAAACCTACTCCTACGTCATTGTAGGAGACGTAAGTGGGCATGGTATTGGTAGCGCGCTGGTTTCCACGTCTGCCTACTCATTTTTCATCAACATCCTAAACACCGATCCTCCCACCGAAACGCTTGTGCAAAGCTTTAATGACTTTTGGTTGGAAAATTTTAAGGACGTGGGATACTATGCCACCATATTTGTCGGCAGACTGCATAACCTCACCGGAAGTTTTGAGTACATCAATTGCGCCCATCCTTCTCCTCTGGTTTACCAAGTGGAGACGGGTAATCTCATCACCTTAGAGAGAAACCTTCCTCCGATTGGTTTGTTTGATCTTGATTCAGATGCGGATATTCAAAGAAAATGGATTAAACTCAAGCGTGATGACAAAGTCTTCCTGTATACGGATGGACTGTTAAAAGAATATCCCCCACCAAGTAAGCTTACCGATGACGATTTGCGGAGGTACGTTATCCAGCTAGGAATTTATCCTCCCCCAATTGCGCATCAACTACTCCTTAAAGCTCTAGGTAGAGCTACTAAAGGTGTTGCCGCTACTGATGATGAAGTTCTTGTCACCTTTGCTTATACTGCATCTCCTTCTATTGGTGGTTATATTGAATCAATTGAAGATACAATCTCACTACTTAGAAAAGTTAACAGCATTGTTAGCACTGTCGCAATTCCAGCCGAGGTGCTTGATGCGGTTTCTGGACTCCTAGAAGAAACCGCGCTCGCTCTACTCGCAAGAAAAAAGGAAAGCAAGGTTACTCCAAGATTATTTATCCTAATTGATTTTCTTCCAAAGAAGTTCATCTTTACGCTTCTAGACGCTAACCAATTCCTCAGAGACGAAAATTTGCTTGATACCCATACCACTATTCCTCAGTTGGAGGATCAGCTCCCCACCGGAACCCTCAAGCTTATAAAGAATAGGCTTAAGAATATAGAAATCAAGAAGATTGATAAGGGGCTATTGTTTGTGAGGCAATTTGAACGCGCCCTCTCTCAACTTCACGTTTAAGCGAAACTTCCCATCATGACATAAAAGGCTTAGAGCAGGGCTTCCAAATTCTCTACAGTCCGCGCTTGAGTGAAAATTGCAATTATGACCTACTTGCCAAGCTAACATTGCCACGAAAGTGTTAAATCTAGCTTTATATCTATCGAGAAATACTCCGCCTATCCTTCTTTCTCAATCCCGAGCAAACTCCTATAAAAGCTATCCTCCTTATCATAGAAGGATTGATAGAATTGGGAGACAGCAACAAAGAAGGTCGGAGTCTCCAAAAAAATTCCCCTGTCAACAAGACTTGAAATTTCCATAGCAACATCATAGGGCGCAACCGGAACAGCCGCTATTACTTCTCGAGGGCTCATTTCCTTCACTCCCAAAATTGCAGCCTTGAAAGTTAAACCCGTAGCAACACCATCATCACACAAGATTACGCTTCTACCTTCAACACTCTCCAGCTCCTTGCCTTGCCTAAAAACTTGCTTTTGATGAAGAATTCTTTTCTCCTCCTCCTCGCGGATTTTCTGAAAGAACTTCCCGTACTCCTTACAGTATTCACTTTCAAGAACCTTACCCGTTTCTGTTACAGCGCCTATTGCAAATTCGGGATTTCCAGGAGCTCCAAGCTTTCTAACGATGAAGACGCTCAAGGGACACCCCATTTTTTGAGATATCTGATAGCCAACCTCAATTCCGCCCCTTGGAAGAGCCAAGACTATCGGATCTGTCAGTTCATCTTTCAGCTTGAGGATTCTCTCAGCCAAAAGCTGACCTGAGTGAAATCTATCCCTGAAACTCACTTTTTCATTCTAGCAAAGGAAAAGGGTTATAATCCACTTGGCAATGCAGACAATAGAAGAAAAACTCATGCAAAAAGCGCTACATCTCGCCAAGAGAGCAAGTTCGCTTGGCGAAGTCCCCGTTGGATGTGTGATTGAGTTAAATGGTGAAATAATTGGAAGTGGATTTAACAAAACCATAAGTCTGAAGGATCCCACCGCGCACGCTGAAATTATCGCCATCAGGCAAGCTGGCAAAAGGCTAGGCGATTTTCGGCTTGAAAATACTCGCATATTTGTAACTGTTGAACCATGCATTATGTGCCTTGGCGCAATTTTGCTTGCAAGAATATCAGAGCTCCACTTTGGTGTGACTGAACCAAAATTGGGCGCCTTCACAATTTTTAACTTAAACTCTCACTCGCGTTTTCGCAAATTAAAAATATTCAGCGGACATTTCCCGAAAGAGATTAAAGCCTTGATGGCCAACTTCTTTCAGGAGTTGAGAGCTAAGGAGAACGAATGAAAAAAAGTAGAATTTTCGGTTGGACCACCTTTACATTGGTTCTTACTATCTTAGCTTACTATCAACTTAAGCCCTCTAGAAGGACAAAGTTTGTGCCCTGGTACGGTTGGGATGACCCAAGTTCCACCCTTGGACATTTAGCTGGCTACTTCATTTTGTCATTAATCTATACACTTTCAGTTGGCTGTGAAGCTCATTCCCTCAAGAGAAGAATCTATCTGAATATTCCAATAATCCTTGTGAGTATCCTTTTTGAGAGTGCGCAGTTGTTTCTGCCCACTAGGAACTTCAATCTGTTTGACATTCTTGCGAATATTTTCGGTGTAATGCTGGCTTGCCTGCTAGCGCCTAAGCTATATGGGCGTATCTTCCCTTCCTCCCCTGATAATTAGTTTGAAAAGCTAAAGAATTATCCCAACGCGCAAATAATCAATAATATCTAGAAGCCCTCCCCTTACGTTTCGGCAAACTGAAAATCCAAGAAGAATTGAATAGAAAATGGATGCCCGTTTGAAAGCAAAAACAATGGGTAAAATAAGGCAGGTGAATTTATCTCGGTGATTATTATGATAAAGGAACTTAAACTTGCGAATGTAGAAATAAGGCTTCCAGCGGACGAAGGACTTGTGGGAGCGCTAAGGCTCCTTGTCTCAGGGCTAGCAAGTAGGCTCGGCTTTAACGTTGACGAATTGGAAGACCTAAAGTTCGTAGTCTCGGAAGCGTTTCTTGCAGTTGTGGAGAGGTCTGAAGGTCAAATTGGTGTAGTGACTCTGCGTTGGGAAGAAACTCCTGAGCAGTTAACGGTAAGGATAACCGATCCTTCCCATTCCTACACATCCGTAACAGCTACACCTGTTATGTCCATTCTCCAAAAGGTTGCTGACTCTGTTACTTACAGTAAAGACGAAAAGGAGCTTAAGCTTAGTTTTAAGCCAAGCTCGGGAGTCGACAGGTAACAAAATTGGCTAATTGATATAGACTTATTCATTTCTCGCATTCTTCTGAGAGAGTAGAATCTATCCTATGGCGAAGCCAGACGAAGGCAAACAAGAGGCTGACGCCTTAACGGAAGGGGTTTCCCTCACATTAGAACAAGAGCAGGCTCTCTTTAAGAGATACATTAATAGCCCAACGGAAGAAAACTTTGACCGCATTATTGAACAGTACAAGAATCTAGTCTATTTTATAGTTCACAAGTATTTCGTCGGAAAGGATACATTTGAAGATATAGTCCAGGTAGGAATGCTTGGGCTTGTGCTCGCAGTGAAGAGGTTTGAGCCTGAGCGAGGGTTGAGATTCTCCACATTCGCCTTTCGAACCATTCGCGGAGAAATACAAAGGTACTTGAGAGATAAGAGTTGGAGCATCGGGGTTCCAAGGGTGTTGAAGGAGCGCTCACTTAAAGTTCTGACTGCGCAGAATCTTCTCGCCCTTAAGCTGGGTTGTCCCCCCACAATTGAGCAAATTTCACAGGAGACTAAATTGACCCAAGAACAGGTTCAAGAAGCGCTAGAAATAGGTAGCGCCTATCACCCTCTTCAGATTATGGAAGAAATCCTGCCATCCGAAGTAGAGATTTCAGAATCTGATGCAGGAAGAAAACCCAGCCTTCAACAAGTTCAAGACTCAATTCTCTGGAACCATATGTTATCCTTCCTAACCGAGGTGGAGGCAGAGGTGCTTCGGTTACGCTTCTGGGAAGGGCTCCCGCAAAGGGAGGTCGCAATCAAACTTGGCACCAGCCAGATGAACATCTCCCGCATTCAGCGCATTGCCCTAGCAAAACTTAGAAAGGTTATCCCTTCTGAAACGTACCTTTAATCATATTTTTGTTTTTACTAAATCAAACATTCCTTTCAGTAAACTCTTTAGCGTTATAGGATAAAATAATTACAGTGGAGAATAGGGCGATAAAACTGATAATTGAGCCAATGCGAACCTCCGATTTAGATGAGGTGATGGAGATTGAAGAGTACTCTTTCCCTACGCCCTGGAGTAGAGAAGTTTACCAGTATGATATAGAAAGAAACTCGCGAGCCCGATTTTACTGCGCTCGCCTGGAAGCAGGAAAAGAAATTGTTGGTTATATTGGTTCATGGTTCGTTATGGATGAGTGTCATATTGGGACTATCGCCACTAAGAAGGAGTATCGCGAACTAGGCATTGCAAAAGAGTTGATTGCCTTTACCGCAAAAACTGCGCTACAGGAAGGAATTTCTTACATAATACTTGAGGTTCGCATCAACAACATCCCTGCTATTAACCTCTACAAGAGCCTTGGTTTTATCCAAATCGGCATAAGGAAACGCTACTACAGCGACACGGGTGAAGACGCTCTTATCTACGTACATCGGAACCTTAGAGCCCTGGCGGAGTTATGCTCCAATAAAGATTATTCGCAGATTGATGAAGTAAGGCGAGGAAAAAAGTAATAATGACGATACGCAAACAAAGGATGAGTCTTCAAGAAGCTGTATTTATATTCCTGCTAATAGCTCTATCCTTCGCAAGCTTTACAGCCCTTGCTGAGGATAAGGAAAAGTGGGATCAGGCTGAATTGGAGGAGATTAAGAAGCTTCTGAAGAGTAGTCCCTTTTACTTTGAGTTGCCCGCTCTTGGTAGCGATGAGAAATTAAATTTTGCTGACCTTCTTCTTGAAAGTAATGTTATTTTCTACTTTTTTTCTTCTGAATCACCCATCTGCAAGCTTCAGGAACCATTCGTAATAGAGCTTAATGAATGGATTGAGAAAAATGCATCAGGCAAGGTAAGGGTCGTTGGAATTAGTGTTGCTCCTTCACAGGAAAAGGTGTTCTCAAATGCGAAGAAAAATGCGAAGAATTCAAGCTTGGGTTTCACAGTTTTACTAGATCCTGGAGCTCGTGTAACAGGCGAAAAATACCAGATTAAAACAAAAGGCGTTCCAATATTTTACTTCTTCACCAAGGGGGGCTTCCCGATTAAGGTTGTCGAAGGATTCTCAAGAGATTTAATTAGTGTAACGGAGAAGGCTTTCGCCTTGAAGGAAAAGGGGGAACAAAAGTAGTAAAAGGCGCATATCCTGAATAAAAGGCAAAAAAAGCGAAGCTGAAAATCCTATTAAAATCTTAATTATCGAAATATCCAGAAAAGAACTTATAAAGCCAAGAGCAGTAGGCTTAAGTATTAACTAAAGAGAGCTTAACCCAGCCTAGCCCAGCTCCATCTATTTGAACCAAGCCACGAAGACAAGAGAAACAATGCTCATAAGCTTTAGAAGGATGTTCAAGCTAGGACCTGCGGCATCCTTAAACGAATCGCCCACGGTATCCAAAATGACCGCGGACTTATGCGGTTCGCTTCCTTTTCCACCGAGATTGCCCTTCTCAATCCACTTCTTTGCGTTATCCCAAGCTCCACCTGCATTTGCCAAAAATATAGCAATCATTACTCCGGTAGCTAGTGCGCCCGCGAGCATACCGCCCACCGCTTCCGTCCCGCCAGGAGCATTAGGCATAGCTGAAAAGCCCTTAATATACTTGAACAAAAGCCCAACAACGAACGGTGATAGTACAGCAAGAAGCCCAGGTGCCATCATCCTTTTCAGCGCACTTACCGTCGCAATATCAATGCAGTGTGCATAATTTCCCTTCGCCTTCCCTTCCAAGAGTCCCGGAATTTCCCTAAATTGCCTTCTCACCTCTTCCACCATACTCTGCGCGGAAAGCCCAATTGCCCTTATCGCCAGTGATACGAATAAAAACGGCAACATCGCTCCTATCAGAAGTCCTGAAATAACCACAGGTTGGCTTAAGTCTAAAGCTGGTATGCCTGCCTTGCTTGTATAGGCAGAGAAGAATGCAAGTGCGGTAAGTGCAGCTGAGCTTATAGCAAAACCCTTCCCAATAGCAGCGGTTGTATTTCCAACCGCATCCAAGCTGTCAGTTATTTCCCGAATTTCCTTGGGAAGCTCAGCCATCTGAGCAATGCTACCTGCGTTATCCGCAATCGGCCCATAAGCATCAACTGCCAGCGTAATGCCAAGAGTTGAAAGCATACCAACCGCCGATATGGCAACGCCGAACAATCCCTTTGCTGGTTCAGTAAAACCACCCGCAACCGCAAAAGAGCCCAATATAGCGATTACGATAACCAAAAGTGGAATTACCGCAGAGTACATGCCAAGCGATATTCCGCCAAGAATAGTTGTAGCTGCGCCCGTTAATGTAGATTTGGAAAGAGCGCGAGTAGGTGAAAAATCATAACTGGTGTAATACTCAGTGAAAAAAGAAATAATTAGGCTTGCAACTAAGCCGGCAATTATGGCAAAGAGAATCCCATTGGGGATTTCCCGCAAGTAAATAGTAGCAAGGACGGTCAAGATAATCATTAAACCTGCGGCTACAATTGTTCCGTTTCTTAACGCAGATTGAGGGTGCTTGCCGGTAATCGTATTCGTGAAGAAAATGCCAACAATCGCTGCAACTATCCCAATACTTGCGATTAGTAGCGGATAGATGGCTGCCAGTGTCGTGTGGAATGCCAAGTAACCAAGAAGCATAGCGGAAATAATGGAGCCCACGTAACTTTCAAATAAATCTGCGCCCATACCAGCAACATCACCTACATTATCGCCCACATTATCAGCAATAACCGCGGGATTTCTAGGGTCATCCTCTAAAATGCCCGCCTCAATCTTTCCCACTAAATCTGCGCCTACATCAGCTGCCTTAGTGTAAATGCCTCCACCAACCCTAGCAAAAAGAGCTATAGAACTAGCCCCAAGAGAGAAACCAAGAATATCCTTAGTTAAAACATCCGCAAAGAGGGCAGGATTATTCCGTGTAAAAATAATAAATAGAACTGAAATCCCCAACAAAGCCAGCCCAACCACGGTAAGTCCGAGCACTGCGCCAGCAGAAAAAGAAATCCTAATTGCGGGGATAATCCCTCTCTTTGCTGCCTCGGTTGTTCGTGCGTTACTTAAAGTAGCAACACGCATACCAATATAACCGGCAAGTCCCGAAAGAAAAGCGCCCACAAGAAAAGAAATCCCTATTTTCCATGTTAAATCCTGAGTGAAGCGTGTTGAAATGATAATTATCGCAAAAACAACGAAAGCAAAGATTGTAATAAATGCGTATTCACGCCTTAAAAAAGCCATTGCTCCGATTTGTATTGCTTCACTAATTTCCTGCATTTTCTCGCTTCCCGCGTCCGCCTTTACATTCTGCAAAGTCAAGTAGATAGCAAGTGCGATTGCGAGAATAGCAAAGAAAATTGAAAGCCCAATCAGCATGGCTATGAAACCCTCTTGAACAGCTGGAGTGTGCATCTAATTCTAAACTCTTGAAAACTTAACGTCAATCAATAAATGATTAGAGAAAAGTTAAAGCGGTTTATTCTCAAGATATAAGAAACTTCAGGATAAGAAGTTCAGGATTTATGAACGTCTCTTACATTAAAGACATAGGGCTGGAACTAGATTTTCTAGTTCCAGCCCTACAAAATCAATTTCGAGATAAAGATACATAAAGAGAGGGGCAACTAGTAATCCATATCCATACCACCACCGCCAGCTCCAGGAATTGCAGGCTTCTTCTCAGTTTCTGGCTTTTCCGCAATCAACGCCTCGGTAGTGAGGACCATGGATGCAATGCTAGCTGCGTTTTCAAGAGCGGAGCGTGTCACCTTCACTGGGTCAATTATTCCGCTCTTGACTAGATCTTCATACTTAAAGGTCTGGGCGTTGAAACCGAAGTTCCTGTCCTTCTTCTCCAGTACACGTTCAATGACGATGCTACCCTCAAAACCGGCGTTCTGGGCGATCCAGCGAAGAGGCTCTTCAAGAGCGCGGTAAACTATTTTCGCGCCGAGAACCTCATCAGGATCCTCGTTCGCATTCATCAAGGGCTCAAGTTCACCTCTAGCACGAAGCAACGCCACACCACCTCCAACAACAATGCCCTCCTCAACAGCGGCACGAGTTGCTGAAAGTGCATCCTCAAAACGATGCTTCTTTTCCTTCAACTCCGTCTCGGTTGCCGCTCCGACCTTTATCACAGCAACTCCACCAGCCAGCTTGGCAAGTCGCTCCTGCAGTTTCTCCCTATCCCAATCGCTGGTTGCCTTCTCAATCTCAACCCGAATCTGTTGGATTCTCCCCTTGATGGCTTCTTTTGTTCCTCTACCTTCAATGATAGTCGTGTTCTCCTTGTCAACCTTAACCTTCTTAGCCCGACCAAGATCGTTCAAATCCACGGATTCTAGCTTCACACCAAGGTCTTCGCTAAAGTACGTTCCGCCAGTAATAACCGCGATGTCTTGCATCATAGCCTTCCTTCTATCGCCGTAACCGGGACTCTTCACCGCGCAAACTGATATAGTCCCTCGCAACTGGTTAACCACAAGTGTAGCCAAAGCCTCGCCTTCAACATCCTCACATATGATGAGAAGCGGTTTCCCACTCTTTGCGGTTTTCTCCAAAAGGGGTATTATGTCCGCCACTGCGCTAATCTTCTTCTCCCAGAGAAGAATATACGGGTCCTCTAAATTCACCTCCATGTTTTCCTTGTCGTTGATGAAGTAAGGGGATAAATAACCGCGATCAAACTGCATTCCTTCAACAAGCTCAATCTTGGTCTCCGCGGTTTTGCTCTCTTCAACCGTAATAACACCATCCTTACCAACGCTCTCCATCGCTTGCGCAATAATTTCTCCAATCTGAGGGTCGTTGTTACCGGAGATAGTCGCTACATGTGCGATCGCCTTCTTGTCATCTTTGATATTTACAGCCATCTTCTTAAGCTGTTCAACAACGGTTTCAGCCGCTTTTTGAATACCGCGCTTCAGACTCATCGGGTTAGCACCACTGGTGACGTTCCTAAGACCCTCACGCACAATCGCCTGAGCGAGAAGCGTTGCGGTGGTAGTTCCATCACCGGCGATATCGTTCGTCTTAGAAGCAACCTCCTTCACCAACTGCGCCCCCATATTCTCCCACGGATCTTCCAATTCAATCTCCTTGGCGATGGTCACACCATCGTTGGTGATCGTGGGGCTACCCCACTTTTTCTCCAGAATTACGTTGCGCCCGCGCGGTCCAAGAGTGACCTTTACCGTATCCGCCACTAGGTTAACTCCGCGCTCAATTTTCTTCCGCGCATCATCAGAATACTTAATTTCCTTTGCTGCCATAATTCATTCCTCCTTCTTTGGTTGGTTTACACATTTCATGGAGATTGTTAACCCTCCCAAGCCATAATGTCGTCATCGCGTAGGATGAGGTACTCCTCACCACCAATCTTAACCTCAGTGCCAGCGTACTTACTGTAAAGAACCTTCATGCCCTGAGAAAGAAATACCGGAGCCCTCTGCCCATTATCAAGAATCTTTCCTTCTCCAACCGCTACTACTTCTCCCAGGACAGGGCGCTCCTTCGCAGAATCTGGAATAACAATTCCACCGGGTGTCTTTGCCTCTTCATTTTCAAGAGGCTTCACTATCACCCTCCCAGGGGCGGGTGTATAAGCAAACTTCTTACTCATAGTTCTTTGACCTCCTTTATCCGAAATTTTTGAATCCTTTTAGAATTTTAAATTACTACTGCTTTAATAGTCTGGCTGTTACAGGAATGCTTAGCAATCTAGCCCTTTGCCTGTTAGCAACCGAATGCTTCAGTTGCTAATTATAACAACTAATTGTAAAATGTCAAGTATCCCAAAATTCCAATCGTCAAGGTCTTAAGTATAAGTAAACAAATGGTATTTCATAGGTAAACTTTAATAGTTGCGTGTTTATCCAGTAATGATCAATAGCTTGCGCAATTAGATTGCGCAATTTGGGGAAATAACCAATCAGTTATATACTCATATTGGTAAAAAAAAGAGGCATAGAAAAAGAATATGACGCTAATAGACATCAAACTAAGCCAAAGAAAACGTGAAATTCTAATAAGCCTTGTGGAAAATTACATTCGCAGGGCAGAGCCAATAAGCTCTAGTTATCTGGAAAAGTTCTTTGATATGAGCAGTGCAACCATTCGTAACGAGCTTAGAGAATTAACGGAACTTGGCTTTCTAGAGCAAACCCACTCCATGAGTGGAAGAGCGCCCACAAGCAAGGCTTATCGTCTGTATGTTGATTCTCTAATCACCAGGTTAATTCTTGATCGCCGAGAAGTGAGAGCGCTTTATCGAACCTTCCGCCGTCTTCACACAGAGCTTAGCGCTCTTATATCTGCAGCCCTTGATAAGTTGACGGAAAAGTCCAACTATCTTGCTTATATGACTATTCCATCAAAAGAATCAATAGTTATCAAAAGCGTGTATATCATTGAAATTGATTTTAATCAGGTAGTGATTCTAGCGATAACCGATGGTGGTGTATTCCAGAGTAAAATATTGGAAACAGAAATCCCCGTTCGTAAGATGATGCTCGGCATCGTAAACGAGAGGCTTAACAATTACTTACGTGGCAAAAAACTTTCGGAGGTTAATTTACGCGAGTTAAAGCAATTGGTTAAGGGTTTAGCTGATAGAATTCCAGCTCTTTATCCCAGGTTGGAAGAGTTATTCAAAAAGGCAGGCGATAGCTTTGAGAAAGTAGCTTATACCGAAGCATATGTTCTGCTTTCCCAGCCAGAATTTACGGATAAAACAGCATTTACCGAGCTCATTGAGACAATCAAAGACCAGGATAGCTTCATAGATATAATTAAGAAGAGCGATTTTACTTCTAGCGTAGATGCACTAATTGGAGAGGAAACCGGAAAGAAGGAGCTGAGGAACGCGAGCATACTCGTGTCAAAGTACACATATAAGGATTCTGATGAGGGAAAGCTCGGAGTTATTGGCCCCAAGAGACTTGATTACGGAAAGATGATTCCAATCGTGTTTAACGTTGCGGAAGCGTTATCAATGGTGCTAACCAATAAAGACGAGAAGAAAGATAAAGACTAACAATTATGGAAGACGACCTTTATCAAATACTAGGTGTTCCACGCAACGCAGACCAAAGCGAGATAAAAAGGGCATATCGAAGGCTTGTTCGCGACCTTCATCCCGATAGAAATCCAAACGACAAAGAAAAGGAAGAGAAATTCAAGCGTGTGGCGGTAGCCTACGAGATACTCTCTGACCCAGAGAAAAGAGCATACTACGACCAATATGGAACGATAAAAGCACCCACAGGCGTCGGAAGTGACTTCTTCACGGATTTTAGGAGTATCTCCGACCTTTTTGACTACTTCTTTGGCGATCGTTTTGGTTTTGGTTTTTCTCAGTCAAGGATAAGGCGAGAGCAGATGGGCCCGGCTTACTCTGATGGAGACGATTTAGTCACCGAGCTTACCCTTACCCTGGAAGAAACCTTCTCCCAGCAATCCAAAAAATTGAAGATAAGAAGGCTTGAGCGGTGTGAGGTTTGCAAAGGAAGCCGTCTTCAGCCAGGCACTCAACCCACCATCTGTTACAGATGTGGTGGGAATGGCGTTCTTACCTCATCCCGACAGACGCTTCTTGGAATTTTTCAAAGCACAACAACTTGCCCCACCTGTAAAGGAAAAGGCTCATTTATAGAAACTCCTTGCATTCACTGCAACGGAAGTGGGCTATACGGTGTTGATAGAGAAGTTGAAGTGGGTATTCCCGCCGGCGTGAAGGACGGAACTATTTTAAGAATTTCTAACGAAGGACACTCTGGAACAGGTGGTGGTAAAGCTGGAGATATCCTGATCAAACTGAAAGTGAAAGAACATCCCATCTTTACTGTTGATGGCTCTGACCTTTTAGCGGAGTTGCCCCTCACCTACGACGAACTCTTCTTCGGAACTACGTTAAAAGTCAATCATCCTCGCAAGAAGGAGCTTATTGTAAAAATACATCCAAAGACTCAGCCTGGAACTTTCATTTCAATAGAGGGAGAAGGTCTACCCAATATAAACAAGAGGGGTGCGGGAAACTTGAGACTACTAGTGAGCCTTTATTTCCCTGAAAAGCTTACCGGTGAAGAAAAATCTCTTCTTGAATCGCTTAAGAAACGCAGACTCTCAGCAAATGACAATGCCTCTCAACGGCTAAAAAAACTAATGCTTCATTAAGACCAAAGAAGCCTGCAAAGTCCCAACGTTTCACCTCCTAGAAATTGCTAGAGAAGCGTGCGGATGGCTCTTCTCATAAACGCTACGCAAGTGCTTCATTGTAATTTTTGTGTACTGCTCAACAGTTGAAATATTAGAATGCCCCAACAGCTCTTGAACAATGCGAACATCCGCGCCGTTTTCAAGAAGATGGGTGGCAAAGGAGTGACGAAAGACGTGTGGAGATACTTTATTGGCAACGCCTGCCTTTAGCGCATATTCCCTCACTATGCGGAAAATCTGCACCCGAGATAGAGGTCCCTTTCTACCCAAAAAAAGCGCATCCCCTCTCGCCTTTCGCGAAGAGCTTTTTGGGTTTTTGAGATATTTTAGTCTGGAGTTTTCAATGTAGCGCTTGAGCCACTCCCTCGCTTCGCCTCCTATCAGCACAACCCTATGCTTTCCGCCTTTGCCTCTTACCCTAATTGTTCCCCGTTCCAGGTTTACATCCGAAAGCCTTACCTGCGAACATTCAGAAACCCTGATACCGCTAGCGTATAGTGTTTCGATCAAGGCACGATCCCGTATACCCACATAACTTCTAGTGTCAATGGCTGAGATAATTCTTTCCACCTCGCTCTGAGTTAAAGCTTTTGGAATGTTCATCCACCGCACACTCCTAACTCCCTTTGGAAAAACACCTTTAACTAATATCCCGTCTCTAAGCAGAAACTTGCTGAAGCTCCTTAAAGAGGCGATCCTCCTTCGCACAGTGGCAGGTGAAAGCTCCCTTTGCGCATTCATGCTCTCAAGGTAATTTAGAACCCTCTCCCTTGATAGCTCATCTGTGTCGGATATGTTAGAAAAGTTTAGAAAATGCTGAAGGTCTTTAGCATATGAGGTTACTGTATTCATTGAAGAACCTTTTGCAACCAAAAGAAAGTTCAAAAAGCGGTCTATAGCAACATCAATGTTCATCTTTGACTAATGAAATTTTATAAGTTATTCATAAAGAAGGCTAGCGTAGGAGTTAAAAATAGAATCTAGCAAATTTGAGCCGATGGGTTCAGGTGTTGCAAGAAATGCTCATACTCAGAAACGCCAGCAAATACCGCCTGTTCCCCCATAAAATCTTCAATCCTCAAGAGCTCGTTGTATTTAGCGATTCTTTCACCTCTCTGAGGAGCTCCAGCCTTAATCTGCCCCACCAAGAGTCCCACCGCCAAATGGGAAATAAAAGTATCCTCAGTCTCACCACTTCTGTGACTGACAACAACCTTCCATCCAGAGTTCTTAGCTATTTTAATAGCCTCAATAGTCTCAGTAACAGTGCCTATTTGATTAGGCTTGATGAGAACGCAGTTTGTGGCGTTAAGCTCAATTCCCCTCTTTATCCTCTTGGGATTCGTCACATAAATGTCATCGCCAACGACTTGAATCAATCCACCCAGTTTTGCGGAAAAGCCGGCAAATGCTGACCAATCTTCTTCATCAAAGGGATCTTCAATACTAATAATAGGAAATTTCTGCACAAGCTCGTAGTAGTAGTTGGCTAGCTCCTGAGAGGTAAAACTTCTTGCCTCGGAGGAAAACTTGTAAGAACCATCAAAGTAGAACTCAGAAGCGGCGCAGTCAAGGGCTAGCCAAACGTTCTTGCCCGGAAGGTAGCCTGCCATCTTCATAGCGTCCACCAAGAGTGATAGCGCCTCTTCGTGTGAAGAAACAGACGGAGCGAATCCACCTTCGTCTCCAACAGAGGTTGAAAATCCTTTTTGATCCAGGTTTTGACGCAAGGTGTGATAAATCTCGCAACTGGCGCGCAAAGCATCTGAAAAGCTCTCAAAGCCAGCGGGAACAATCATAAACTCCTGAATGTCCAGGTTATTATTTGCGTGCCTACCGCCGTTTATGACATTGAGCATTGGAACGGGAAGAGTGTTCGGGCAAGCACCACCGAGATACTGATACAGGGGAATGCCCAGGTGGTTTGCTGTCGCAGTAGCGACTGCCATGGAAACTGCAAGGATTGCATTAGCGCCCAACACGCTCTTATTCTCAGTGCCATCAAGCCGAATTAGGGTTTGATCAACTAGGAGCTGGTTAGGAATAGGAATGCCCTCTATCTCAGGTGCAATTTTATCGACGATGTTTGCAATTGCCTGTTGAACGCCCTTGCCCAAGTATCGTGTGTCATCTCGGTCTCGTAGCTCCACCGCCTCGTAACTTCCAGTTGATGCTCCTGAGGGAACTAACGCCCGCCCAATGATACCATCTCCAAGCACAACTTCTACCTCAACGGTGGGATTTCCTCGCGAATCAAGCACCTCTCTTGCAATAACCTCTTCAATGAATTCCATATCCGCTCCTTAGTGTTTCATCCAGTGAAAATACTTTACCATACTGGCATTATCCTTTAACTACTACCGTTAAAAGCGTAAAAAGCATATCAGAAAGCAAAATCCGTCTCTCTCAGGAAGTTCTTAGACGCGATTTTCCGTCAATGTGAAAACCGCACGATATAATAAGAAATCTTTCGCGAAGTGTAAACTTAATATCTGCATTAGCAATCGCTCTGCGAGGCGGGATGATATACCGCTATCTTGAGTGCGTGGAGTAAACCCGCGCCAAAATAGTCGGAAATCAAAGCTCAGCCCTACTTGTTCGCGAGAAGCATAGGGGCAATTTCAACTACTTCCCGCAATCTCGGATATCACTTCAGCAACGCGGTATATTCCCCTGCCATCCAAGAGTGCCCTGCCTGCAAAGCTTTGAGCAGTTAACTTCTCCTCATCTCCAAGCGCCTCCATAGCTTTGCTAAATTGCGCTGAGAACCTGTTCTTCGTAGGCAAAACCAATTGCGAGTAATTCCTTTCAGAAAACTTGTATGCGGTTGCAAGTTGATGGGAAACCACCGGTATCACTACCGCAGGCACTCCCAGAAATGCGAGCTCGTACAAAACTAGGCTAGCGGATACTATTGCCATATGAGAATTAACCATATCCCTCAGAAAACATTCCTGCGTTGTTAAGGGCATCACGCGAATGCCCTCGCCAAAGAGTTTCTTCTCCTCACGGGCAAAGGAACTGTAAAGGCAAAAATCATACCCCATCTGCGTCCAGTGCCTTAACTCATCAATCAAAAGCCCTAGAACCCTTGAAGGCGAACTGCCAAGAAAAATTGTAATCCTTCTATTCTCCTTTGAGAACCGCCATTTGGGAAAATCCCGAAGAAATGGTGGCAGGATTAAAAAGTCCGTGCCAAAAAGCGTCCTTATTCCATTCTTCTTCTCCCACTTTCCGAATGGAGATAGAAGTGAGTTGACAATAAGGTTCAAGGTTACCGGTTCATAATTTTTCCTTTCCATACGCTCAGAAACTGTACGACTGTGGTAAATCTCAAAGCCAATAAATTTAGAGCGCGGAAAAATTTTCCGAAAGAGTCCCTTAGCCCAGAAAGTGTCAAAGAAGTCATACACATCAAAAATGACAACATCAGGGTTTTCTTCGGGAAACTGCTCCATCAAAAGCTCTTTAAGAAACGTGCGCCTACTTGCCCAGGTTAATTCCCAGGATGGGAAAAAGAGGACTGTTTCGGCCAAGGTTCTTGCGAAGGTTAAACTCAGCTCATCCCCAAGTAGCACTTTTGTGACTTTGAAGCCTCGTTCCTGCTCCATAAACCTTCCCAGGGTTATCATCCTGGAAAGATGTCCACAACCGAAGCTCGCATCAGCCCGAGAGATAATCAGTAAAGTACCCGCCACTACTTTAGTGTATCATCATTTAAGGGAAAACTATCTTTCAATTTTGCTCGTTGCGAACAAAACCAATAAAACTATGATAGAACAACAACTGGTGGTTCTCTCATTTCAACGAAGCTACCGATAATGGCACATTCAAGGCAATCAAGCTGTTTCAATTTTAGAACAAACTCTTCCGCCTCACTTTCTGGACAAGAGATAAGCAAACCGCCGGAGGTCTGCGCATCAGCCAGCAATAACTTTTGCGCGATGTTAAGGCTTCCAAAATCGGTAAAAACCTGTGCAAACTCAAGGTTCATCCGAGTTCCCCTGGGCGCGTTCTCCTCCGCCAACTCAAGCGCGGACGAAAGAATCGGCACTTGAGAAAAGTAAAGCTCCACCGCTACCTGTGAAGCCTGAAGTATATGCCAAAGATGCCCCAGAAGACCAAATCCCGTAACATCAGTCGCGGAGGCTCGGGAAAGTGACTTCATCGCCTCACTCGCTCCCCTATTAAGCGCCTTCATTACCCTAATCGCATTATTTAGCGCATCCGAGGGACAACATTTCCTTTTCCCTGCGGTTGTGATTATTCCCGTGCCGATTGGCTTTGTGAGAATCAACTTGTCACCAGCCCTTGCGTTATCTGGTCTAATTAGTCTCTCAGGTTGAACCACGCCAGTCACCGCAAGCCCAAATGCAGGCTCAGGAAGTTTCAGTGAATGCCCGCCGATGATGGGTGCGCCTGCCTCTTCGCAAATTTCATTTGCCCCCGCAAGAACTTCTTCTATCACTCCTTCCGGAAATCCTTCCGATGGAACTACCATAATTGAAAGGCAGGATATCGGTCTTCCGCCCATCGCGTAACAATCCGAGAATGAATTTGCCGCCGCAATTGCGCCAAAATCCTTTGGTTCATCCACAACAGGCGTGAAGACGTCAACGGTTTGCACCAGCGCGAGCTCATCGCTCACGCGAAAAACGCCCGCGTCATCGCCGTGGCTAACTCCACGCATTACCGCGTCCGAGCTGTAAAAATTCACTCCGCTCAGAATTTTCTCCAGGTCAGCCTGACCAACCTTGCTCGCTCAACCCGCGCAGGACGCATACTCCGTCAATCGGATTTTCTTGCCCTCAGGCATCGCTAGATGATTATATTAGAAAAATAATAATAGCTTTTACAACACAACAAATTTTTCTGAATTTTCAGAGCTAATACTTAACACCGTCAAGTTTTAATTAAACCGCTTATCTGTAAGTAGAATCATTTCGGGAAATGAATCTAGAAGAAGTAAAGGAAAAGATACTACCGGTACCATTGCGTAATGGAGTGACAAAGGCAGGAGTTTTCGGTTCGCTCTTCACCAGTGAGTATGGAAAAGACAGCGACGTAGATTTTCTCGTTGAGATGGGTAAATCTCGAAGCCTGCTTGATTTAATCCAGCTCAAGCTTGACCTTGAAGATGCGCTCAACATCCCTGTGGACTTAGTTGAGTACTTTAGCGCTAAATCCGCTTATCAAGGTCTCCGCCTTGGCTAAACATGTGCTTGTCCTATGAAACGAAACGCCGGGGGTTTACTGCGAGACATTCTTGAGAGCATTTCCGCGATAGAGGATCATACCCGTGACCGTACCGAGGAGGACTTTCTCGCCAATTGGCATCAGAATAGATTGTATCGTGGAAAAAAGGGCTCTAGAAGAATTGATGATATTACATTTGAACTCGTGAATTAGCTTATATCGTGGAAAAAAGAAGGCTCCAGGATTTTCCCTGGAGCCCTCCCTGTTACGCAGGAGCCTAATTCGTTAGTTTCGCTATGCTCCTCCGCCATCCTGCTGGAGGAACACTTGAATATGAACCTCTCTCTCTTCACCCGGGGCAAGATGGAAGTCCTCCATGCCTTTCCACAGTCTCTCCTCATGGTCCCACCACTTCGCGACAACGACATACGGCACATCGCCAGATGGCGGAACATCCTCAAAGGTGTACCATCCATCTTCACCCGTTCTCGTTTCACGGATTACCTCGCCACGTGAGGGATCTCCCTTATATAGAAGAACAAGCGCATTGGGTAGAACTTCTTCCCCGTTCTCAAAGATTCTCCAAACCGAACCACAGACCTTACCGTTCTCAGGGTTAGGTTCTGGAGGATACAATCTCACGTCAACGCGCTTCTCCTCGCCGGCTCTAAGGAAGAACCCATCGGAGTGGCCAAACCACCAACCGCTATCAAACTCCTTCTTCGCCACTACAAAGTATGGCAAATCTCCAGAGGGCGGAACATCGCCAAAATGGTACCAACCCTGATCGCCGGAACGAGTTTCGCGAATTGGTGGATTGTTCTCACCGGGCTCTCCACGGAATAGAAGCACGAGCGCGCCAACCACAAATTCTTCTCTGCCTTCTATCTCGCGCCATATAACTCCGCCAATTGCACCATACTCAGGCGGCGGTGGCCCATCCACAGAATGCATAAATATATCCACAATCTTAACCTCGCCGGAACCCAAGTTAATCCCGTCCACAGCGCCACGCCAGTGCTGATCCTCAATGACCTTCTCCGCGATTATCCAGTATGGGAAATCACCTGAGGGTTCAAGCTCACCAAACTGGTAGTAGCCATTGCCATCGGTTTCAGTGACTCTAATAGGCGGACGGTTAGGATCGGCTTCACCACGGAAAAGTTTTACCACTGCGCCAGGAACGGGCACACCTTGCCCACCTCCGTTTGGCTCCCCTGCAAAAACCGTTCCCTTAATCATGCCAAAATGGTTCTCACGGAATATGCGGATATTAACTCTAACAGTCTCGCCCGGTGGTACTTGCGCCTCTACCGCGCCAGTTGCATCTTCCTTGAAAGCCTTCAACACCACTAAGCCAGGTGCTACCTCTTCAAAGACGAAGGCACCATGCTCATTAGTTTGAGTTGTCCTCGTTTTCTGCATTGTGCCATCAGAGTTTTGACGCCAGAGTTCAACTAGCGCGCCAGCAACCGGATCATCAGATTCTCCCCAGAAAACTACGCCCTCAATTCTGCCCCATTCGTGCTGTTCGTTTCTGCGAAGGAAGAAATCCCTGTGGTTCTCACCAGGTTCAAGGAATATCTCACCTTCCACCGTCTGGAAACCTTCCGCCGAAACTCTAAAGCCATATCCGCCAGATGGTATCTCAACGAAATGGTAAAATCCTTCCTGGTCGGTGAAGGCTTCAAACTCCACATCCGGTCGTCTCAGTTGAATCCTCGCGCCCGGAATAGGTTCGCCAGGACTGCTCGCATCGTTTCCATAGGCGAAAACTTTGCCCGAAAGAGAGCTAAACCTTGGTGGCGGTGGCTCGTGCGGGAAGAGAACAAAGTTCTTCACTATCATTTCATTTGGTGGAATAACAACTTCCGCATCCGCTGGTAAATACTCAGGCTTGAATACAAGCATATCCGCAGGACCTGCGGGAACGCCCTCAAAGGCGTAAAAACCATCGCCATTAGTCATTGTATGAAATGCTGGAGGTCTGCTAGCATCACTGTGGCGCTCGCGATAGAGCAAGAACACGTGAGCTTCAGCGATGGGATGTCGTTCACTGTCTGTAACTATTCCTCTAACGCCACCGGTGTTGAGACGAGCCATCTGGAAGTTATACTCAGTCGTCTTTCCAGCTTCAATGCTGACCTGTCCTACGTGTGTTCTATACCCCCTCTTGAAGCCAATCAAGAAGTAATTTCCAGCTGGAATTGCCTCAAACTCGTAAAAGCCGAGCTCACCAGTGCGCCTGAGAAGGAAGAACCCGCTTCTATCAAATACGAGAACTTTTACTCCAGCAATTGGATTGTCCTCAAGATCTGTTACACGACCGACAAGTCTCCCCGCTTGTCCCTCCTGAGATGTTACACGCACATTTGAAGGTGCAAGAACAGTATTTAGCGGTGCGGAGCCAGTATAGTTAACGCTGAATTTGGCGACATCTTCACCTTCAAGACCAATGATAACCTCATGGGTTCCAGTGTCAACGCCTGATATCAAAAACTTCCCCTCTTCATCGGTGGAACCAACGAAGTTATTTACACTGTCAAGGTAAAGCTCAAGATCATCAATCGCGTTCCCTTCAGCGTCAAGAACAACACCTCCAACTTCTCCAGCAGTCTTCGCAACCTCAGGAGCATTAACTGTTAACTCACCATTGTTTTCATCAGGTCGGGTTATGTTGTCATTACTCGAGCCAGGTTGATTAGTTCCAGTGTTAGGAGTGGGAGTAATTTTTAGTCCACCTCCCCCACCGCCTCCACAACTCATTGGTGTTAGTACTAAAAGAACTAACGCAAAAAATAAAGCAGAGAGCAAATAAACTTTTCTTATTACTTTTGACATAATCGCCACACCTCCCGAAATTTTTCAAATTCACTGCTGAGCATATAATCAATATGAATGATTCAAATTACGAACATAGTTTACCCTAGAAGCTAGCGATTGAAAACTACCAGTTATTATAATTGTGAAGGTAACCAGTTGGGCTAGAAAAGCGCGCTCTTTCTCCTATTTTCTCTGAAAATGTTAAGAGGCTTCTTCTTTTTTCTTCTCCTCTTTTCTTAATTTCTTCATTTTCCTCTTCTCTTCCTCTTTCCTCCTCGCTCAAAAGAAGTTCCATTTTGAACCCAAAAAAATAAAAGAACACTCCTCCTTTCTCAAGAGGAGTGTTCTCATTTTTTTCTAAATTGCGAAGTTCGTTCGCAGAATTAGCTCGTAGCAACCATTACAACATTTATCCGCACAATTTCACCATCCATCAAGAATGTCTGCGCAACACCTCTATAATGAACGCCATCTTCATCCTTCTCCGCAACAATGAAATAGGGTGTTTCCCCGGATGGCAGAACCCCTAAAAACTTATAGAAACCATCCTCACCGCTTTCCACCGTGGCAATTAGCTGTCCACCCGCTGACGGATCACCAAGGTACAGCCTAACGGTAGCATCCGCAGGCTCCATTTCATCCACCTCATCCTCATCATCGCCGCCACCATTGTCATCTCCGCCATTATCAATGCCATCATCATCGCCACTCTCATCCTCGTTAGTGCCACTTGCACTCCTATGGCTTTTCAGCTTAAACACAACACCCGAAATAACACCGCCTTCTCCACCAGAGGGCACACCTTCAAGCAGGAAGAAATCGCGGTGATTTTCACCATCTTCAAGGAAAATCTCGCCCTCAAGCTCGTTGAAGCCTGCCGCATGCACCTCATACTCATAAAATCCCGCAGGGATGCCGCTAAAGGAGTAGGAGCCGTCCTCACCGGTGAATGTCTCAAAGGCATTATCGCCCCGCTTCAGCTCAACTTGCGCGCCTGCAACCGCACCATCTCCACCGAAGATCTTGCCCGAAAGCGAAGCAGTTCCAGAGGTTGGCTGAACGTTTTGCGTTGGGCGAATAATTACTGTTATTTGAACAACTTCTCCTTCAAAAAGAGCGGTAGAAGTTGAACCACGCCAAAGCTCATCGTGACGAATCTTCTCCGCCACGATAAAGTAAAGCTGGTCGCGAGATGGAGCAACTCCCGCAAAACGGAATTCTCCATTCTCGTTGCTCTCCGTTCGCTGAATCGGCGGGTTCGTCTCCGACGGTTGTCCATTGTAGAGGAAAACCCTCGCGCCAGTTCCGTGCAAACTTCTATCATCCTCATCACGCAAAACCTGTCCCGAGATTGTTCCACCCGCTCCCGGAGGTGGAGGTGGTGTCTGTCCCGCTAAAGTTAAGACAAAGTTTTCTGTTATAACCTCTCCCGCGGGAATTGTCACACTTCTACTCTCAGGCGTAAACTCTGGCTTGAATACTAAAAGGTAAGCGCTTCCAACGGGAACTACATCAAATGAGTATTTCCCCTGCGCATCAGTTAAAACCTGAAAAGATGGAGGTGCTGAAAGGTTCGGATCGCGATCGTTATATATAAGGAACACGTGCGTTCTTGATAGTGGCACAGAGCTTGTGCTAGTAACAGTTCCGTTAATTGACCCAGTTGGCTGTCTACCCATAACAAAGTCGTGCGTAGTCGTCTGATTCTCAGTGATTGACACCTGTCCAATGTGTGTGCGATAACCGCGCTTAAAACCAAGAAGGAAGTACTCTCCAACTGGAACTTCATTTAAAGTGTAAACTCCAGAGGCATTTGTAAAGTCAATAAGGAAGAACCCGCTTCTATCAAAGATTAGAACTCTAACATCCTCAATCGGACTACCTGCGGTATCTGTTACCGTACCGGTGAGCGTTCCTTCCGCACCAACCTGCGAGACAGACCTCATCTCTCTTTGCAGAGTTAAGTTTAGAGGTGCGGAACTATCGTAGGTAAAAACGAAGCTTGTAACCTCTTCACCCTCAACACCAAAGTAAAGCGTGTGTTGACCGGAGTTAACCCCGCTAATTAGAAACTCGCCGTTAGAGTTAGTGGAAGCGACGAAGTTCTGAATGGCATCCAGATAAACTTCCAACTCCGGCACGACAACACCATTTGCGTCTCTGATGACGCCTCCGACTTCACCTGGGCTTTGGGCAATGCCAGTTGTGCCTCCACCATCAGGCGGATTGTTCGTTCCACCGTTTGCCGGCGGTTGTATTCGCGCTCCGCCTCCTCCTCCCCCTCCACAGCTACTGGGGATCGCTAACCCAATAAATACGAGCATTAACAAAAATAAACATCTTATATTAGACATTTTTCAATCATCCTCCTTAAAACTAGCGTTTGTTTTTGAATGTATAGAACCAGCTGGTTTCACCCAAGCTGTAATTTCCTTCCCTGCCACTCTCCTTCAAATTCAAAGGCGTCAATCCAAAACTAAATTCAACTAGAGCTTCCATGGTGTGCGTAATTTAACATCACAAAACACTCATCACAACCACCACTAATCAACGATTTTAAGGATACCAGTTGCAATTGATACTCATATCCATTAAATATAACCAGCCAATATCTCTTGCCTTCCTTCTTAACTCTTTTGAGTGGAGGAGAGCTGAATTTCGTTGAAAATTCGTTTCAACCATTAAAGCAGTGCCGGAGCAGGTGTTGTAAAAGTTCGCCCAAGATAAGCTAAATACCTCTGTTTCGTAAAATTATCGTCCCAATCAGTCACATTAATTCGCCAATTGAATTATGCTCTGCGATTTCTCTTGCTCAAATGGAAAATCGCGCTGATGGTTTTATAGCGAAGTCGCAATAAATTTTCATTTCTTTATAATCTGTAAAGAGGGTATCAATGCTTAAACACCTAATCCTTTACTCACTTAGAAGATTAAGGCTGAAAATGTTTGGCACTTTCTTAACTGTGCTTGGAGTTGCCATAGGTGTTGCAAATATCGTAGCTTTAATTTCCGTTTCCGAGATAGCGCGAAATCAAGCGATGAAGTTACTTACAGAGCTTGGCGCAAACACAATTTTTGTAACTCCATACTTTGAGCTAGAGGAAAGTCCCTTTCAGCAAAGCGGAGTTGCCGCGACCGCTCTGCCTACTTCCTTCGCCAACTTCTTTGAAGGCAAACCCTACGTGGAAAAATTCACTCCCATCCTCGCCCTGCCTGCTTATGCAGGTTACAGGGGAAGAAGGGTTTTCACTAACGTAATTGGAGCCTATCCTGAAATCTTTGAGATACGGCCATACAAGCTGGAAGCAGGCAGGTTTCTTGATAGAGATGATATTGAGAATTCCGCATATGTTTCAGTCTTAGGAAATACGGTAAGAGTCAAACTGTTCCCCGGGGAAAATCCCATTGGCGAGTTTATCGTAGTCAAAGGGGAAAGGTATCGCGTTGTAGGAACTCTGCAAGAAAAAGGAAGATTGGGCTTTGAAGACTTTGACAACAGGATTTTCCTCCCCCTTGAGCGCGCCCAATCCGCCTTTAAGTTCCCCTATATTCACGTCGTCGGCATAAAGCATCCGCAGAGCCTTAATACCGAAGATGTAGTGGAAAAAATAAAGGAAGAGGTCAGCGCGTGGCTCGGTGTAAACAAAGATGATCAGGATGATTTTCAAGCATTCTCAATGAAAGAGCTAACTAAAACCGCGAACGAAACCTTCCACATATTTGGAGTTATCCTTTTGGCGGTGTCATCAATCGCACTCATAGTCGCGGGCATTGGCATTATGAATGTTATGCTTATGAGTGTGGTTGAGCAAACACGAGAGATTGGCGTCCGTAAAGCAGTTGGAGCCAAGAATTCAAGCATCCTCCTCCAATTCCTAATTGAGGCTTTTATTCAGGTCTTTCTAGGTCAGTTGCTTGGGCTAATTATTGGCTTCACCGGCGTCTACATTCTCTGCCTTAAGGTGGAGTGGGATTTTTGGATAAGCCCGAAAACGGTTTTGCTAGCGCTTCTCTTCAGTTTTGTTGTCGGACTTGCATTCGCGATCATCCCTGCCTGGCGTGCCGCTAAAATGCTACCTGTGAATTCTCTGAGGTATGAATAGCGCAGGACGCGATTCTATATCTATCCATCTATCTAAAAAGCTATCTAAAAGTTCGATAAAGCATCCTCGCGGCTTTCCTCGGTATAAAACGAGCGAAATTCACTGCCTTATTCGCTATAATTAACTATAATTAAGATGAAGAACGGGGCGCACCACCCTGGCCAGTCTTCCTCTAAGCTGAAATAAGTTTTCAACTAGAGGATAATTAATTGGCTTGTCAGGATAAATATTTTGAGATAGAATATCACTAACAAAACTAGGGGAATAAATTGAACTGTAACAATTGTGAAATTTTAGCGATAATGGCAGGTCCACTTCGGAACGAGGCTTCCGCCTATGTTGCTGAGTTTTTTCTTAGAAGTACAGGACTTCCCTTCAGTGTTATCCATTTACCGGGTGCTGGCGGTGCTCATTCTGGCGAGTTCATTCATAAGTATGGCGACAAAACCGCAAATATCAGCGCAAAGGACATAACTCATCTACTCAAGAACGTAGCAACAATCTTAATCTCTGCCCCAACTTATTATGAACCAACCGCCCATAAGGAACTTGCCTTCTGGGAAGAAATTCTTCCGCCAGTCGAAGAAGGTCTATGCGCGGACAAGTATGGCATCGCAATATCCATTGGCGGGTTGTATCCCCAAGAAGCTCTAAAAGCCATTGTTAACTTTTTTAGCAGGCATAAAGTCAAGCTCTATGCCGCGATAGCCAACAATGGCGTTGAGGACTGCTTCAAGTGCAACGTTGGAAAAGTTTGTTACATCTCAGATGCCCTTGAAAACTTTGACCCTGCTTCTTCTGTTATGCAGGATATTATCGCCACAGCCCATTTTGAAAGGGAAGAGATTCCCGATTGCTGTCCCGGCAAGGTTCAACTTATGCCAACGATAGAGGATTTGGCGAGACGTTTTGGCGAGATTTTTCTCTCGCGGGCTAATACACCATAATACGGAAAACGTGGGGAAGAAGAACTTCCTCGAAAACTTGGGAGCATAAGATAGATAAACAAACATCAAAGACAATGTATAAATAGAAGGAATGGAATTGAGTCCAAAAGAAAAAGATGTCTTGAG
Organism: Planctomycetales bacterium; assembly: GCA_037441675.1. GTDB lineage: Bacteria > 4484-113 > 4484-113 > 4484-113 > 4484-113 > JBBIRS01. The sequence continues at coordinate 17,233 of JBBIRS010000005.1, read as the reverse complement.
GAAACCAAAAGAGCTTTTAGAAAAGCCTAAATTGGATGAAGACCATAAACCTAGGGCTTCAGTTGACGCGAAGAAACGCAAGGAAGAGCTAAAGAAAATTCACTACTTTCTTCGGTTAACGAGAGAGTTTGACGATAGAGGCAGAAAGCTATGGCGTCAAGGAAGGATGGAGGGGACATTCTTTTCGCAGATTGGGCAGGAGGCTACGACTGTCGTCCCAACATTTTTTACGGAGAGGGGGGACTTCATCGGGCCTCAGCATCGCGAACTTGGAGCAATTATCACCCGAGGCTGTCCCCTTGAGTTGCTAGCTAGCCAACTTCTCTCCCGAAAAACAAGCCAGGACAAAGGAAAATGTCATCCCAACTTCTGGGGTTGGACAGAGGGAAACTTTCTAGCGCCCTGCACGCTTATGGCAGCGCAGACGGGAGTTGCGGTAGGAGCTGCGCTTTCATTTAAGATGCGCAATATGCACTTTATCGCACTTACCTTCTCCGGTGAAGGGGGAACAAGTAAAGGGCAGTGGCACGAAGCGGTAAACTTTGCTGCCATTCACAAACTCCCGGTCGTTTTCATCATTCAAAACAACTGGTGGGCGGAAAGCGTGCCTCTAAGACTTCAGGCTGGAAACGAAGATATCTCTAAGCGGGCCATCGGGTATGGCATTGAAGGTTTCCGAATGGATGGCAATGATGTGCCTCTCCTCTATGATTTCTTTAGTGAATGGATACCAAAAATTCGCGCAAACATTGGTCCTCCGGTAATAGTTCAGTTGGACACTTACCGCTGGTATGGACATTCAGAGATTGACCCAGCGGATTATCGCGCAAAGGAAGAAGTTGAAATGTGGAAGCAGAGAGATCCCCTTCCGAATTTTGAAAGCTACTTAGTAAAAGAAGGGATTATGACAGAGGCTGAAATTGAAGCTGTAAGGGAAAAGGCTCTTGAGGAAGTGCAGAAGGCATATGAATTCGCATTGAACGCGCCTGAGCCTGAGCCAAAGACCTGCCTTGAAGATGTTTATGCGCCATAAGGTTGGCTGGCTATATCGATGAGCGTTCATTTATGCACAAATCTTATATCTCTGAAATGAAGTAAAGGAGTAAAGAATGGGAGCACCAAAGACCTATATAGATGCGATAGTTGAAGCGCAGGCGGAAGAGATGCGCAGGGACGCGAACGTATTTGTCCTAGGCGAAGATGTAGGAATATACGGCGGAGTTTTCAAAGCGACTAAGGGTCTAATGGATGGGTTTGGTTTTTGGCGATGCCTTGATACGCCAATTTCTGAAGCGCTAATTGTTGATGCGGCTATTGGAGCAGCGCTAATGGGAATGCGTCCCATAGCGGAGATTCAGTTTGGGGATTTTATCGGTGGAGCGCACGACCCAATCTGCCAGCAAGCAGCCAAGATACACTACCGAACCGGTGGAACCTGGAAAGTCCCAATTGTTATTCGCGTGGCGAACGGCTGGGCAATGGGCGTTGGGCTTTATCATGGTCAGGCGAATGAAGCTTGGTATATGCATGTCCCTGGGCTTAAGATTGTCGCCCCATCAACTCCCTATGACGCAAAGGGTCTGCTTAAATCCGCTGTGAGAGATGACAATCCAGTTATCTATCTGGAGCAAAAGGCGATTTATCGCGTCCCTTGGTTAAAGGAGGAACTTCCTGAGGATGATTATACCGTTCCCATTGGCAAGGCTAGAATTGCCCGTGAAGGAAAGCATCTAACTTTTATCAGTTACGGTTGGGTTGTTCACAACTGTTTGGAGGTTGCGAAAAAACTAGAAGAGGAGCACGGAATCTCCGCTGAAGTGTTGGATCTACGCTCAATTCTGCCTTACGACAAAGAAGCAATAATTACAAGCGTGAAGAAAACATCAAAGGTAATAATCACCCATGATGCCCCAAAGACCGCGGGCGTTGGCGCAGAAATTTCCGCATTCATTGCGGAGGAAGCCTTTGAATACTTGGACGCGCCTATAACTCGCGTATGCAGTTTTGATACTCCAGTTCCCTTTTACTCCAAGATGGAAAAATTCTGGTTGCCAACACCGGAGAAACTTTACACCGCCGCGCTTAAGTTGTTTGAATATTAAACGTGATAATTATAAAAACAAGCCGAGATTTATTTGATGATTCAACCTTAAGTGTAAGAATAGCTAGCGTCTGCATAGCTTTTTCACTACATTTTTGGAGAGAAGAAAATGGCGATTGAAATATTAGTTCCACAGTTGGGAGAGAGTGTTTACGAAGGCGTAGTAGGCAGGTGGCTCATTGAAGAGGGTGGATATATCAAAATGGACGAGCCACTTGTGGAAATAGAAACGGATAAGATTACTATGGAAATACCCTCCCCTGGCGAAGGCATATTGGTAAAGCAACTAGTAGGACCTGGAGAAAAGGTTGAGGTGGGACAGCTCATAGGATATATAGCAAAAGAGGGGGAAGAGGTGCCTGCGGTGAAAGCTCCAACGGTCGAGAAAAAGCCGACAATTGAAGAGAAGGAGGAGGCTCAAAAGTCGTTAGTGAAAGAGCCTGTGGTGTCAACAGAGCCAAGACTGAGCGTGGCGCAACCGCCCTCCGCAATTTTAACAGAACCATCCGGGGATGGAGAATCAGCCAAAAGAATATCGCCGGTAGTAGCGAGGCTAATCTCAGAATATGACCTTGACCCATCAAGAATCAAAGGCACGGGGACAGGCGGAAGAATCAGAAAGATTGACATTGAGGAGATAATCAGTGACCCGAAAAAGCTAGCGTTAGCAAAACGTGGAGCGCCCGCTCAAGTTTCTGCCGATGTCTCCACACAGCCAACAGTTACTGCTCCAAGTGCGCCAAAGGTTGTCCCTCTTCCGCCAGTTGTATTTGGTGAAACAAAGGAAGAGGAGGAGCGCCAGCCACTCACAACCATCAGAAAAACCATCATAAATGCACTCACAACTTCATACACAACAGCGGTTCACACCCTTAGCGTGGATGAGGCGGACTGCACAAAGATGATGGAATTTTTGGCGAGATACCGTGACGAGGTGCTAAGGAATTACGGCGTGAAGCTCACAGTTACCGCATTCTACATCAAAGCGGTTATCCAACCTCTCAAGGACTTTCCACTTTTGAACGCAGAACTAGATTTGGAGAAGGGTGAAATAGTCCTGAAGAAGTACTATCATATTGGCTTTGCGACGGATACTCCTGCGGGGTTGGTTGTGCCGAAGATTGATTTTGCGGATAGAAAGAGTCTAATTCACATAGCCGCCGAGCTTCAGGAAAAGGCGGAGCGTGCGAGGAATAGAAAGTTAGAGCTATCAGAGGTTCACGGTTCCACGTTTTCAATTACGAACGCGGGAGGGTTTGGAGCGATTTTGAGCGCGCCTATTATCAATTTCCCAAATACCGCCATCCTTGGAATTCATGCAATACAGAAGCGCCCAGTTGTCCGCGACGGGCAAATTACCGCACGCGATATGACATACCTCTCCTTAAACTTTGACCATAGAATCATTGACGGCGTCTATGCGGTTAAGTTCCTGAGAGCGGTTTGCGAACAGGTGGAAAATCCCGAAAGAATGCTTCTATTTTAGTTTTATAATTCTTAATTAGCCTGAGAATTATTCGTGCTAAAATTAGCGATGTTACAAAATTAAAAATTGCTTTCAGCAGGTTCCCGCCTCGGGAAAGACTTCTGAGGCGGGTTTTCCTTTTTACGCAAGTTTTCTCTTTAATTGCATACTCCAACCGCTAAGCCCTTGTGGTGGACTGCTTGAGCGCTCAAGTAATAAATTTGTAGCTTGCTAGATTCTGCCTTCGGTATGGTAAGTTCAGATTTACCAGTTGGGAGATTGGGTTAAATTTATGCTTTAAGATTATTCGCAGAGCGAAAGAATTGAATATTGCGGTAGTTAAAATAGCATGCCTAAAAGCTTGAACAGATCATCTGGCTAGTTCAGGCTTGATTGAGTAGAGTGACACAGAATCCGCGGAAGAGAGGTATCTCAATACTGCCCGAGTTTAGTTCTCAAGTAGGCGCTCAAGTAATCAAGGGCGGTCACCACAAGAAGGATAATAATAAATGCGGTCGCCATCTTATCAAACTGGAGCAGGTTCATATACTGGATTAGTTTGAAGCCGATACCGCCTGCGCCAACAATGCCAAGCACAATGCTCATTCTAATGTTAATGTCCCAGCGGTAAATGGAGAAGGCGAGAAAGGCAGGCAAAACCTGAGTAAGAACGCCATACCATATAATCTGAAAACGATTAGCGCCGGTCGCGGTGACCGCTTCCACCTGTCCCCTATCAATGCCTTCAACCGCTTCAGAGAAGAGCTTTCCAAGCATACCGACGGAATGAAGCCCAAGGGCAAGCACTCCCGCAAACGGCCCAAGCCCAACCATTATCACAAATAAAAGCGCGAGGAGAATTGGCTCAAATGCTCTCAAAACGTTGAAGAGAAGCCTGGTTAGGAAGTAAACGAGCTTCCCCGTAGAGGTTCTGAGCATTAAATTCTTCGCGCCCGAAAAAGACAGGGGAAAGCTCATTAGAACCGCAAGAGCTGTGCCAAGGAGAGCTATCTGCACAGTCTCGTTCATCAGTTTGGCTAGGTCCCAAAAAATACTAAAATCAGGTGAAAAGATTTCAGATAGTAGCCCACCCGCTCTGGTTAAGCCTCTAAAAAGTTTTAGCGGGTTAAACTCCGTTATGTATATTGAATTCACTAGGTAAGCCAAAAACGCGATGATAAGAGCAAATTTTATGGCGGAGAGAATGGGTAAGCCTTTGGGGGAGATTATTTTTTCCGTGAGAGATTTATTTTCCCTTGCCGCCATATCGCCTTTTCTAATTCTCATCCTCCGAGTAGATTTGAGAAAGCTCCCGCTCGTTGAGGTTACCTGCGAGAACATCAATGACAATTTCGCCCCGTTTCAAGCCTAAAATCCTGTCACAGTACTTCTCTGCAAGCTCAACCGAGTGCAAATTTATTACCGCGGACAACTGCTCCTGACGACACAAACTCACGAAGTGGGAGAGAACCTTATCCGCAGTAGCAGGGTCAAGATTACTAACAGGCTCATCCGCCAGAAGCAGGATCGGCTCCTGAGCCAGCGCTCTTGCAATGCCCACTCTTTGCCTCTGCCCGCCCGAAAGCTCTCTAGCCTTTCTTCTGGCAAGTGGCAAGATGCCCACTTTGTGAAGTGCATTCATTGCCACTTCTCTATCAGCCCTACTGAAGCTGAAAAATGGTTGGCGCCAGAAACTCTGATAGGAAAGCCTGCCGAGAAGAACATTTGTCAGAACGCTTAAGTTAGGCAGAAGGTTAAACTCTTGAAAAATCATTCCAATTTTTCGCCGAAGAGTTAGAAGTTCCTTATAGCGAAATAGAACTCTTTCGCCATTAAAACAGACCACGCCAGCTGATGGTTTCAGAAGTCCGTTAATGCACCGAAGTAGTGTTGACTTGCCTGCCCCGGAAGAACCAATAAGACCAAGTATTTCGCCCTTATGGACAGTTAAGTTGATATTCCGAACCGCCTGAGTTCCATCCTGATAGGTGAAAGAAAGAGCATTTAGTTCAAGAATTAC
>JBBIRS010000005.1:0-11622 GCA_037441675.1 Planctomycetales bacterium | reverse complement strand
AAAGTGTGCCGGAATTGGTAGTAGAAACCGCCTTACCCCTGTAGGACGTGGACTTGCACCCCGCGGTCGCCTCATTCAGACTGTAGGGGGGGTTACTTCCCGCCGAATACCGCGTCATACAAGTTGACGCCCCTCCTTTTGCATGCAAGCCTTCAGGAAATTTCCACGCAAATCAGGTTCACCACATTTCCACCAATGCTGATATCAAAATAATATCCGCTGTATTTAGGTCTCTTTCTTACTAATCGCAACCGTCAACCCCGTATCAATTACTCCACATTCACTTAAATCACTTGTTGCCTCCCTTGCGCGGTTTCACATTCCGGAGAATTTGGCAATTAAATACGCCATAATTGTTACCGCGAGTTCTGAGGGAGTAATAAGCATTGCCACTTTCGCGTAGTCGCTTTTGAAAAACTCCTTGCTCAGAATAAAGCAAAAGTGTATCGGGCTTGCCATCACGCCCATATGGACTGCGCAGTAAGCGAAAATTGTGGTTGCCAGCATCGGCATTGTCTGCGCCTGCGCAAGTCCGATGATTATCGGAAATGAAACGCCCACCCCCGCCACGTTTATTCCCGTTATTAGCCCACCAAGAAATGGCAGAAGGAAAATAAGAAGCAAAAGCGGTATCCTTGCGCCGATTAGCTCATTCACCGCAGAATCAACCACTCCACTGCTCGTGAGGATTTCTTTATACCACATCGCAAGAATAACAGCGAGTAGCATTTCCACGTTGCCCCTTTCAAACCACTTATTTAGAGACTTTATAAATGCTGATTTCTCCTTATTAGCAATAGCTAAAATTGGGATAAGCACCGCGAGAATTACTCCAGCTCTTGGAACCTGAGGAAGCAGTGAGAAGCCTCTTTCGTTCAAGAATTCCCTCAAAGCTTCTAGCCCCACAGCACCAGCAACGACCAGAATGAGTGGCGAAAGATCCATAAAGAACTTACGAGCGACTCTCCGCCGATTTTCCCCACCGCGTGCGTTATTTCCAGAGCTCTTTATTATGTTTGCCCTGCCAAGCCCACGGAACATCGTCGCAATGCCTAATAAAATCGCAACAACCGTTAGAGGTATTGCGCTCAAAATGTAAAAAGGAAGCGAAACTTTTGTCAGCGAGACCGCCAAAAGAACTCCGGGATACATTGGCCACCAAAATTCCCAGATGTGCCGAAACCAGTAGTTTATTGCGGTAAGCTGGTGTTGGCTCAGGGGCAGATCTTTACCCGCTTCCTCGACCATTGGGGCAGAGAAGATTGCGCCTCCCGGCATTGGCAAAAGCCCAATCAGCGCGGGGAAAATCGTTAGCCTTAACCGCCTGCTTCTCAGAGCATCTCTAGCGCTTTCGACTATTCTCGTCAGCCTACCACTCGCCTGAAGTTGCAGTGAATAGAGGGTGATGAGGACGATTATGATGACAAGGGAGATAGTTTCAGAATCCTCAAGGGTTTTCAAGAATGAAGAAGCTAGACTCTTCAGTGGAAGATGCTGGTATCTGGCGATAAGAAGAGTAGCGAAAAAAAGCCCGCCGAAGATGGGAACCTTAAACCGCGCAAGGGCTACGACGATTACGAAACTCAGGATGATGATGAAAATCGCGGGCATAGTTTATATACCGCATACTGCGCTAAAATCCGCTAATCAACTTTATGTATGGCGCGCTTTTCCGAGGAGAGTGAGGCTTCCCTCAGAGCCTCGGAGAGGGTTGGATGCGCTCGCACTGCAAGCTGATACTCCTCTAGGCTTGCGCCAAGTGTCATTGCCATTACCGCTTCCGCGATTAGTTCGCCTGCGTACGGTCCAAGGATATGCACGCCAATAACTTCGTCCGTATCTCTGTTGGCGATAACCTTTGCCAAACCTGCAGGCGCATTCATTGAAAGCGCACGTCCGTTCGCACGGAAGAGAAACTTTCCAACCTTGATGTTCAATCCCTTCTCTTTAGCCTCATCCTCGCTCAGCCCGACGCTTGCCACCTCCGGGCTTGTATATACAACGCCCGCGATTGGTCTATGTAGATATGGCTTGTGTCCCGCCATAATTTCCACCGCGCATTCACCTTCATAGGAAGCCTTATGTGCTAACTGCTTACCGCCAATTACGTCGCCTATTGCGTAAATGTTTGGTGAGCTGGTCTGAAAGTTTTCATTAACTAAAATGAAACCACGCTTTTCAACATTTACGCCAGCTCGCTCAAGTCCAAGATTTTCTGTATTTGGAACTCTTCCAACCGAAAGAAGCACCTTATCCGCGGAAATCTCCCCGTTAAACTTGCCTGAAACCTTGACGGTAAGCCCTTTTCCCTTCATCTGAACCTCGTCAACTTTGGAATCAAGATGTATCTTCAAGCCTTGCTTTTCAAGCTCACGCCTTAGCGCTCCTGCAATTTCCTTATCCGTCCCCGGCAGGCACTCTGGCATAATTTCCACATTAACAACTTCGCTTCCAAGACGCGCATAAACGCTTCCAAGCTCTAGCCCTATCGCGCCTGCACCAATAATCAAGAGCTTTTTCGGAATCTCCTTAAGCGACAGCGCGTCTGTTGAATCAATTACAAATTCGTGGTCAATCTTAATATGCGGAAGTTCCGCCGGTCTCCCACCTGTGGCGATGAGAAAAAAGTCTGCGGATACTTCTGCTTCGTGTTCAGCAGGACTAATTATCTTTAATCTGCCTGAATCAACAAACCGTGCACTTCCAATTTTCATATCTACACCATTCTTCTTAAGAAGAAATTGGACGCCCTCGGTAAATTGCTTCACCACCTTTTCCTTGCGCATCTGAATCTCTTCCCAGCGCACTTCCAAACCTTTCGTCTTAATACCTCGCTCGGCTGAGTTGTTAAGCTCGTATAGAAGGTGGGTATCTTCCAGCAGGCATTTACTAGGGATACAACCAACATTCAAGCAAACACCTCCCCAAAACTCTTTTTCTACAATCACTGTTTTCATTCCAAGTTGAGTAGCGCGAATTGCGGATACATAACCTCCAGGACCGGCGCCTATCACCGCAAGATTATAATTAGCCATAATAATCCTCCTGAAGAAGACGAAGACTTTCAGAATTCTACCAGGAATGCAAATATTTTTCCTCTAAATGCCGACAGCGAAACTCGAATTGCGGTGGAATTTCGCTGTGGGGCGTCAACTTGTATGACGCCGAAACTGTAGGGGGGGGACCTGTATCCCGCCAAGAGGAATGGGATCACGGGGAGCCAAAGATGGTTGGCGTACAGATTGAGTGAGGACTCGTCCGAGACGGGCTTGATCCAAGGGGAGGCGACGGCGGGTGCAAGCGCGCAGGTGTGAGCAAGCCTCACTTCAGGATCTGCCCTTCAGTGTAAATCCGCCCTACAGAGGGATTGCCACGCCAATAAAGGGTGTGTTCCTGTTAAGGGGGGAAGTTTTTCACAAGTTCTTTCCAGAGGGAGTCCATTTTTTTCTTCACGTCATCTGACATAAGTATTTGTCCGGGCCAGGGCTCACGAGCGCCTTCGCCTTCAATCTTATGCGTGGCATCAACGCCAATCTTGCTCCCAAAAACGGGCAGAGGCGCTGGATGGTCAAGAACATCCACGGGTCCTTCAAAGAACATAATATCTCGCTTGGGGTCAACGTTGTTGAAGGCGCGGAAGGCAACCTCGTGCAAATCCTCAACGGGACAGTCCGCATCAACAACGATTATGAGCTTGGCAAAGCTCATCTGCCCCATTCCCCAGAGTCCCGCCATTACCTTTCGGGCCTGAACGGGATAGCGCTTCTCAATTGAGACAATGACGCAGTTGTGAAAAACTCCCTCCGGCGGACAGCACATATCCACAACCTCGGGAAGAACTAGCTTTATCATTGGAAGAAATATGCGGACAGTCGCATAACCTAGGAAGTAATCCTCCTGCGGAGGTTTACCGACTATGGTGGTGTGGTAAATGGGGTCTTTCCTGTGCGTGATGGCGGTAATATGGAAAACGGGATAATAGTCCTCAAGTGAGTAATATCCAGTGTGATCGCCGAAGGGACCTTCAACGCGCAATGGTTCACTTGGGTCAACGTAACCTTCAAGGACAATCTCCGCACTTGCGGGAACGAGAAGGTCGTTTGTTCTGCACTTGACAAGCTCCACGGGCTTTCCACGTATAAACCCTGCGAAGAGAAATTCGTCAAGTCCCGCGGGAAGGGGGGCGGAAGCTGAGTAGCAGGTTACCGGGTCAGCTCCTATGGCGACTGAGACGGGAAGGACTTCACCTCGCACTCGTGCCCAGTGAAAATGGCTCGCGCCATCCTTGTGAATGTGCCAATGCATCGCGGTTTCGTTCTTAGAGTATACTTGCATTCGGTAAAGACCAAGGTTGCGCTTGCCAGTTCGCGGATCCATTGAGACCACAAGCGGATAAGTGATAAAACGACCGCCATCCTTCGGCCAGCACTTGAGGATGGGAAACTTATTCAGGTCAACCTCATCGCCCTTAAGTATCACTTCCTGAGAGGGCGCGGATTTCACCTCGCGCGGTGGATACTTCGTCGCTTCTATTAGTTTTGGCAAAAACGCCAGCTGTTCGATTATCCCCTTTGGAGGTTTGAGATTGAGTATCTCTTCTATGCGCGAAGCAATTTCATTCGGATGCGTTACTCCAAGAGCCATTGAGATTCTACTTAACGAACCAAAAAGGTTAATCGCTACTGGGATTTCGTAACCTTCAGGTTTCTCAAAAATAAGAGCAGAACCACCGCTTGATAAAAATTGTGGGGTATTTGGAGGAACTTTCACCGCAGGGGATTTGCTCATTCTGTCCGTTATTTCGGTTATTTCTAGAATTGGAGAGATTCTCTCTCTAACTCTAATTAGCTCTCCAGCAGAATTCAGTTCCGAAATGAATTCCCTAAGGTCTTTATGCGGGAAAGACATATAAAGTTAAAGTATACCAAGTTGTTGAAGATAATTGGAGACAATTAACATCTAGACTTTATAAATAGAAGTTGTGGTGCGGTCATTTATTAAATAAGAGAATAAGTTTGGAACATTAATAGAATTGGCTTGGAACATTAAAAGATAATCGTGAGTCTAATTTATACTTGCGCATCCCTCTCGTAATAGCGTTTCTCTCATCAGTTGAACCTTACGATTTGACTTAGAGGGCTATGCGTGTTATAAAAAAGTATTAGCCTAAATGAGGCGAAGAAACAATTATCGTCAGGAGATATGCTTCAATGAATAAGAAGCTAGGAGAAATGTTGATTGAGGCGGGCATCCTGTCTAAGGATAAATTAGCGGAAGCCCTAGAAAGACAAAAGGAAACGGGCAAACGATTGGGCGAATTGATAGTGGACATGCAGTTAGCGCTTGAGGATGAGATAGAACAAGTTCTAGCGAACCAGTTGGGACTTCAACGAATAGACCTGTATGAGGAGAAAATTGAGCCTGAGGTTGCTCGCTTACTTCCGCCTGATATGATTAAAAGGCATCAGGCATTTCCGGTTAGGCGTGAGGGCAACAAGCTCATTGTTGCAATGGTTGATCCGCTCAATTTACTTGCCCTTGATGATATTAGGCTTTCGACTGGAAATGAAATTGAACCGAGAATAACAAGCCCGAGTGCGATTCAGTTCGCCTTTGACCAATTCTTCGGAGTATCCCACGAGGCGCAAAAATCTATCGAAGAATTCCAGAAGGATAGGATTAAAAAGGGATACATAATTGACGAAAGCTTAATAGACAGCGCAACTCTAAAAGAAATAGAGGATGCGCCCATTGTCAAGCTTGTGGACACAATTCTCAATGGCGCGGTTGATTATAGGGCGTCCGACATTCATCTTGAACCTAAAAGCGATCATATGGTTGTGCGATACCGTGTTGATGGAATGCTGCACAAGATACTCGAAGTTCCCAAAAGCGCTATCCCCGCAGTAACCGCCAGGCTCAAGATTATGGCAAAGCTAGATACTTCTGAAAGGAGAAAACCTCAGGACGGAAGAATTGATTTAGACGTGAATAATACCCAGTTTGATATAAGGTTTTCCACTCTTCCCACTATTTTTGGCGAAAAAATCGTGATGAGGCTACTAAATAAGAGCGCTCAGGATTATAAGCTCACAGACTTGGGTTTTGATGAGAGCGAGCTTGATATTTTCAATTCACTGATTGAACAGCCACACGGCATCATTCTCATCACTGGTCCTACTGGAAGTGGTAAATCCACGACGCTAATTGCTGCGCTGGCGAAACTCGCAACGGAAAACGTAAATGTTGTAACCATTGAAGACCCGGTTGAGTATCAACTGGACAAGATTAACCAAGTTCATGTGAACCCGAAGGTGGGACTTACCTTCGCCTCCGGCCTAAGGACGGTCGTGCGTCAGGACCCGGATATTATTATGGTTGGTGAGATACGTGATGGTGAAACCGCTGACCTTGCGGTGAATGCAGCTCTAACTGGACACTTAGTCTTCTCCACTTTGCACACCAACGATGCGCCGGGCGCAATCCCAAGATTGGAAAACCTTGGAACTCCACCGTATTTGATCAATGCTTCAGTTATCGGCGTTATGGCACAGAGACTTGTGAGAAAGCTCTGCCCCCATTGCAAGGAAGCCTATGAGGCAACCGAGGCTGAGCTTGCTTACTTGAAGGGCGCATACGATGAGAGTAAGTACTCGGATAGAGCGCCAATTTTGTATAAGCCTGTAGGATGCAAGTTTTGCAAGCATGTAGGTTACTTGGGTAGAACCGGTATCTTTGAGATATTTAGAATGTCTAACCAGATTAAGAATTTGATAATGACTACAACTTCACTCCACGTAATTAGAGCGCAAGCGAGACGGGAAGGTATGGTCACCCTTTGGGAAAGCGCAGTGAAGAAAGTTCTTAATGGGACTACTAGCCTAGCCGAAGCTCTCAGAGTGGTTAGACCTGATTACGAGAGCGAGGTCGAGGAAGAGCGGGTCGCCATCTCCGCAATTAGAGGCGGTTTGGCTGAGACCGCACCAAGACTCGCTGAAGTTGAAGGTTTTTCCGAGATAGCTTAACTTTAAGCTTTTGCATCTAACTTGCTTTGAATTGGCACATTTGGCGCTATAATAAAATAAGACTCAGGAAAGGAGAATTGAGGCGATATGGAATACACAATACTTGATCTGCTAGTTCAGTTGGTAGAGCATTCCGCATCTGATTTGCATCTCACTGCTGGAGTTCCTCCAACGCTAAGGGTTCACGGACGTCTGGTGAGGCTTGATTACAAGCCATTAACACCTGATGATGTTCGTGAGCTTTCCTTTTCAATGATTAGGGAGGATCAACGGAAGAAGTTCGAACTGGAGAGAGAGCTTGACTTCGGTTACGCGCAGAAAGGCATCGGAAGGTTTAGGTGCAACCTAGGCTTCCAGAGGGGAAGCATCTACTGCACTATGAGAGCCATTTCCGAAAAGATACCAACGATGGAGGAATTGCTTCTTCCGCCGATAATGAAGGAAGTGATTATGTTACCGCGTGGTCTCGTGCTTGTGACTGGACCAACAGGCAGTGGAAAAACAACCTCACTCGCGGCAATGATTAACGTAATCAATGAAACCAAAGACCTCCACATTGTAACGCTAGAAGACCCAATTGAGTATGTGCATCAACACAAGAGGTGTAACGTAAATCAGAGAGAAGTGGGAAGGGACACGTTGTCCTTCAGTGGCGCGCTAAAAAGAGTGCTGAGGCAGGACCCAGACGTGATTTTGGTGGGTGAGATGCGTGACCTTGAGACTATCGCAACCGCAATTACTGCAGCTGAAACGGGACACTTGGTATTTGCGACTCTGCACACTAACAACGCACCGCTAACAATTGACCGAATTGTTGATGTTTTCCCGCCTGATCAGCAAGACCAAATCAGGGCGCAGTTGGCAAATTCACTTCAGTGCATTATGAGCCAGCAGTTGTTGCCACTGGCTGACGGCGGTGGAAGGGTGGCGTCTTTTGAAGTTATGCTGAACATTCCAGCCATTAGAAATCTCATCAGAGAGAGAAAGGAGTTCCAGATTCACTCTGTGATGATGACGCATTCAAAGATGGGAATGATGACTATGGACCAGTGTCTAAGGGATAGGTACTTGGACAGGCTGATAACCTTGGAGGTGGCGCTAGCACACGCGGGCAACGTGGGAAATCTTCAGAGGCTTATTTCCTCGGCGGCGGCAGCAGGCGTGAAGAGCAGTCGCGAACTTCGAGAAAGAGAAACTCCAACCCTTGAGGGAACAAGTATCGGGGTGTAAGTGGTAGTTGGTGCGGTAGGTTTTGGTTGGGCGTGAAGGCGGTAGCTGGGTTTCTTGGGTGTTTAGGTGGTTATCGGGTAGTAAGTTCTAGTTGCGTGATGGGTTCGTTTTTCTCAGATTTTCTACTTTTCTTGGCGCGGAATTCTTGCAAGAGTGGGGAAGTCGGGTAAAAAAGGGAAAACAAGAAAAAGTGTCTAGGAGTAGGCGTATTTAGTTCGAATTGGAGAAAAGGCTTCTAGGACTAGGCGGAAGCTCTATCTAGGGTATACTTTCCGTAAGTATAGGCGTATTTAGGGATAAACGATCCACTTTTAGTGCCTCAAATGGTAGGCTCAATCAGATTGTCGCCAAAAGTAGCGTTTGATAATGATTCTTGAGCGTCCGTTTTATTCTAAGTCCGCATTCTTCCTTTTCCCTCCTCTCTTGGCTTTTTGGTGTCGGCTTAGCTCTTTGCCTTCTTCCCCGTATTCTCTCAGTATCCCCTCGATCTTTTTCATCTCTGATAGGTCTTTGATTCTTTCATAAATCTCTTTCGCCTCCCGCACCTTCGCTAGGCCCTCTTGAACTCTGCCGTGCTTTATCTCTAGCTCCCCAAAGTAGAGAAGGTCAAAAGCTAAATCGTCTTCCTTGCCGCTTTCCCGCAACAGCTCGATTCCTTGATTAAACTTCTCGAGAGTAGTGCCGGCAACACTGCCCGATGACTCAGCCTCCAACATCGCTCCGAGAGTATAGGCGCGACCTCGGAGAAATTTTTGGCCGTTCTTAACCAAACCGGTGAGAAGTTCTTCCGCCTTGCCGAATCGGCCAAGCTTGACTAAACAGAATGCCTGCTCCGCCTTAGCTATTCCAGCATTGCGGACAAAACCGCTCTTCTCAAAATATTGAGCGGCTTCTTCAAACAGTTGAACGGCAGAGGCATAATCTTCCCGTATTCTTTTCAAAAAAGCTATACTCCCTCTGGCGTAGTAAACGCTGGTGGTTTTGGAAAGATTGGTAGCTAATTTCATCGCCTCTTCGTAATAATCTTCTTCTATATCCAACTGCCCCATTCTTGTGGCGACCTCCCCCAGATTGTTTAAAACCACCGCTTCGTCTCCCTTCTCGCCTCTCTCGCGAGCCGTAGCTAAAAGAGACTTAAAACCGCTCTCAGCCTGTTTCGTTTCCCCCAAATCTTTGTAAACAATCGCCAAGTCCAGACTTAACGAATACCTGATCTCATACCCGGTGGCCCAAGATAAAGCCTCTTGGTACCACCTAAGCGCTTCGGCGGGCTGATGCAGCTCCATATAAAATCAACCGAAGACGCCCAAAAGTTCGGCTCTAAGGTCTCCGAGCTCCGCCGCCTTATCTCCGTCGGATTCCACCGGGAGCTCCTCCAGCAACTCCTTCCCTTGTTGCAACTCCAGCAAAGCTTCATCAAAAGATCCAGCAAAAATCTTCTCCTTACCTACCACCTTGTGAAACCTCGCCCAAATCAGCTGGTCGTGAAGTTCCATCCGCTCAAACGGCGGGTAGGTTTCGGCGAAGAGAATTTTGGCCGACTCAACAATCTTGAGAGTGCGCTTTCTGTCCCCAATTGAACGCCAGAGGCCAACAGCCACCAGCGCCCGGTTTACCTCCCCATCCACCAAATCATCTTTCTCTTTATCAGTTAGCTCCCGCAGGGTTCGGAATTCTTTTTTTCATCAAACACCCTCCAGCCCAGCTTGCGGATTTTTTCAAAGATTCCCTCTTTCACTCCCTCTTCCCCCTCAATCCAGGTAGTCAAAACCTCAAGCGAACTGTTTTTTTCTAACTTAGGCAAAACTTTCAGCGCCAGATCGGCTGAGTCGCGGTCAAATAAATGCACATCCTCCATAAAGACGATCGCCGTCTGATTGAGGGCGGCAAAGCTCTTCAAGATCTCAGCCACTAGCTCGGCTCTCATCTCCTTCCGCTCATCCGAGGAGAGATAACGAATAGCATCGGCTTCTGGAAAGGAGGGCTCCAAAATCGCATTGAGCAGAGCCAATTTATCGCCGTATCTCTCCCAGAGATTGTTGACCCTGAAATACTCCTCAATAATCGCCTGCTTTTTAGCCGCCTCGGCGACATTCTGCAAAGTAAAAGCGCTCTCCAAAATCCCCTTCCAAACCGCAAAGGAGATATTCTGGGTCGCCCTTTCGGCTCTTCCCTCAATCACCTTGACGCCGTGCTCTTCTTTATCGCGGATAAAGGAAGCAAACAGTAAAGTTTTTCCGATACCGGAAGGACCTTTAACCGCCGCTACCCTGCCTTCTTCTTTGGCTTCCTCGTAATACTGGTTGAGAAGTTGAAGTTCCTTCTCCAAACCGACCACCTTCTCCGCTTCAATGT
Organism: Planctomycetales bacterium; assembly: GCA_037441675.1. Taxonomy (GTDB): domain Bacteria; phylum 4484-113; class 4484-113; order 4484-113; family 4484-113; genus JBBIRS01. Next base: position 1,012 of record JBBIRS010000005.1, on the reverse strand, counting down.
GGGGGAAGGTCATCGTTACAATATCCTTAATCAGAAAGAACTTAAGCGGTGCCGGATAATCCTTGAGTTGGATCGGTCGCAAAGCTTCATAATCGACCCGCGCCCGGTTGATCATCTGAAAAGTGGTTTCATCCACCACCAAGCCTCCGCCGGGGTTGTTGGCGTAAAGCAGGCGCGAGGCCCTATTGACGCTTTCCCCATAAACGGTGCTGTTGCCGCCCACGACCAAAAGAAAGGCATGGCCCTTGGTGCAGGCCATCGCCAAGTTGATATCTTTTTCGCCAAACTTCTGTTTGAGATTTTCTACTTCTTCTTTGATGCTGATGGCAGCCATGGTGCTGTTCAGCTCATGGTCGCCGGCGATGAAGTTAATCATCACCGAGTCGTGATGCACTTTGTGCACCTTGCCTCTAAAATCGCTGGCGATCTCGAAAACGGCCGACATAAAGGCGTTGGCTTTTTCCGGCTGCACTTTTTCCATATCCAAACCGTCTAAACGGACAAAGAGAGTGCTAATCGGCAGCATATCCGGCTCCGGCTCTCGCTTGAGATAAAACTGGTTTCTCACCTCCTCCCGCCGAGTTTGGCTTAAGTGCCTCTCCCGGAAAGAAATCCATTCGGCAATCTCTTTCGGCTTCTCCGGTAAAATAACCGCCAATTCTGTGGGGTTAAAACTTATATCACTAAGGGATAACTCCCCCACCGTGTAGGCGTCTACTTCCTCTTTGTAGAAGACCTCGCTTTCTGCAGAGAGTTTTTTCTGGGCGGAATTTGACAGCACAACGCTAAACTCACCCGGGCGAGCTTTTTTCTGTAATTCTTCGGCGTAAGAAACCACCGTAGCATCGCCGAAAGAGATTCCAAAGCGCACTCGCCAAGGCGCCTCAATCCCCCGCACATGGAATCGCTTGAATCTGCCGAACTTTTTCTTCTATCGCCCGCGCCGCCAGAATAGCTCTCTGGACCGCTTTCTCGCCGGCAAAGACGGCGCCCGTGCCATCGCCGAAAACGC
>JBBIRS010000004.1:94616-176057 GCA_037441675.1 Planctomycetales bacterium | reverse complement strand
GACTTGGCCCTCCACGCCAGTACGAATCTAGGTGATGTTATGAATGTAAAGGACAACATTTTTATTTACGTGGTTTCCATAGCGGTATTTCTTTTCACTTTCTATCTTTTCTGGGATTCTGCTCAACCTGAGTACAGATACTATCAGGAATCTTTCAGGGCGTTGGTAGCGGAGAAGTTCGGCGAAGAGATAGTAACCCAAATACCAAGAGGCATTCAGCAAATCTTCATTTCTGAGCTGAACCGCGTGGATAGATGTATTACCTGTCATCAGGGGCTTTTCTGGAAAGGGCTTGAGAATGCAGACAATCCATACAACGCGCATCCAGCTGAAATTCTTCAAATTCACCCCGTTGAGAAATACGGATGCACCATCTGTCATGGTGGACAAGGTTATGCTACCAATACTAAGTCCGCGCACGGATTTGTTGAGCACTGGGAAGAACCTCTTCTTGGTTCGTATCTCGCGGAAATTTACCAAATAGACAAACCATCAGCACTTATGGAGATTAGGTGCAACGTCTGCCATCGCTATGACAAGGAAACCCCTGGAATGGATTACATCAACAACGCAAAGAAGCTAGTGAAGGAGAAGGGTTGTAGAGCCTGCCATGTAATCAACGGTCGAGGGGGTATTATTGGTCCAGACCTAACTTACGTTGGTGATAAGAACCCGGAGCAGTACGACTACTCCCGCATTCTTGGAACGCGTTCAGCCTTTGCTTGGCATGTTGCTCACCTGCAAAACCCCAAGTCAGTTTCACCCGATACCGTTATGCCAAACTTTAATTTCTCCACACGGGACGCGCAATCGCTTGCGCTAATTGTTTTGAGCTGGAAACGAGAGAATGTTCCTGCCAATTACCTCGCTGGAGTTGAGTTAAAAGATGTGCCAACGCCAGAGGAGCTTGAGGAGGAGAGGAGGATGCGGGAAGGCGAGGGTGCTTTCTTTGTGGAGAAAGGTTGCTTTATCTGCCACTCCATAAGCGTTTTTGGCATCAAGTCCGCAGCGCAAATTGGACCCGACCTCGCTAACGCAGTAGAAGACGTCCCCGCACGCTTCGGGAGAACTCTTGATGATTTCTTAATGGAGCCTACCGGGACTATGTCGGTGGTTCTAGGGACTCAGATAAAGTTAACCGAAGCGGAGAGGAAAGAGGCTATAAGCAAACTTAAACGGGCTTATGAACTTTTTGTCTCGGCAAAGTCTGAAACCTCAGAGAAAGAGAAAACTAAATAGGCTCAATATGAACTCCTTAGGAGGAAACATTCTTATTTTTAGAGATTTTTTAGGAGGAGATGAAAAATGAAAAGTAATCAAAAACAACTACTGAATTGGTTAATTTGTGTGGTTGTGTTTGCTGGGGTAATTGGCGTGCTATTAATTGGTTGTAAGCCAGCCCCACAGGGCGCACGCACTGGGGCGCGAGGTCTTGGCACGACTGCTGAGGCAGCGGTAAAAAGTTATGTCGCGCCCGGCGATTTAGATGAGTTTTATCTCTTTTACAGCGGTGGACACTCCGGCCAGGTTTTCGTAGCAGGTATCCCCTCAATGCGCCATATCGCTACAATCCCAGTTTTCACTCCTTATCCCTCAACTGGATACGGCTTTGATAAGGATAGCAAAGAAATGCTTGGTGGATTTACCTGGGGAGACGTTCACCATCCATCGCTATCAAGAACGGATGGTAAGTATGATGGCAGATGGCTATTTGTCTCCGATAATGCAAATAACCGCGTTGCGCGCATTGACTTAAAGGATTTCAAGACAAAGCAGATAATCGGACCACTTCAAAACATTTCCGGCAACCACTGCTCATCCTTTGTCACCAATAACACTGAGTATGTGCTAGTAGCATCCAGATTTTCCATTCCCATTCCAAAGGGCACTTACAAACCCATCTCTGAGTACGCTGGTGGTTACAATGGTGTAGTTGGCGCCATCAAGGTTGACGCTACAACTGGCGAGATGAGCCTTGGTTGGCAAGTTCTAACTCCGCCGTTCAACTGGGACTTGGGAGCGACTGGAAAGAACGTAAGCAAGGACTGGGCATTTTGGACGTGTTATAACTCCGAGCGCGCCACGGGCAAACTTGAAGTTACCTCTAGCCAGAACGAAATGGATTACGTCCTTGCACTGAATTGGAAGGAGGCGGAAAGGCTTGTTAGCGAGGGCAAGGCAAAGAATATTGGCGGAGTTTCAGTTCTTGATCCTAAAGAGGTGAAGGGATTTGCATACCTTCTTCCCGTAGGTAAAAGTCCGCATGGTGTTGATATTAGCCCAGATGGCAAGTGGATTGTCGCCTCTGGTAAGTTAGTTAATACCACTACTGTCTTTAACTTTGACAAAATGCTTGCCGCCATTCAGAACAATGACGTCAAGGGTGAAGAGGATGGCTTGCCAGTTCTAAACTTTGATTCAGTTAGAGAAGCTCAAGTTGAGGTGGGTCTTGGTCCTTTGCACACTCAGTTTGACGATAAGGGTTTTGCCTACACAAGTCTCTTCGTTGATAGCGCAATAACGAAATGGAAGCTAGGCACGTGGGAAGTTGTAGATAAAATTCCAGTTTCCTACAATATAGGTCACCTGTTGGTTCCAGGGGGGGATTCATCTGAGCCTTACGGGAAATATTTACTTGCGCTAAATAAGCTTTCTCACGGGCGTCATCTAAGCGTCGGACCATCGCAGCCGGAGGCTAGCCAGTTGATTGACATAACCGGTGAAAAAATGGTGCTACTCTACGACGCGTTCACTGAGCCAGAGCCCCATTACGCACAAGCCTGTCCAGCAGACTTACTCAAACCCATTGAAGTTTATCCTAAAGAGGAGAACAAGCATCCAATGGCAATCTGGGATGTGAAGGATGCTGGAATTACCCGCGAGGGTAATAACGTTACTGTCAAGATGATCGCGGTTCGTAGCAATTTTCAACCTGATGCCATTGAGGTGTATCGTGGAGATAAGGTCACCATTTACATTACGAACATTGAGCAGACTACGGATGAGCTTCACGGCTTTGCCATTAACGAGTATAATATCAACGTAGTAATTGACCCAGGCGAGACTAAGACGGTTGAATTTGTTGCCAATAAGGCCGGGGTCTATCCATTCTATTGCACAAACTTTTGCTCCGCTCTTCACCAGGAAATGCAGGGCTACTTACTTGTTAAGCCATAGCAATTCTTTGGGTAAAAGTAGGTATAAACTCGGAGGAGTGATGCGCTCTGCCCATCACTCCTCTCTTGAGTTCTTGATTTTGGCAGGGGTGATAAATAGTGAAAAAACTCCTAAACTCGCTGGATGAATTCCTTGAGAGCAGACTACTGGGAAGGGCTAGGCTGATAGTTCTTCTTGCGATTCTTTTGGTTGTTCCAAGTTACTTTTATCCACTTTGGACGATGGCATTTTATTCAAATCAGTACCCTGACGGGCTGAAGATGGCTCTTTATATAAACCACCTTCAGGGGCAGAAATCCGAGTTCAGGGATGATTTAAGAGAGATAAACAGCTTAAATCATTATATTGGTATGCGTCCCATTTTAGAGAGCGACTTTGCTGAATTTACTTGGTTACCGCTAGTGCTTGGCGCGCTAATCCTTTTATCCCTTCGCGCCATTTTTATGGGCAAAACAGGCAATCTTATTGACGTCTTTGTAATGACGGGTTACTTTGGGCTCTTTGGTATTTGGTCTTTCTACTACCGGCTTTACACCTATGGTCATAATCTTGATCCTCAAGCCCCCATCAAGGTTGACCCATTTACTCCGCCACTTTTTGGTACTCATCAAGTGGCGAACTTTACCGTCTACAGTTATCCCGCCATCGGTTCACTCTTCCTTATTCTATTTGGGCTTATTTTATTTATTGCTCTTATAGTCCAGTTCTTAAAGTGGAGGAAGACGCGTGCAGAATCAGCTAATTAAACTCTGCGCCTTGATCATCATTCTCAGCGTGGCTTTATCCTTATCTATTACATCGTATGCAAAGCTATGGGAGGTGGGGTCCGAGAACGAATATTACCTTCAGGAGGTTTTGTCTCAAACGGATGACGGAGATGCGATTTTAGTTAAAGGAGGCATTCATAGAGGTCCTTTTTTCATTAGAAAAAAAATAACCCTTACTGGGCTTGCAAATCCACTTCTGCTGGGCGATGGAACGGGTAGCGTGGTAACGGTTCTAGCAAGTGGGGTTCACCTTTCAGGCTTTGCTATCCAAAACAGTGGTTCAAATCCTATGGATGAGCCAGCGGGTATTTTTCTCAAGAGTGACCGTAATCTTGTTGAAAACTGTGTTTTCTCAGATGTTCTTTACGGCATATACCTTTATTCTTCTAACCGAAACACCATACGTAAAAACAGGATTGAAACGCGCAGAAGCGTTTCTATGAGCGAGAGGGGTTCAGGCATACATCTTTGGAATTCAAACGAAAATGAACTCTCGGAGAACGAAATTTCCTTTGCTCGTGATGGTCTCTACTTTGACCACGCATACAAGAACTCGGTTAAGGATACCGTCATTCACCACCTAAGATACGGTATCCATTATATGTTCTGTGATGGCAATACCATTGAGAATGTGCTCTCTTATGAAAATCTGGCGGGATGTGCCCTGATGTATTCTAACGGTATGCTCGTTAAGGGTAGTGCTTTTGTTAAAAATAGAAGTGCATCCGCGGTTGGTTTGCTTCTAAAAGACCTAAACGATTCTGTAATTGAAAATAATCTTCTTCTTGGCAACGTGACTGCGGTTTTTATAGATAATTCTCATAGAAACCTATTCAAGAACAACCATATTTACGGTAATGATCTAGCCATTCAGCTCTATCCCAGCTCATTGGAGAATACCTTTACCAAGAACAATTTCATAAATAACTTGAGCCCTATTTTGATAGTTGGTGTGAAGACTAATACTAACTGGTCTCTAGTTGGAGTAGGAAACTACTGGGACAACTATGATGGTTACGATTTGAATGAGAATAATATCGGCGATGTTCCATACCACATTCAGGATGTATTTCAACAGTTAGTTGGAATTCACTCTAGCTTAAGGCTATATCTGGATAGTCCGACCGCGCGAGCCATATCCCTTTCGGAGCGAATTTTCCCCATTGTCAGAGTTTCCGAGGATTACGACCTGGCGCCACTTATGAAACCTGTGCCATTTTCGGTAAAAGAGTTTCAAACCACCACTTTTGAAAATGATGCGCCCCAGACACCGTTGACTTTGAAATTAACCCTCCCTCTATTTCTTTTGATTTCTTCACTTTTAACAGTAGGATGGGCAAAAAGACTATGAGCGGTGAGACAAATCAAGCGATAGTTAAGCTCAAAGAACTCAGCAAGAGGTACCGCGGCTTTTCGGCGCTTTCCGAAGTAACTTTGAGTATCTTGGAAGGTGAGACTTTCGTATTCCTTGGACCAAATGGCAGTGGCAAATCAACCGCGTTAAAAATAATTTGCGGACTCGTTAATCCTTCAAGTGGTAAGGCGTTAGTTTTTGATTCAATAGCTTTAACTCTAACAGCATCACAAAAGAATCTCATAAGTTTTCTCCCCCAAAGAGCGCTCTTTCCACCATGCTTAACAGTAAGGGAGGTTTTATCCTTTTACAGAGGACTTAGAGGTGCAAATAGAGCACATTTAGAAGACATTACCGCGCTCGTTGGTCTTGATGAAAAAGCTACACAGGAGAAGTTTATTTCGGAGTTATCCGGTGGTATGACGCAAAGACTTGCCCTTGCAGTTGCGTGCCTTGCGGATGCGCAAATTTTCTTACTTGATGAACCTACCGCTAGCCTTGACCCAGAGGGCGTGCTTCTCTTCAGGAGCTTAGTCAAGAGGTTAAAAGAACGTGGAAAAACCGTAATTATTGCGACTCATCTCTTGGATGATGCTCTTGAGCTTGCTGACAGGATAGCGGTTCTCGTTGACGGGAAGTTGCGTTGTCTTATCAATGCGGAGGAACTTAGAGCTCGGATTGAAGAACGCTCCATTTTGAGAGTTCACTCTGGCTCTATTCGGCAAGATGCCCTTGATGCGGTATGTTCTTTCGGGTCAACACTTCTTGAGGTTGGGAAAAACTATTGCAGATTCCTTTGCCCTCCAGCTGAAAGGTTACATTTGCTTCAGACATTGCAGGCTTATCATGTGGAAGTTACTGAATTCTTCGTGGAACAACCATCCCGCGAAGAAATATTCCTGGAATTATCTGGTCTGCAAAGTGAAAATTTATCAGAACTTCTCTCATCTGCTGGCTTTCTAATTGAATTTCCAAAACAACGTGCTCCCACAAAACCAAGGAACGCCACGGTTAAGGAGGCTAAATCTGTAAGGCACTCCTCTGACAAGGGGGTAAATCAATGAAGCTCTTGGCTTTTGTAGGAGCGATACTTCTACTCTCTTTTTTTGTTAATTCCTGTTTAGGGCACAAACTTGCGCCAGAGGAAGTTTATATCAATGAGGATTCTTGCGCCTATTGCAAGATGTTAATTTCTGATATCCACTTCAGTGCGCAACTCTTAAAACTCGATGCGGAAACAAAAAAATTTGACGATGTTGTCTGCCTTCTAAATTATCTTGCTACGCAGAATCAAGCACGTGAGGAAGCTATATATGTTTACCCATTCCAACAAAAGGGTTGGGTAAAGGCACAGTTCGCAATCTATCTAGTATCAGAAAATATTTCAACTCCGATGGGGTCTGGAATTTGCGTATTCCTCGATAGAGGTGAAGCGGAGGACGCAAAAGAAACCTATGGCGGGCGTATAGCCACCTGGGATGAACTCTTGGAAGAATTTGCAAAGCTTGATTGAAATGAAAGAAGTTTTACAAATTGCGCGAATGGAACTACTTGCCAGCATCCGCAATCGTTGGACGTTCATCTACGCTTCGGTCTTTTCTGTTCTTATCCTGGCGCTTTCATACTTTGGATTAGTCACTACTTTGGCGGTAGGATTTCAGGATTTAACGCGCACCTCAGCAAGTATACTTAGCCTTAGCCTATACTTAATTCCATTTATTGCATTGGTGATGGGAAGCACTAGTCTCACCGCTGAAAAAGGGCTGAATGAGCTTATTTTCGCCCAGCCAGTAACGAGGAACCAAATTTTTCTTGGCAAACTACTTGGATTATTTCTCTCCATTTTTGCTTCAGTTTTGATTGGTTTTAGTTTCGCGGGCTTTATTATCGCTATTAAAGCGGGCTCTCGTGGCATCCTTGCCTACGCAGGCATCGTTATCTTGTCACTACTGCTTGCATTTGTCTTTCTTGCCATATCTGGTTTAATCTCAGTTGCCTGCCATAGAACTGCGAAAGGCATAGGTATTTCCCTCCTCGTTGGCTTCTTTTTCTTGTTCATCTATGACCTGCTTGTCATTGGGCTGACGGTTCTTATGCCGGAGCGTATAGGAAATAGGTTTGCTCTCTTAGCACTTTTCGGCAGTCCCATTGGAGTAACACGAGTAGCTGGCTTGATACTTATTGGTGGGAAAGACCTTCTCGGTAGCGCTGGGACACAGCTGATTAGGCTCTTAAATGGTGAAATTCTCGCTCTTGCTCTTTTGACTCTGGTGCTCCTTCTTTACATTGCTATTCCTACGTATCTCGCTGTTCATCTTCTCTCAAGACAAGATATCTAGTTTTATACTCTTCAAGTCAAAGATAATCCTATAGAGCTACTGGTAATAGATTGATATGCTCAAGCGCGCAATAGAGTCTATTGCTTTACTAGGGGTACTGTTAACGCCTGTGTCTTACAATCAATGCGCTGAGCAAGGATTAACTAAAGCCTCCGAAGAGCAAAAAATGAAAGATGCGTATGAACAGAAACTAAAGGTTGGCGATAATGCTCCTAGCTTTTCACTTCCTGATCAAGATGGCAAAATGCGCAAGCTTTCAGAGTTTAAGGGGAAGTGGGTTGTTCTTTACTTCTTTCCGAAAGCTCTCACCCCCGGCTGAACTGTTGAGGCTTGCGGGTTCCGCGACGATTACGAAAATATCAAGAGGCTTGGAGCGGTCGTTATCGGCGTGAGCGTAGACTCAGTTGAAACCCAGAAGAAGTTCGCCGAGAAGGAGCATCTGAATTTCATCCTGCTTGCCGATAAGGAGAAGAAGATTGCAAGAGCCTATCACGTTCTCATTGACGACACCGTCGCCAGCCGGACTACATTCATCATTGATCCCAAGTGCAAGATAGCCAAGATTTTTCCGAAGGTTTCTCCTAAAGACCACAGCAAGGAGATAATCTTGGCCATTGAGGAGCTCAGACGTGGTTCAGACACCGCATCCTGAGAGTAATCTTTGGGATTTTCCTCTCAAGTTGGTGTGCCAAATTTAACTCTTGCTGGAAGAAAAATCTTCTCTTCCAAGTGCAGACTTAATCCGCCCGAGATGATAGAAGCAGTGCCTTAACGCGTGGTCTTCAATGAAGAACTGCGCAGTAATTGGCGCATTTGTGTTCAACGCAACCGGGGCGGAACTGTCAAGCTCCTAGTCCGTGAATGCTCTCACCTCCATTGCAGCCTCAGAGCTGTTCTTCCGCAGGAGTTTAAGCGTCTAATCTTTGCCAACACTCTTATTCTCCTCTGCATGTTTGGCGTTCATAGCATCAACATTAGCTTTGGTGACGGGGACAGTCTGCCCTCCTGCTAAGGATTTCGCTAAATGAACCTCAATGGGATATACGCTTGCTACATGGTGAATGATAACGCCGATTGTCCTGCCATCTGCAGGAATGGACATATTCCACTCCTCATCGCTTAAACTTTTTCGCAAATCCAAGGAGCGCATTCGCGCCTTGCTCTCTTCTCTCCGCAAGAGCTTCAGCTCGCCTAGAAATTTTTTTTGTTCGTATTTCCATAAGGTTATTCCTCTTTTACTTTGATGTACTCTAATCTTAATCTACGACTTTGATAGCTATGAGATTTTAATATCTTTTGCATCTAAATGAGACTTGGTATCAAAGCATTTTGGCTCTGTTCACTTTGCCAATTCTTCAAAGGTGATAAACTCTTTCTGAAGAGGATAAACTTTGTAATTTAAGAGAGACTAAAATCTAATATCAATTAAAGGTGCTTGCTTTTAGGTATTTATGATTAGGTTATCGTGAGGTGAAATGGTCCCGATAGATTTAAGGCTGTTGGAAAAACCTAAACTTGGCATTTTAAAAGAGTTGGCTCGCCATTGGCACGAGCTATTCTCGCAATATGCTGAAGATTTATATCCGGCAAGATACACTTACGAGAAGTGTTTAGAACTTGCGGAGATTGCGCTAGATATCAAAGCCCTCACGCGTGAAAAGCGCTCAACAATCGTCGCCCATAACTACCTCTATCCCGAGTTTCACGAAATCGCGGACAGGGTAGGGGATTCGCTTGCACTATCGCTTTTCGTGAAAGAAATCGGAGCAACACGGGTGGACTTTCAAAGCGTTTACTTTATGGGAGCGACTGCGAAGATGATAACCGGCGACGCAAGTCGCGTGTTCGTATCCGATACTCCTCAGGCGCTTGGATGTTCCCTCGTATTTGGCACTGATTACGAATGGCTTGAGAACTGGAAGCGGGAAAATCCCGATGGCATCCTTGTAACCTACATTAACAGTGATCCCTACGTGAAGTCTCTTTCCGATTACATCTCCACCTCCCGCAATACGGACAAGGTGATTGTCCACGCAGCGAGGGAGCATCCCGGTAGAAAGATTCTCGTTCTTCCCGACAAGTTTTTAGGGTTTGTGATGAAGGCGCGAGCTGTTGACGCGGGCGTTAATCCTGAACTGATTGAAGTTTACGAGCATGAGAAGGATGGATACCATGCTGCCTGCCACGTCCACGAGAAGATCGGCACGGACGGCGTTGACATCGCGCTTCTTGAGCATCCGGATGCTGAACTGATGATTCACCCTGAATGCGGATGCGCCAGCTCTTGCCTTTACAAGCTTCGTAGTGGTGAGATTCCGCACGGGAAGGCTTACTTCCTCTCAACGGAGCAGATGATTCAACGCGCAAAGGAGTCAACAGTTAAGAAGTTTATTGTGGCAACGGAAAAGGGAATGGTTTACCGCCTGCGGAAGGAGTGCCCAGAGAAAGAGTTCGTTCCCGTTTCTTACCAGGCGGAATGCGAGTATATGAAGACTAACACCTTTGAGAAACTTTTAGAATCACTTCGCCACGACCGACTGGAGATAATCCTATGCAACGACTGTTGCGACCCGAAGAACCCCTATGTGGACGAAGGAGTAATCCATATTCAGCGCACCGTTGCCGAAAGGGCAAGACTTGCTATTGACCGAATGCTTACTATTGGGTAGAGCTGATTCTTGAAAGCTTGCACTCGGAAGGTTTACCAATCGCCGTCTTTCACGTAAGGGTAGCTCCACAGGGCGACCTGCATCACGACAGACTTAAACCACGCTTGGTGCATCTTATCCACTTCGTCAACGCTGTGTCCCTTTTTGGCTAGGAATGGTTTAATCGTCGCAGTGATTGGATAGATGAAAGCCACAATGTAGCGGAAGCTGGTATTGGCGACCGCCTCAACATTATCTGTCTTGTTCTTCTTCGTGCGATGATGACGCAATCCGATTTCATGTGCGTAATTAATCCACGATTGGTCATAAGGGCGTTTGCAGGTGTCTAGAATCCATTGCCCAAAACGCTTGCGGACAGCTGCAAGATAGTCCGAATTTGCGTTTCCCTGCGCGTCTGTAAAGTAGTATAGTAGGTGGGGATGAGACCCAACGAAACCATACCACAGATCAAGGATTTCCTCTACCTGTTCTGCCAATACTTCCCCCGCCATGCGAAGGTACTTCTCGTCCTCATCAGTGAAGAGGACTGCCTTTTTTAAGTTCTCCAAATCCTCCGTTGAGATCGTGGAGGGAGAAACCTGGTCTGTACCATAAGTGTAGCCACTAATTGATTCTGTCATAGTAAATCCTCCTTAATGGTTCTAGTTTTGTATGATATAGTGAAGTCAAACAACCTTGTAAAGAAGGCACCATTTAGTAATGAGGTTACGAAATGGTTAACCATGGAAAAAGAAGTAATAAGTCATTGAAATCCAACGAAGATGCTTCAGTTTCGGTTGCTTTCATGGTTGAGAGCATCATAGGATGCAAGTGGTCGGTTCGGCTACTCCAGTTGTGCGCTGATGGTTACAAACGGCCTAGCGCATTCCTGCGGGCGTGTCCTGGGCTATCGGCAAAGGTGATGAACGAGCGCCTTAGGAAGTTGACCGCGTTCGGGATCCTTGAGCGTAAAGTCTTTGGGGACAAACCGCCAATTGAGGTGCAATATCGTTTAACTCCCTTTGGTCGTCGTTTTATGAGAATTATTAATGAAGTTCGTAAGCTTCAAGAGTACCTTAACAATGGACAGATAAAAAACGTTTGTTCCAAAACAACAGACGAGAATTAATGTTCTTCTATTCTTCTAACAACTCCCGGAGGACTTGGTTAGTTTCTCTACCCAGTAAGTCTTAGCCTAAGAAATTAGCGTTTGGACGATGCTAGGCTAGCATCACTTGTTAGCCATCAATTTGTGCCTTTTTTCCGCCCTTAATGAGCTTGACAAGGGTAAGTCGCGAAATTTAGTGTGCTAGCAATGCTTCTAACAGGTTTCGCTACAATGACGGTGGTTCAACAAGCAGAGCCGAGTAATAAGATTGGCAAAGAATTGATTCACTGCAGGTCGTAATCCATGTTCAGCGCACCGTTGCCGAGAAAGCGAGAACCGCGATTGATAGAGTGCTCTCAATTAGGTAGATTCCCGCAGATGTGAGGAGTGGGTTCATCCCCTGCTGCTTAGCTATCCTCACGCACGAACTTCCCATTCTTTAGTCCTCTCAATCTTTTGGCTTGGCTACGCGATCAAAACTTCGCAAGCAGTTAGCGCCGATGCTAGCACCACAAAAGTTGATATTGCCTCAATAGGTGGCGTGCCGTTTAGGGTCATCTTCCTGCTTATGTAAAATCTGTGAGCGCTCAAAATGTCTCGTTCGTCAAGGAGTATCCTAACCGTGCGGATACTCTTCTAAAAAAAAGAAAGGATTTGTCATACCAGAGAAGACAGAGGGAAATTGAGGGAAGATTATCGCTAATCTTCCTAGTTGTTCATCGGCGGAAACAGCCTTTTGTGCAAGACATGGCTACTACTTGGCTTCGTGGGCTGAGCTTCTGGACCCTGCCCTTGGAGGACCATTTTTGGATGCAGACAGGGCTGATGGTAAAGTTGATGGTTTGACTTATACCATAAAGTGAACAAACTTCAATGAGGAGGGCAAACCCTGGGGCTTTATCATTAGCGTGGATTGGGATCCGCCGGGAGCTGAAGGACCTTATACATTTCAGGTCAATGAAACCGGGTTGATAACCGAAGACGGGAAAGAAGTTATAGTACTCAAGCCTTTCTCACCGCATCTCTAACTGTTAATGACACACGCTTGTCTGTTGAGAGGATGGCAGGGATGGACGAAACACACTACTTCAACTCCCTCTTCGTTCCGTCGCAAAAGGGCGGAGTTTAAGTCCTCTTGCACAGACAGTAGGCGAACCTGCGCTTCTCCGTAAGTTCAAATCTAACCGGCTTAAAGGTGGTTTCCTCGTGAGATTTATCGCAGAATGGTTGATTTGCGCTTCTTCCGCCCCGGCACCATCTATATGTCCCCGCTTCAAGCCCAATCACCTTTGGATGCCTATCAGCAATTATTGGCTCATCAATCTCATTCCCTCCGTCAAGTTGTCCCAGGCTTGTTGACAATATTGAGTTTATCGGAAAATATCTTGATTTGTCTAAAATCTTCCATTCCAATTATTTGACAGTACAGGAAAGCTGAATTAGAGTTAGTTATTAGGATGAAAATTTCAAAATAGAGTCTCAGGAGGTTGAGCTATGAAATTAGAACGAAGAGCTTTTGTGCTTTTGGTGTTATAGTTTCAATTGCTTTTATTTCATCTTGCAGAAATAGAAGTGATGGAGTAATGAGTCTTTCTCCAGTGAAAAATTTCACGGAGTATGCTCAACCCGCGACCATTGATGAACTACTTTCCGAGCTAGATACCATTTCTACCCCTGAAGGCGTTGAAGCAGCATTATTTTGGAGGATAAAAGGAGAGTTATCCCGTTTGTTGCAGGAGAATGAAGGTTTGAAGTTTACCCAAGCGCCACCTTCCAGCTCGGGAAATGTAGTGGAGGATTTGGAAATAATTGACGAGGGCGGAGGGACTTTTACTCTTACTTGTAGCTATAGGAACGTTGGCGATTATAATCAGGACGGAAGAGTCAACATCCAAGATATAACCCCTCTCGCTAGACATTTCTTTCACACCAATAATGATCCTTTGGACAACGTCATAGACGGGACTGGTGATGGCACTATAAATATCGCAATGTTTCTCCACTAGCTATGAACTTCTTTACGCAGTGCAGTGGATACATAATTGAAACGAGCTCTAGCGAAACTGGCGATTACACTGATGTGGAGATAGTACCAAGAACTGAGGCATTCGGTGATGGAGGCTTCGGTTTCGGCACTCGCTCAATCTTTCCGCGGGTTCGTGGGTGAGGGTAGTCCCGATTGACAATGCGGAGAGAGAGGGCATTGCGGGGTTACCGGTGCGCGTCCCAAGCTCAGATAATCAACCTCCTACCGCCTCTCTGAGTGCCGAGCCAACCTCTGGGTTATCACCGCTTGTTGTCAACTTTGATGCGAGTGCAAGCACTGATCCGGATGGTCAAATAGTCCTTTACGAGTGGGATTTTAGCCGCGATGGTGATTTTGACGAATCAGGAGATTCAGCCACCACTTCCCATACTTATACTAAGGGTAAAGCAGAGCCTTATACCGCAACGGTTCGCGTGAAGGATGATTATGGGCTTACCGATACCGCATCCGTAAGCATAATAGTGACTTCAGGTGAGCCTTTCATTAGCCTGGCCTCAAGTGAGACTTATGGCTACGCCCCACTAATGGTTGCTTTTGATGCGAGCGGAAACAGTGACCCTGATGGGAGGGACTTGAGGAAGTTTGAGTGGGATTGGAATGGTGACGGCACTTTTGATTTTGAGGCAGGTTCCTACCCCTGGGCAACCCATATGTATGCACAGGGTTCATACATAACGGTTCTCAGAGTGACGGATGACGAAGGCGATACATCAACTAAAAGTATTGCCATTACCGCCGTGAATCTCGTTCCCGATACTTACACCTTTAATGTTGAATGGTCACCGGATGTTACTCTTGTTGAGGGGGAAAATCTTGTTTTGCTCTGGGATCAAGATATTAGTGATCCGGAGAATTATATGTTCCTCTTTGATGGGCAAGGTGTTGATAATGCTGGTCTAGACTTTTCTCCGGGCAGAATACTAGTCATAGAAGGTCTTGCTCTTAGAAGGATTACATCTGTTGATACGGCGGGAAGCGGAATAATTGTTAGCACTGAGTATGCTACCCTCAACGAAGCTATTCTTAATGGCACAATCTCCTGGGATTATGACGTAGAGTTCACCCCTGAAAAAATAGCGTCCTTCATAGTCAACGGCAAGGAACTGAGTGCGAACGATAATGTCATTCACTTTGAGATGGAGTTCGGCGATTACAAGTATCTTGTGGACATTTCCCTTAACGGTGATACCGCTCCATTTAAGTTTGTTGTGGAGAAGAAAGTTCTTCAGGCTTTGCGGGCGAGCTTTCAGATTGAATGTGAATTAAGCAAATTCAATGACGCCGACCATATTGAGCTTTCCGGTGGCCAGCTTGCGGACTTTGACCACGCCATTAACGGCTTACACGGCAACGCTACGCTAAAACTTGTCGCTGCAGGCTCGGGAAATGACGCCATCAACTTTGAATTCCCCGCTACTGTTATGAAGATACCCTTTATGGTTGGTCCTATACCCGTGGTTCTGAACGTAAAGATACAGTTTGTAATGAACTGTATCGTTCATCCTGAAGCTTCCGCGCTTCTGACCATTGACTTTACTTATGATAGTGACATTGGTTTCAGCTGTGATGGTGTGCATGTTCTTCCCGGTGAGGGGGGTCGTTCACAATCCTTTGACAAAAACGGTGACCAGAACACAGCCGCAGCTCGGGCAATGCAGGTGAGCTTTGGCGTTGGCTTCCCGAGAGTTGAGCTAGGGCTTTTTAGAGAATCAATCGTACCCTGGGCGCAAATTGCGTATGTTATCGGGGGTGGTTTTTCCACTATGCTCCTTTGCAAGAACGTTGAGGGCGGGTTTATAATGAATGCGGGCTAAAAGCTAGGCTTTCTTGGCATTCAACTCTTGGAAGGTTCCTTTAGTACTCCACTATTCAAGGAGATGAGGAGGATAATTGAGGAGGGCGACTGACCGCCGCTAGAGTAACCCGGGGTTCCCGGGCATCCAAACTAGAGGCTAACCTGCGACGGGATACCGACTTGAGGCTACTAAATACTTGTATGCATACTTCGGATGCCAGCCCTTGCTTCCATTTGGAAGCAAAGAGAAGAAGTGCCAGATTACACAATAGTCATCGCCGGGACCAAAGTAGCTCTTTGCGATGCGCGTAACTTTCCCGTTCCGTTTCTCAAACACGGATACGCCAAGCGAGGGAAGTTTCTTGTGCTCAAAGCCCATATCTTTGAAGAAAGTTGTTCCCTTTGCGGAAAGCAACTTGAATCTCCCCCCTCGGCTCTAAGCGAATTCTCGCTGAGTTTTAGGATCATCAGGTGAAACCACGACATATCCCGCGCGGTTTTCAAAGTGAGGCACGAGTCCATTAAAACCATCCGCCCAAAGGGTGCAGTAAACGTAACCTTTCCCCCTATTGTGAATGACGATTAGCTCGTTGTGCTTTCCGAACAAGTGCGAGAGCTTTGTCTTCTTTAATTTGCCTGTTCGCCCAATGGACGTGAACTCGTAATCGCCTACGGTCTCGCCTGTGAGCTTTCGCATTAGAGACAGTGCCCGCTTCCGCTCCCTTTGCATTCTTTTCCAAGAGAACGAAGCTCGCTCTCAATTTTCTTTATGTCTTGCTTGGCTTCGCTAGTTTTCCTTCCCTCTATTGGCATTGATCAATTTCCTCCCTTAAGCAGTGATAGCTAAGATATACCCGACTTGGCAAAGGATACGCCTAATCTATACTCCACGCGCATATGCTAAACTCTATTTCATATTAACAATGTGTGGAGTGAATAGATGAAAGAACTCGCGACTGCATTGGAGCGGTCGCTTAAGTATTACAAGGCTTGGCTTGATGGCATAACGCCTGAGCACTTGAGTGAAAATCTGCTTGGTTGTCCTAGCATTAATTGGATACTCGGACACATCACAAAATATCGTCACCTGATGGCTCGGAAGCTAGGTTGGACGGAGCCTGAGCCTGAATGGGCGGAACCGTTTGACTTTGGCGCGAAGCCTGGTGAGCCGCTTCAACTTACTGTTCCTGAGCTCATAAAAGAGCTAGAGCGAATAACTCCAGAGCTTATTGAACGTCTGCGCACTCTCCCCTCTGAGAAGCGCGATGAGAAAACCGAGGAAGGCTCCACTCTCGGCGACGAACTTATGTTTCTTTATATGCATGATGCTTACCACTTCGGCCAGATTAGCTATATCCGCTCACGTCTAGGATACCCTTCGCCCTTCGGCAACGAAGAGTAAGATTTACACTAATCAGACAACACACTAAAAAGACAGTAGGTTAACTGCTTCAGTAGCTTTTCCCCTAAAGTCCTATTTTTCTTAGTCTTACCAAAGTCAAGGGAAATGAGATTTTGGTTAACTCTTAGTAAATTACGACTTCTTTGCCTCAGCTCTTGAAAGAGAAGGCGAAGATGAGATAACGACGAAGGATTATACGCGTAGTGGAACAGAATCTCCTGCCATTCATAAAGTGCGATACCGTTCTTGAGGCAATTGATTTTGAATATGATAGCGTGGACTATCGATAAAGTTAATTGTGGTTTCAAAAACTAATTTGGGTGCTTCAGAAATTTTTGTGGTGTAAATTACATCAATCTTAAGGCACTACTCTTTTTTCACTAGCGACTTATGCGTTCCATCGCAGTAGGGCTTATTCGTTGAATGCTTGCACCTACAAAGCGCAACGCGCTTCTTCTCGGTAATTTCAAACTTTATTGGCGAAAATAAACCATCCTTCTTATGCGAGCCATCGCAAAAAGGCTGGTTCTTGCTCTTCCCGCAGGCGCACCAGTAGTAGGTATTCGGCTCAAGTTCTAGTACCGCAGGACTTCTTTCCGCTATTACTGGTTCAGGAGTTATTTCATCCATGTCTTATTTTAGAAGTACCCTAAATTTTATCTGGTTAGCTTAAAATCTTGGTCTAGTATGTTAAGTTGGTTGATTGGTCGCTTCTATTGTTCCAGTTAATCTTTGATTTGATATCTTTTCAACAGATGTAATTTTTCGCCATTTAATCTAAAGAGTAGGGATTTAGAAAGCAAAAGAACCCGCAACTAACGCATTTTTACAGCATGCGTTAAAATACTAACGAGATGCGAGTCGGCGTGATAACTTTTCTTGGTTCTAATTGCGATGATGATGCGCTTTATGCCTTTAGTGAGGTTCTTGGAGCGGACGCCCGAAGAATTTTTTACTATGAGAGCGAGCTACCTGAGGTTGATCTAGTTGTTCTTCCGGGCGGATTTTCTTACGGTGATTATCTGCGGGCAGGCGCTATCGCTAGCTTTTCTCCGATTATGAATGCGGTAAAAGAGTTCGCAGATTCTGGAGGTCTTGTACTTGGCATTTGCAACGGCTTTCAGATTTTATGTGAAGCAGGTCTTTTACCCGGCGCGCTTGTTAAGAACGCAAAGCCAGGCTTTTGGTGTAAGTGGGTTCACATCCGAGTAGAAAATGAAAACACTCCCTTTACTAAATCCATTAAGAGGGGGAAAGTTCTCAGGATACCAATTGCCCATGCGGAGGGAAACTTTATTGCTCCAGCAGAAACTCTTGATAAAATAGAATCATTGGGGCTAGTAGTTTTCCGCTATTCTACGCCAGCTGGTGATATTACCGAAAGCGCCAACCCGAATGGAAGTATAAACAACATCGCAGGCATTATCAACGAGGGAGGCAACGTTCTTGGGATGATGCCACATCCTGAGCGCGCCTGTGAAACGATACTTGGAAGCAGGGATGGTTTGAAAATACTCAACTCAGTGAAAGAGTATTTAATCAAGAGCGTGGTGAGGGTCTAGCCTGTTACTGTTTAGTATTCATCACGTAAATATCTACAACTTCCAGCGTTCCATTAAAATCTTTTTCTAATGCTAAAATAGGTGACTGAAATGTCAACAACAGAAGTGAAAGAAAGAGCAGAACTTTTGAAAGCGCAAATTGACGAAAAGAGGCTACCTCGCCATATTGCCATAATAATGGATGGCAATGGCAGGTGGGGAGAGCGTCATGGCCTTTCAAGGATTGAAGGTCATAAGTATGCAGTTGAGGCGATCAGGAGAGTAGTGCGTACTGTTGACGACCTGAAAATCCCATTTCTCACGCTCTTTGCGTTCTCAACTGAAAATGTGGAACGACCTTCGGAAGAAGTTGCAGAGATTTTTCGACTCTTTGACGAAACAGTGGCTACAGAAATTCCAGAACTCAAAAAGAGAAACGCGCGGGTTATATTCTCTGGCGAGCTTGAGATGCTACCTGAGAAAATATGCGAAAAGTTCAAGCGCGCGGAGGAAGAAACCAAGTCTAATCTTGGACTTACGCTTAATCTCTGCGTCTTTTACAGTGGTAGAAGTGAGATACTTCGGGCTGTAGAAAAGATTATCGGAGATATAAAAAGCGAAAAGATATCGCCAAACGGTATTGATAGTGTCTTCTTTAGTAGGTATTTCTACCACCCTGAACTACCCGACCCGGATCTTCTAATACGCACTAGTGGGGAGATGCGAATAAGCAACTTTTTACTCTGGCAGATTGCATACACCGAGCTTTACTTCACCGAGACTCTCTGGCCCGACTTTGACGAGCTTGAGTTAATGAAAGCCATCATTGAGTATCAGTCGCGTGATAGAAGATTCGGAAGGGTGTAGCTTTAATATAGCTTACGCTTTATTCTCATCTGCCGTACCACGGTTCGACGTGGACTATAACGTCGTCCACTTGTGGAAAATCTGCGAGCAGTTTGTCCTTAACGCGGTGAGAGAGAGAGTGTGCATCCTCTATCGGCAAGTCTCTGCTAACCTTAATATGCAGATCCACCTTGATTGCATCCGGTGTACCTCGGCTCCTTATCTTATGAACTGCCTTTACACCGTCAACCTGAAGGCAGGCAAACTCTAATAAATTAGGTTCAATTCTTGAAGTGTCAACTAAGGTGGTGAACGCCTCGCGGATAATCCTTGCGCCAATGAACAGTATTATTATGACCACCACGAGTGCGGCGGAAAAATCTGCCCACACCGCTCCGCTTTTGACCAGGTAAATTGAAAGAATTACAATTGCCGAAGAGAAGAAATCCGTTAGAGTGTGCGCGGAATCTGCAAGTAAAAACTCGGATTTGTAAAGCCTTCCAAATTGCCACTCCGTCACTGAAACCAGGAGACTCACAAGCATACTTAAGGCAACAACAACGTAAGCTAATCTGCTAACCTGAGGGACGCTACCACCATAATACCTTTCGATCCCAGCAATGAATATTTGCGTTCCAGCAAGAAACATAAGAAAGGCAATTATTAGCGAAACAAAAGTCTCAAATTTTCTATGGCCGTAAGGATGAGCAGAATCGGGACTCTTTGCGGAAAGATGAATGGCAGTGAATCCGATGACGTTGTTAGAGGCGTCAAGAAGCGATTCAAATCCACTCGCGGTAACCGACATCAAGCCTGTGATTAAGCCTGCGGTTATCTTAAACACTGCGACCGCTAGGTTCGAAATAAATGTCACTGCGATCAAGAGCAGTATTTTCTTGGAACGTGAAATTTTATCAAGCACATTAAAGATAATACCAAAAGTTGCGCCAAAGCACGTACCATACTTGTCTCAAAATAATCAATCAAATTGGAATTATCGTTCATGCTAAAGAGTAAACAAGAAAGTTACAATGATATATCTACCATTATTTTGACAACTTAGCTAAAATACAAGCCAAATGATTCGCAATAGCGCAGCAGTTGTGATTATCGGTGACGAGATACTTTGCGGTTCCACTAAGGATACGAATTCACAGTTTCTTGTGGAAAGGCTGACGCAACTTGGCGTTGAAGTTAAGAGAATACTCGTTCTTCCCGACGAAATTGACGTACTCGTCAGTGAAATTTCACGCATTAAAGATGAATTTGAATTTGTCATAACTACTGGTGGTATTGGACCCACCCATGATGATTTAACTCGTGAAGCAATTGCACAGGTAACCAACAGGAAGATTGTTTTCAACGAGGAAGCTGCGAAAGCGATTGAGGAAGCCTATGAGAAAAAGCCAACGGAGACCCAGCTAATAATGGCGTACCTTCCCGAGGGATGCAGGCTTATAGGCAACAAGCAAACAGGCGCGCCCGGCTTTATCGTGGACAATATCTACGTTTTTCCGGGAATTCCACGCCTGCTTCACGCAATGTTTGAGTTAGTTGAGGATGAGCTTAGGCGCGGTAGCTTTTTTGAAGAGAGGATAAGCGTATTGGTTGGCGAGAGTAAGTTTGCGCACATTCTCAGAGAAGCTCGAGACAAGTTTCCCTACGTGAAAATAGGAAGCTATCCGAAGTATGAAGATATCGCGTGGGTAGAGGTTCGCATACGTGGGCGCGATGAGAGTAAAGTCAAAGAATGCGCGAGCTGGCTTGAACCGCGCCTTAAGGAGGTTGAGGCGCAACAAAAGCCCTCAAAGGAGACGTAGAGAGATATGGAGCAGGTTGGGGAGTTTCTGATGTTAATTCTGATTCTTTTAGGCTGGCCTGTAACTCATTTATCAACCTTTCCAGAAGGGCTAGGCGCCCAGGAGTAGCTAAACCTGATTTATAGAGCTCAAAAAGATCGTTAAGTAGTTCTTCAAGTTTTCGGTTGGGATTTGGCATATTCTCTCTAAAATAATGTTATGTCATCTTGGTGAGATTTCAGTTAAAGTATCTGGTTTCCTACCCTCACCTCACACGCAAGCTCATTTCAAGTCCGTTGCCGATTGGGATAGTTTGGGAGAACCACTTTTCTGAGTCAGCGAGGTAGCTAAAAAAGTCCCTAAGCATTTCTTTGTGGCTTATTGCGTTGTCCGAAATCATCACGCTCCCAACTTCCGTCACTCGCTCAAGCTCCTTCACAAAGTAAAGGTAGTCAACCTTCTCCGCATCGTTGAAAATAAACTCAAATGTTCCCTCAAGTGTTTTCACGTTTTCCTTGGCATCCCCCTCTATAATCTCCACCCAATCCCCAAGCCCAACCTCCTCAAGATTCTTCCTTCCGAGAGCGAGCATTCTTTTGTCATACTCCATCGTGTAAAGTCTTGGTAGTTCCTTGATGCTTGGTTGGATAGCGGTTGTTTCGCCGGTGACTTCCGACTTCTCGCTATTTTCATCTAACGACTGCTGACGAATGCCAATGGACTTTACGCTATCATTTAGCGCTTTTGCGATGAATATCGTGCTCATTCCAGCGCTCATTCCAATTTCAAGAGCTCTCTTAGGCTTTAATGATCTCGCAAGAGCATAAAAGAACCATCCGCTCTCAAAGGGGATGGCGTGGAGTCTTCTTCCCTCTGGATACGCCTCACTCGCGTCCTCCTGAAGGCTATCCTCGCGAATTCTTTTCAGAACCGACATAGTCTTTTCGCCAAACGAAAGCATTGATACTTCCAGTCATTGAAATAAGAATAAGAATAGCACAGGAAGAGCCAAAGTCTCATCCTCTTCAGCTATCCCGCGCCTAGCTTAGCCACGCCCGTCGCACGCCTCACTCATCCACGCTGATTTCAGCTTTGCGCTCAATTTTCACTTCAAGAATTCTTCTTTTTGTTGCGCGGGTCACTTCAAGTTCAAGTCCATTCACCGTTAGAGTAGCGCCAGCTGTTGGCACGTTACCCAATCTATCAATTATTAGCCCAGATAGCGTTTCATAATCGCGAGTACGCGGAAGTTCTGTTTTCAGGGCATAGGATAAGTCGTTCAAACTAATCGTTCCCTCAACTAGCCAAATGCTATCCGAGATTTTTTTGACACGCTCCCGTCTAACATCACTTTCGTCAAAAACATCACCGACCAGCTCCTCAAGTAAATCCTCGAGGGTTACAAGCCCAACCACTTGCCCAAACTCATCCACCGCAATCGCCATCTGTTGACTCGCATCCCTCATTTGGTTCAATGCAGATAGCGCACTCGCACTTTCAGGCAGAAATAAAGCTTGCCGAACGTATTTCTTCACTGGTTCATTACCAAAACCTTCACGTTCAATTTTGCCCGCATGCTTGATATGTAAAATCCCGATAATCTCATCACTATTCTCGCCAAAGACGGGGAGCCTGCTTTTCCCGCTTTCAAGTGCAAGGTCAATAAATTCGCTAATGGTCTTCTCACCCTCAATCGCAACAATATCCACACGGGGAACCATTGCATCCCTCACCTCAGTTTCACGGAATCGGAAAACTCTCTCTGTGAGTTCTTTTTCCTCTTTAGTTAAATCTTCAGTCATTTGCAGGATAATCGCAAGTTCGGCAGCGTTGAATCTTTGCTCTTCCGAAAGTTTAATTCCAAAAAGCTTGCAGAAAAGATTTGCGCCCGCCTTCAAAAGCCACAAAAAAGGGTAAGTGAGGATGATAGTCCAGCGAAGAACGTGCGCAGTCCAAAGGGTTATCGCTTCGGAATACTGATAGGCGAGCCTCTTTGGAAGAACCTCACCGAAGAGTAGGATAATATAGCTGAAGATGAAAGTGCCGATAATTACCCCAACCGTTAGGGATGCGCTTGCGCTAAATCCGAGGTTCACGCCGAGTTTTTGAATGACGACGCCGATAGTTGCAACAACAGTAGCGCCACCAACCACGCTTGCGAGAGTTATGCCGATGGCGGTCGCTGCGAGCATATCCATCGGTTCCTTCACGTGAGGGTAAGCCAACTTGGCTCGTTTGTCTTCCCGCTTTATCCTTTCAAGGATGGCGCTCCTTCTCACCGCGATGTAGGCAACCTCAATGGCGACCATAAGAGCGGTAATTACGACAAGAACTGCGAACGCGATTATGCTACTTAAGGGATCCTCGCCCAAAACTGATACTTGACTTTCCACCTTAGTAATTCTATTTTACCTTAAATCCCTTTACTCTTTACTAGTTCCCTCTTTGTTAAAATAGCCTGCTGTAAATGCAGCCGATGGAAACTAAGAATCGTATATACGAGGAGCTTCTTAAGGCTATTTCCGCTTCGGATAAAGAAGGTGTAATTCCTATTATCGCAAAAACAGTGAATACTGAGATTAGTGCGAATGAGCTTTTCGGTATTATGCTTCGGATCGGCGCCCGCAACTATTCTTATGAAAAATTTACGCATCACGTTCCCCATTCACTTTTTGGACTTAACGCTTGTGGAAGTTTGGCGGAGCGATTGCCACGAAAGGAGGCATTTCTGATTCTCGCGCAGGCTGGAGTGCTCCTTGCCCACGATTGGGAAAAATTTGAGAATGAGCCAGTTGAACCATACCTAGCTTTCCAGGTGGAAGAGCCAGAGTTTCTTGGCGAAATTATGCTTCGCGCCATTCAAACGAAAGATCTTGCTAGAGTTGATGGTGCGCTGGAGTTAATCCTCA
This sequence comes from Planctomycetales bacterium, assembly GCA_037441675.1. Classification (GTDB taxonomy): domain Bacteria; phylum 4484-113; class 4484-113; order 4484-113; family 4484-113; genus JBBIRS01. The sequence continues at coordinate 152,325 of JBBIRS010000004.1, read as the reverse complement.
AGCCCCCCAAATTCTATGACTTTCTTGCTAATTACCTCTTCCTTGCCTGCACTTTGGATTATAAGAACATTGGGCATAAGCTAATAATGGCAACCCATCTCTTTGAATCAGCGGAGAAGCTGAAGTTTGAAATTGGCTTTGGAGTTCTTCGCCCTGTGGTTCACTATGCCTCCTGCGAGGTTATCACGGAGCAAAAAAAACGTGTTGAAGAGTGGATATCTGAGATTGATTTGGAGGATAAGACAGTTTATTCCCATAAGCGACAGCTTGATTACAAGGAAGCGGTTAAACTTGCGGACAAGATTCTCAATTCAGATGATTTCGAAAGTGTGGTAAATCATACGCTAAGGAATGAATGCGCGCTTAAGAGTTTAGTGGATGCGCTCATTGTATGCGCGTGCGAGTGGATTTACCAAGGGGGTGACCATTTCATCGTGAACATCCACAAACTTACCTATGTTCACGCGGTGCGGATGGCAATTGAGAGGATGTCTCTTTTCCCGCTATATCCGATTCTTCAGGCGGTGGATTTTTTGCAGGAGGGATGGGTAGGCAAGGAGATTGAGGATGCGGGCTTGTCCATTCAAGTTCCCGATACACGGGAAGCTCTTCTATGGGCTAGTTCGCAGGATGCGGAGCCAACCGCAATGCACGTGCAAAAGTTTGTCTACGCATTTTTAGCTGAGGATAGGGTAATCGCTCCCGAGCTTAAGCCATACCTTTACCGCGCGTATCACGCCCTGAGAGAACAGATTGAAGACGCAGGCGAAGTTAAGCAGAGGTTCTACTCGATGCTTGAGTAGTGCGCTACGTAAACCAGGTGGTTGTTGAAGGAAGAACTTCGGTGAACTACTACTTTTGAGTGTCGACGATACGCCAAATGACGCGCTTCATTTTCTTCCTTCCTAGGGATTTTACGCCATCGAAGTTTCCTTCAGGCGTGAACAACAGTGGAAACATCATAGGCAGAGCTGAACTGTTTTTCAAGCAAAGATTACTCGGTAACGAATTGTTCTTTCAGCGATACGGGCTTCCGCTGCAGATTGTCCGCCAGACGCTCTCACTAACCAGTACTGGGTCATTATCTCCCTCCTGACTCCACTTGTTTCGTATGAGAACAGTATCATACAGTATGACTTATCTAACGTCAAAAAGGGATTCACCTAAACTTCGCCACCAAACAAGTGTCCTATAGTAGAAAATAATCTTTACTAAAGATGAATATCACGCTTTCGTTACATCGGTTTTTACTGTGTAACTTTCCGAAAGGTTATAATGAATGTTAGCAAATCGATGTACCAAACATTATACAGGAAGTATCGTCCGCAGAAATTCGCGGATGTGGTGGGGCAGAAGCACGTTACTCAGCTTCTTAGAAACTCCATCAGGCAGGAGAAGATCTCTCACGCCTATCTTTTCGGTGGTCCTCGTGGGACTGGTAAAACATCCGCCGCTCGCATTTTCGCCAAAGCCCTCAACTGTGAAAACGGTAAGGACGGCGATGCCTGCGGGGTTTGCGAAGTCTGTACTTCCATCGCGGAGAATCGCGCGCCTGATTTCATTGAAATTGATGCGGCGTCCAACCGCGGAATTGATGATATAAGGGACCTGCGAGAGCGGGTTCACTACGCTCCACTTCGCTTCCGTTACAAGGTTTACATTATTGATGAGGCGCATATGATTACGGATGCCGCTTTCAACGCTCTTCTTAAAACGCTGGAAGAACCCCCACCTCACGTTATACTTATCCTCTGTACTACGCTACCACACAAACTTCCTCTAACTATTCTCTCGCGCACGCTCAAGTTTGACTTCTACCGACTGCCTTTACAGCTTATCTCGAATAGGCTCAAGGAGATCTGCAAAAATGAGAATGTTAGTATCACCGATGAATCAGCGCTGGAGCTCGCAAAACTTTCCGAAGGAAGCGTGAGAGACGCTATCAGCCTTCTGGAGCAGGCAATTGTTTATTCTGACGGAGTAGTCACAAAGGAAAAGCTAGACGAACTCTTTCATTTGGTTAATCCTCAGAGGGTCATTGACCTTGCGGTCAGTCTTATATTAGGAAGAAACGAGGAAGTTTCCGCAACTAGCGAGGAAATAATCTTATCTGGGCGTGACCCTGAGCGTGTTCTCTTGGAGCTTGCGGATGTTTTTGAGAAGTTTTTGTTAAATCGCACCAATTTACGGAATGCGACTCAGTCCAGAAACATACCTTATCCTGAAGTCTCTGATACCGCTTTGATATCCGCCATTTCGGAATGCTGGGAGGCGAGCAACCGCCTTAGAAGAGAGGCTAATCCAACTTTGCTTCTTAGAATCACACTATTTCGCCTGGTGAAAGTTCTGAGTTTAATTGAAGCGACAACTTTGGAGCCCTTTCAATCTTCTGAAGGTAAATCTAAAAAGGTTAGGGCTAATTCAGCAAACGCTCCTGCTCCTTCTGCTGAGACGCTTCCAATCAAGTCTCCAATTGATAAAACTTCTTCAAGTAACTTAAATATAGCTGAAGCTCAGCCATCAACATTGGTGGATACGTCTAGAAATGAGATATCATCTGAAAGCAAACCGACCGCCACTGATGAGCTTCTTTCTAATGAAGAGACCGATTGGACTGATGTAACTGAGGATGACCTCAGCTCACCTCCTTTTCCTGAATTTAATCATACGAAACCTTCAGAGGAACTTCCCGAGCATGAGACTGGGAAACTATTTGAACTTCCTGAAAAATTAAAAATAGCGGCCGAATCCATTTCAGGTTCAGCGATAATTGGTGGGAAAAAGCCTAAAGCGGAATCTTTATCTGCGAGCGAAGCATCTTTAGCGGAGGAAGAAACTGAATCTTCAGCTCTCTTTACAATAGAAACTACTAGTAAACCTGAGGCACAAAGTTCTGCAAGCTACCAGCCATCTAGCGACCATTCAACAACTGATTTTCCTGATTCAATTGCCAATGATGAGCGTTGGCGTATGTTTCTTGCTGATGTGCGAAAGGAGAGCATAACGACTTTCTGCATTGTCTTTGATGCGCCAATCCCGTTCCTCAGAGGGGAAAAGCTTGTTCTTCGCTATCCATACCATTTTCGTTACTTCGTTCAGTTGGCTTCTGAGGCAAGCAATATGCGAATTATTTCGCATTTTGCGAAGAAACACTTTGGAGAAGTCAAAGAGGTTGTGGTAGAGGTTGAAGACGCAGGTAAAGAGATTGAGTTAGCCGAGAAAACAGTCGCTGAAGTTAAATCCGTTTTCCCGGAAGCACGAGAAGTAGATTTAGTGTGATCTGCCATTTTTGGGGTTTTTACCCGTTTCTTCGTTCTCTGGTATAATAAATTTATGCCATCATCCGGGGAAGAAAGTGGTAAGTATGCGGGCTCGCCCCGCTGTGGCTTCTGCGGCGAAGAGCAAGCTAGAAGCAACGTTAGAATGATAAAGGGTCCTGGCATCTTCATCTGCGAGGATTGCGTTAACATCTGCAAGGAGCTACTGGATGGACCTAAGTTTCAAGCACGTTCTAGATTGCCCGTGGGGCAGGTTCCAACACCTAAAGACATCGTTGATTATCTAGAGCGCTACGTAATCAGTCAGGACTATGCCAAGAAGGTTCTCGCGGTTGCGGTTTACAACCATTACAAACGCATAGCTGCGGTCACTGAGCCAGATGTTGAAATTCAAAAGAGCAACGTTCTCTTAATTGGTCCTACTGGGGTTGGGAAGACATTGTTGGCTCAGAAAATTGCCAACATCCTAGATGTTCCCTTTGCGATTGCGGATGCAACAACTTTGACTGAGGCTGGTTACGTGGGTGAAGATGTGGAGAACATACTTCTTAGGCTTTATCAAGTTGCTCAGGCGCAAGCTCCTAATGCTTCTCCTGCGGAAGTCCTTGCGAGAACAGAGCGAGGCATCATCTATATTGATGAGATAGACAAGATTGCTAGGAAAAGCGAGAACCCCAGCATAACGCGGGATGTGTCCGGCGAGGGTGTCCAGCAAGCTCTCTTAAAAATTCTTGAAGGAACAATCGCGAATGTCCCCCCCCATGGCGGAAGAAAACATCCCCAGGATGACTTTATTCAAATCTGCACCAATAACATCCTTTTCATTTGCGGTGGTACATTTGACAAGCTAGAAAGCATTGTGGAAAGAAGGTTAGGCAAGCGCGGTATTGGATTTAGAGCTAGTGGACAGATGCCAGTTGGTGAAACTGCATTGGTGAGTGCAGAGAAAAGTAAGTATGAAATACTGCGCCACGTGGAGCCTGAGGACCTTATCAAGTATGGTCTCATTCCTGAACTGGTTGGAAGACTTCCTGTTGTGGCTGTTCTAGACGAGCTAGACGAGAACGCTTTAGTTGAGATTCTTTATAAGCCCGCTACCGCCTTGATAAAACAGTATCAGTACCTTTTCAAGCAAGATGGAGTTGAGTTACGATTCACCAAAGGTGCGCTTAAGGAAATAGCGAGGATGGCAAAAAAACGTGGAACCGGTGCTAGAGGTCTTAGAAGTATTACGGAGAAATTGCTACTCGATTTAATGTATTCCCTTCCATCCAAACGTGGAAGTGGCGAGGTAATCACCATTGATACAAAGGATATTAAGAGAGCCTTTGCCGAGGGTCCTATCGTTGACTTCCCACAAAAAGAGAAAGAGAGCGAAGTTGTTGGGCGGGAAAGGGGAGAGGAGGGTCAACTAATTCTCCCTGCTACTGAAATTGAAGCAGGGTAATACGCATGTTTTACACACATCTAACTATAACTGCCAGCATACCATAAGAGATTGGGGGATTAGGCTGGAGCCATCATTCGAAAATTTACGACTGCTAAAATCTTGATATGCTTTCTGTGCGAGGGTTCTTGGTTGTTCTGCTGATAGTTTCTTCCTGCGTTCAGACGAAAGCGGAACGAAAATCTAATCTTCCTGCTCAACAAAGAGATGCTCGTCTAAAATCTGAGACACTTGCCACACTAGCAGAAATGCTACCCAAACTTTCCCTAACTGAATCAGGATTATCCGCACTATTAACTTATGAAGAATCTTCTCGCAAGCGGGCTTCAGATGAGGCTATCGCGATTTGGCAGAATGGTGATTACCCTGTGATAGAGGATATAGCGAAAACCTTTCAGGGGGAAAAGTTGTGGGGAAAAATTAGTCATTATTCTCAACTATCCCGTGAAGAGAAGCTACTACTGAGAATGGAATGGACTTTTACTGATTCCCATGACCTTACCTCTTGGCAGGCTTTAATTGCCAGAATGAACGTTGCTGGGCTTAGGGAGATAAAAGGATGGGATGACACCCCGAAGCTTTGGCATAGCCGTGACCAAAATGAGCTGTCAGCTCTTTTCAAGCGGGCAAGGCAGGATAAAACAGTATTCGAAAGAATCCTTAAAGAAGAGTGGTTTCCACGTTTCGCCAGTCCAGTTACCGGCAGATTCTTTGAAAGCTGGCATAAAGAATTTAGCCCCGGGAATGGCTATATCTTTCAGATAACGGACGAGGCGGAGTTAAAACTCATCGAATCCGCAGTTAATAGGACTATTAGGAGGCGCGCTGAGATGAAACTAAGAGGAGTGATGGGCATTAGCACTTCAGAAGAGCCAATAACGGAGGAGATGGGCGCTGTTCGTGAAACTCAACTTTCCGAACTAAATCTGGTAATTGAGGAAGCGGTGAAGAATTTGATGAATAAGAGCAAATTCTTTTACTTCAGAATATATGGGAGGAAGAAGGATACTGTTATTGCTGAGGGTATCTGGCGTGTAAATGATTATCAGAAGAGTTTAGGCGAATAGGTTATCAGGCGTAACCGGAATTTAGAGCCTTCATAAAGTATTACTTGAAAAGTCATTTTCTGCTATTGAAAACTTACACGTTGCTTTCATTACCCTCTTACTCTTGCATTTCTCTCATATTAGGACTAAATAGTGCTCGTGTGGTAATTCTATTTTCTGAATATTTCTTAGATGAGATTAAATCGTGTGAGAAATCCAACCTCGGGGGATTGAGTTTGAGAAATATAAAGCGGAAACATCGCAGATTACTGTATCAAAGTTTAAGCTCAAACCTGATATGGATTTAGGAAATATATTCAGTCCATGTGGGCTTAAATTTTCTGACTTCTTCTACGAGGACATTTATAGCTTCAGGATCGGTTTGAGGCAGGACGCCGTGTCCTAAGTTGAAGATGTAACGAGGTCTTCCATCCATAATCTGCAATGTGTTAAGCACTCTTCCTTTGATAAGTTCTTTATCAGCTAAGAGAATAGTAGGGTCTAAGTTGCCCTGTATTCCAATATCCTCCGGGATATGTTCTCTAGCAAAGGCAAGATCAGTTCTCCAGTCAACGGATATTGCGTCTGCGCCAATTGCAGATAGCTCTGGCAGGAAGAAAATACAATCAACGGTGAAGTAAATCCTTGGAACAGTATTTTCCACAGATGAGAGTAATTCCTGAATGTATGGAAATGAGAATTCACGGAAGTCAGCGGTGGAGAGAAAGCCAGTCCATGTGTCAAAGATTTGAACCACGTCACAACCCGCACGAATTTGGGCTTGAAGATGATTAGCCAATGTGGAAGTAACCAGCCTAGCCAAACGATGGAACATATCAGGAGCTTGGTGCATCATAGCTTTAACATTGCCTAAACTCCTGGAAGGTTTTCCTTCAATCAGATATGCAGTTACTGTAAAGGGTCCTCCTACAAAGCCGATAAGTGGAATTTTTAGCTCATTTAACTCTTCCTTCAATACTTTAATCGCATCTAAAACATAGGGAAGCTCTTCATCGCTGTAAGGCTCGTGCAAGGCGCTAATTTGTTCTGTGGTTCGGACTGGGTTAGTAAAGTGTGGACCTGATTCATCAAAGCTTACCTTCATTCCCATTGCTTCGCAGGGCATTAGGATGTCGGAATAGACTATTGCTGCATCAGGGGAGAAACGCCTTATAGGCTGTAAGCTTAATTCGGCAATAAGTTCAGGCGTCTTTATGGCCTTCTCAAAGCCTTCCCTCTCCCTTAATTCTATATGTTCTGGCAGGTATCTACTCGCCTGTCGCATAATCCAGACTGGTATTCTCTCAACCTTTTCACCATTCAGCGCTCTAAGAAATAAGCCTTTTTTTATGTCAACCATTGTAAATATCACTTCTTCCTGTTGGAAATTTCTAAATACTTTCTGCTATTTCCTTTCAGTGTAAAAGTTTACGAGTTTCCAAACACTGTTAGTATGTTTTTCTTACAACTTTTGTGGAATTCTATCAGATGGACCCCACTTATATGATAGTGAAAGTATACCATTAAATTCTAATAACTACTATTAACCTTAGCTTCGGAAATCGATAAAGGTAATATCAAAAGGTAATAACTCAATATCTTAATCCTAAAAGAGCACCGAGAAAGTTAGAAGTTCAGGGTCTATCAATATCCCGATGGATTACTCTCACACGCCTTCCCTGTCTTTCAAGGGCTTCCTTTAACCATTCCGCTAGCGCTACACTTCTGTGCTTCCCACCTGTACAACCTATAGATATTTGCACATTCAGCTTTTGAATGCCTTCAAAACCTGGAAGAGTTCTTTCTACAATTTCTACTATCCTATCCCCAAACCATTCTGCGGAATCACCAGATAAAACAAAGTTTCTAACCTCCCCAGATATTCCAGTTAAACCTTTGAGCTCATCAACGTAGTAGGGATTGGGCAGGAAGCGGGTATCAAAGACGAAGTCTGCATCAGCTGGTACGCCATACTTGTAACCAAAACTCATTATAGTTACGGTTGGGGTAAAGTGAGCATCAGGAGAAATGAACAGGCTTCTCAAAGTTTCTATAAGCTTACTGGAGGTAAGTTCTGTGGTGTCAATGACTTTCGTTGCAATTTCTTTTAGAGCTTCAAGTCTCTTTCTTTCCTCTTTTATAGCTTCTTCATTTGAAATCCTAGCCATTGATAACGGATGCTGTCTTCTTAGTTCGCTGAATCGTTGTATCAGTTTTGAGTCGCTTGCATCCAAAAATATGAGGGAAGCTGACTGAGCCTTTTCCCTCAAGGTTTCCCAAACGTATTCTAAGCTATCAAACAACGCACCACTTCTCACGTCGCAGACAAATACAACCCCCTCGGGTCTTCCCTTCATTTCGGATAGCAGGTGGAGAAACGTTTCAATAAGTTGGGGTGGAACGTTATCAACGCAGAAATAACCAAGGTCTTCAAAGCATCTGAGAGCGGTCGTCTTGCCAGCTCCGCTCATTCCTGTAATAAGGATTACTTTTTGTGGAAACTCTCGCACCTATTTGGATTATAACATTAGTTTCCAATACTTTTTCATTGAATTATTTAATTCTAAATATTAATTTACCGCAATTTTAAGCTTATACCCTTTTAGCATTGGTATTTTGTCATCATAAAATCAAATGAGTTGATTTTTGGCGTCATAAGGCGTATGTTTAACCTTTACATTTTCAAGGAGGTCAAAGAATGAATATCGAAAAGGTTGGCATAGCTGGCTTTGGAACTATGGGTAGAGAAATTGCACTTATCTGCGCTTTGAGTGGTTTTAAGGTCGGCGTTTATGAGGTGTATGAGCCAGCAATTGAAGAAGGTAAGAGAAAAATGGAAAAGCTCTTGAGGTTGTTGCGGAAGGATATTGATGATGAGGAAAGAAAGTGCATCTTAGATAGGATCAATGTTGCTATTGATTTATCTGTCATATTAGATTCCGATATTGTGATTGAGGCAATTCTTGAGAGTTACAGTGTGAAGGAAGAATTTTTCTCCCGCTTGGGAAAAGAGATAAAGGATGATGCCATTGTTGCAACAAATACGAGCAGTCTAAGCCTAACACGACTTGCCAGAGCATTTGGGAGGCAGGAGAACTTTATTGGACTGCATTTCTTCAATCCACCCAGTCAAATGAAACTTGTGGAGATTGCGCCTGCATTACTAACGAGCGAAGAGGTGGTTAAAACCTGCCAAGAATTTGTGACTAGGCTTGATAAAACACCCATCCTAGTCAAGGAAACACCGGGCTTTGTAGTCAATCGTGTTCTTGTGGCGATGGCGGTAGAAGCGATGAAAGTTGTGGAAGAGGGAATAGCGAATGTCCAGGAAGTAGATGAGGCTATGAAACTTGGTGCAGGATGGCCTATGGGGCCATTTAGGCTAATGGATCTGGTTGGGTTGGATGTTTTCCTCCACGCTTGCGAGAGTATTTACACTGAGCTTGGGCATGAGAAGTTTCGACCGCCACAACTACTGAAGCGTTACGTTCATGCGGGGCTTCTCGGCAGAAAGAGTGGCAGGGGTTTTTATAATTACTGAGAGGCTTAATCAACTATAACGAATTAGCCACTCAAAATTGTATGAAAAGGCTTTGTATATTAGGCTCTACCGGTAGCATTGGTCGGAATTTTCTGCGCGTTGTAGGAAGGCATAGGGAAAGGTTTACGGTCATAGCAATGACCGCGAGGAGTAACGGCAAGCTTTTACTAGAGCAGGCGAGTGAGTTCAAGCCAAAGTATTGCGTTTTAACTAACGAGAAGATAGCCATTGAGTTTGCGCCCGAGTTTGCAAAACTGGGTATAAAGCTTCTGATGGGCGAAGAGGCTCTCACGACGGTGGTTCAGATAGATGAAATTGATGCGGTGGTATGTGCTCTTGATGGGATTTCAGGTTTTCCTTCAATGTATCAATCAGTTCTCAGGGGAAAGGAAATTCTTTTTGCCAACAAGGAAGCCTTTGTTTCTGGAAGCTCTATACTTATGCCGATTATCTCGGAAAAAAACATTCGCGTAATGCCAATTGACAGTGAACATTCCGCTATTTATCAATGTTTATTAGCAGGTAAGCGTAAAACGGTGGAGAAGATTATTCTTACTGCATCTGGAGGGCCATTCTTCAATAAGAGCGTTGATGAGTTAAAGTCACTAACACACGAGGAAGCTCTTAAACATCCAACCTGGCAAATGGGAGCTACTGTAACTATTAATTCCGCTACTCTCTTTAACAAGGGCCTTGAAGTTTTAGAAGCGCATTACCTCTTTTCCATTCCTCTTGAGAAGATTGAGGTAATAATACAGCCACAAAGTGTTATACATGGGCTAGTTAGTTTCATCGACGGGAGTACCATTGCTCAGCTTTCTAAAACTGATATGGCAGTTCCAATTCAGTATGCGCTAACTGCACCTGAGCGAATCGATGGATTAATTGACTCTGCGGAACTTACTGAAATTGGAAAGCTTGAATTTTTCAAGCTAGATTGTGAACGGTTTCCCGCGGTCAAGCTTTGTTACGAAGCTGGTCGCGGTTCTTGGTGGGAGCCTTGCGCACTCTGTGCCATAAATGAGGCATTGGTTAAAAGATTTCTTGAACGCGAAATTAGTTTCTTTCAACTACATACACTTCTTCCGATGATTTTTGCTAGACGCTACGTGTTGTTTGGCGATATTTTTAGAGATGAACAATTGCCTACAACACCTGAAAGCCTGATACGCGTAGCTAATTCTTTTCGTGATTACGCCTATTCAGTTCCGCCGGAAATATGAGTATAGGAAAATGTATGATTAGAGTGAAAGAGAGAGGATGACATGAACTAATGTTCCTAAATTTTGAGGTAAAAGCTCCGACCGTAGTCCTTTGCTCTCCCACCACCGTTTTTGCCGACTCTTCTTGCAGTCGTGTAACATTTGTCACCGTCAGGGGTACTACTACGTGCTTCAGCTTTGCGAATTTCTGTCTGTCTTTCCACTTCTTTTTGTAACTCTCTGTAGGCTAAGGGGCTAAAGAAGTGTAGTTGGTAAGGCTCGTTTTTCAGGCTTTGGAGAAAAACCAATCTTCCACCGGCCCCCCAAACACCTTTCCCCATTGTATGCACAAAGCCACCTTCTACAGCTTCGCCATAACGAAATGCTCTAACCATTCCCGAGTCAAAGTTTGAATCTTCTGTTACTGCCTTTCGGAGAATCTTGAAGAGTGTGTTTCTTGATTGCTCCAAAGTAGCATCTGGATGTAAGTATACGGTTAGAAGCAGTGAGCGCCTTTCATCTGTAACTTCGGTGTCTCTTGAAACTATCTTTTATTCAACCGTGTTAGTTGGGTCGTATTCAACCTTGTCCCAACTAAAAACCTTTCCACGAGTTGCGCGGTAGATCTCGGGATACAAAAGGAGAAGTAAAAAGCTAAAATTGCTAGCACTAAAACAGAATAACCGCCTTTCATTTCCGACTCCTGCTAGCTTTATGAAAACTTTACTAACAGAAAAATTTTTCCAAAAATCGTAAAATTTTTCAGAAGTGGGCTTTATAGAAGTTCTTTACGTTAATTTACTGGCAAATCTAGCTCTACCCTTTGCCCCCTCCCGTAGGGACTGAATTTGCTCACGCATAGCTTGAGATAGAGGCATCGTTTCTTTAATTGCGCGCTCAAGGTCTTCCTGAATTAATTCTCTATTCTCGTAGAATGCGTCATACAATCCACTTACGATAACCTGTTCAATCTCTGCCCCAGAGAATTCATCGCTCATTTCAATTAGCTTTTCCAAGTTATAATTTTCTGGATTTCTTCTTATCTTTCTTATGTGAATCGAAAAAATCTCCTTTCTTTCTTCCGCAGTTGGAAGGTCTACAAAGAAAATCTCGTCAAATCTACCTATTCGTAACAACTTAGGTGGCAGTTGAGATATATCGTTAGCTGTGGCAACGACAAAGACAGGTTTTCCCTTTTCCTGAAGCCAAGTAACAATGGTGGAGAAGACTCTTGCGGTAGTTCCCGCGTCAGAAACTTTTGAACTCTGAAAACCAGCAAGACCCTTTTCAATCTCGTCGAGCCAAAGGATGCAAGGTGCGATAGTTTCTGCAGCACGAAGAGCTTTTCTGGTGTTTTCTTCGCTCATACCAATCCCGGATCGAAAGAGACCGCCAATGTCCAGTCGTAAAAGAGGGATCTGCCTGAAACTGCTAACCACCTTCGCAGTCAAACTCTTGCCAGAACCCTGCACTCCAATAAGAAGCACTTCCTTCGGGGCGGGAAGCCCGAAGGCGCGTGCCTTCTCTGAAAACGCTTTACCTCGCTTCCTCAGCCATTCTTTTAACGTGCTCAATCCGCTGGAAGGGGGAATGTTAAAATGGCTACTTCTTTCTCCAGCTCTACCGGTATTTTTCTTACTGGCGATAATAGGATCACTGTTTTATAACTGCTCTTTAGTTCAGTAGCGAGATCTCTAAGTTTTCTCACAGTTTTTGGGTTTTCAAGATATGGATGAAAATCTTTCAGAAGGTAAATTGCGTTTTCTTTGCTGAGACGAATACTTAAAAGAACATTATCAGGCTCAACGGTTGAATGGGTGAGTGTTTCGGGATCGCTCGCTTTAGCTTGAGGCAAGATCAGACCATCAGTGCAAGTCTAAATGTATAACTTTTTCGCCCTCCTCTGAGCTATGCGCTTTAACACCTCCTCCACTCTTGCTTCCTCATAGCTCTCCACGTAAATAATGGGATACCTTGCCCTTATTAGAATTTCTAGTTCACTTTCTGGATCGGACTTTATCTTCACTTCACTTTTATTCTATCAGTTGGCACTTGGTGAAAAATCTACTTTTTTTCAGGCAAATCATAGACAGTGAAAGTAGAGAGGCTTTAACTCTAGTCTAAAATAATTTATATGGCTGTTATTGGAGTTTTAGGACACACCGATCACGGGAAGAGTACCCTTTTGGAAAGGCTCACGGGAGTAAATCCTATGCACCTTCCCGAGGAAAAGGAGCGTGGGCTAACAATTCAGCTTGGATTTGCATTTTGGGAACCAGAACTAAATGAATTTCCTAAGTTAAGAGCGCAACTCATTGATTTGGGAAAGATTAGTGAATCGACAAAGTATCGCATATCATTCATAGACGTTCCCGGTCATGAGATGTTCCTTAGGAAAATGCTAAGAGGAGTTCTAGGCATAGATGGAGCGATATTAGTTGTTTCTGCAGATGATGGAATTATGCCAGGGACATTGGAGCATTTACGGGCAAGTCTCTACTCTCCGACGAGGCTTGGCTTAATTGTCATCTCAAAGATTGATAAAGTCTCAATGGATAGAGTGGACGATGTAAAACGTCAGATTAGGAGTATCACCAAGGGTACTTATTGGGAGAATTCAAGAATAGTTCAATATTCTTCGGAAACAATGGTTGGTTTCCAGGAGTTAAGAGAGGAAATTCTTCAAATGGCGATAAGGGCGGATGAGGCTTCCACGTCCTATTCCGTGGGTTACTACTTTGTAGATAGGATTTTCACCGCGAAAGGTCGTGGGGCTATTGTTACGGGCACACTTCGTGGACAAGAGGTTAGTATTGGCGATGAACTTTACCTTTACCCAAAGTCTAGAAAGGTAAGGGTTAGATCTATTGAGCAGGGTGGGGTTGAGGTTAGTTTAGCAAGACACAACTTTAGGACTGCGTTCAATCTTGTTGGCGTAAAAAAAGAGGAAATATCTCAGGGTGACTTGATACTTACTAAGCAGATTAATGAACCTGTTAGTTCCTTTTTCATTCTACTTGTTGAACCACCTGATGCGCTTAAACCAGAGGTGCAGTTATCAACAACCCTTGCCAGGGCTAAAGAGAAGTTCAATTTAATATTTGGTAGCAGATTATGCGAGTTTAATGAAATTTTATTATTTCATCTTTTCTCGCAGATTCATCTTGGATTTATCAGAGGAAAGGTTGATATTCCTATTCCCATTGGTTGCTCTGCTATTGTATATAGAACAAGTGTTAGAAGCGTAATAGTTGGCGGTTTCCTCATTCCCCTTGCTATTCCAGCTCCAAAGACAAAGAGAACTCTGGTAACGAAGATTGATGAATTAAAGAGGCTTTTTCTCATAACTGCCTCTAAAGATTCGCCTACCGAAATTTCTCTTGCCATCTTAGCGTTACTCAGTCAGCTTGTTTTCAAGGGTTATGTGAGCAGAACATTTTATACTAGCTTTTCCTTGTTGCAGTTTAATGATTTTTCCCTCGCTTTTGACTTACTATCAGAGAAGCTTAATAACAATGAATTCGGACGGGATGGAGAAATTATTTTCTCTCGCAAGGAGCTTCAGGAGGAACTTAATAGATTGAAAGTCAACTTAGTAAAGTTTAGAGAGACTAATCTAAGCAAGGCTAAGGTACCTCTTTCCACAATTTTACAGGATGAGTGCATATTGAAGAAGCTTTCTGAGGAGCATATCTCAAAATTAATCTTAGAGCTAGGACTAAAGTTTGAGGATGGGAACGTGGTGATCAGTGAAGATAGCGCGCTACCTCCTGATCTCAGAGCGGTGGGAGAAAGAATACTGGCAAGGTTTCAGAGTGGCGTTGAAAATTATCCAACACTCTTGGCTCTAAGCTCTGATTTTCCTGGTGCAAGAAACATAATTTCATGGTTAATCTCTAATGGTAAGCTTGTTCATCTTGGTAAGGGAGTTCTTATTACAGGTATCGATTTTCAAGATTGGAGCTTGAAAGTCGTAAGCAGAATGCAAGAAACGCAACAAATCTCTACTCAAGAAGCTAAATCAATTCTTGGTGTAACTAGAAAGTTCCTAATTCCTTTCTTAGAATTCTTAGATAGTTTGAAAATTACTCAGAGGGAGGGTGAAGTTAGGGTGCCAGGGAGAAAGTTTGACCAAGTTGAGAAAATCATTTCTAGTATCGGGAAGCATTAGTGCGATATTTTTCCATGCTTAAGTCCAATAACAGGAATGGTAGCTGAACGAAGATAGTTGCAAATTAGGGTGAAGTGGCTAAAAGATATAAGCTTTATTTTGGCGCTCATGAATCTCCTCATCTATTCGTGGTCTATTACTGTCCACAATCCTTTTAATAATAGAGGCTTCAAAGTGATAAAATTGAATAACTTTTATGAGGGTACTCTTAAAGCTTCATCCCCAAGCGGTAACGAAAGAGTTTCTTGATAAGAAGGTTTTGCCAGAGTTTGAAGGGCTGGGAATTGACTACGAAATTCTAACGATGGATACAAGGTCGGATAGGCACTATCCAGTTGCGGATTTCGTCCTCGTTCTAGGGGGGGATGGTACTTTCTTAGCTGGTGCTGTTGCGGCGGCGGAGCTCAACATTCCCATTATTGGACTAGAGTTCGGTCACCTTGGTTTCTTGTGCAATCTTCCAGTGGAGCGTCTGACGGATGTTCTAACTGCGATTAAGAGTGGGGATTACAGCATAGAGGAAAGGTATGTCCTAGATGTTCGTTCAATTAGAAGCGGAACAACGGAGAGATATGTGGCTCTTAACGACGCAGTTGTGGGTAAAAGTCAGCTTACAAGGCTAGTTTCCATCACTTGTTGGGTCAATGAGGAAATATTAGGAACTTTCAAGGCTGATGGCGTGGTTGTCGCGACAGCGACTGGTTCAACCGCATACTCCTTATCCGCAGGTGGTCCCATAGTTGAACCGGGCTTGAAGCTCTTGCTTGTTACTCCGATATGCGCCCATTCTCTTTACGCGAAGCCGATGGTGATTGGAAGTGACAGAGAAGTTAGGCTAACAATAGCGGAAGAATATCCTGAGGTTCATATTTCCTTGGATGGATACATCTTGGGGCAAATGAAGGTCGGGGACGAGCTGAGGGTTAGGTTAAGGGATTTGCCATTAAAAGTAGCTCGGATCGGAGGGCCGACGTTTCTTGAAGTCTTGAGGGCAAAGTTTGGATGGGGTTACGAGTATGATCGTGAGAAGAATACTTAATCTTGTGTGTGGCAAGTTGTCTTTACGGACAACAAAGATACTGTTATGAATAGTCGTCAATCCGTAGTAGCGGAATTAGAGGAGAGGCTTAATCTCTGCCTTCATCTGAAGGCTCACATTAGTGATTTAACAAATGAAGTTTATAAGCGTTGTGAAAACGTTGTTGAGCCGGTGGGCGAATCTGAAGGGAAGCGCCTTGTCCGAGGCCTAATCAGCTCTGCAATTAAGTCAATTATGGAGGGAGAGTTTCCCTTTTTTCTGGCAACGCTTCTAAGGCTTGGTTCTCGGGGTCTGCATTATCAACTAGAGTTTGAGGAAATTTTCCGCCTAGGAGAGGACATTCTTAGCGTAATGACTGAGTTCGGGCGTAAAAGAACAACCGAGCAAAATTCATCTCTTCTAATGGAAGAATACCTTGCACGATTCAAGAGCGAGGAAGTAAGAGTACGTATGTTCCAAGAGTATATTCATCTTGTTGAAAACATTGTATTTAGGCAGGTTCAGGAACTATCCCTATTGGCGTCCGTTTCATCCTTAACGAAAGATGATTTCCTCGTTGACACAACTCTACCTGAGAATTTGTTGACAAGACTAATGGTAATTCTTGAAGCAGATGATGGTGTTGCTTATTTCAACTCCCAGTTTTTCCGAGTGATATTTACCAAATTCAAGGGCGAGGAGACAAGAGGTGAAAAGCCTGACAGGCTGGAAAAGATTTTATCTACTACTTTCGTTAATTCCTTTGATCCGAAGGTTTATGGGGAATTCAAGAAAATACTAGATGAAGGATACACCTGGGATTTAACTAGAAGAGATAGAGAGACGATGGAACTGATAGAAAGCTTTTATCCAAAATTTCATGCCTCACCCGCAAAAACCAGAGCGCAAAGATTGCTTGATTTTGAAATCCAGAATCCATTACTTCAAATTTGCGCAGTACACTCTTATATGACGTATGACCTATATGTTGACAACCAAAACTATGGACTAATTTTCTTGAATCGCGCTAATCCTCCGGAATTTACCGAAGATGATTATAGGTTTCTTGCTACTTTTGGTGGTCACTTAAAGCAAATTATAGGTAATATCGTCCTCACGCAGAAACTACAAGAGATGGCAATCACGGATAGTTTAACAGGCGTATACAACAGGAGACAGTTTGAGGCGTTTATGGAAAGTGAGATGTCGCGAGCTAAGCGCTACAACTACTCAATCGGGCTTGCTTTGATAGACCTTGACCACTTCAAGGAGATTAATGATACGCTTGGTCATCAAGCGGGAGATCATATTCTTGCGGAGTTATGCAGAGTTCTAAAGGAGGGCTTGAGGGTGACTGAGATTATCGCCCGATATGGCGGTGAGGAGTTTGCGGTGATAATCCCCCAGGCGGATTTAGAAGTAGTTAGGGTAGTAGGCGAAAAGGTTCGTTCTCTCGTGGAAGAACATAATTTCACTTATCGCGGCAAGAAAATTCCATTAACTGTTAGCGTTGGATTAGCAGCTTTTCCCCAAATGGCTATTGATAAGGAGAGTTTAATTGCAGCTGCGGACAAAGCTCTATATTGTGCCAAAAATGAGGGGAGAAATCGTGTCTGTTTCCCACCTCTCACTGGTAAGGAGGTAGTAGAGGACATTGTTTGAGGTTTTTTTTCAAGCGAATTATGGAGATGTGAGTGGTGTGCAGTTATTTAGAGAGCTTACAAGCGCAGTCTCCAAGGTTGTTAACCTTGCGGAGAACAAGGATGTTAACCACTCTGAGCGCGTCGGCGCTATGAGTTTGCGATTAGCAAGGGCTATTGGTATTACAAAGAGTTATGAACTAGCCCAGATATACTTTGGCGGTCTTCTTCATGATGTGGGTGAGATTGGTATCCCAGACAGCCTACTCCACAGAAAGGTCAAGCTCAATGAGGACGAGTTTCAGCTACTGAGCACTCATACAAAGATTGGCAGACAAATTGTAGAGCAGATACCGGTTCTAGAGGAAGCGGCTAGAATTGTTTTTTGGCATCATGAACGTTGGGATGGCACGGGATACCCGGAGGGCTTAATGGCAAATGAGGTGGCCATTTCCGCCTATATCGTAAGCCTATGTGATGCGCTAGACAATATTAGGCGTCAGGGTCTATTTTCTAGGCCTTCCGAGTGGCGGGAAGAGCTTAGAAAGCTCTCAGGAATTCAGTTCAACCCTCACCTTGTCGAGCCTGCGATTTCGCTATGTGAGAAGGGTGCATTTGATGATGCAACAATATCTGAAGATGAGCTTGAAATACTTCACATCTTGGAGGAGGATGAACGTGTCTCAAAAGCCCTCAAACAGGACTACATAACTAATATGGTAAATTTTTTTATGACTCTGCTTGAAGCAAAGCATAGTGACTCTGGCTCTCATGCAAAGAGGGTATCCAGATTAGCAAGAAGAATTGGGCAGAGAATTGGTCTATCCCAACTTGAACTAGAAACGTTAGAACTCGCTGGCTACTTTCATGATATAGGGAAAATGGGTATACCAAACTCCATTTTGGAAAAGCCAGGCTCTCTTAGTGAGCAAGAGTTTGAGATTGTAAAAAAGCATCCCGTTTATTCCGCAGAGATACTTTCACCGCTTTCGGGGTTTACTGAGGTCACTCTAGCGGTAAGGCATCACCATGAGAAGTGGGATGGAACCGGCTACCCTGATGGGCTAAGAGGTAATCAAATTCCTGCTTTGTCAAGAATATTATACTTAGCGGACGTGGCGGATTTTCTTGCATATCTTCCTCAGATAACAATTCAGAGAAGTGCAAGGGCTCGCCAAAAGTTCGCGGATTCGTACGGTCGCCAATTTGATACCGGGATTGCTAGATATCAGTATGACTTTGACCTGGAATCTCTGGAGCGAGAAGCGTGATTAGAAAGCTTCCAGCGTTTGCTCTTTACCCTCATTTTATTACCGAGGCACTAAGACTCGATAAATACTCTTCGGTTTTTTGTCTTAACACTGTTTCAGGAAATTTTGAATCATTCATTAAAAAGAATATTAGGGCAAGGGTTGTTGCTAACTCCTTCTTTCCTGGAGCTTATGAAATGAACCTTTGTCTAATTGAGGGTGATGATTTCCTCCTCTCAGCAATAGATATGCGGCGCCTCATCCAGATAGCCCAGGATTTGGACTTTGAGCCTGAGCGAGTTGAATTTTCCTCTCGGGCTTCACTACAACTTCCCAAACCCGTTTGGTCCTTCATAGAAGAAAGCAAGAAGATTAAACTCTCGGGTGAAACTGTTTACCATAAAGCTTGTTTGAACTTGCTTCTTTGGCATTTGGCGCGATTTTACAGTTCAATTGATAGCTCTGAGCGATTGAAAAACTCTCCAAAGCTTTCCTGGCTTGTAAGTTTTTACGCTTCTGAGGTAAAGAGGCTTTTCCGAACTAATCGCGAGGTGAATGAAGCCCATTTTCGCCTTGCCCATGAGGAGATTATGTCTATTTCCACAAGGGTTCTCATAGTAGATTTACCACCACATACCGGCTATCGCAAACTTCCACCAAGCCTGTTGACAAGAGAATTGGTGGTTAATCCCGATTTCAAGCTCTCAAGCGTATTTCAACCTGAAACTTATCTTGGCTCACGATTTGAATCTATTCAGGCACTCTTAGGCACTCTCTTTTCCTATCTTGAGTTCTGCGAACATATGGAATACTGGGTTTTTATCTTACGTGAGTACGCAATGCAAGAGCATCTCATGCAGGCTCTGGCTGAAAAGCCTAGGGAGAATACTCTCTTTTCTTTCCGATTTGACGATAAAACTGCATTCGCTTTCATCGTTTCTCGGAAGAGTTAAGCAACAAAGCTTCGGATTACAAATTTAGACTTAAGCTTTTTTACGAGAAAAAAATTGCAATTTGGTTTTCTCTTGCATCTTCTATGGTAGTAAGAAAGAATTTAGTGAAAGATATCTTTATTCACCGAAAAGAAGATAAAAAGATCAGTTAAGAAGTGAAGAATAAGTGGCGCCCAAAGGCTAACTCTTATGATAGTCCAATAACCAAGCGCAAAACCCCAGAGATCAGTTAGAATGAAGCCAGTTGCACCTTGAGGTATGCCGTCCTTTAAGTGGATGAAACCAAACAAAAGTGCCTGTAGTGTTAGTGCGAAGGGTGGGGAGCCCAAACGCGTAAAGCCCGACAAGAAAAAGCCTCTGAACCAAAATTCTTCAGCGGTAGCATTTAGAAGAGACGATAGTATGCCAAATACGATAGCCCAACCAGCGGTTGAACCCAAAGCACTCCACTCCTCCTTACCCGTTGCGAAGTAGGCAAACCAGAGGAGAAGAGCAAAAACTGTTATCGAAAAAAGACCAATAATTACTAGAAGGTCTCTAAAATGCATTTCAAATCGGATAAAGTACTTTACTTTCCATTCATCCCCATAACCTATCCGCATTGCCAAAATGGCGAGTAGAATTGAAACAACGTAGTAGAGAATTTCAGAGATGAATCTTGTAGCGGGAATTCCATTGAAAAGCCATTTTGTAAGGGACAAGTGGGAAGTCCACTGCCAGATGGATGGAAAGAGTGCAAAGAGCAGAAATGCCCCGAGAATAATAAGAAAGCATTCCCTGGCATAATTCTTCTTATCTTCAAGTTTAAGCCAAGCGAAAAAACATACGAGCCATCCAACAAGGGCAACGAGGATGGCAACTGGCAGGTTTATTGGTTTATAAGTTAGCTCGGATTTGCTAGCAAACCATAGTAGAAGAACTAAGGCAAATACTAGCAGAAGAGTTAATTGCCATCTCTTCTTGATAATTGCACGCGAATTCATAGGTATAGTTACTACAAATTTTACAAATTATTGGAACAGGCTAGAATACTAGCGCTCTCTTAGGTAGCTTGTCTTTTAAGTCTTCAGAAAGGAACGCGAGAATCAAACGCCTCTTCTTCATAATTCCCTTCTTCCTCTTCCATTTCCATATGCATATGCTCCTTCTTCATCTCCATTCCCTTCATAACGGCGAACTCGAGAGCGTTAGTAATTAAATAAAGAGCTCCATTAACAACTTCGTCATCCATCTCAGTTACAGTGACGAAACTATCGGGTCCGTGAGTGCAGGTAATTTCAATCTTTCCAAGTTCGGTGTTTGGAGTTATGTCAAAGAAGTAAGCTATTTCCCTTGTGGCTAAAGATGGCATTTTTTGGCGGAGCATTTCTATGGCAGGTTCACCCAACTCACGGAACAATCGGTTCGCATTTATGCGCATAAAAACATTGGAGCAGGGGAGGTCTTGATGAAATTTACTTCTGTTTTCTATGACGAGTTTTACGAATTCCTTTGGCTTGCTGGTTAGCACAAGCCATTCTCCTGTGAGACCCAAGAATACATTGCTTTGTAAAATTTCATAAAACCTCCATTCTGAGCTTTCGAAAGAAGGATTATTCATCGAAAAGCCAAGCACACCGCTGGCGGTCTTTAGAAGTTCCTCAGCTTTCTGATAATTTTCCACCGAGGTAATTACCGCGAAGAATACGTCCTGTGGTGAAGTTGGGGGGGGCGTAATATTTGGGGTGTCAAATAAAAGGATGTCTAGCTCCTTCCCTAGAGCGTCCTTAAGCTCTTCCCTTACCTGAAAGAACTGCAGAAAGCCCATCATTTGGTTCAATTCAGGTGGAGCTTCACCCATACTTTTGAAAGCATCTATCGCCTTGCTGAAAAGTATTTTCCCTACCTCTTGATAGTTGTTTATGGCAAGAAGGAACACATAGTCGCTTTCCGCAAATAATGATCCTATCTTAAAATTCCTATCAGGAAGTTGCACGAGAATGTAAAGTATGGAATCAGGATAGTCCTTGGATAGTAAGAGGGTCTCCTTTGAGTAGATTTTGACATTGCTCATCCTACTTTCGTAGATGTAATCTTTAATCGCAAAGTAACCTAAATCTCTATAAAATTTTTCTATCATACCTGCAACTGGATATTTCTTCTTAAATTCCTCAGTGAAGAAGATATCTTTTAGCTTTTGAATGTAATAGCCAACATCTATATGGGAGTAACCCTTGGAGTATAACTTAACTGATGAACCAGCAAAGTGGGCATCTTCAGACTTATCTTCAGCCTTAGAGGGATTTGAAAGTACAATTCCAAGGGAAAGAGTAATAACACTTAGCCATAAAAGGTGTCTTTTCATTACACTTACTCCTTGTACAATTAGTCCAATTATAACATAGGGTTAGAAGCTTAAGAATTAAAATACTTATGGTAAAACAGGACTTTATGGAAAAAAACTAAGCTGAATCGGGTTGTGTATTGAAAAATCAAGTGCAAAAAGAAAAAAGACTAATACATTTTCACCAGCCTGATATTGGAAGAGAGGAATTATCTGAGATAAAGAAGGTATTTTCAACTGGCTGGCTAACAAGGGGCGCACTGACTAGAGAGTTTGAGGAAAAGTTCGCTAACTTTATCGGTGCTAAGTATGCCCTTGCCACATCATCATGCACTTCTGCCATTGAACTAGCTCTTAGGGTTATTGGGATTTCTTATGGTGACGAAGTAATTGTAAGTCCTCTTAGTTTCGTCTCACCGATTAACGCTGTTGTAAGGTTGGGTGGAAGAGCTAAATTTGTTGACGTCCGCGAGGATACTTTCTGTCTAGATGAAGAGAAAATAGAATCTGCGATTTCAAGCAAGACGAAAGCCATAATTTGTGTCCATTTTGGAAGCTCCTTTTGCAATATGCTTGAAATCGTAAAGATTGCGAAGAAGCATGGGCTTTTTCTAATTGAAGATTGTGCACACGCTTTTCCAGCAGAAATCTTTGGAAAGCATTCTGGTTTATTTTCCGATTTTGCCTGTTTTTCCTTTTACCCTACCAAGGGCATAACCACTATTGAGGGAGGTATGCTTGTCACGAAGCGTAAGAGCCACTTGGAGCAAGCAAAAGCTTGGCATTTGCATGGTATCGCAAAAAGTTATAGCCGCAATACGCCTGCATCAAACTATGATGTTGTATTGCCGGGATATAAGTTCAATTTCACCGACGTCCAATCGGCAATCGGCCTAGTTCAACTGAAGAGAGCGTGGCAGAATGCTGAAATTAGAAAAGAGATCGCCCTTGAATACGAGCGGGAATTTTCAAAAATTGATGGCTTGATGTTTCAGAGAAAGCTAAGCAACTCCAAGAGCTCCTATCATCTGTTTCCATTAGTTCTCACTGATAATAACTTGGCTTCTAAGAGGGATAGGATAATTCTAGAGCTTTATCGGAGAGGAGTAGAGTGCTCAGTGCATTATAAACCGATTCACTTAATGAGCTATTATCAGAAGCTCCTTGATTATAGGAAAGGTGATTTTCCTGTGGCTGAAAAGATTGGTAGAGGAGAAATTAGTCTCCCAATTTACCATCTCTTAACAAAGGTTGAAGTAAAGAGGGTGATTAGAGAATTCAAGAAAATCCTAGCAAATTTTACCTAACAAGCGCGGGCTTATACCAGTCTGCATGGCTCGGAGCTTACATTTACGCCTCACTGCAACGAAAAATCAACAATCAAGTCTCCTAAATTTGGTAAAATATAAAGCTTAAGGTTTGTCTAAGAAGGCGGAAAAAGCATCCGAGAAAATCCTTCCTGAGGCAGAAGGTTCTATTGTCTCTGAGAGCGTTCATTTCAGAGACAGAACGGAGATGCAGGAAGTTCTTGGCGATTTTGACAGCAATCTACGTCTAATAAGACGATACCTGCCTGTTAAAGTTTATACACGGGGTTTGACCCTTCACCTGGTTGGAAATCCAAGTGAGGTTGAGAATGCTCTATCCATTATTGAAGAGATTCATCGCACGATTCGAAAGGTTGGTTATATTTCAGAGGAAGAGGTTAGGGAACGTGTTCTAGAAGTTTCCACAGGAGAAGTAGCAGTTGAAAAGCGATCCTATACTGAATATCTTCCATTTCTTCCGAAGGTTGTTCCAAAAACGCCAGGACAGGAAGAGTTTCTTCGTTCAATCGAAGAGTGCGATTTAACCCTTTGCTTTGGTCCAGCTGGGACGGGGAAAACATTTCTTTCCGTAGCTTCAGCAATTTCACACTTTAAGCGGGGCTTGGTGAATAGAATAGTGCTGACACGTCCTGCTGTTGAAGCGGGGGAAAGTCTAGGCTACTTACCTGGAACAATTGCGGAAAAGGTCAATCCATATCTAGTTCCTCTTTTTGATGCCTTAAATGATATATTGGGTTTCGACCCAACGAGGAAGCTAATTGAGCGTGGAGTTATTGAGGTTGCTCCACTTGCTTTTATGCGAGGACGAAGTCTTAACAATTCGTTTGTCATTCTTGATGAGGCTCAGAACACAACCTACCAACAGATGAAGATGTTCTTGACTAGAATGGGTAGGGGAAGCAAATCTGTCGTTACAGGCGATATTACCCAAATTGATCTGGAGGCAAGGGTAAAATCCGGTTTTATTTCAGCTTTAAGTATACTAAAGACCTTGAATGAGGGCATAAGAACGGTTGAGCTTAAAGAAGTTGATATTGTAAGAAATCCCATAGTGCAAAAAATTATCAACGCCTATATTAAATATGAGGATGCAAACTCTCCACCGGAAGAGGGAAGGTCACCGCGTAAAAGGCTATCGGAAGATTAGTTTTTAACTTTTATTATTTTCTCCACTATGCTAAGAGAGTTTTGGGAAAACCGTGAAAAAGCATTAGATATCACCTTACGCCTACTTTTTGCACTTCCGTTACTGATTGGCTCACTCCTACTACTTTGGCTTCATTACTTCATATTTCCTGTCAAGCTTTCGGTTGGGCAGATAATTCCATATAACATTGTAAGTCCAATGGACGCCTTTTACATTGACTCTGAAGCCTTAGAAAAGCTAACGCGTCAAGGTAAAGCTTATATTATTGACCCAAAAGTTGAAGAAGAAGTTCTACTAAACGTAAGGAGGTTCTTTTTACGGATTAGGACTAGTCAAATAAGCCAGGCAACTGCGGAAGAAATCTCGGCAAGCATTTCTACTGAATATGGTGTTCCAAAAGAAGCTGTAGCAGTCCTACTAACTTTTGATGAGAGAACTCTTTCTGAGGTGGAAACTTATACAACTCAGGTTGTGAGTGCAGTTATGAAAACCATTGTTGACGAGGATAGGCTATCCGCTTTTAAGAGAAGTATTATTAATAATCCATCCACCACTCTTCCTGAAGTAGTAGCACATTCTTTCTTGAAGGTGAATATCAAGGAGAGCACAGAGCCGGGCGCGGTTAAAGAACACATAATGCGCTTGGTTTCCCATCCGATAAAAAAAGGAGAAATCATCTTGGGGGAATCTGGAGTGGTAACGCGCCTGGTGTTGGATAAGATTGAAGCGGTGAAGGAGGGGTTCAAGCGTCAGAAGGTACTATCATTTTGGGGCCTCTTCGTTTTACTAATAGTAATGTTTGTCATATGGCAGGTCCATTCAACTTTATATAAGCAGCATTTGTTAAAAATGCCCTGGGTTTGGCTTCAGATGAGCATTATCCTGGTTTGTGCTCTCGCCCTTTCACTAGTGATTGGCAGGTTGCCATTTCCTTACATATACTATGCGCTTCCTCTTGGCATTTCTGCTTACGTAATTATGATAGTTACAATTTATGACGCAATCCTTGGTCTTTACTTAGGTGTGGGTATTTCAATTATTGTGGCTCTTGCTCTTGGTCTGGGTTCACATCTTTCTGCATATTTATTACTATCCTCAATCTATCCAGTTGTTTTTCTGCGTAGGAAAAGTGATGCCAAAAGCCTAGCATACTTCGGACTTAACCTAGGTGTCTTTAATCTTATTATGGCGTTAATAGTGATACTAGTCTCTGTTCAAACCTATTCATCGTTTGTGGTGCTATACGCTTTCCTAGCGGGATTTGGTTCAGCTGTACTTGCCCTTGGTTCTACTCCTGTACTTGAGCTTGTTTCTACTCAAGCAACCCCGGGAAAGCTTTCTTCTCTCTTAAACCAAGATCATCCTTTAATGAAACGCTTGCTTAATGAAGCACCAGGAACTTACTTTCACTCACTAATAATGGCAAGTATGGCTGAGGAATGTTGTGGGCTTATCGGCGCTAACGCACTTTTGGCAAAAGTAGGAGCGATGTATCACGATATTGGAAAGTTGAAACGTCCGGGCTTTTTTGCAGAAAATATAAGCGACTCATCGTTGAATCCGCACCAAAGTCTTCCCCCGGAAAGTTCCTGTCAAATTGTGGTTCATCATGTAACTGAGGGAATTGAGCTAGGCAAGAAGTATAGGCTACCTGCGGAAGTAATCGCATTTATTCCTGAGCATCATGGTCGAGATGTGGTGAAGTATTTTTACGAAGAAGCTATTAGAAGAAAGGAGCAAGGGATAGATGAGGATATTTCAATAGACGATTATCGTTATCCAGGTCCCAATCCCTGCAGTAAGGAGACAGCAATTGTGATGATTGCTGATACCTGCGAAGCTATTGCCCGGTCTAAGGAGAAATTTTCTCCAGAGGAAATTAGTTCTTTGGTCAGAAGTGTGATTGATCAAAAGATTTCAGCCGGTTTACTGAACGATTCTGGATTAAGTGTTGCGGACATTGGAAAGATTGTGGAAACTTTCACTTCCGTGTTGGTGAATTTGCATCATTCTAGGGTGAAATATCCAGAGCGGAAGTTAACTGAAACTGTCTTGAAAAAAAGCGCTGGATGAGACCGCTTTGAAGCACCCTAAGAGTTAAATTGCTAAGAGTATAAAATCAATCACAATCTCAGGGCTTCAAAATTTATAAAAAATCGTACATTCCCTCACGATTTGATATTAAGTGTGGGGAAGCAGTAAAAGTTCAATTCTAACCTAGGCTTGAAGCGGCTTCAGGCGCATTTTTTCTTAACGGTAGAAGGTACTTCGCCAGAGTTTTTGAAAGCTCCTCAAAGGTGTATGGTTTGCGAATGATCTCCTTAAAACCTAAATTATCTAGAAAACCACTGTCAACTTCTTCGCTAAAGCCGGTTATTAAAATACCAGTTACATTTGGATTAATTTTGTGAATAAGTCTGAAAACTTCCGGACCGCTCATTCTAGGCATTCGCATATCTAAAATAACCAGAGGAACTTCAAATTGATGCTTCTTAAATAGGTCAATCGCCTCAACTCCGTCTCTAGCGGTTAAAATAGTTAAGCCGTAGTTTGAAAAGAATTTCTGCGCCGCAGCTGTAATCATCTCTTCATCATCCGCCATGAGTACTGGTGGTGAGCCACTGAAGTTTGGAAACCGATACTCTTCTCTTTTGCCGGCAAGTTCTTCTCCTTTTAATGCAGCAGGTAAGTAAAGGGTGAAGACGCTTCCTCTACCCCAGTCAGAGTCAACGCATAAGTAACCGTTGTGCTTTCGTGCAATATGGTAAGCTATTGACAATCCTAACCCACTGCCTTTCCCAACTTCTTTGGTGGTGAAGAATGGTTCAAAAATGTGGGGGAGAATACTTGGGTCTATTCCGTGTCCGGTGTCTATCACTCTTATTCTGACAAATTTAGATACGCTATCACCATCTTGTGGAAGAGATGGGTCTTCCTCACGGCTAACTAAACCCGCAGTAATGGAGAGTCTTCCTCCATCGGGCATAGCTTCAATGGCGTTAATGCACAAATTCATTAGCACCTGCTGGACCTCAATCGGATCTGCTAACGCAACAAGCTTCTCTTCGGTTTTTTTCACGGTGAAGGTAATGCCTCTAGTTAACGATGTCCTAACCAGCTCTGAAACATCGTTCAATGATTTGTTGATGTCCACGGGGTGATGAACTTCCTCTGACCTGCGAGTGAACACGAGTAGTTTTTTAGTTAAATCTGCCGCTCTTTTCGCAGCGTTTTCCACCGTTGAGATAAGATTAAGTGCTTCGCTAGTGAGCTTGTCCTGAGCTTCCTCCCTTAAAAGTGTAAGGTGCCCGAAGATAGCTGCGAGAATGTTGTTGAAATCGTGGGCGATGCCACCGGCAAGCCTGCCCATGCTCTCCAACTTTTGAGCCTGGAGAACCTGCCGCTCCAGCGTCTTTCTTTGCGTTATATCGTTAAAGAAACCAATAATGAGGCATCTCTCCAAAAGCTGGACCCTCTTTAGTGTTCCCTCCCAAATACGCTTGTTACTTTCATTCTCTTCAATTTCAAGCTCGCCAATGGTAATAAATTCTTCTCCTTCGTTAAGGCGTGAAAGCGCATTTAAGATGTTAGGTCTTCTGCTCTTGGAAACGAAGTAAATTAATTCTTCGCCAACCCAGTGGGATGGCTGTGTCTTCTCTTTCCAGCTTGCCAGGAAAGCTGGATTTACGTAAGCTATCTTAGAGCCACGTAGGATGAAAATTGCTGTTCCTACGTTCTCTACTAGTTGTCGGTACATTTCTTCGCTTTGTTTGAGTTTCTTCGTTCTCTCTTCAATTTGGGCTTCCAAATTCTTTGCATAAATTGAGAGGCTTTCCTTAGCGGATGCAAGCTCCGCAGTTCTCTCTTTGAGTGTTAGCTCAAACTCATCAGCAAGCTTTGCTCTTTCTTTAATAATATAGGATTCTTTTTGCGCCCGAAGTAATGCCCAAAGTAATGAAACAAAAATGAGCGCTACGACTGTTGCCATTCCTAAGGAGATGATACGGTAGGTTGCCAAGGATGATTCTAAGGTAGTAGATGGAACCGCAGAAATGAGATACCATGTCTTATCAGTTCCTAAATTGATTGGCGCAATTCCAATAATCCATTTTCCAGTAGCCTCGGGTAGACTCCCAGAGTAGTAGATAGCTTTGTTTCCATTTGTAGATGCAATCTGCAACCTGAGATTCTCTCGCTCTTGCTCTGACCAGTAGCCTTCCTGCACTTTTTGATAATTAATTGCAGAAATTGACCAGAGAATCTTTCCATCCTTGTCCGCAAGACCTGTAAAGCCTTGCGTAGAATAATTAAGAAGAGGAGTTAGGAATGAGTTTGATAAACTTTCCTCGCGAAGAATTACTACGATGGAGCCCTTAAATTTCCCGTCCTCCATCACTGGAAAGGTTATTGGAATTGACTTTTCTCCCTTAACATCTGCTAATGGTTCGCTGATAACAGGGGAAAGTATTGGTTTGGGCGCTTGCTCTTTCTTATACTCTATGAACAAACGTTCACTTTCAGCGGAAATGGGAAAGAAAAAAATTAGGTTGAACTTCCCATCTAGCATCCATAGAGATTTCACGAAAACCTTCTTAACTTTTTGAAAAGCGCTGAGCTTTGACTTCCCCCTTTCGTTTAAGCGAATTACGTCTGAATCTGAAGCGATGCTAGCAAGTTCACTTAGGAGACGTAATAAATAACTCTCAAAGTTGCGCGCAGATATATCGCTTACAGTTTTCTGCAGGTTGCCGATATGTGCCACAAGATTTTCTTCAACGAACCTGTATGACCGGTAAACCTGCTGAATAAGCAAGATTGCTAGAAAAACTAAGACTGAAATGAAAATCCTTGTTCTCAACTTATTTAAGAGTTTAGCATATGTTTAATTTTCTGAGGTTTAAGAAACTTATTCGTAACTAATTAGAACGTTATCTCTTAAGGGATAATCAAAGAATCATTAAGGTTGAAAATGATTTCCGTTATTTTTATGCCAAAGGAGCAAATAAAACCTTATAGCATTTTGCCCTTTAGCCTTAGATGAAATTAGTCTATAATTTATAGGAGAAATCATTTATCCTATATCTTAATTATCTTAATGGTCTATCTTTATCTGACAAATTCATAATGATGAGGCTCTAAGGATGGGTCAAAGTCTTACATTCAAACTTTTAAGGGAACATTTGGTGGACGGCGAGTTAGTACCTGGTAAGGAGATAGGCATCAGAATTGATCAAACGTTAACACAGGATGCAACCGGCACAATGGCTTATCTTCAGTTTGAATCACTAGGTTTTGATAGGGTGAAAACGGAGCTCTCCGTTTCTTATGTAGATCATAATATGCTTCAAGCAGACTTTAGAAATGCGGATGACCACAGATATTTACAGACCGTTTCGGCTCGTTACGGAATTTGGTTTTCTCGTCCGGGTAATGGAATTTGCCATCAGGTTCATCTGGAAAGGTTTGCCTGTCCCGGGAAAACCCTTCTTGGCTCAGATTCACATACGCCCACAGCAGGCGGTTTGGGGATGATTGCCATTGGAGCTGGCGGATTAGACGTAGCGGTCGCCATGGGTGGCGGTTTGTTTTACCTCACATGTCCGGAAGTTATCGGTGTTCATCTTAAGGGCAAATTGCATCCGTGGGTAAGCGCTAAGGATGTCATTTTGGAACTTCTAAGGAGGATGACAGTTAAGGGTGGAGTTGGGAAAGCCTTTGAATACTTTGGCGAAGGAATAAATTGCCTCAGCATACCTGATAGGGCAACTATCACCAATATGGGGGCTGAACTTGGTGCTACATTTTCTATTTTTCCTACGGATGAAGAAACTAAGTTTTTTTTAAGAGCTCAAGGCAGAGAACAAGATTTCGTTCCATTATCCCCTGATAAGGATGCAGATTACTCTGATGTAATTGAGATCAACTTGGCTGAAATTGAACCACTCATCGCCAAACCACATATGCCAGATAATGTGGTTCCAGTAACTGAAGTGCAAGGATTAAAGGTTGATCAAGTTTGTATTGGTAGTTGTACCAATTCTTCCTATCGTGATATGAGGGTTGCAGCTTTGATGCTGAGGAACAGAACGGTATCCCCTGAAGTGAGCTTAACGGTATCCCCTGGGAGTAGGCAAGTGTTTACGATGATGGCGGATGACGATACTTTGTACCATTTAGTGAAAGCTGGAGCAAGGATATTGGAAAGTGCTTGTGGGCCATGCATTGGGATGGGGCAAGCCCCTCCAAGTGGTGGAGTCTCTTTAAGGACATTTAACAGAAATTTTGAAGGCAGAAGTGGCACCAAGAACGCTCAGATTTACCTGACAAGTATTGAAACTGCTGTTGCGAGTGCTATCACTGGAGTGGTAACTGACCCTAGAAGTTTCGGAGAATATCCATTTGTTGAAATTCCGGAAGAGTTCATAATTGATGACAGCGGATTAATTCCACCACTGCCAGATGAGGAAATGAAGAAGGTTGAAGTGATCCGAGGACCTAATATCGTCCCTATTCAGGAAATTCCACCCTTGCCTGATACATTGACAGGAGAGATTCTCATAAAGCTAGGAGATAATGTAACCACTGACCACATCTTACCAGCGGGGACACGCGTCCTTCCGTATAGAAGTAACATTCCGAAGATATCAGAATTTGTATTTGAGGCGGTTGACCCAAATTTTTCAGCAAGAGCTAAAGAGAAAGGCGGTGGTTTCGTAATTGGAGGTATGAATTACGGTCAGGGAAGTAGTCGTGAGCATGCTGGACTTGCACCTGCTTTTCTTGGGATTAGAGCTAAGATTGCTAAGAGCTTTGCGCGCATTCATCGCTCAAATCTCATAAATTTTGGCATTCTCCCACTAATATTCAAGGACATGAACGATTACGAGAGAATTGAGCAGGGTGATGTTCTTACACTTGAGAACCTCCACGAAGCTCTGAAAAACCATTATGAGATTACCGCTAAAAATTTGACTAAAGGTTTTGGGTTCAGTCTAATTCATGACCTTTCTAACCGCGAGGCGGAAATAGTTTTATGCGGCGGTAAGCTGAACTACACAAAAGCGCTATCAAATAGATGATTTTTCAAAACTAATTTAGTGTTGCTTTAATTGCTTCAGCTTTTCTAATCACTTTAACCGTTCACTCGGCAGGAGCTTGAGAATAGATGGCTTAGCTATTTTCTGCATGCACTAATCCAACAGAACACGTCTAACGCTATCCTGGCTCAAGCTTTCATAATAACTACTCTGCTTAATTTCCCTTGCAAGATCGACAAGGATATATCTTAAGTCCTTTACATCTTTAACGTTTGCGGTTATTAGTGGAACGTTTAGATCTTCGTTGGGAGCTTTCTTTCTTAATACCACCAGGAGAACGTCGTTGACATTTTCTACTTGTGGGAAATTAAACACATAACGGAAGAAATGCTTCATCCGCATTTCCTCAAACATAGGGTGGTCTTTAAGTAATTTCATAACTTCCTTGAGCACGAAGAATGCACAGACGCCTCTCTCTTCTAAGATTCTTAGAGATTGGTCAATGTAGTTTGCTGATAGGTTATGACTCTTAAGGAAAGTAAAGTTTCCAAAAACAAGATCAAATTTAAGAGAAATTTCATTTTGCTCGTTAGGGGTTTCTCCGAAAACCTCCGCTAATTCGGAAAGAAAATCTCGGTTAGCAAGATAAACATTAGGAAATCCTGCCAATCTAAGTACATACTTGGCGCACTGGGCAATGAGCTTGTCGTACTCAATGCAGACGAAGTTATTTTCCACGAAGTAATCTAGTATGTCGGTTTGAGTGATTAGAAAATCTTCCTGGGCCTTCTTCAAAAGAGATGTGTTTTCAATATTTATACGGCTTCTTATCCCGTCCTTTTGAACAATTTCAATCTCATTCCCATGAGGAGCCCAGGCGGCGCCTTCCAGCCTTTCATACACTGCACTTAGAACTTCCACCGCGAAAAGGGCATCATACGCAGATGGGTTTATGACGGTCTGGCCGGGTATAGGTGTAATCAACTCTGCTGCGAATTTGTAGTAATCCTCTCCAATTACTACTCTTTCCGTGAAGTAAGGCACATATTTTAGCCGAAGCAAATTAAGTATTTTGTGTAAGGACAAAGGCTCACGCTTCAATCTGTTCAGATTTTGAACAACCGCTTTATCCTCCAGCTCTAACAGTTGGCTGACGAAGGAAATGATTGCTTCCCTTTCCTTTGGAGAAAGGCTTCTCTCCTTCAAGGAATGTTCAACTCTGTTATAGGACGTTACCTCTGCTGCAGAAGTTGCAGTCTGGGCTGAGGAAAGTTCCGCTGCTAAATCTGCCTCAATTGGTTTCACGTGAAGCTCCCGCTCCTTCAATGCAAGCTCAATTTGCTCCCTCGGAGGCTTTCTAAGCTTCACCTTCATCTTCGTTCCAGGGGTTAACTCTTTCTCTGGCTCTTTCTTTATCAGTCCCTGTGCCTTTAGAAATGAATCCTCGAGCTCAAGATGAACGTCATCTCTTCTTATCTTTAGTTCCTTTTCATAAGCTTTGGATTTTCTACTCTGAACGTATTCCTTCAATGTCCATGCCTTTCTTTCCTGGACGAACCTACTATCAAACTCAGGTGATATTACGATGTTTTCCAAGGGCTTCTTATACTTCTCTGCGATTAACTGAAGAATCTCCTTCTTACTCAAAGGGCTTTCGTGTTGTTTTAGAATCTCGACAGCTTCGTCATTCACAAGCTTCCACTTCTTTAATCCCCATCCTCCGTTAAACCTTTTAACGTTTGCGTCTCTTTCTAGGTCAATACAAACTTCCTTTGTTCTAATTGATAAGGCATCAGCTATTTTGTTACGGACTTCCCGTTCAGTCAATATGCTATGTTCGCGGGCAAAAAGCTCTGGCAATACTTTATGCTCTGGAAATTCTTCTACTACCACTTCCCATTTATCATTCACTTCACGATAATAATTATTACTTTTGAGAATAGGGAGAATGTTATTCTTTATACCATCCTCATCTGGCTTGAAGGATAATAGGACTTTAGAAATAATTTGCGCAATATCCTTAGCGCTAATCGGGCCTAGGTTATAGACGATATGTTTTATAATGGTAGTATTGCTAGTAAGGCCTTTTAAGCGCCTTTCAATTAACTGATCTGGTTGTATTTTTTTCTGCATTTGCGCAAACAATCATTTTATCATAATTTTTCTATTACATTTATCTTATGGTATGTTTACCGACGATAATCTCATTCGGGCATTAGCCGTTGTAGTTGTGTAAATAAGCGGCACTTCTTATGTTTTATTCGTCATTTTTGATTTTTCCTCTCTTCCTAAGGGATTTGCCCGATCACACAAATTATTTACTCTTCTTAGTGAAAACGATTACAATTTTCGCAGACCATCTAACTCTACTTTCATTTTTGTCAAGCTCTTTCAAGCCTTTGTTAACCAAAAGAATGAATCAAATGATTTGTTATCGTATGGGGAAAGCTTGCGATGTTTAACACTACTTTCGGTGGTATAATTCAATTGAATTCAGCACATTTCTGTAGGAGGAAAGCAAATGAGAATAGCATTCTTTCTCAAGATCTTCAGAACAGCCGTACCTATCATTGGACTGCTTATAGTGGGGGCATCGTGTGGGGGTGGACGTAACTTAAGCCTTGAGAGTATTCAGCCTAAATTACTTACAAGAAATCAGGGTAGTACCAATTTAGCCTCGGCTGGCATTCAGGATATCCTAAGTGAGCTCTCAAACCTAGAGGACGAGAAAGCTCGTCCTGCACTTCTTAAACTGGTTGCTAGCGAGCTTGCCAAGGAGCTCACCGCCTTGGGAGTTGAAAGGTTCGTTGCCAGAGCGCCTTCTCAGCAAACTGATAAAGTTACCGACCTTAGTGTTTCCGCCATTGATGGAGGCACTTATGAGCTTTCATGGAGTTATCGCAACACTGGTGATTATGACCAAAATGGAATCGTTGATATTAGAGACATAGTGCCATTAGCAAGACACTTTTTCCATTCAGTTGGAAAAGATGCGACTGATGAAGTAGTGGATGGTAACTCTGATGGGAAAATAGATATCTTGGATGTAAAGCCTTTGGCTAGTAACTTCTTTTCCCAGTGTGCTCGCTACTCGGTGGAGATGAGTCAAACCCAAGATGTAGGCTATACAGAGGTTGAATCCGTTCCCTTTTCGTCTCCCACAGTTGAGGGCAGAAAAGTGTTCCAAATTACTTCTTCCAATTTGACCGTTGGCTATTATGTTCGTGTAGTTCCCTATGATGCGCAAGGCAATCCGGGAATACCAAGCGACCCGATGCAAGTGCCACCTTCCGAAGATCTCCCGCCAGTTGCTCGCTTAACCGCCCAGCCGACCGAGGGAGAAGTGCCTCTTCTTGTGAACTTTGACGCTAGTGAAAGCTATGACCCAGATGGAGAAATTGTGAAGTATGAGTGGGACTATCAGGGTGATGGCACTTATGATCAAGAAACCACCACGCCTTCATCTTCGTTTACTTATAACCAATCTAGACCTAATCCTTATTCCGCAACGGTAAGAGTAACGGATGATGAAGGTGCAACTTCTTCTGCTAATGTTTCTATTAGAGTGCTACCCTTTGGTGAGGCTCCAAATATACTTTCTCTCTATCCACTGAGTGGACTTGAAGGGGATGATGTGACATTTACTGCAAATGTTACTGGAACTCCGCCCTTTGACTTCATCTTTGAATTTACAACCAATACTGTTGATCCGGAAACAGTGGTTGGCACCGATTCTGAAGTAAAGGCTACAGTTTCTTTGAGAACACCTGGAACTTACACAGTTAATCTAACGGTTCGGAATGAGCTTGGAGAAACTGCCAGGGATTTCACATACTCAATTGTTCCCCTTGAGGAGAACAGAGGCGATTGGTGGATGGTTGGGAGGGAGCCACTCCACCAAGCAAGAAGTCCGCTTTTAGGTCCTCAGGGTGAAGATAGTTTTCGTTGGAGTTTCAACATTTACGGGGGTACTTTTAACCCTGGCCCAGTTATATCTGTTGATGGTTCTATCTACATTGGCGGTAGTAATGAGACCAGAACCAATCAATTTCTTTACGCTCTTAATCCGGACGGAACTCTTAAGTGGAGATTTCAAACCCAGTTTGTTGATGATATTATCGGGGGCAGTCCTGCAATCGCAAGGGATGGCTCAATTTATTTTCCGGGTGGAAGAAGGTTTTACGCGCTAAATCCTCAAGGCGATACACCATTATGGGTCTTTGATACTGGTCCAGGTTCCTTCATTGGCACAAGTCCGGCGATTGCGCTTGGCGGTACTATTTACTTTGGCGCAAATGATACCTATCTCTATGCGCTATATCCCCACGGCGAACTTAAATGGAGGTATAAAACGGATGGTTCAATAAGGTCAAGTCCAGCCATTGGCGAAGATAGCACAGTCTATTTTGGCTCCAGCGACAATTATGTTTACGCAGTTAATGCGGATGGTAGCCTTAAGTGGAGATATCAAACCGGTGGAGACGTTATTGGCAGTCCAAGCATTTTTGTGGATAGTCTCACGCAATTACTAATCATCTACGTTGGAAGTACGGATGGGAAGCTTTACGCGCTAGATGATACTGGCACCGTACTCTGGTCTCTAGATATTGGCTCAGCTCTTTTCTCTTCGCCAGCAATTGGAGAGGATGGAACAATCTACATTGGTTCTGACGGGGGTGAACTAATAGCGGTAAATCCAGATGGAACTGAGAAGTGGCGTTTTCAAACGAGTGATGCAATCCACAGTAGCCCAGCCATTGGGCTTGATGGGACAATTTACTTTGGTAGTGATGATAGCTGGATTTACGCTCTCACGCCAGAGGGAACTGAAAAGTGGAAGTATCAAGCCAATCAGAGCATTCGTGCTCCATTGGCGATAGGATTAAACGGTTCGCTCATCGTCAACACCGTAACTGGGACTGTGTACGCTTTCTGGGATACTCCGCCAGAGCCTCCACAAGCTTCTCTGAGCGCAAACCCTACATCAGGCGAACCGCCACTAACGGTGGATTTTGACGCAAGCGCGAGCTCAGATTCAGATGGTAGCATAGTCAAGTATGAATGGGATTGGGAAGGGGATGGCACCTTTGATTATGATTCAGGAACAGATCCCACCGCGCAGTATACTTACGAATCTGAGGGAGAATTTGTTGCAACGGTTCGCGTTACGGATGATGATGGTTTAACGGATACTGAAAGTGTCACAATTACAGTTAGCCTTCCCCCCCAAGAACCGCCAATAGCGGTTCTCCGCGCAAATCCAACCTCTGGGCGAGCACCGCTTCTAGTTATGTTTGATGCTAGTGGAAGCTATGACCCCGATGGCGGGATAATTATCCTTTACGAATGGGATTGGGAAGGAGACGGAGTCTATGAGGAATCAACCGTCCTACCTCTCAATTCCCACGTTTACACCGAACCTAACGATTATTTCGCGACGGTTCGCGTGACCGATGACGATAATTTAACTGATACGGATAGCGTTCTTATAACAGTAACGGTGCAAACATCGCAGGGTGATTGGTGGATGTTCGGAAGGAATCGTTTACATCAAAGCCAAAGCCCATTTATGGGTCCAACTACTGATACTGTCTACTGGTCATTGGAGATAGGTAGAGTTGACCGTTCAAGTCCAGCTATGTCAGCAGATGGAACAATTTATATAGGTTCTCTAGATGACAAGCTTTACGCAATCAATCCCGATGGTTCTATAAAATGGGTCTTTTCTCTTTTGATGGATGGAGTTTACTCTAGCCCTGCTGTCGGCGAAGATGGAAGGATTTATTTTGGCACCAGAAACGACGACAAGAGGCTAATCGCTCTTAATAGCGATGGCTCTTTAGCCTGGAGTTATCCAATGCCCGGTTTTGTTCACTCAAGCCCAGCCATAGGAACTGATGGTAGCATTTATGTCGGCGTGGGAGACCTTGATACGAATGTTGAGCACTACTTCTACGCGCTGAATCCAGATGGAAGTTTGAAGTGGAGATATCAGACTGGGGGATATGTGAATTCCAGTCCCGCAATCGCACCTGATGGCACGGTTTACGTTGGATGCAATGACAGGAAACTTTACGCATTTGACCCTGAGGACGGAACTGTACTGTGGAGTTTTACCGCTGAGGATATGATTATCTCCAGTCCTACTATAGGTGAGGATGGCACAATCTACTTTGGTTCTAATGATACATATCTATATGCGCTAGACCCTGCTGACGCTGGCTCTAAATACAAGTGGAGGTATAAAACGGATGGCGCGATTTGGTCAAAACCAGCGTTGGGTCCTGATGGAACAATTTACTTTGGTAGTTGGGACAATTTCTTATATGCGTTGAATTCAGATGGTAGCTTGAAGTGGAAGTATGATGCCCAGGATAAGGTTTATTGTAGCCCCGCAGTTGGTGCTGATGGCACTATATACTTTGGCACTTATAACTTTACCGACGGAATGGTTATAGCCTTAAATCCGGACGGAAGCCTTCTCTGGAGTTACAATGTTGGCGCTGAAATTACAGGTGGCCTCGCCATTGGTGAAGATGGAACTCTTTACGTCGGGTGTAATGACTTTACTGGTGATGATTTCTACGCATTTAGGGATTAGGGTTAGCGATAAAATCTATCTTCTCAAGTCAATTTGCGCTTGTTCATCTACTCGCTGGTAAAGTAATTACAAGGTATTCTTCTTCTGAATTTTCTTCAGAAAGTATGTCCAGCATTGCGTCTAGCTGTTCTAATGTGGCGAGGTTGTAAAGCTTCGATGGAGAAACGACTATTAGGCTAGGTGGTATCTCTCCGCTATCGCCATAGGATTTTTTCGTGCGGTAAAATTCGGAAACAGTCGTTTTCATTGCCTCTGCTCCTTTCACTTGAAGAAAGTTTACTCCGTATTCTAAAAATTTTACTCGCCCTAGATTGTCTAGGACAATTAAGTACCGTTCCCTTCTAAGTCCACGGCGGACTGTTTCCGAAATAAAGGCTGTGAAAATATCATTTTTGTAGACCATTTCAACTTTTGTTCCGCGAAGGATTTCCTCAGCCTTCTTTTTAAGCTCATCAAAGGATTTTGGAATGGCGTTCGCGTCAAAGGGACGCGATGCAGTAGCCCTTGCGGTTAAAATCCTCTTGCTCCTGTCAAAGTTGTATTCAATGTGGGTAATTTCGGCCGGGAAGCCAGCTCTAGAGAGCTCTTTCATAGCAAGTTCCCGTGAGCGTTGGATATCTGCGCTATTTCCTGTTTCACTAGGAATTTTAACTGTGGCTGTGCCTGCTGACATCGCCGCGCCAAGAGCGCTTATAACTGGATAGTATTCACATACTTCAAGGGGCAAATTAAAGCTTTCTGCGATAAATGGCAATGCGCTATAAACACCACCGCCTCCTCCCACTAGCCGAACCAAATCCCTCTCTGGCTTGAATATGCGCAGATATTCTGAAAGCACTGGTTGGAATTTTTTCTGTATTTCCGATATTAGCTTTCTTTCAAATGAAGAGAATGATTCATTCAATTTTTTCAATAGTTCTTCAAAGGGGTATTTAACCTTTTCACGTGGAACA
The DNA here is from genome assembly GCA_037441675.1 of Planctomycetales bacterium. Taxonomy (GTDB): domain Bacteria; phylum 4484-113; class 4484-113; order 4484-113; family 4484-113; genus JBBIRS01. The sequence continues at coordinate 113,390 of JBBIRS010000004.1, read as the reverse complement.
AAGGCATCGTCAGTTTCTGGTATTATTCCCTTTAGGTTTGCAAAATCCGTAAGAGTAAATCCTGCTTTCATCTCTGCTACTTCCCATATGTAATAGTTTGCTTCGCTTTTTTTGTCCGTGTAAGTATTTAGTTTACCTTTTCGTAAAAGCTCATCGGGCAGAAATGAAAGGTAGCTAAGTCCTGCGATATGAGAGCTTCTAGGCCCAAGAATTAACCTCCCATATTTATCCATCCCGATAAGCGACCCTCCACCTAGGGCAATAGTGCGAATATCTAAGGTTTCAACCTGAAGAGGATGTCCACCAATTCTAGCTGTGCGCATTGCAACTTTTCCGCCATAGACAAAGGATATATCAGTGGATGTTCCACCAATATCAAGAAATAGACCTAAGCTAATACCGGCAAAATGAAGTCCTGCGGTAGCGCCTGCTGCAGGGCCTGAAAGAAGACAGGATATCGGCTTTCCAAATACTAACTCTTTGGGCATAAGTCCGCCGTCACTCTTAATGACCATTAGCGGGACTTCAAGATTGATGGAATTTAGCGCTTCCTCCATAAAGGATAGAGTTTGGAGCATTCTAGGTAGCATAGCGCAGTTGATAATGCCTGTCTTCACTCGTGACTTAAGTCCGTAAAGTCTGGATACACTGGTCGCTGTTTGAATTAGGCTCTCCGAGGGTACTTTATTGCTATGTCCTTTGCTCTTCCTAATTGCTTCTCTCCATCTTTCAGAAACCATCTCTTCCACGAGAGTTTCTTGAGTCATTGTCTGCGCGATAAGAATTGGTGAGACAATTTTCTCAGGCGGGTCAACATCAAATTTTCTATAAATATGAAATTTTACTGGTACTTTGGTATGGCTAGAAAGGATAATTTTGTTGAAGCTAAGCTGCCTATTAACAGCAAACACTTCGCTGGGCGTGCAAAAAACGTAAGCCTCCACAGGCGACACATCTCCCTCTAGTAGGGCATTTGTTGCTTGTGTTGTTGAGTGGTTAATGCTCTCTAGTTTGGAAATGTCAATGTGATGACTGAGCTTTTGCAAGCATGAAATCACACCTTCCGCTACGCCGTTAGGAGAGTAATGTGTCGTAAAAACTTTTGCACTTTCTAATATCTTGCACTGGTCATTTATGAGAATTCCGTGGGTAAACGTCCCCCCAACGTCAATGCCAATCCTTAACTTACCTGCTATCATTTTTACTTCTTTAACCTAAGATTGAGAATATAACCCATGCCAAAACTCCTGCAACTAAAGTGCTAGCCAGGTTCGTTAAATTGTTTCCCCAAAAAGGATTAGGTTTTTCAACGATGCTTCCGATAAGAGAATCCGTCAAGTTTCCAACGATGGCGGAGATGAGAACTGCAAAAATTGCCGTCTCTGACTTTAGCATACCTAAGATTAGTGATGCAGTAATAAATCCAGCGATGGTGAGGAGGGCGGAAAAGCTTCCAAGAAGACTAATCGCACCTATTGTGCCAGGCAAAACCTCTCTAGGCGGGTTTAAGAGGTACGTTTTTCCCTTGGTGGTTATGCCAATCTCATGGCTAACTGTGTCCGCGGATGCGGAGGCAATTGATGCGATATACGCGCAGATTAAAGCCGAGTCTTCGCTTAGCGATAGGTGCAAGTTCAATGGATTCAAAAAACTTAAAGTTGCTAGGGTATCAAGTGAAAGTGGGACAGAATTTTCCAAGAAATAGATAAGCGAAAAGATACCCCCTACGATACCATTGGCGGCAACCTGCTTCCAATCAGGCTTTAGGCGTGGACGATCCCCTGGTAAGTTCATAAGCTCTTCTGCGGAAATATTTTGCTTGAAACCCTGTCTAGTTAGGGCTTCCTCACGTTTCCTTCTTATGAAAAGCGATAAATGAGTACTCACAGGGAAGAAAAGGATAAGAATTATAAGTCCTTCAATCCCCATTCCCAGAAGTATCACAAAACTTAGCAAAAAACCAAACAACGCAGAGGAAGTAATCGTTAACTTCATCGCTAATGAAATTACTGAAAGTATTCCCGAATAGATCAGTGCTGTGAGAAATCTGCTCATCAATAATATTCAAGCATACATAGATTAAATTTAGTAAGCAATTGAAGAGTCTCTTTCAACCTCTCTTTAATAGGATCTTATTCTAGCTTAAACTCTTTCTAACTGTTTGGTATTCACCATTACGCTTGCCAAATATAGGTCTCTTTGGGATAATTTCAGATTGATGAAGTTGAAGGAGGAAGGTTCACCCGCGGAGGACATTGCTAAAGGCGAACAGAATAACCCTCATGTTCTTCTTGATGGTAAAGAGGTTAGCCTTCCAGCTAATATAAAAACTTTGCAGGACTTGTTGGTATGGGTTCAATCTGAAGTTATCCCGAGCACAAATGTGCTGACTGATATAATCCTTGACGGGAAATATCTCACCCCGGAACAAGAGCAAGAATCACATAGATTTCCACTTTCCAACTATATCCTAGTGGAGCTTCGCTCTCAAAAGACTTTGGAAATAGTCAAATCTGCGCTCAGTGAAGCTAAGGAGTTACTACCAGCTCTATATAATGAACTTAATGAATCAGCCGATGCCCTCTATAGAGGTGAGATAGCAATTGGACTCGAACTATTGCATAATGCCATGAACTCAATTGAATGGTATTTGAACCTAACAACATCAATTGAAGCTTCAGTTGCTGAATCACGGCCATGGCTAAAGTTGCGGGGTATAGAAACATCGGAACTATCTCAAGATGCAGAAAACTACCTGACTTTTAGTGATGCTGAGCAACTCCGAAAAAAATTCACGCTAATAGAAAAGGCCCACAGAGAAGAAGATTTTGTTTTGCTCACTGATATTATAAAGAAGGAGCTTATTCCCTTAGTGGAAATATGGAGTGAAGAATTACCAGAAATTATAGAAAAGATAAAAGCGGAACTTCACGAAGCTTAGCGTTACTGAGCGCTGTTAAGTGACAGTTATGTTTGAGGGGTACATTTGAATTTTTGCGCATCTCCTACTATGCTAGAGTATATAGTAAAAGCTATAAACTACCCATTTCCCTTCCATTGAGAAATCGAAATTGGGATAGCGATATTGCGATAAAGAGATTGCGATAGCGATGTTGATTCTTATAAGAAAACCAAATTTACTTAGACAATCTGCTTAGTCATTAACTTTGCGTAGGCGCATTCGGAGAGTGCCGCAAGTAAGGAGCAAGCAAGGCTAAGTCTCTCTGCGCCAATTAGAGCGCCATGACTAGGTATCAATATCGCGAGCTGTTTGCAGTTATAGGAGAAATTCTTACTAAGAGCTTTCAAGACCACGTTTGCAAGCTTAGTGCTTCCTGATGGCGCTAATCCGCATAAAGATACTTTCTCGCCCAGCAAAGTTGCAGATTCTCCGAAAAGTGGCAGTGGCTTTCTTAGCTGGGCGAATGTGAGCAAATTCCTTTCGTGGGTGTGAATCAGTGCATTTACCTGATTAAACTCCTTAAGAATTATGTAGTGAAGATGACTTTCTCTTGAAGCGTTTTGAGGTATTTCTATTAGAGGTTCTTCTAAACTTATCTCGCAAATGTCGCTTGGTTTTAGTTTCCATTCGTAAATTTCAGCGGAATATCTAGGAGTGATAAGCATTTTTTGCATATATCTTGCTGAGATATTTCCCCCCGAGAGGGTGATAAGACCTGACCTTAGAAGGAATTCACTTCTTGAACAAATCTGCCGTTTAAGCTCTGCAAGTTTGCTCATTTTCAATTTAATTTTTTAATGGGAAATAGCAGTTATCGGGATAGTAATGCTAATTTCTATTCATCTCTCCACTTACCATCGTTGAGAAAATGTCTTGCCATAATCGCTGCGGTAACACCTTCACCGCAGGAGATTGCCATCTGCTTTAGGCTTCTAAACGTTAAATCTCCAACTGCAAAAACTCCTGGTCTGTTAGTTCGCATCCGTTCATCAACAAATATCTGGCCATCCTCGGACATCTCAACAAAACCCATCGCAAATTCTGTGTTTGGTTTATGCCCAATGAAACCGAAAACCGCTGGGACTTCTAGTAAGTCGGTCTCGCCCGTTTCCACATTCTTAAGCGAAATTCTCTCCACCTTTTCATCACCGAGTATTTTTTCTACCACGTATGGTTGCTTAAAAGACACATTGGGCTTAGAGGCGAGTCTCTCAATGTATAGGGGTTGAGCGCGAAACTCTCGTCTTCTATGAATTAAGGTTACATGCGAACAAATAGTGGCAAGGTAAGTTGCTTCTTCTACTGCTGCATCGCCACCGCCTACAACTGCTACTGGTTGCTCTTTGAAAAAAGGTCCATCACATACCGCACAGTAGGATACTCCCTTACCGTAGAACTTTTCCTCATTTTCAGCGGGCAGGCGATTCGGAGTGCTACCCGAGGCGATTATTATAGTTCTGCCGACAATCCTCTCTCCTGTTGCAACTTCCACCTCAAAGTTACTGTCCTTGCTCGCGTGGAGTCGTTTTACGCCCTTAAAAATGATTGGTACTTGGAATTTCTCCAGTTGCTCGGAAAGCTTTTGAGCTAGCTCAGGTCCTTCAATGTGTGGATAACCCGGGTAATTTTCCACCTCATATGTCAAGGCAATCTGTCCACCAATAAACTGCTTTTCAATTATGATGCTTTTTAATCCACCACGGATTGCGTAAATGCCTGCGGCAACACCCGCTGGACCACCACCTATAATAATCGTGTCCCAAGTTTCATCCCAAGGTCGTTCAACGACGTTTAACATTTCTTCCTCCAATGAAAATAGGGAATAAACAATACTACTATACTTTATAATAGACTACCTGCTTCTTGCAGAAAACCTCTTTAATAGCTCGTTGTATTTCGCAATAGAATGATGAGTTATACACATGAATATCCAAAGATATTCTCTGAAAATTACTTTTCGGGTTTCACTAGCATAGAGGGTAGTATCTAGAAGGGAAGTAATTGCATGTATAATTTTTTCTAAGGATGAAAATAGCGATTAAAAGCATTTCTAAGCCTGTGAAGCAACAAGCAATGACACTTCTTGAACTCCTAATAATTCTAGGTTTCTTGGTGATGATTTTATTCATTGCCTTCCCCACACTCCGGTCTCCTAAGATTACTGATGTAGAACAGTATGCCAAAGACCAACTTAAGTATCTATATGAGAGGGAGAGGGCATATTACCTTAGAAACGGGTATTATGATAGATTTTCCGAACTTGCAAAGCCTGAAAACGGAGGGCCCTTCTTGGATAAGAGATTTCTGAACAGGGATGAAATAGTAGATAGGGGTATTAAAATTGTTGGTCCTAGCGAGAAGAGTGATAATTTGCTAATAACAGCCACACTTCCAGGTAATTTAGGAACTCTTAGTGTTGACCATACAGGCCGAATAAAGCTAACAAAACCTAAGGATGGGGGACAAGGAGCTCCCGCGGAACCTTTGAGAATTCCTGATATTGAGCTGCCCAGTCCTGAAAAAATCCCTACCTCACCAGAAAAAGTTGAAAGAACATAAGGAATTAGTGCCTCCTTTGACTAAAGTATTTAAGATAATCTGTTAATTTGGCGCTTTGGGTAGTTAAAGATAATTGGATTTGACGCTCAGGGCGAAGGTTCAGATCAGCTAGCCAAGCCTGGCTAGGTTGATATGTTTCAACCACCTGTTCCACAGGCTTCAGTTGAGCTTAAGCTTGAAGGCTTGGAGCTGAGAAGGTCTGCTGTAACCGAAAAAATACGCCTTAACTTTCCGCCGCATTCGCAAGTTTCTTCATTCTCAGCATCCATTAGCGAGGTTGTTAGCTTCTCAATTATTCGACCACAAGCTTCACATTCATATTCATAGATTGGCATCTTTCACAAACCGAAGAAGTCTTCTTAAGTAATTCTTTTTACCCGCAATTTCTTTATTATCATTTGTCTTAAGATAGTTGAATTGAAGGTAACCCTCATTTATTTTCTGAGATGTTTCTCAAATTATTATTGTGTTTTCGTATCTTACAATTCATTGAAGAGCGCTTTAACGCACAAAGGAACAATACCTAAGTGAATTGCTTTCCTCAAGCATATTTGCGCCGTTAAAGCTTATATTTCTAGTAGCAAATAATCTTATGAAGAGGGATTTTCTTCTTTTGCTCCAATTTCAGGAGGCATCTCGTCAACTTTTTCCTCATCCGGAAGCTCCTCGGTGGATGGCGGAAGCTCGTCTTTAGGAAGAGGTTCAGCCCATTTAGGGAATGCGTCTCCCTCAGCAAGTCGAGATATCAGGCGCTTGTACAACTCTTCTTCCTCTAAAGTTCTCGGTGGCAAATCGCTTCTCTCACCGCTAAGCATATTCACGTAGTAAGATTTTCTTAGTCTTCGGTGACGTTTGCCATATGGACCTATCCGCTTATAGAGACGGACGTTTTTGTAGACTGCACCGTCAACACCAAAGAAGTAGCTAGGGTCTGTGAAAGAGTTCTGTTTCCCCCAGACTCGTAGAAAGCCTTCCACTCTCGAGCCCCGAAAATTTAGGGTTGTCCGAAGGTACTGAACGGGACCGGGATACCAAATCTGTTTATACGGGTCAAAGATGTAATTTTTACCATGCGCTTCCCCAACCCAGTAAGTGAAGAACTGGTCGGAGAATTGAGTTATGGGCTTTACTTTGGTATAAATATAAAAGCCCTCCTCGGTACGGATGGTGCCCCAGACTTCAATCTTCTCCTGCGCAAGGGCTGGGTTGATGTACATTGCTACTATCAGCAGTAGTATTTGAATACAAATTGCCTTCCTAATCATCTTTCAGAATTTATTATACCACTCATCAAAGGCTCTTAAACCTATTAGTTTAATCTCTACACTACTATTGGTGTTGGCACTTGCCTTAGCTTTCTAGATTGGCAACCGAGTTGACATTTTCTCTCCTACAGATTTGCTTAAATCATTGACTAATTAGTCTCCACATCATTATAATTTGCCTATAGGGTTAAAGTTAATATGGACAAACGTCTTTCAAACTTCCTTGATTTCTCATTATCTTTTCTAATCGGTCTAGTTTTTTCTGGGGTAACTGTGGCTATTTTCTCTGAGCTTAAGTACCTTCTAGAGCAGGGTAAACTTTCCAACATTTCCGAAGTATTGTCTTTCTTTGATGAAAGCTTTTCGGGTGAAAGTGTTCAACCGACAACGGGAGTGCAAGTTTCTGAGATATCAGGAAGGGTGGAGGCGGAGGAAGAAGCAGTCAGGGAAAGAAGAGTCTTTCGCGAATCTTCTGAAGGGGTTGGTTACGAGGGCGTTGGTCATTCGTCAGTCTACTTTGAGGAAGAATAAGGCGAAGGGGTTTCTAATCAGCGCTATGCCTTAGTAGTTACCTTACTTGCCTTAGAAAATGTGGTTCTAACTAAGGTTCCCCTTTCCACCTTAAAAATGGTTGGGCTAAGGCTTAATAATCCTTGAACTTCCTTCTTAGAAGCTGATGTTAGGAGGCATTGTGGATACTTCATAATTAGTTGAATGAGATTCTTCTTTCTCTCATCATCAAGTTCCGAGAGCGCATCATCCAAGAGAATAATGGGGTGTTCACCAGTTTTCTTAGTGTGCACTTCAGCCAGTGAAAGAAGTAGGGCAATCGCTACTGCCCGCACCTGCCCCTGACTTGCGATTTGAGTTACTGGAACATCATTTAGGTAGAACTTTATATCATCTCGATGAGGACCGTAAAGGGTGTAACCTTTTTCAATTTCAGACTTCCGAGCTGCCTCGAGCGCCTTGTCGTACTTATTTCTAATGTAATGAAAATCAGATTCGCTCCTAATACTTTTAATAGATGTTGAATATCGTATCCGAAGAATGAGGCGCTCTTTGGTCAACATATGATACAAATCTCCAATTAACTTCATAACTTCAGATAGATGCCTCAGACGGGCGGATATAATCTTGCTTCCATAGACAACTAGTGACTCAGTGTAAAAATCTAATAGTGATTTATGCTCGCTGCTCCCGTAACCGGTTGATAGCTCTCTTAGGATTTTGTTACGGTTTCTGAGCGCGAGCTGATAGTTGAGGAGAGAAGAGCGAGATTCTTTATCACTCTTAATGATTTCTGCATCCCAGAGTCCACGCCTTCTAGTAGGTTCGCCCCATAGAATATGTAAACTGTCAGGGCTAAAGAGATATATTGGAACTCTACCAAACCACTCGCTAAGCTTGAGAACGGGAACATTGTTAGCGCGCAAGTACTTTTTGCCATTTTTGAAAACTAAATCAACCGCTAAATTACCTCCACTATCGTAAAGTAAGTCGCACTCAACTTGAAATCCTTGATTCCCTTTCCTTACAAGTTCTATATCTCTCTCGGTTCGGAAGCCAGTTAAATTTGAGACAAAGTACAGTGCCTCTATCAAATTTGTTTTCCCGCTTGCATTTGTTCCGTAGATGATGTTTACACCGCTTTTGAAGACTATTTCCTGGGACGAGAAATTGCGGAAGGAGTTAAGTTTAAGTCTAGTCGCTATCACTTTTGTATTATTTCCTTAACTTTTTCCCAGATACTTGCCAGTTCCTCAATGTATCGTATCTCAAAATCCACAAGTTCATTTTTCTTGCTAGCTAATCTCATTGCTTCTTCCCGAAATACTTTTAATCCAGAGTATTCATTCTCTCCATAAGTATCATCTGTTTCATTCACATAAACAGTTATCATTCCGCATTCTCTTGCAGGCGGGAAATTTAGAATTCGGTCATCAACAAAAATAAATTCCTCTCCTAGAAAGTCTTGCATAAGTGTTTGATAGGCGTGCAAGTCGGGTTTGCCACAGTAATCAACGCGCTTTAAGTCGTATATGTCGTCAATGAACTGCAAGATACCGAGATTTTTTGCAACGTTCTCAACGTGTGCACGATTGGCGGAGGAAAAACCGATCACTGGCACATCAACGGTGGAGAGAAAATTCGCTAGGGTTACATTCTGCGTTAGTATTTCCTGAAGGTTATAATTATGAACGAAGCCCAAATACTCTTCTGGATCAACTCCAAAGTTCTCCATTAAGCCTCGAAGAGTCGTTCCATATTGCTTAAGATAGTTCACTCTTAATTGGTTCGTTTCTTTATCTGAAAGTCCAAATTTTTGCTTAATATAAAGATTTATTCTCTCATCATTGATGGACATTATGCCCTTAGAGGCTGGATATAAAGTGTTATCGCAGTCAAGTGTTAAAATCATTTTATACTTGTTGGTGGAGCGAGTTTCAATTCCAAATCATATCCAATTATTCCCTCATCAAACTTATGAACTAGGACATGATAAGGGGTGGGCAACAGGGGAAAGTATAAGGTGGAAGAAGGCAGGCTAAGAACTTGGCTTACCTTTCCGTTGGCTCTCTCTAGGATGATTAAAGCTTGAGAATAATCGCTCTTCGCATCTGCCCATTCTGGCTTTCTAGAGTAAAACCGATGCTGTTCAACAGGAACATTAAACTTTTCAAGTCCAGTTTCACTAAGATACTGAGCCCAAAGGAGCAATCTGTTCGTATATAGGGCGAGGATAACACTTGGAGCGAGAATGTCTGTTGTCCACACATTTCTTCCGTTAGTGATGTTGTAGGCTGCAACTCTTCCGTCGGAAGTGGCGATATAAATTGTATCCGCTTCCACAACTGGCGCAGCTTCCGCAAAGTTAGACATCGGAATTTTTATACTCTGCGTAAAATCCTTAAGGTTAAACACTACAATGTTTCTATCTTCTGCTAGTATTCTATTATTCACAAGGAGAATTAAGTTCTCTTTCCACAAGACCGGAGCGCTTACAACTGTTTCGTTGAAAAGGTGAACTTTCTCTGTGATTAGATTCTCAGCATTAACGAGTAATAACACTCCACCTTCGCTTAATAACACTAGCTTGCCAGAACTTCTCATTGCACCTCTTGGGGAGAAAGAAAGGAAAGTACTATTTCTTCTTTCGCCGGTGCTAAGGGAGTATGTTGTTAATTCCAGAGGCCTGCTAACGCAGTAAAGATATTCATCATCCTGTAAAAAATACTCAACGCGCCAGGTAGTGTCATAGCGATTTATAACTTTTCCCGATTTTAGGTCTAAGAACCATAGCTTACCGTTGCGTGTTACTTCACCTCCGCCTTCTGAAACTGCTAAGAAGTATGGGGTCACATACACTTTGTAATATGGCAAATTCTTAGTTATCTGCTTCCAAATTACCTTACCTGTTTTTCCATCAAAAGCCCCCAAGTAGCCTTCCGAGCTGGCAAGGTAGATTGTTTCGTCAGCGTAAGCAACATAGACGTTTCTTGAACCCGGAAGAGGTATCTTGAGTGTGGGATTTTCAGTGTTAACTGAAATAAGCTCTGCAGGGAAAAAGGTGTTTCGTTCATCATTTGTTTCAAAGGAGTAGGAATCAAGTGGTGAGAAGGAGTTAATCTGCCTTTCAAGCGTTACCTTTACGTTTCCCGCTGACTTTGCTCCCCTACATCCATTTGTAATAATGAAAAGAATAATTACGGATAGGAGCTCTAGCGAAATTCTTAAATTCCAACTCAACCTTATAAGAAGTAACCTCGCATTTCCATAGGGAAAGAGTTTATGTTTCATACTGTTTTCACATATAGTGATGGTAGCTTGCCTTCAACTTCCTGCCATTCTCAATATTATCTTTTAGAAGATAGATTGAGGGTTCAAGTACTTTTCCGCGAGAGCTAACGCGGCGGGTATCTTAGCATCCACCAGAATTTGTCCCTCCAAGCTGGTTTCGATTAGGAATTCTATAAGCCTACGCCTAGGCATAACAATTACTTCAATATCTTCCCCGGAGGTTCCACCTCCCTTTTTGATCCTTCTGGCTGGTGTGGCGAGGAATAGATTATAGAGTTCATTAGTGATGCCGGGAGAAACGGTGCCGGAAAAAATAAGGTCAAAATCATCCGCAGTGTATCCGGTCTCTTCCAAAAGTTCCCGTTGTGCAACCTCGTGGAGAGATTCTGAAGCCTTATCGCAAATACCAGCTGGAAGCTCAATAACAAAACAGCCTACCGCAGGACGAAATTGTTTTATCAATACAACTTCATCCGCATCGGTTATCGCGATTATATGCACAGTATTTCCGTTTGGTCTTTCTACACTAAAGAAGCTTCTCACCTTACTTTTAACATCTTTCTTCTGCTCATAAACTGTGAAGTACTTACATTCCCACAATTTCTCCTTTTGGCTTAATTTTGTTTCTTTTCGCTTTGGCATAGGCTTCCCCTAATATTCATTCACTGTGATTACTCTTTGCTTTTCAGATACAATCATACCTGAAATGGTTTCAAATTACCAAATCTATGACAAGTCAGGCATAATTTACAAAAGAGCCTTAATGAGGACTTTTGGCTTTCTGCTACATCCAATTTACCGCAAATTCTATAATACAAGAAGGGCGAAGTTTCTTAATTCTGCAAAGAAGTTTGAGGGAATTAAGGTTTTATCCGTGGGAAATATTTCTCTTGGTGGAGCGGGGAAAACTCCTCTTACACTTACACTTTTCTCTAAATTGCTCCTCAGTGGTAAAAGGGGTGGTTTAGTCCTTAAACGAGGTGAACGAAATAACTTTATTGATGAGTTTTTACTCTATCTAAACTCGCTCATTCAACTTTCGGATGATTCCTCTTTTAATTTAGATTGCGATAATACTTACATATACGTTCGGAACGATAAGGGGTTCATTATCTATACTAAAAATAAGCTTTCAGGTTTAAGAATTGCTGAGGAAGCTTCTCTTTACGATTTTGCTCTTGTTGATGATGGATTTCAGCTTTTTAGCCTAAAGCCCGATCTAGGTATTTGTATAGTAACGAGCCAGGATTTTTCTGAAAAAACGTTTCCATTAGGTTTTTTACGCGAGGAGGTAACCCAGCTCAAAAGGGCTGACATTGCCCTTTTCAGAGACGAAATCGCATCAAATCTTGCTAAAGAATTCATAAGTGATTCAAAGTGCTACTCCCTTGAGATTTATCCAATGGGTTTACTACCATTAAGCGAGCTTATCAATCTATGGATAACAAGGGCTGAAGAATCAATAAAAATAAGAGAAGCGGAAGCTTCAGTTCCAGCAGGTACAGCTATTATCTTTTCCGGTATTGCCAATCCAGCGAGTTTTGAGCAAACTGCTCTTTCTCTTCATCCTGATATATCCTGCGCAATTCGCTTTCCAGACCACCATTCTTATCATCTGAAAGACATTGATTTCCTACTTAATCTTGGTAAATCAAAGGGATGCAAGTTCTTCATAACTACGGAGAAAGATGCCTGCAGAATGTTGCCTTATCTTCTAGCTGGAAAAAGTGCAGAGGGACTTAAGGTAAAGTTCCCTGAGGAACTTATGCCTAGGGTAACCTTCTCCACACCTGAGCTTACTGTTAAACTAAATGAACTAGCGCAAATCTGCTTTTATGTGAAGGTTCAATCAAAGGTGCCGAAGGAATTATTTGAATTGATATCTTCAATTTTCCAAGCTTAGCTAAAATGCCTTGTCAAGAAACATTCTTACTCAATGCCTCTTAATGCAATACGAGGATTAACTTACTTACTCGTACCGAAGTGAGCGAATTGGGTCTTTCTGCGAAGCGCTATAAGCGGGATAAATTCCTGCGAGAATACCAATTCCACAACTAATAATCAGGGCTATAACTGCCACCTTAACAGGCACTTTGGCGATAAATTCCGTATCCAGAAGATTAGCAAGCCAAAGTCCCACTCCCACTCCCATTCCCCATCCAAGAATAAGCCCAATCACCCCTCCGAGAGATGTAAGAAGTATAGCTTCAGTGAGAAATTGGCCTAGGATGCGTGCGCGTGATGCTCCAACCGACATCCTCATCCCAATTTCTCTTTTCCTTTCGGTCACACTTACAAGCATTATGTTCATAATGCCGATTGAGCCAACAAGAAGTGCAAAGAATGCGATGAAGCCAAATACTACGATAAGAGTGTTAAAAAACTGGTTGGCAAAACTCACTAAGTCTTCGGTGGTAAACAGCTCAAAATCATCCTTGGTTGCATCAGTAATATGTCGTCTCTTTCTGAGCACGCGTTTTATTTCTTCCCTTGCTGGTTCCATCTTTGTTGGATCTTGAGCTATAGCGACGATGTAATCAATGTCCTTACTTCCCTTTATTCTGCTCCACAGAGTAGTTAGTGGGATTATTACACTTGCGTCAATATTCCATCCTGTCATTGATGAGCCTTTCTCTTTGAGGACACCAATTACGTTAAAGTTATCCTCTCCAATTTTTATAACCTTCCCAATTGGCTCTTCCCAAGCAGGTACTATTTCCTCTCGAACCTTTGCGCCAAGCACTGCAACTCTACTTGCGCCTTTGTATTCTTTCTCGTTAAATGCTCTTCCCTTCGCAATCTGGACTACAGATCCTTCAAAGAATAGCGGGATATGTCCTTCCACCTGAACTGTATAAGTTTTATCTTGATACTTAGCCTTTGAGCCTACTCCCGCAGAGGGTATCACAAATTGCAAGCTTTCAGCCTCTTTCCTTATCGCCTCTACGTCTGCCTCTTCAAAGGGTTTTACTTTTTGTGGCATATACTGAGCGCCAGTCTGAACAACTCCCTTGGGTAGGATGTAGATGATGGTGCTTCCGTAGCTTCCCACTTCCTTTATGAAGGAACTTTTTAGCCCTTCGCCAACGCTGACGATGCCAATGACTGCAGAGACCCCTATTATCACACCTAAAAGCGTTAACAAGCTTCTTAGCTTATTTACAAGGATATTTCTTAAGGCAATGGAAAAGCTTGTTGCAATAGCTAAAAGCATAACTCTTTTAACCTCATTCGTACCTCAGGGCTTCTATCGGTTCAAGTTGGCTTGCACGATAAGCGGGGTAAATTCCAAAGATAATGCCAATGCAAGAACTCACAAAAATGGTGAGAAGTATAATGGGAATGGGCACCATTGGAGTCCATGAAGCTCTAATCAGTTTTTCCAACATAAAACCTAAGCCAAAGGCAAACGCCCAGCCAAGCAGAAGCCCAACAATCCCGCCAAGAACCGTTAGGACTAAAGCTTCAATGAGGAACTGAAGCAGTACGTTTCCTCTAGTTGCTCCAAGCGCCATTCTAAGTCCAATCTCTCTTGTTCTTTCTGTAACGCTTACAAGCATTATATTCATAATTCCGATTCCACCAACTAGAAGTGAAATTCCAGCTATCGTTCCAAAGACCATAACAAGAATGTTCACAAAGTGGTTCCCGAATTCAAGCCAATCAGCTGGAGTTGATATTTCATAGTTCGCCTTTGTAGGATCAGTAATGTGCCTTCTTGCGCGTAATACTTGGTGAATTTCCTTCTTGGCTTGTTCGATGTCTGCGTCTGCTTTAACCCTTGTTAAGATGTAAAAAATGTCATCAGTTCCTGTAAGTCTTTCCTGAAGGGTAGTTAATGGCACAATGACAAAATCATCCTCGGTAACGTTTCCCATTCCACCAGATTTCTCCAAAACACCTATAACGGTGAAATAGGTATCGCCAATTTTTATCATTTCACCAACAGGACTTTGGAACTGAGGGAAAAGCCTTTTCTTGATGTTTTGACCAATTACAGCGGCTCTACTTCTAGCCTCATAGTCCGCCTGAGTAAATGTTTTACCTTCCGCAATTTTTACTCCTGCCATTTCAAACCAGTCAGGATCGCCACCCTCTATTAAAGCCTGATAGGTTTTGTCTCTAAACTTCACTTGTCGTGGGATTCTCATTCCAGCCTGAACGCCCGCTAGAAGTGTAGTGTTTCGCTTAAGCGCGTTAACATCATCACTTTTGAACAACTCTAAACCACCTTCTCCATGAATTTGTCCACTACGCATCAATTCTTTAGGCATTATGTAAATGATGTTCTTTCCCAGTCTTCCAATCTCACCAGCGAAAAGTATCCTCAAGCCTTCACCTAAACTGACAATTGCGATTACTACGGAAACACCGATGAGCACGCCAAGCAGGGTCAAGAAACTCCTTAGTTTATGCGCCTTTAGACTTCGCCATGCAACCCTTACAGATGTCCAGAAAATGCTCATTTCATCTAGCCCTAGCCGTCATCTAAGAGAATAGCTTCCACCTTTTCTATGTCTTTTGGGGTGTCCACCGCTACAGGGCGATAATCAGTTTCCACAGCCAAAATCGGTATTTTATTCTCCAAATATCTCAATTGTTCCAAGCCTTCCGTTTTTTCAAGTCTTCCCTGTGGTAACCTGCTGAACTCTAAAAGTGAGACCCGCTGAAAAAAGTAAACTCCTATATGTTGGTAATAGTTAGAGTAGCCTTTAATTCGTTGATAGGGGATAGGACTCCTTGAAAAATAAAGAGCGAAACCCTGTCTATCCAAAACAACCTTAACCACGTTCGGGTTGGTAATAGCTTCGTCTGCCTCATCAAGTAAAGTTACCAGGGTGGCAACCCTTGCCTCATTCTTCAAGGCGGTAAAAACAAGATTATCAATTGCTTCTGAAGAGATTAGAGGCTCATCTCCTTGAATGTTCACGAATGCTTGCGCGTTCATCTTCATTGCCACTTCGCAAACCCTATCCGTTCCAGTTTGGTGTTTGTCCGATGTCATAATCACTGGTATTCGTAAGCTTTCGCAATGATGAAGAATCCTCTCATCGTCAGTGGCTACGACAAGCTCACTTATGCTAGTTGCCTTCTTTGCCCTTGTATAAACGTGTTCGATGAGTGTTTTGCCTAGAATTTGAGCTAAGGGTTTACCTGGGAAGCGCGTGGAGGAGTATCTCGCAGGAATTACACCAACAACTCTTGTTCCTTTGCCTTTTTCTATGTCATCCATTGTTTTTTCAAGTCTTATAGGTTGACATCACTCATAGAAGGACACTCACTGCACCGTCTTCTGATATTATCTCACTATATTTATTCCGCCCATATAATCCTCATCCTCATCAAACCTTTTTGTATCCTCGCTTTTAACTTCCTCGCCCAGCATCTGGCGAGCCTTTTTGATATAAAACTCTGCAATCCACCTTTCCTCGCGCCAGTTCTCCTTGTCGTTCTCGGTAAGCTCAAGGAAGCGAGTTAGTATGTCCTTTGCCTCCTGCCATCGGGAAAGCTGAGCTAGGCATTCACCTTTGTAAAAATTTAACAATGGAGAATCAGGTTCGTATTTCAACCCCTTCTCAAAGAACTCTAGCGCATCTGCGTACTTCCTGGCTTGCTTCAACTCCAGACCCTTTACGTAAGCGTTTCTAGCTGGCGTAGCGCAGGATAGGTATTGTCCAAGTATGTAAGTTACAACCATCATTATCGTTATTACTTTCATATCTATTCAATATGTTAGCGCAGATTCAACTTTCCTGTAAGGCGTACAAGCAACTTCCGCTTTCTAACTTTTATGGAATGTGATCTTTCGCCTGCCGTTTTCAGATGAAGAGCGAGGTCTTTACCGACACCGTGTCAACTCTCACCAATTTCTAACGCATCATTTGCTTCACCTTCCAACCTCGTTGGTCAAACGCGCGAGCGTGAATCTGATAAAATAAAAATTGATAGCCTAAAGGATTGGAGCGGAAGGAGTATGTGGTGAAGGTAGTTTGGGGAAGCCGGGGTGTGGCTCAGCCCGGTTAGAGCGCAGCGTTCGGGACGCTGAGGTCGCAGGTTCAAATCCTGCCACCCCGATGAGTCTAATTCTCATATAGGAGGCTGTAGGTGGCGAAGGAGAAACATAGTAATAGCTGTAATTTTATGCCAAGAGATAAGAAAACCTAAAGAGGTTTCTCCAGAAAGAGATATCGGGAGCCACTATTAAAGCACCAAAGGGTAAACGCGAGGTCATTATCCTGAACTACATCTCTGACTATGAGTAGCACGATGATAGATTAGCCCTATTTACTCTTTATGGATATAGAGATGCTAAGTGGGAAGAGCAGTTGAAAGAGCCTAAAGCCTTAAAGTTGATTGAAAAAATTACAGAAAGGGTAATTACTAGCCCGAAGGATTGGTATGGCTGGCTTGATAATCTAAGATAGAGTAAGAAAGAAGAGAGAAGCCAAGAGGGTAGTTGCAAAAAACCGTTGGATGAGAAGAATGATAATGAATTTGATATAAAGCCTTTCTGTCAGCAGTTTAATCAGAAGCGTGGAGAAAGAGGTGAAGAAGACGAGAGTTGCTTTACTATCACACTTTTTCGCACGCCTGTATCCCAAGGCAACAGAAGACATCCAGATTGACTTAAACTCTTCTTTTTAGTATACTAATTGCATATAGTTATTTCAATAGTAATCGCCTGGAGCATCGTTGGTCGTAAGCCCAATAGATTTATATGTCCGGAGCGAAAGTTCCTTATGTATTAGTTGCAGATGACGAAGAAGTCATCAGGGACTTCTATGTGCATCTTCTCTCCCGTGAAGGTTATATTGTAGATACCGCAAAGAGCGCCAAAGAGGCTTTAGATAAAACACTTCGTAGATACCCGGATTTAGTCATTCTTGACGTAGTTATGCCGGATGGTGATGGATTTTCAGTATGTAAGGAAGTTAAGGAAAATGAGAAAACGAAAGACATACCAGTAATAATTGCCACCGCGCTTAAGGATAGGGAGGCGGTTCTTACCGGACTGAAAAGCGGTGCGGACGAGTTCCTAAGTAAACCCCTTGACCCAACAGAGCTTTCCCTACGCATTAGGAATATGCTCACAATGAAGGAGTTTCATGACCAGCTGAAGCACTATCAGCGTGAGCTTGAGCGAGAGGTGGAACAAAGAACGCTAGAGCTTGACCAAGCCTTAAGACAATTAGAAGCTGCCCATCTTAACACTATTTATCGCCTATCTCGCGCAGCGGAGTACAAGGACGAAATGACCGGTAAACACATTAGAAGAATTGGGCTTTATTGCGGTATCATTGCAAGGGAATTAGGGTTAGGTGAAGACGAAGTAAGGATAATTACGCAGGCTGCGCCACTTCATGACGTGGGAAAGATTGGGATACCGGATGATGTTCTTCTAAAGCCTGGAAAGTTAACGCCGGAGGAACGCGCCATAATGGAACAGCACACACTGATTGGCGCTGAAATACTCGGAAGGGCATGGGATAAGTACCTTCAGGCAGGCGAGGTAATTGCGCTTACTCACCACGAATGGTTTGATGGAAGTGGATATCCATTTGGGCTAAAAATGGATAAAATACCTCTCTTTGGAAGAATAGCTGCAATTGCTGATGTATTTGATGCCTTAACATCTGAGCGACCCTACAAACCTCAATATGGCCCACAAAAGGTTATTCAAATTATGGATGAAGAAGCTGATAGGCACTTTGACCCTGCCATTTACGCTACCTTTAAGGCAAACTTAGATGAGGTATTGAAAATAAGAGAAACCCTAGCGGATTAGTAAGACTTCAACTTTAATCCTGCGGGAGACCTCAATCTTTACCGTGATATTAATTTTGATAATAACTTCCAGAAATTTTCATAGGGACGAGTTAAAAAGTTTGTGGAAAGTAGCTCTCTTACTATACAACTTAAGCTAATCGCAGATATTCACTTAATTAGGACCTATAGCAATGGATGCAAAATATACGCTTATCCTCTAGCTTTTAAGGGAATATAGCTTGCTTCGAGAGGACCTGTATAAATTGCCCTCGGACGGTAAATGCGGTTGTGAGGAAGATACTCAAGGATTCTCGCAACCCAACCGCTTATTCTACTAACCGCGAAAATTGGAGTGTACATTGCGGGCTCAATTCCAAGAGCGTAGTAGATTGTCCCACTGTAAAAATCCACGTTTGGATA
>JBBIRS010000004.1:0-94606 GCA_037441675.1 Planctomycetales bacterium | reverse complement strand
CTTTTGAACCGTAAATTGGTATCAGCTTCTCCTCAATCTTATTTGCTATTTCGTAAAGGTGAGGCATACCTTTCAGTGAGCAGACTTCCTGCGAGTATTTCTTAAGAACAGTTGCGCGGGGGTCATACGCCTTATAAACACGATGCCCAAATCCTGGTATCTTTTTCTTCTCGGCAATCATACCGTCAATTATCCCGTCAACATTTTCGACGGTGCCAATTTTCTGAATGAGCTTGATAACTTCCTCGTTTGCCCCTCCGTGAAGAGGTCCCTTAAGGCTCGCAATCCCAGCTGTTATCGCTGAGTACATATCAGTCAGTGAGGAAACGCACGCCATTGATGTAAAGGTGCTTGCATTCATCTCATGGTCAGCGTGGAGTATCATCGCAACATCCATAACTTTCGTGGCGAGTGGTTCTGGCTTTTCTCCATTGCACATGTAAAGAAAGTTCTCCGTGTGTTCCAAGCTAGCATCAGGTTTGACGAAGTCTCTGCCCTGCCTGTGGCGTTGGATCGCTGCAGTGATGGTAGCCATCTGGGCGATTAGATTTATGCCAACCTCTTCATAGTATTCAATACTGGTATCCTCCGCTCTATCCTCTAAAGTACCAAGAAAGCTTACCGCAGTTCTTAAGGCGGACATCGGATGACAGGTCGGTGGAGTTTTGCTAATGACTTCGTAAACTGCTGCGGGAACTTCCCTCCTCCTCCGTAATCTATCCTTGAATTCGTCAAGCTCTTTGCTAGTTGGCAGTTTGCCGTAAAGCAGGAGGTAGGTTGTCTCCTCAAAGTTACTCTTATCCGCGAGCTCCTGAATCTCAATGCCACGGTAGACAAGCCAACCCTTCTCTCCATCTACATAACCTATTGCGCTCTCTGCTACAATTACGTCTTCAAGCCCCTTGGCGTATTCAGCCTGACCATAAAATTTCCTCTCCATCTTTGTTCTCCTTTCCCCTAAATTGTGAATACTTTCACATTATACAATACTATTGCTAACGTGTCTACTTATAAGTATTCTTGTTGCTGTATGCCTTTGTCAAGGCGAATTCTTTAGTATTGCAAGTAAAATTTGATGTATTTCAACCTTTTTTACACATTGGCAGGCGCATTTTGTGAAATCAATCAACTAGCTCATACTTACTTTCGCATAAGCCTTGCCATAAGTCTTTATAACTCACCTGTATCGTCTAAAGAATTAAATTTATTATCGACCCGATTGTATCTTTTGGGGATAAGTATCCTGAGAGTTTTATCGCGTATTCATAGATTACTCAATCATTTTGATTAATTTTGATTATGAGTGTATATTTTAAGACTTCGTATGAATAAAAAAGGAACGGCAAAGAAATTCTACGTGACGACGCCGATATACTACATAAACGCGCGTCCTCACCTTGGCACCTGTTATACAACTGTTATTGCAGATATTCTAGCGCGCTTTCACAGAATGAAGGGAGAGGATGTTCTTTTTGTCACAGGCTCAGATGAGAACAGCCAAAAGACCCTTGAATCTGCCCGCTCTGCCGGGCTTTCGCCTCAAGAGTTCTGCGCAAAAATGGTTGAGGAATTCAAGTCAACTTGGAAAAGGTTGTATATAAGTGATTATGTTTTTGTTCGCACAACCGATCCTGCCCACGTGAGTTTAGTTCAGCATTTCTTCGCGAGAATTTACGAGAAGGGTGACATTTACAAGGGTAAGTACTCAGGGTATTACTGTATGCCCTGCGAGACCTTTTACAAGCAATCTGAGCTTGCGGAAGGTGAGTTCTGTCCCAAATGTAGCAGGAAATGCCAGTTTGTAGAAGAGGATGCATATTTCTTCAAATTATCCGCCTACGAGGATAGACTTCGGAAGTACTTTGAGGAAAATCCACGATTTGTAGTGCCTGATTTTCGCAGGAACGAAATGTTAGCGCGCTTAAATGAGGGATTACAGGACATTTGCATTAGCAGAAGTACTTTAGATTGGGGAATACCACTTCCTTGGGACAATCAACACGTCTTTTACGTCTGGGTGGATGCGTTACTTGCTTATCTCACCGGCTCCGGTTACAGATTTGATACTTTATCGGAACACTACTGGCCGGCGCAACTGAATCTAATGGCTAAAGATATTCCCTGGTTTCACGCGATTGTTTTTCCCGCAATGCTTTTTGCCTACGGGCTTCCACCGGTAGAGCAAATGATGGTTCATGGCTATTGGTTAATTGGCGGTGAGAAGATGAGTAAGAGCAAAGGTGTTGCGATATCGCCCGAGGAAGTGATGGATAAGATTGGGGTGGATGGACTAAGATACTTTTACGCTCGTGAAGTCCCGCTTGGTCAGGATGGAACGATTAGCATAGAAGCAGTCGTAAACCGCTATAATTTTGACCTTGGAAACGATCTCGGAAATCTGTTGAACAGAGTTTTGCCCCTAGCGATTAGATATATGGAGCATAGGGTTCCGCCCATGCGTTCAGAGCCCGACGTTGAGGATACGAGACTCTTAAAATTGGCTGAGAAAGTTCGTGAAAAAGCCCTTGAGCTTTACGAAGCTATGGAACTTTCCCGCGCCCTTGAAGAAATTTTCACCTTGATTAGAGAGTGCAACAAGTTTATTGATACGAAGAAACCGTGGGAGATAAAAGATAAGCCGGAGCGAGTAGAGGAAATTTCAACTTCAATCAAAATCGTCCTGGATATTCTGCGTGATATAGCTATTTTACTATGCCCTGTGATACCACAATCCTCGCAGAAGATGTATGAACAGCTTGGGCTAGATGGTGATGTATTCGCCGAAGGGTTTGAGACACTTGGAATGGGTATCCCCCCAGGAACACAACTGGGTGAGCCTGTTCCACTCTTTCCGCGAGTTGAATTGTAGTGCTAAAATTCTTTCATTCTGCACACTTGTGATTTCATCTGTGGAGAGTGTTTTCGGACTAGCTCTCTTGAATGTTGTGAAGCTACTTCTGAAAGGGTGATATACTATCTCTTTAATTTGAAAAGCGATTATGTTTGCAAAGAGAAGCAAGAATCAATTAGTAGTTCGCCTTGAACCGGGTGAGGAGCTTTTTCCATCACTTCTTGAAGCAGTTAAAAGTAACAGTGTCTCGCAAGGCATTGTTATATCCGGAATTGGTCATCTAGCGCAAGTTAGACTTGGCTACTTCATTGGTGAGGGGAAGTACGCAGAAAAAGATTTTCCTGAAGGTGGAGAACTACTTAACCTATCGGGTAATCTATCTGAAAAGGAAGGACAGCCATTTTTCCATCTGCATGCAACCTTTGGCAATGAAGATTACACCGTGTTTGGCGGGCATCTAGTTTCCGCGATGGTGGATGTTACCTGCGAAGTTTTGATTCTTGCGGTAGATGCTGATGTTAGAATGTTTAGACAACTAGATGATGATACTAAGCTATATGGCCTCTATCTGGAGTAATTATGCGCAGGATAAGATCAATTTAATACTTTTTTTATAACAAAAAATTTCTCCCGCCTCAAAACATACTTAGAAGTAGTGGCAACATAACTCAACTTCAATCTTTTAATCTACAATAACTGCAACTGCCCTATCTGCTTCCAATTGATGCAAGTTAGCAAGCGTGAACAATATGTGATATATTTTACAAGTGAAAGCGGTATGCCTAGAAAACCAAAAAGCGTAAGACAAAGTCCTTGGCTTTACGACCAAACTTACGACCGAAGAGAGTTGTTTCGTCGAGGCGCATCGGTACTGAATAACTCTGTGTCAAAACTTAGGGGGAGGAAGAGAAAAGCAAAAGCGAACCACTTTGACAGGATGGCGAAGACGCTTGGGAAAGTCCTGGTTATTAACACGGGCGGGACAAGCACCAAGCTTGGTATTTACTTAGGAAAGGATGTTATTAGTGAAACAAATCTCAAATATAGCCCTGCTGCTAGATTTAAGAAGGTGATAGATGAGCTTCCTTCTAGGCTAGAGCAGGTAAAGAGATTTTTTAATCAGCTAGGATTTACAGTGGAAGATTCCGCATGCGTGATGGCTCGTGGGGGGCTATTGGCGCCGATACCAGCTGGTATCTACAGGATAAACGAGCGAATGTGTGCGGACTTGAGGATGGCAAGGTACGGTGAGCATTCTAGCAATCTATCCGCGCTCATAGCCTACGAGCTTGTCAGAGGCACGCAAGTTCCCGCTCTAATAGCGGATCCGGTAACGGTTGATGAATTCACGCCACTTGCGCGAATTAGCGGGTATCCTGGAATTGAGAGGTTGAGTCGACAACACACTCTCAATGTACGTGCTGTTTCTAGAGCGTCTGCTAAGAAATTGGGATTCTCTTTGAATAATCTAAATGCGGTTTGTGCGCATCTAGGGTCAGGTTTCTCCATCCTCACGGTGAAGAATGGTAAGCTCATTGATAATGCTGATGGCCTTTTAGGTGAAGGGCCTTTCTCCATTGAACGTGCTGGAACGTTACCCTTGAAGGCTGTCTTAGAGCTGGCTTACAAGTATGAGGATAGGAAGGAGCTTGAGTATCGCCTAAGCAAAAAAAGCGGTATTGTCGGTTACCTTGGAACAACAGATTTCGAAGAGGTCGAGGAGAGAATTGATAAGGGAGACAAAGATGCAAGGCTTATCTTTGATGCGATGGTGTATCAGATAGCGAAAAATATCTGCGCATATAGCGCCCCATTGAAAGGGACGCAAATGGTACTTATAATCACAGGTGGGTTGGCAAATTCTAGACGTCTTGTTTCTGAGATTAAAAAGTATGTTTCCTGGGCTTTTCCGAAAGTATTTGTTTATCCTGGTGAAAATGAAATGCACGCCCTAAGAGATTCCGCTTACAGCGCTCTGCTCGGTGAAGAAAAGATTAGGGACTATCTCGGTCAATCGGCTTCACGGGAAAAGTAGGAACAAATTGCTAACAATTACTCAAACCCCATTAAGCTTATCATTGAGAAAGGTATGAGCGGATGATAAGAAGTTTTTCACAGTTACTTGAGCTTGCGAAGGCTGAAGAGCCTTCGGTAGTCGCCATTGCTGGAGGTGAAGGTGAGCATGCGATTGAGATATCCGCGCTTCTTGAGTCTGAAGGAATTGCACGTTCCATACTTGTGGGAGATGAGGCTAGGATTAAAGCAGAACTTGAGGTGGCGAGGGTCAAGCCGAAAGATGCTGAGATTTTTCCTTCTAATTCGCCCTCGGTTGATGCGGTAAGGCTATGCCTAGAAGGGCGAGCGCAGTTTGCCCTTAAGGGTAACGTCAAGAGTAGCGAAATACTACACTCCGCCATTCATGTCACTCAGGAAGCAGGCAGGGGAGACTGCTTTTTGTCTCACATTGCCATTATTGAGAATGGGAAGGCTCTAAGTGGAAGCAAGTTGCTCATGGTCACTGATGGCGGGTTAAACGTCCTTCCGGATTTGGATGCGAAGAAGAAAATTTTGGAAAACGCCATTTGGCTTGCTCATCGCATTGGTATTGAAAGACCTAAAGTGATTCTAGCCGCAGGAATGGAAGACACAGGTCAAGATATTCCAGCTATTGCGTATTCGCGAGAAATAGTTCAGGAGCATCAGGCGGGAAGATGGCAAGATGCGATTATAGATGGGCCCTTTGGCGTGGATGTTGGGCTAGATGCGGACTCAGCAAAAGCAAAAGGAATAAAAACCCCGATTGCAGGAGATGTGGATATTATAGTTTGTCCTAATATTGAATCCTGCAACATCGCTGTCAAAATGGTTCTATATTACACTGGAACTTTTATGCTAGGCATCGTAGTTGGTGGAATTGCGCCAATTCTCCTTGTTTCTCGCTCGGCACCAGCGGAAGCGAATCTCCTCTCCACCGCACTGGCAAAGGTAGTAACATAAGGCTTAGTTATGTTCTATTAAAAATCGTTCTTCTCGCACGAAGGCTTGGTAGCTCCAATAATTTAGGTATTAAAAATTTTAGTTGGAATTTAGAACGTCTGTTAATATCGTGGTGTAAAAAGAACTTCTCTTGATAGGTTAAAAATTTACTCGGCTCTGCCCCTTTTTGTAGAGCTAAAATTGTGGGCTTTATTATGGGGCATCATTTTGATTTTGGACGCGGATCATAGATATCAGCAGATAAGTAGCGACGATGAGATATTTAGGTGAAAGAAAGTTAGTGGAGAGCTAGTCAAATCCTTGTGCAAAGAGCGTGCGAAGTATCGTTTTAAGAAACCGTTCGTAGAGGAATCGTTCTTGATGTGGCTACTTTTGCTAAAAATGAAGTATAGTTGTAAACATAGAAACTCATGGCTATAAGTCAAGAGCGCTAATTCCGCATGGAGTGAATTTGAAGTGCTTGTTAATGTTACTACATCCTGCCTCAAGAAAATTAGTTCCTACTATCAAAGCCTAGCTTCTGCAAGGTATTTCCTAAAGTCAAAGCAGATGCGAAGGCTGGTGAAGACAATGAATCACCAACTTCCGCTAGCACCACTACCACCGCTACTTCCACCGCCAAAACCTTCTCCGCCAAAATTGAACCAACTATTGCTTTTTCCCTCTGAATATCTATCCGTAGACCAATAGGGATAGTATCCGTGCTCTAGATAGAAGTCCTTTGCGTATCTTCTCCTTCTGTAAGATTCAAATATGGAATAAAGGATTAAGACACCCATAAGTATCCATAGCCAATGCTCAAGCAACTAAGTAATAAAGACGTAAAGTGGTGAGGTTAGCGCCTTTTCAACTTCCTTAACGCCTTTTAGTAAGTGAGCGGTGTAGAGCCCCTTCTTGAAATTTGGAACCATTACTTTATCAACGATTCTCTGCATTAACTTGTATTTGCGATGACCATAAAACTTGCCCAATTCAATGCGCATTTTTCTGTCTTTAACCGCTACAAGAATCATCGCTCCGTTGTTCTGTGGCATTCTCCCAACGCCCCAAGTATCAGTTAAATTTCTCGCAAATTCCTCAATCGTATCGTCATCTCTCCCGTAATCATTTCTGGAGTTGATGGTAACTACGGTTAGCTGTATTCCTGTGGTTTTCTCAAAATTCTTTAACTCAGCAAGTAACTTACTCTATCCTTCTTCATAAATTATGTCTGCAAAGTCGTTCACGTATAACTCTTGAGTAGGCTTTGGGTATTCTCTGTAGGAAATGTTTGAGAAGCTGAGTATGAAGCTAAACGCAAGTGTAAAAGGAAAAATTACAACCGCAACGAGACTTTTCTAACTCATCTTCGTTTGCGCTACACCTCAAATGTAACTGAAATTGGAAGCTCGTTTACATCTCTGTGTTGATGGGGGAAGTACTTTGTCAACTGCTCGCCAGCAATTTTCACTCCTCCAATAATTCATTCATTGAAATTCCCCGCGCGGAATTTTTCCTACATTACATCCAGCAGGTTTCCCCAGAAACCTTCAGTGACTTTAGCATCAATGTCCGCATCTCCAAGAACTACAAACTTGCGGTCATCAACTCCAATCATTATTAGAACTCCGTTTCTAAGTTTCGTCTTGCGGAGGCGGTGGGCTCGGAAGACGGTCTGTGCCTTCCGAAAATGGATTCTTCCCATCATTGCGAACTATGTGCATGCGTATTTCGCTAGAAGTTCTGCTTTCAACTTGGGCTATGGCGGACGCTATCCGCTTTCTATCCTCTTCGGAAAAAAATTCCCTCATCGCTTTGCTACTCGTTCACTCCATCATATAACTCATGGTCTGAATAAATGTTAATCTGATGTCAATTGCGATAGTTTAATTATTCCTCCTCAGAGTTAAAATAGAACATCAATGGCGGTATGCAATCATTGTGGGCAAAGCTTGATGCTCCAATCCGCGAATATCCCATTTTGCGCCAATTGCCCGCGAAACCGTTGGGAGGAAGTTAAGGATAAGGTCTTTATAGTTCACAAGGAGAGTAGAAGAAGATTTTACCTTCCAGAAGTTCCTCCGAAAAGTGAAAAGGGCAAACTCTGTGGCTGGTGTGAGCGGAACTGCTAAATAGTGGAGGGTGAACAAGGATATTGCAGATTAAGGATAGTTACGGATGGCTTACTTCTTCACCTTGCCGGCACTGCTGAGAAGGGTCTTCTCCAATGGTATCGTGACCCTCTGCCAACAAACTGTGTTGCGGACTGGGTTTGTGACGGCTCAAAAATGTTTGGCTATCACAATCTCGCAGTATTCTACGGTTCTTGTACATTCAACTGTCTATTCTGCCAGAACTGGCAATATCGTGATTTGACAGCAGAACTAGGCAAAGGTGTCCATGGGAAAAATTCAAGTTTCACGAGAGACTTGGTTTCCGCGGATGGGCTGGCAAATATCACCAACGAGAAAACCTTCTGCGTCTGCTTTTTCGGTGGAGACCCGTCAAGCCAAATGCCTCATGCCCTCTCAACGGCGAGATTACTTGCAAATCGTGGCGTTCGCATCTGCTGGGAAACAAACGGAAGTATGCATAGAAAATTCTTGAAGCAGGCTATTGAGCTTTCCCTTGAAACAGGTGGAATAATCAAATTTGACATTAAGGCTTTTAGCCCTGGAATTCACTTTGCGCTAACGGGTGCGCATAATTTACAAACCTTAGAGAACTTCGCGTTTTCCGCAGGTTACACATCAAGGAGGCAAAGTCCGCCGTTATTGATTGCTAGCACGCTTCTTGTGCCTGGTTACGTTGATAATTTTGAAGTAGCGCAAATTGCAAACTATATCGCCAAACTAGACCCAGAAATTCCCTACGCTCTTCTCGCCTTTCACCCAGAGTTTTATATGAACGATCTGCCGACCACTTCTCGAAGGCAGGCGGAGGAAGCTCTTAAAGTTGCTCGTGAGGCAGGCTTAAAAAACGTCCGCCTCGGAAATACACATCTGCTTCAATAATCGTATTCGTTCGCATATTTTGGGTTATCATCACCTCAACCACTTTTCAATCAATTAAATCATTCACAAGTCCTTCGCGCTTACTTTCTCTACGACCTTGCCGTCCTTGAGCTTGTATAGAGGCACGATGCCGTCTAAAATTCCATCAGGCGTGAGTTGCCCAGTCTCCGCGTTCAAGATATCTAGCCAGTAAAGAGGCCCCAAATGTTGATGCTTTCCATATATCCCTAGAAACGCGGTTGTTTTATTCTCCCCCATGTGTTCTCTCCGCACATAACCGAAGTTGCCTTGGATATTGCCTGCC
This sequence comes from Planctomycetales bacterium, assembly GCA_037441675.1. Classification (GTDB taxonomy): domain Bacteria; phylum 4484-113; class 4484-113; order 4484-113; family 4484-113; genus JBBIRS01. The sequence continues at coordinate 85,461 of JBBIRS010000004.1, read as the reverse complement.
TCATGAATGGATTGTGGCTAATATGCTAAGAAGTTTCTTGACTTCACGAGGCATAGTTCTATTAGGGAAGCCAAAACCATCCGTTTTTTTACTGCTACCGCCCGGAAGAGTTAAAAAGCGCACCTCTTTTAACTTCCTCCAATCATCTATTACCTTCCTAAAGTATTCAAGATCACTCTGGTAGTTTTTTTCTGCTTCAGCTAATCTCTTAGGATACTCCTGCAGGTCTTTTTTGTATTGCTCCAAAGCTTCTTTGTATTTCTTTTCCTTTTCAAGTTGTTTCTCAATCGCCAATTCTTCAGCAATCTGTAATACTTCCTCATTCTCACGGATTTGCTCTATGAAGTCTCTATCCCTTTGGAGTTCAGTAGAATTGAGTGCCGCATCTCTGCTACTCTCTATTTCTTCTAAAGTTGCATCACGCAAGACTTGAAATCCCCAGCTCTTCACGTACCTCCTTGTCCCGTATTCACGCTTGTTGGAAATTGCCAATGTGACGTAATAGTATCTATCTTCGTTACCTAAAACGGGATTAGATTTGATTAGGAATCTGTCTTTCATCTTTATAATTCTCACGCCAATCGGCTTTTTGTCCGCTTCAAATTTGATAATTACAGGGTGAGCAGATAAAATTTGAAAAGAAGGCATTATCAGGGAGGCTCTGATTACGATTTCTCCACCGGTCGTCAGGCTATTTTGAAGAGGGTCAAGTTCGCCTATAACTTAGTCAATTCCTGGTTTTAATCTGAGACCGGGAGGCTCGTATTTTCAACTTTTCAGGAACTCGGGGTTCAACCTTTTTCGGACGTCTTGGCATTATTCTCGCAATCATTACTTCAAAGACGGGGTCGCCACGAAGAATTACCGCTCCTCCTTACCCCGGCTACCTTTTTCCTTACCACCAAGCAGGAAGGGCGGATATTCTTTATTGTTCTCAAAGTACTTCTTTAGGGCATTCGAAATGATATTAGCGGTCTCAGGAGATGTTTGTAATTTATAACCTGTAGATGGAAAGTATTGGTAAACCCCATTTAATTAGTGAAGATAACAACTGCGATGGAAAGCCAGTGAAGTGCTATGGCAATAATGGCTATTACAATCGAAAAGATCTTGATACTCCGTCTAGGCTGTGTGGAACTTATATTTTTCTTTTCCACGCTTATAAATTTAACAAAAAACTCACTATGTTGTTCAAAATGATACTAATTCTCATTTTATATAACTAGTTATATAACTGGCATAGTGTTGGTGTGGCTAAAATTAAAATTAGCTGCTTATGCGGTAATAGTGTTGCATATTTCAATTTGATAGGGTATAATACAAGTGCGGCTGGGAGGACTGCATTTGCGGTCCGCTGACAGATAAGTCACTCGGCTCCATTTTTTTTTAATTACAACTTTGAGGGAGTGCAAATGTATCTTCTTTGCCTTGATGATTCTGGGGAGGTTAATGACGCAAGCCAAAAGCATGTTGTTTTAGGGGGAATCTCTTTCTTCAACTGGCGGACACAGTTGCATATGCTGTATTTAGAAGATATGAGGCTGGGGACACCAAGTACTTAGATAAAATTTTAGGTCGTTTCGGTAAAAAAGGCGAACGTGATCTTCACAATTTAGCACATAAGACCTCGTATAAAGCCTGTCCTTGTCCTGCTTGTTTGAGTCGGAAGTGAGATTTTGCAGAAGTTCTCTCATACTGCCTGTAGTACCTTTCCCAGCTCTTGTAACGCGGTTGGTTTGGATTCACCAGAAACTGCCAGAGAGAGTAAGTGAGAGAGCGGGGAGCGCCCAGCCGAACAAGCGCATCGTAAGCGGTGCTTTCCGCTTCAAACTCCTCCGCCAATCCTCCTACATTTAAACCACTTTTATAGAGCTCCCGATGCCGCATCTCGTGGACAAGAACTCCGGCTAGGTAAAAGATATCGCGGTCATACAGTTCATTGAGGCCCGAAAAGAATGCACCGCTTGCGCGTACTCTTGTAGCTCCGCTAGCTGGGTCAATGTAGGCAGATACTCCAGTGAGATAAATCCTTCTTCCCTCAATATTTATTCGCTCTTCGGGGACATAATTTATGCTTGTAATGTTTTCACTTATCCTTTCATAAAATTCAGGCGCACGCTGTGCAAGAAGGGTTAGTGCAAGCTGAACTCTATATCTAAAACCTGCTGGACCTTCAACTTTCATCGGTGGAATTATCAATTCATCCGCGTTTAGTTTGCTGATAACCTCTTTCGTGAAGCCTTCGGTGGAGGTGTATGTATAGTTCGTGAAGTAAATCAGAGTTGCGATAAGACCCGTTACTACTAAAATGCGCGATATGAAATTTGCGCTTTGGGAGATGACCGTTTCTTTTTGTATTTCAATATCACCGTAAAAGGGGAAACCGCATTCAGGACAAACACCCGCCATAACTTCGACGTATCTCTTGCAGTTAGGACAACGGGAAGAATAAGGTTGAATCTCGGTCTGCATTATATGATGTTAACTATTGTTCCTGTCAGGTGGGAGACCATATCAATGTAAATGCGAGGCAGCTTCTCCGTTAGGAACGGAAGGTTTACACGCTCCTTTACTGAATGGGCTCCCTTGCCGATTGGACCGATATTAATTGTAGGGATGCTAAGCTTATTAGAGAATTTTTCCTCTCCACATTCAGCGAGAAATTCATCAGGTATTGGCATCTGCTGAAGAAATTCCCAAGCTCTTTGAGTTTTCAGAGGATGAAGAAAACTCATATCTGATATAAAGGGATAAAACTGACGAATTTGAAGTTTCTCGCCTTTGTATCTTCGTGCGAACTCTCTCAAGTGCTCGAAAACCTTATTCATTTTTGGGTCTAATCGCATTGCGTATGGCGCATAAAAAGGTGGGATAAACGATACTACAACCATAGCTCTATTCGTTTTCACCTTTTCTACAATAGAGTGTACAGTTGAATCCCAAAAAGCATGATAATCGTAACGATATTGACCTGCGATAATCTTTGAAAGGTCATCTCTCCCAAACTTGTCAATCAACCTTTTTAGTAACGCATGGAAAGTAATTAATTCAGGTGAGTGCAATTCGTGCTTAATCTTCTCGTATTTCTTCGCGAGGAAAGATTGGTGGCGCTTTTTCAGAGAACGCAAATGAAGCTTGCAAGCGGTGCGCACTTCATTGACAACTTTGTTCATCAGCTTATCAGCCTGCGGGTGCATAAAAAATAAATTTACATACGCGTGCGCTTCAGATAGCGTCTTTACACTATACACATCCTGAGAACCTTTAATTGAAAGCACCGTTGGCGGTGGTGTAAACTCGCCCTTTACATGCTGAGTAAGTTTCGGGTTACACTCCAAATAAGCTATTATGGAGGAAAGAAGCGCATTAGGGTTTACTCCTTCAAAAGGTGCGCCTGCGTGCGTCTCAATTCCGAAAACGCTTAACCCCAGAAGCACTTTTCCAATGGTTCCGAAAAAGATTGGGACCGGTTCGTTATCGCCTGTATGGGCAAAATCCGCGTTGATGAGGAGTTGAAACTTTAGCATTGCTTCGTCTTTTAGTCTGCTCAAGTATGGCAGTGTTGAGCGAACACCCGCACCGTTTCCCTCCTCATCACAGGTGAGAAGGAGAATCGCGTTCCAGGGAAACGCTTCCCTGAGCCCTTTCTCGCTTGCCTCACAAATTGCTAGGAAGGTCTCAATTAGCATTGCCACTGCACCCTTCATATCTAGTGCACCACGACCAAAATAGTAGAGCCCACTTTCAGTATCCTTAATTAGCTCCGCATCGGATGGGAATCTTTCCTTAAGCCACGGGATAAGCTCTTCCTGATTGAATGCGATTGCGCCCTGCTCTCCATACTCCGCTATTCCAACCGTGTCAATATGTCCACAGAGGATTATCGTTTCACGAAGTTGTTTCGGTGATTCGTAAAAAGCTAATATTGAGTAAGGATTATCCGGAAGCCCAGTCTGAATTTTTATTAGGTTGGTCTTTTTGTTACTAAAGTATTTAGAACCTCTCAGATATTCGTAGAGAAAGTCAGCGGTTTCACGCTGTCCTGCGTAACTAATTGAGTTCATTCTCACGAGCTCATCAGTAAGAGCTTTAATTCTCTGAGCGAGAGCTTTCATTTAGCATTAGTGTATCACTAACAATTTCTACAAGCACTTTCTTAAGTATATTCCCAATATTAGTTATTGGTGAATCAATCTCTAGCTCTAGGGTAATTTTTCTTCTAACTGGTAGAATAGAAGAGGTGGAGACATCCTTAAAGGGCATTGGCATTATGGGCGGGTCATTTAACCCCATCCATCATGGGCACTTAGTTGCCGCGCAGGAAGCTCTCTGCAAATTTAATCTTGAGCGGATAGTTTTTGTTCCAGCTTATAAGAATCCGATTAAAAGCGCAAGGGGCGAGGACTATGAATTAGCCAGCGGGTTTCATAGATTGGCGATGATTGAGCTTGCAACTTCTACCAATCCTGACTTTTATGTGAGTAGCTACGAAATTGATCAGGGAAGACCAGTTTACACGATTGAAACACTAAAGCATTTCAAGTCCGTGTATAGCCATGGCTTCAAGCTTTACTTCATCACCGGAGCCGATGCTGTTTTCACGATGCCCGAGTGGCACGGTATTGAAGAATTTCCCGCTTACTGCGAAGTCATTGCTGTTAGTAGACCATACTACAATCCCAATTACGATGCATTCTTGAAGGCAATTGAGCCTCTTGGCTTGAGGGTTTACTTCATCACAGTTCCAGCGCTTGCCATTTCCTCAAGCGATATTCGTGACCGGGTTCGGAAGGGTTTTCCCATCAGATACCTCACTCCTACCCAGGTCACAGTCTACATTCAGAAGCATCGCCTATATAGGGGTGGAGAGGAAGGCGAGTACTAAGAGCGAGTATCTGCCCACTATTGATAAATTCTCCGTATTGAAGTTTTGAAAATTATTCTTATATGGTGTAATTTCTCCAAACCATCAAGTTTTGAGAATGAAATGATTAAACAACTTATTCTCATTTTCTATGGGAATTTTGTGATGGGGAGATGTGTGATGGGGCGTTTCACTTAATTTATTGGTCGGCTGTCTTATTCTTACCCGTCTTCCATTATGAGGGACATACCACACAGCAGACCAGCAGAGGGAGTCTGACTTTCCGCTGATGAGCACCGCTGATGAGCAATATGGTCTTCATTGACGGTTGTGAAGCATATGGTGAAACATTCTGGACGAAATTCAATACCAAGGTCTACATAACCTATCAGACGAAAGTAAGGGCTTTCACTGCGAAGGTTTGGGCTTATTATTTTTATGCACACTTATTCGACGACCGAAACGGGGATGGTAGCAGGTTTAATATCTTAGAGTTAAGAGAACACTCAAATCATTGGACGCTTAAACATAGGACTTCTTAGTGGAGAACCCAAAATCTAACTTATCCGTATCCGAGAGCAAAGGAAAAGGTTTCCGGTGGTCTATTGCAAACGGTGGTTGATTTCGAGCAAACCAATAGCCCGTAGTAGACTACGAAAGAATGTCCCCTTTATAGAAAATGGGAAGAGGAATAAAGCTATCTTGGGGGTAGTATCTATACTTTTCATAGCTGTCGTGTTCTCTCTCTGGGGTGTGATACGCGCAGGTGTAGCGCCAAACGAGCTTTTCTCGCCGCTATGGTGGCATGTTTATTACCGCATTTTTGTAGATAGGCGAGCTAAAACAATCTTAGTAGCCCTGAACAAGTACTTTGTAGAACACTAGGAATACCCTCCCTAATTGATAGGTAGCGACAAAACGAGGCTAAAAGAGCTTTCATTGAGTGATACCCCTAATGGAAGGTAGTTACCTCGATTTTTAACCACGGCGGTTTCTGCTAAGTGTAAGCGCAAAGGAGCCGAGAGTAGTGACAGCAGATATGCGAGGGGCCGATAAGTGGATGGTGAATATGGCGTCAGCGCCGAACGAACCGATAGTATTACACTTGAAAAAACGTGTGAAGATTATCCTAGCGGAAGAGAGCGCTAGTTGAAAGGTCTGAAGACAAGAACCAAAAGAACGGATTTGAAGGAGTGAGTGGGAACTATGTAGAATCTCACTTTGGTAAAAACTATCTTTCTATGGTAACAGGGGGGAAGAGATCCTAGGCAAGAGCCGCTTTTCCTTGCCAGGGGTGTAAATCGCAACTCCAATGAAGGCTTAATCTCCGCCCAACTAGGTAGGGCACATGAAGCGATTAAAGAGGAGATGACGTCGGAGACAGGACTGAATGTTTTCCCTGATGGAGTCTGGGTTTTACTTGTAGCTGCAGGGATATGCGGCAGCCAATGGCCATTGGCAATATTCGGTCATTTCGGTTTTCAGCGAGGGGACTACATTGAAGCGATTGAAGTAGCGCCTCAAGAGGCATGGCTGTGGTTTTATGCTTCTGGACCACTGTATGAGGTCGACCGCATAAGCGGTGTGAAAGAAAAATTATTTGGGCTTGACATTCTTGAAACTCTCAACGGTGAAATTCGGCCGGATGGTGCGCCGGACGGGATTATTCTTCTCTTGAAACTCAAAGAAGGAAAAGTAATAGAATTGGTGAAGAAGTATGATTAAGAAAAGTATTTATTCTCTGCTAGTATTATCGTTCACGATAATCGTATTTCTTTTAGCAGTGATGAAGGTGTCACAAGATGATTCCTCTAAGCAAGGACTACTGGTAAGCGAAGCTGAGGCAAAGGAATATGCGGGGAAAAGGACATCAGCGTCGCACATCAGTTAACCTGGAACGGAAGCAGTTTGACCGTGAATCAGATTCATGAGATTAGTGGAGATATGCCACTTGCCTGCGTGCCTGAGCTAAACGGAAATCTTGTAGCTGTTGTGAGTAATGGAAATGGGAAGATTCGGCTACACTACAAGCAGACGCTTGTGCTAGTTGGAACGTATGATGGGCTCAACAATGTTTCAGATGCCGTTTAGAAGAACGGTAAAGTGGTGGTAACCCGATACTAAGCATCCGCTGTGGGCGATGGTTGGCGTGGCGATATTCTGATTTTTGACCTTCTTAGACGACAGAGCGTATCAAAGCAACTTCCGGGCAGATACCCTCGCGCGATAGAGACCACTAACATTGCGGGATACGTAATTGGGATTGACGAGGGAATCTATGTTGGCGGTGGGCAAAATGGTCCTGGAGCATTGCTGAAAGTGAACCTGGCAAACGCGCAGGGTGAGGAGATTCATCCTATTAGAGGTTCTAACTTGTGGACAGCTTACGCGCCTCTCAACAAAAGCTTTTCGTATCGGAACCAACCGCCCATTCAGTGAGGGTCTTCCAACTGCCATGAGCGAGAGGATGAACAGCAGATTTTTTTCTAACAAGCTAAGGCTATTAAGTGCCTGCGATCAGACTGTGTCGTATCCGCCGTGCGGTGAGCCCTCGGATGTCACGAACAAGACCACTCACAAGGTTCCTGGAAGAGGGACGCTGGAAACACCTTAGCGATTTTATCACGCTTGGAATTCTAGAATTATCCCCAGATAGAAAATGGCATTACTTCATGCCCAATCAGATCGTCATTCTAATTACTCGCAGTTTTTCGCAAGTACGACAATTGCTTTACACCTAGTGTGAGGAGATGACTAGGATGATAAGCTCAAAAGTTAACTTTCGCAGGAAGTTTTCGTTTGCATTAGGTTATCGCTCAGGTCAGAGGGGTATTCAGAGTAGATGAAGAGACCAGCTCTCATTTTCGCAGGACTAACTCTTCTTGCAGTTTCGTTTCTGTTCTTTACGGTGGTTTACGCAGTTAGATGGAGCGGTAAACGGGTCTCGAACCCGCAACCTTCAGCTTGGGAAGCTGACGCTCTGCCGGTTGAGCTATTACCGCAACAAGAGTGGGGCAAACCCCGTGAGTCTCTCGCATCAATTATATCAACATCCTCTACGAGAGGCAAGATTATGAACCTACCATCAATAAAGGGAACCGCATGGCTTAATAGCCGCCCATTGACCGATTCTGACTTGAAAGGTAAAGTAGTCCTAGTTGATTTCTGGGATTACACCTGCGTCAATTGCATCAGGACGCTTCCCTACATAAAGGAATGGCATAGGCGCTATAAGGACTATGGTTTACTCATTATCGGCGTGCACTCTCCAGAATTTCCCTTCGCAAAAGAAATTGAGAATGTGGAAAGAGCGGTTAAGAGCTTTGAGCTGTCATATCCCATTGTTCTTGATAACAACTTTGCTATTTGGCGAAGTTTTGGTAATTCTTACTGGCCCGCCAAGTATATATTTGACGCTAACCGAAGGCTCCGCTACTACCATTTTGGCGAGGGGGAGTATCAAGAAACTGAAAGGACAATCCAAGCTCTGTTAAAAGAGATTACGCCTTCCTTGAATTTGCTTCCCACAGTTGAACCTATAAAGGATACAGACGTTCCCGGTGCTGTATGTTATCCGGTAACTCCGGAGCTTTACCTGGGGTATGAGAGGGGAAGGATTGGTAATCAAGAAGGATGGACACCGGTTAGGTCGTTCAACTTTCATGCCGATAGGGCTATCATAGACCATATTTTCTACTTGGATGGGTGGTTCACAGTACTTGCCTATGGCGTTAGGTATGTTGGTGGAAAAGAAAAGCCTTACGGAAGGCTATTCTTAAACTATCAGGGTTATGAAGTAAATTTAGTGATGCATCCCCCGGAAGATGCTCCATCTGATTTAAAGGTGGAAGAAGGTTCATCCGCTATAGCGGGAGAGAAGCGGACTTTGGGATTAGTCGAAGTCTATCAGGATGGCAAAGCACTTACCCCTGAAATAATGGGAGAACATATTAAACTCATCAACGGTTTTTCCGTTGTGGAAGTTGGAGTTCCGCAGATGTACAATCTAGTGAAAAACCCAGACGTCCGATTGCACTCTCTGGAATTGCGTTTTCTCACTCCGGGCACTGAAGCCTACGCCTTCACCTTCACTAGCTGTGCACTCCCTCCGAATTAAGAAATAAAATTTCCTGACCAATGTGCTTTAATGTAAATTATTTGTATCATCTTGATGGAACATCTTTCCAACTTCAAGAGAAGATGAAAACCGCTATGAAGGTGTTGTGAGAAAAGAATTATCCTCTATGGTTAGAGAAAGTAATAGCTTAAAGCAACTTCTTTTCTCACATACAAATACGTTCGGTTCATTCACAAGATGAATATAGCCCGTTATACTATTGCACACTTAGAGAAGTATTTAGGGAAGCTAAGTTGTAGGTTGAATTTTGTCAAAATTCCGCTCTAACAAAGTTCCGCAATATCCAAGAAGACCTATTCGCTGATAAAATGAAGCGAGTGAAGTTGATGCAACAAAAACCTATTTTCCCACCTGAGATAACTAAATACCTTGATCTAGCAATTTACGTTCTTGATGCGCGCGCTCCCTACTCAACCTTTAGTGTTGAAAAAGGGCTTTCAGCCAGAGCACTTTTTCTCTTGAATAAGGCTGACCTTGCGGACCCTTTGGAAACAAAGAAATGGATTTCGCTATTTGAAAGTGCCAAGCTTTCCTCTACTACACTATCAAAGAATGACAAGCACGCAATTGCAAACTTGAAATCAATACTCTTAGCTAATTACAAGGATAAGAAACTTTCCCGAAAAGCACGGGGAATTAAAGAATGCGTCTTAAGAATAGTTATTCTAGGTATGCCCAATGTTGGAAAATCTACCGTCATCAATCTTCTCGTGGGTAAACGGAAAGTGCGAACAGGGGATAGACCCGGCATTACTCGCGGTTATCAGTGGGTCAGAATTCTTGACGGTGTTGACTTGCTTGATACGCGGGGAATATATCGGGAATATGCGCGTGTCAGGCAGAATAGTGCGAAGCTTACTGCTATAAACGTTCTTCTTCCCGAAGAAGATGTTATTGTAGATGCGGTGAATTCCATTATCAGTTCTTTTACAGATAAGAACTGGAAAAAGTTTTACTGCTATTTCGGCGTTACAGAAAAGGTAAAAGATATGCATGCAGATGAGCTTTTAACTTTCATTGGTAAGGCTACATTTGGCCAGAAATACAAGGATGCACTTTGTATAGACGTAGCTACGAAGATACTTAATCTGGCAAATGATGGAACCTTTGGAGCATTTACATTGGAAAAAGTAGAAGATGAAAAAAACCATTTCCTTAGGCTTGTTGAAGAGCTTATGGGATAATTGATTAAAGTGCATCAAAAGGAAAGGCGTGTTCATTATCAGTGGTTAAGACGAGCCAATTCAACAATGAATTTATAAACTTCAGTGAATTTATAAATTGGTAAATTAGTAAATTATTCATGGGTAAAGTCCTTGACTCTTTAGATTGTTTACCATTTTGCGTTAAGTGTTTGCTTTGAGCTTGTGAAATTTGATACAATCTCTAATACACCGCGGAAGAGAATATCTCTGATTACTCTTAGAGGATTGTGTGTAGGCTTTCTGGGAGACTAGAAGTCTTTCTTTTTCACTAATTGGAATAATTAGAGGTGAACTGATGAATATTGCGGTAATTGTCAAGGAAGTCCCTGACACAGAAGCCAGATTAAGTGTTAAAGATGGGGAAATTGACTTTGGCGGTGTTGGCTATGTCATAAACCCATTTGACGATTACGCATTGGAAGAAGCATTAAGGATAAAAGACGCTAAGAACGATGTCTTCGTTTACGTTGTTATGGTGGGAAGGGAAAGCGCCACTAAGAATCTTTTGAATTGCCTAGCTCTTGGTGCAGATGAAGCAATCCTAGTGACGGAACTATCAATAGAGAATTTAGACCCTCACGCGATTGCCAAGGTTCTAGCAAATGTGATAAATCCAATTTCTCCTCAGATTATTTTTGCTGGCAAGCAGGGAGTAGATTATGACTGGGGGTTGACTGGCATTGCGTTATCGGTAGAGCTTGGGCTTCCACATGTAGGAGTGGTGAAGAAATTTGAGCCAAATTTCGCTGAAGGAACTTTCCGCGCTTTCTCAGAATCCGATGAAGGCGATTTATTATACGAGGGCAAGCTTCCCGCAGTAGTCACAGCGGAGAAGGGATTAAACGAACCTCGTTACGCTTCTCTTAAGGGAATTATGGGTGCAAAGAAAAAACCGCTAAAACAACTTTCGTTTATGGAAATCGGACTCTCGCAAGATACTCTAGGTTCTTTCCTCTCAAAAGTGAAAATAGTGAGTCTTTCAGAGCCACCGGAGCGAAAGCCTGGGAGAATCATTGAAGGAGAAACTATTGAAGAAAAAGTAGTGGGGCTTGTGAAAGCCCTACACGAAGAGGCAAAAGTTATATAAAGAGTGGGAACTAAAATGGGAAAGATATTCTTTTTTATTGAGGCGAAAGATGGTGAACTTAAAAAGATATCCTATGAGCTTGCTAATGTCGCTCGCCAACTAGGTGAAGAAGTCTGCGGTATTTTCTTTTCGCCGAGTGCAAGTATTCCAGAAGGGATTAATGGATTAGGTGCCTCCCGCATCTTCAGTTTCACCGCCCAGCATGGCATTTATGCTTGCGAAGTAATAGCCTTAGAACTTGTCAAGCTCATTGAGATGGAAAAGCCTGATTTCATCCTCTTTGGACAAACTCCTATGGGGAGGGATTTATCCGCGCGCTTGTCCGCTACTTTGGGTATTGGCTACCTAAACGATATTACTGGGCTAAGAAAACAAAATGGAGGATTTATCTTCACCAAACCATTGTATGCTGGAAAAATTATTAGCGAGTTTGTTTTTACTTCTCCGAGTCCCTCTGTAATTACCGTTAGACCTAACATTTTCAACGCGGATGTGCAATCTGTCTCAGAAGTTAATGTGGATACTAGGGAGGTAAATTTTTCCTCTGCGCGTGCCATAGTAAAAGAAATAATCGCTAAGCCCGTAGGGATGGTTGACCTGAAAGAAGCTGACATAATTATTAGTGGCGGCCGAGGGCTTGGTGATCCTAAGGGATTTGACGTTTTGTTTGATTTTGCTAAGGCTGTTGGCGCGGCGGTTGGAGCTTCCCGTGCGGTGGTGGATTCTGGTTGGATTGATCACTCTCACCAAGTGGGGCAAACGGGAAAGACTGTTAATCCATCTCTCTATATAGCTTGCGGTATCTCAGGCGCAATTCAACATCTAGCAGGAATGCGAACCAGCAAGTGTATTGTAGCCATCAATAACAACCCAACCGCTCCTATATTCAAGATAGCTGACTACGGAATTGTTGGCGACCTTTACGAAGTAATTCCCCTTCTCAAGCGCGAACTCTTGAAGATTCGAGGTAATCCCCAAGGCTAGTTGTCACTAATTATTATTTGCTTGATTTGTGGTCTTTCCCCAATTATTCCTTCCTCACTATACTTGTTACGTATCTTTTCAAATTCAGAGTGTATTTTGAAAAAGTTAGCTACGATTATCGGGTCAAAATGCGTTCCTCTTCTTCCTTCAATTAACTTCAAAATCTCATCATGTTTAAGGACTTCCAATCTGTAGACTCTTGGAAATGACAAGGCATCATAAAAATCAGCAAGGCTTAGGATTCTAGCGGGCAAAGGAATATCGTATCTACTCTTGCCATGAGGGTAGCCCTCTCCGTTCCACCATTCATGATGAAATTCCGCTATATCCTTAGCCATATGCAGAAATGAAACCTCAGGCAACCTTTTTATAAGAGCATCAATTGCTTTAGCGCCAAGAAAAGTATGGGTTTTCACATAATATCGAACTCACTTTTTGATAAGGGTGCTGGCTTTAGCAGAATTGAATCAGGAATTGCAACTTTTCCAACATCATGTAGCGGAGCAGCGCGGAAGATGTCATCAAGGAAGGCTTCATTAATCTCATCTGATTATCTATCTCTCCTTAGAAATTCTGCTAGTTCCCTACAGTAATGTGCCAATCTTTCCACATGGTGACCTGTTTCAGGATCCCTAAACTCAACGATGGTGACAAGCCCGAAGGTCATGGCATCACGCGTTCTAACAATTTCAAGGTGATGAGCGTTTATGTTAGTGAGCATATGCTCAAATGCATTAGCTATCTTCTCTACCTCGTCATAACCTGCAGGTACTCGCTTTGAAATTACAATGTTGTAGTTACGTGTGCTAACTTCATTTGCAACTTCTGTGAGACGTCCTATAGGATATGTGACAAATCTAGAAAGTAGCGCTGAAACCATAGCTACTACCAGAAAGTTTAGCACGAGAAGGAAGAAGTTTGACCGCATCAATGATTCTATGCGCTCCGCGACGACCTCCTCAGGAATAGTAACAAGAATTGTCCCTTTAGGCGAGCTCAAACCCTGAAACATTTTAGGACTGAACCTAGCTGTTCCAACAGTAACCGGCTGTAAACTACCATTCACCTTTTCCTTAAAAGATGCCAATTGATACTTGTCACCATAGGGCATCACCATTTTGGGAACAAAACCTTCCTTGACGATAAAGTTTCCCGCTTCGTCAAGAAGTGTTACGTTAATATCGTCAGATTCTCCGCCATAAGAAGATGAAGAAACTGCTGTGGTATCAAAGTCAACACAAGGTAAAATTGCGTTCTGTCGGGCGTAAGAATCGGAGCTGAAATATCTAGGGCAAGATTCTTCAGAAATTAATTCTCGTAAACTTGAGAAATATGAGTACCTTGGGTGTTTTCCGGGCGAAACAATTGAACTTTGCTCGGTGGATTAACTTTTATATCAGATTTATCCCCGTCAACCTGCTTGATTGGTCTTTCGTAAGCTGCGAGGACATTTCCCTTGCTATCCACGACTTGCCCTAAACTAAAGGGTGAAGATGAGGCGGAAAGGCTATTTTTCAGTAAGCTCTTCAGGTGGTCTGGACTAATATCCCCATCGTTCTCCATTATTCTGGCAAAAAACTCCGCTTCCCGCATTCGTCCGATGAAGTAAGTCTGAATGCCAATGGATGATGAACGAAGAATGTTAGCAAAGTCACTCTGAATGGCCTTGAGAAACTCGTCCTTTCCAACCCCTAGATTATAAGGAGTAAATGCCAATAAGGGTCCTGAGCTCACAATGAGTAACACGATAAAGAACACGTAGAAAAGTTTTGCGTGTCCTAACTTTTTCAACTGTATCTATTTCACCACCATAATTCACTCATTAATTTTGTTATAGTCTAACTTCTTCCTGAGATAAAGTATACCGTAAATTATGTTTTATGCTAAAAATATCTATGAAGCTATAGTTATTAAGACATAAATGTTAAAAAAACATGGAGAATTGAGGATACCCATTTTGACTACGACACGAGTTTACTGCCTTGTTACATGCGAAAAATTAATAAGATCTTACATGATAAAGCCAAGAGATATGTGAAAATTATCTCATATTATCATACCAACACATGGTGCCTTGTTCGCTCATTTGGCTTGCATATACTTGACTTTACAATAGGAAGTAATTTTGCTATAATGATTCAAATGCGTCAAAAGCTAGTAAGAGATAATTTACCTATAATAAGTAAATAGTGATATATTTCACTAATTCATAGGCTTTGGCGTATAAATATTGATTTAATTCAGGAGGATAAAAATGCCAGAAGAACTTAATCCCAAGTTGATTGCCCAAAAACAGCTTGATCAAGCTGCAGAGATTCTCAATCTTGATCCCAATCTTCACAACAGGTTGAGAGAGCCTGCCCTAGTGTTAAAGGTTGCAGTCCCCGTCAAGATGGACGATGGTAATGTGGTCGTGTTCAGTGGGTGGAGGAGTCAACACAACAATTTCCGAGGGCCTACGAAAGGTGGTATTCGTTACCACCCAGATACGAGTGAGGATGAAGTGGTTGCACTATCTATGTGGATGACATGGAAATGCGCGGTAGTCAATCTGCCATATGGAGGTGGTAAGGGTGGGATTAGATGCAACCCTAAGCAAATGACACTCAGCGAAATTGAAAGACTGACGCGGCGGTATACTTTTATGATTAGTCCTATCATTGGACCCGAAAAGGACATTCCCGCTCCTGACGTTTACACCAACCCACAAACAATGGCGTGGATTATGGATACCTACAGTATCCTAAAGGGTTACACAGTTCCAGGTGTTGTTACTGGGAAGCCAATTGATTTAGGTGGAAGTGTTGGCAGGAATGAGGCTACCGCTAGAGGTTGTGTGTTTACAATACGTGAGGCGTTGAAGTATTTAGGAATTGATCCAAAATCCTCCACCGCTGCGGTTCAGGGTTACGGAAATGCCGGCGCAATTTCCGCCAGACTCCTCTCCGAGTTAGGTATTAAAGTTATAGCGGTTTCAGACAGTAAGGGCGGGATTATCAATCCTGACGGTATTGATCCCAAAGCAGTCTTGGAGTACAAAAACTCAACAGGTTCTGTGGTAGGTTTTCCTGGCACAAAACCCATTTCAAATGAGGAGCTATTAGAGCTTGAAGTAGATGTACTTGTTCCAGCAGCCCTGGAAAATGTTATAACTAGTAAAAACGCTGGAAAGATTCGTGCTAAAGTAGTTGGAGAGGCTGCTAATGGTCCTACCACACCTGAGGCGGACGAGATCCTCTTTAAGAATGGCGTCTTCGTGCTTCCGGACATCCTCGCCAACGCTGGCGGAGTAACCGTATCTTACTTTGAATGGGTGCAGAATCTCTACAACTTCCACTGGGACGAGCAAAGGGTTAATTCCGAGCTGGAAAGAGTAATGGTCTCATCCTTTGAAGAGGTAAACTCTATTGCGAGAGAGAAAAACATAAACAACCGTCTTGCCGCTTATGTTCTTGCTGTTGAGAGGGTAGCGCGTGCTGGTATAGAACGTGGTCTTTTCCCATAGGATTAACGGTAGAGCTCCTTTACGAGTAACTTAAAGTAGTCACTGAGCTGGTTAAAAGTAAAATAAGAGTAGTAACCCACGCCGGAGGGGAAGCGTGGGTGGAGAAGTAAGATACTTTGTGTGCGGACTATTTCCGCCACTAATTTACTATACCCAAGTTTATGAGAAACTATTTCAGTGGGTTATGCCTCTCAGGCATTATCTGAGTGCATGAAAAATTCACCGCTTCTCATATCTGGTCAAAATATCTGCGAGCAAAGTTCATACTTATTAGTTCAAATAAAACATTAGAAACACGCAAGAATACACAGTGAATTTTTGGGGAAGTTACGCGCCTGAATCGCTCAGGATCAGTACCTTATTATTTTCCTAATGCCTCCGGATGGATATTCCGCTACATACTTTGGCTTACAGCTGTTTATGCATCCATTAAGATCAAAGCAGACTCTATGGTGCACAGTTTCGCAAAGTGGGCAAACTGTTATTTCAGTCTCCTCAGATAGAACAGTCTGGCAGTGAGGGCAATCGGAGCCAATTTTCATCTCTATTACTTCCATAAGGTGGGGAAGAATCTCTTGGCTCAACCTTTCTTCTTCCTTTAAGCTTTCCTCTAAAGTTTTCCTTTGTTCTTCTTCTATTTTCTTCTTTTCCGCTAGCTCAATTAGTTCATCTTTCTTTGTCTTAACCAAAAATCTTTGATAGTCAGCGGTTTCTTCTCGTAGGCTTTTAGTTGTTAGTCTTAAAATGTAAAATGCGATAATACTCAAGGCAAAAACAAACAGCAACGAGCCTACGAGTAGTTTAGTCCCTCTCATCAGGGCTTCCTCTCGTGTTGCTAGCATTAGAAAGAAAAAGAACTCACCGTAGATGAGTAAATTCATTATTTGCCTTTGAATTTTATCTTTATACTATTTTTTATCGCGGTTATTCTCCCTTGGCGCAGAATTATCTTCTAAATGGTCATTGTATCTATCCTTATTTATGGCACTTTCCTTCTTTTCTTTAAGAGCCTGATATATATCTTCCAATGCCTTTCTTGAAATTCCACTAGTTTTTCTCGCTTCAATGGCAAATTGATAATTAAGTACAGTCCGAACAAATAGAAAAGCAATTACAAATGCCCAGAGGAGAATTAAAATAACTCCTAGTAGTTTCGCTCCTCTTATCCCTACGAACCAATCAAAAATAAAAGCTAGAAAACTTGTTACTACCAGTATAAACACAATAACTTCCAAAATAATCGTTAAGGGGACAAGCTTTCTTGGAGCACTCGCTAGAAACCTGTATTCAACAGGCACAAGGGCGATAGTAAGAATGAAAAAAGCTACGAGCAGTGTGAATGCTAAAACTCTTGGGCTAGCTTCGCCTAAAGTGATGAAATTAAAAGTTGTACCAATTTCTAACAAAATTCCGCCTAATAATAGGATGGCTTTTCAGAGTTCAAAATTACCTTTATATCTCTAAATTCCCCTGAAGTGCTTATCTCCCGCACAATTTTTCCCGTCTTTGCGTCCATTACATAAATCTTTCCTGTGTCACGCCCAACCGGGTAAATGAAATCCTCAAATGGTGATATCTGAATTATTTCGGAGCCTTC
Source organism: Planctomycetales bacterium (assembly GCA_037441675.1). Taxonomy (GTDB): domain Bacteria; phylum 4484-113; class 4484-113; order 4484-113; family 4484-113; genus JBBIRS01. The sequence goes on along the minus strand of JBBIRS010000004.1, from coordinate 68,081 downwards.
TGGAAGCTTAAATTCCTCTACTACTTTTCTTTTTTCCACGTCTATAACTGCCACTATTCGCTTTTCATAGCTGGGAGCGTAAAGCAGGGTCGCCTCCTTGTTACTAACGATGTTTCTAAATCTCATATACTTTAATAAGCCTGCCTTCTCAATCTTCAGTGGATCTTCGCTTTTCGTAAAGTAAGTTATTGATTCGTCATCAATTGAGGTAACGAAGAAGTATTTGCCTCCTTCAGGATAGTAAAGTGATATAGGTGCAGAGCCAATGTCAATGGCTTTTACCAGCTTATTGATTTTCGAATCAAAGATAAAGACCCTACTATCCTTAGCGTCTAAACAGTAAATGTTTCCATTTTCGTCAACATAAATGGAAGTGGTAAGCACAAGTCCCCTTTCACGGTATAGAACAACCTTTCTATTAGGGTCAACCGCGGATTGACGAGTGAGGTCGAGGATATCAAATCCGCCAGCCATAAAGTCGGTCTTGCTTCCAGAAATAACAGCTAGCCTCTTATCATCGTTAAAAATAGCGAGTCCTTGAGGTACTCCATCTACGATTATCGTTTCCGACTTAAGATAAGTCCTTGTATCAAGGACGGTTATTCTGTTTGACACATCAACAACGTTAGCGATATATGCGGTATCTTTCCTATTATTAAAAATAAGTTGAACAAGTCCATCCGCAATCAAAAGTTCCTTCTCAATCTCGGCGGTATCAGGATTTACTATTACGAGCTGATCAGGCGTATGGTTAAGAAGCCATAATCTAATCCCTCTATCCTCAATAGGTCTTACGAAAATAACCGCAAATGCGATTATTAGAAATAAACCTAGGACTGAAATCCAAATGAGTTTTACGTCTTTCTTCTTTGGCACGGATGAAGCTTTAACACTATCCTCCGCCAAAGTGGTTGATTCTTCTTGATTTTCCTTCTTGTCTTTATCTTCGTCCATCGGTTTATCGGTCATTTATGAGCTCTTACGAGCTAAAGTTCATTACTTATTATATATATACTTTTGAACCTGATTAGCAAGAGAGGGCTTGATTGCACGGAAGAGACGCAAAATGTCCCTACCGCTGAATCCTTTATCCTTGAGTTTTTTTGCTAATTTAATTGGATTTATTCTTAACTCCTCTAATGTTGAAGTTAACTTACCTGACTTAGGCTTTTTCGTAGGCATAAAAACTAAAGTTAATTCTCCCCTTGCTAACTCTAAGACATTTTCTAAAGTTTCTCCAACTGTTGAGTATCTAACCTCCTCAAACTTTTTCGTTAACTCCCGACATATAATTAGTTTCAAATTATCAGAAGTTGAATTAACAATGAATTGAAGAAGCTTTTTTAAGTCGTGGGGTGGAACGAAAACTACAGTCGGACTCTCCGCTGACTCAAGCGCTTCCACAAGCTTGAGAAGGGAGGACTTTGAACCAGTCTTATAACCGACAAAAGTGAAACCAGAGTATTCTTCATTGATATAAGAAATGGCGGTGGTAACAGCAGATACACCCGGTACAGAAATTACTTGGCAACCAGCAGAAAGTGCTGTTTCCACGAGTTTTGGTCCAGGATCAGACACAGATGGCATACCTGCGTCAGTAACATAACCAAGGACCCTCCCCTCCAAAAGCATCTTTCTAACATTTGCTAGGACTTTCCCTCTGCTTTCTCCATGAAATGCGATTAACCTTTTTTTAATTGAGAATTTTGTCAAAAGCTTCAGAGTGACTCTAGTGTCTTCGCAAAGTATTACATCACACTCCTTTAATGTCTTGAGTGCGCGGATTGTTATATCATCAAGATTACCAATGGGGGTGCCAATTAGATAAAGCTTGCCTTTTGATTGCACATTGGGATTTTATCACCCTTTCTGCGGATAGTTAATTGATGTTCAATTTAACAGGCTCATTCATTAGTGAAACTCTTCACCAAGCAGTTTATGGCTATGGTATAATAAGACGAAGGCAAAACTCTTAACCAAGGGAGGTTCATATGGCTAAATCAGGATTTTCCAAGGTTGGTGTTATTGGTATTGGGACGATGGGTTCTGGAATAGCGCAAGTTTGTGCTACTTCAGGGTTTGAAGTAACCGTTGTTGATGTATCCGATGAAGTCCTGGAAAAAGGGCTTAGTCGCATAAAGAGCTCTCTAGATAAGCTCGTAGCATCTTATGAGAAAAGTGGTGGGGAGAAGGGAATTTCTTCTGAAAAGCGTGATGATGCACTTTCTAGGATAAAAACATCTTCCACACTTGAAGCCCTTGCCGACAGAGACATCATTATTGAAGCGGTCTTTGAAGATTACCAGGTTAAAGCCCAAACTTTCAAGAAACTATCTGATTTGGGCTATAATGGCTTTTTAGCATCTAACACTAGCTCAATTACCATAACTAGCTTAGCAAGCAACTACACGCATCCAGATAGATTCATTGGCATGCATTTTATGAATCCTGTTCCTCTTCAACCAGGAGTTGAAGTCATACGAGGACTTCTGACAAGTGACAGTACATATAATACCATAATTGCTCTTTGTGATGATTTGGGCAAAGTTCCCATACCGGCGGAGGACAAGGCAGGTTTTGGCATAAACAGAATGTTCATACCCTTTGTTAATGAGGCGGCGCGAGTCGTGGAGGAGGGAATAATGAGCGTAGAGGATGCTGATAAAACTACATTGTGTCTCGGTCATAAAATGGGACCCTTAACTACAATGGATTTCGTGGGGCTTGATGTGATAGTTGCTGTTTGCGATGTGTTGGAAGACGAGTTTGGTAGCGCTTACCGTGCAAGTCCATTACTCAAAAGGCTCGTAGAAGCTGGTCAGCTCGGAATGAAAACTGGAGCAGGCTTTTATATCTATGAAAAGGATAAAGCGCCTTACCCGAATCCTGCGGTTGTACGATATAGGATTAAATAATCCACAAGTAATTAGCCACAAGGATATTACCCTGATTAGATGGATAACCTTGTGAATTATATTACAAGTTCTCAAGAGTTTAGAGTTAATTTATACGCAACTATGGTATAATTTGGTGGAAAGAAAGTTTCAATATTCATTTAGGAGTTCAAAAAAATGGCTTATGTGATTACCGATAAATGCGAGTTGAACCTGGATTGCATTGACGTTTGTCCAAGTGAATCAATTTCTGTTCCAGATGGATCTGTAAAAGCGGTTATTGATCCTGAAACCTGTACTGACTGCGGAGAATGCGCTGAAGCATGTCCAATAGGTGCACCAGTTCCAGGTGATGAAGCCTAATTTTTATGAATTTTAGAAAACAGTAGTATCACAATTTCAGTTGCCTAAGAACCTCATACTATGCTGATAATTTCGCTACGCTTAATTACATCTAGTGCTTTTCAAGAAATTTCCATTTAATACTGGCATAATACTGGCAGTATTGAGCAATACAATAAATAGTAAGTTAACTTATTTTTATTCATAATTCCGGCAGTAGGCTTTTAGGAATATATTTTCTCTGCTCTTTTAGAACCTCTTGTATACCTTTATCCGCAACTTTAAGTATTTTATCAACCTCCTCCTGAGTGAAAGTGTTTCTTTCAGCGCTTATTCCAATCTCAATAAGCGTACCATCGCTACCCTTGACGATATTCGCGTCAACGTCACAAGTGCTGTCTTCCTCGTAATTTAAGTCCAGAAGGACCTCACCGTTTAGAATTCCAACACTAACAGCCGCAACTTGTCTTAGAAGTTGGACTGACCCAAGCTTGAATCGCTCTGCGTGAAGAATGCTGGCTAGACTGATAAATGAGCCTGAAACTGCGGCGGTTCTCGTTCCCCCATCTGCCACTAGTACATCGCAATCAATTCGGATAGTAACGGGTGGCAGTGCCCTTAAATTTATGCCAGCACGGAGAGCTCTGCCAATAAGCCTTTGGATCTCTGTGGTTCTACCTCCTTGATTTTTCTCTCTTGGTTGGCGCGGGAGGGATGATGTTGGAAGCATACTGTACTCCGCAGTTAGCCATCCCTGCTCGGCTCCAACTAACCAGGACGGAACTTTATCTTCAATGCTGGCGAAACATATCACCTTCGTTTCGCCGAATACCGCAAGTGTAGCGTGAGGGCGATGAAAATTGGGCTCAAATTTAATTTCCCGCATTTCATCCGTTCTTCTTCTGTCCTTTCTGATATACACTTCAATGCAGAGTATATCAAATGACTAACACTTCATCTAAAGATTTTTATTTAGTTTAAGTTCCTTTCTCCCTCGAATTTAATTTGACTTCTTTAGGACCCAAGTGAATTTAGGACTTTTTACTCTTCTGCTTCAACTATAACTTAAGGCTGAACGATAGCTATGGGTAACACTATTACACTGATTATTATACTAATGATGAATGTTTTTAGGAAGATGCATTTCAACAAAGTAAAGTAAAAATATTGTGAAATATTTCTTATGATGCTATGATATTAAAATTAGAGAAGAATAGTGTCTTCCAGGTTTTGCATTAAATTACATGCGAAGTATTAAGTGTAATTTGTTCTCTATAGTAGAATTCTTCTGTTGATTGAGTAGCACGTTAGAGTCAAGGTGGTATCGGAGGCAATATTTATGAGTTACATAGTAATTCTTGAGGATGAGTGCAAGGGATGCCACTTGTGCATTCCTACCTGTAAGTTCAGCCTTATACACTCAACTAATTCTAAAGTGAACAAGCAAGGTCTTTATCCGGTAGAGTTTCTAGATCCTGATGGAAAATGCAATGCTTGCATGCTATGTGCGATAGTTTGCCCAGATGTGGCGATTCGGGTTTACCGAGATGCAAGGAAAAGTAAGTCAGCAGGTTTGGTAAAGGAGAATGAGGAGAGAGATGTGAAGGTTGCTGGAGTTAGCGCACCAAATCCTAAGAGTATGGATTAAGGAGGTTTTTTATTGGCTATACTAACGACAGAGAGGATTAATTTGGGAAAAGGTGAAAAGTCGGAAAGGATTTTCATGAAGGGGAATGAAGCTGCCTGCGAGGGCGCACTTCGTGCGGGATGCAAATTCTTTGCAGGTTATCCAATAACTCCCCAGAATGAAATTCCAGAGTATATGAGCGCGAACATATGGAAGTGGGGCGGAGTATTCATTCAGTCTGAGAGTGAGGTTGTAGCAATTAATATGGTTATGGGCGCATCTGCTGCTGGCGCCCGTGCGATGACTTCATCTTCTTCTCCGGGAATTTCTCTAAAGCAAGAGGGGATTAGCTATATTGCGATGAGCGAGCTTCCGTGTGTCATTATTAACGTTGTTCGTTGTGGTCCAGGTCTTGGCAATATTGCTCCCCATCAGGGTGATTATTTTCAGGGAACTAGAGGTGGTGGACATGGTGATTACCGCACAATCACACTTGCTCCCAATTCGGTTCACGAAATGGCTTTATTCACTTACCTTGCATTTGACCTCTCGGACAAATGGAGAAATCCTGCCCTCATTCTTACTGATGGCACTATCGGTCAAATGATGGAACCAGTGGATTTTTCTGAAATGCCTATTATTGAGCCTCCAGATAAAAGCGAATGGTGCTTAAATCCATATCAAGAGGGTAGAGATCGCCACTTGATTTCCACGATTTATCTTCTTGGTGAGGATATGGCACCCATTCATGAGCGCCTAATAAAAAAGTATGAGCGGTTGAAGAGCGAGGAAGTACGTTATTCGGAATATATTACGGAAGACGCCGAGTTGATAATTATATCTATTGGGAGTCCAAGTAGGGTGGCAAGAAGTGCGGTTAAGCTGGCACGGGCGGATGGATTGAAAGTAGGGCTATTTCGACCTATTACCGTTTGGCCTTTTCCCTATAAAGAAATTCGCGAGATTTCTCAAAGGGATAATGTTAAAGCGATTCTGGTGGCTGAGATGAATTGGGGTCAAATGGTTGAAGATGTGATTCTTGCGGTAGGAGATAGAAAGCCTGTTCACTTCATTTCTAAACACGGCGGACTTACTTTTACACCTGAAGATATGCTTGAACCCATCTATAAGATATTTGCTAACCCAAACTGTCCTGACACTCTTTTTAGGATTGATCCAAGAATTGAGTGAAGAAGGAATTGAGTGATGAAGTTACGAATTGAGATCATGAGGTGAATAATTTGGAAACATCAACGGAAAAGAAAACAATTTTTTCTATCGGGACAAACGACCACGAACTAGTATTTGACCGTCCAAAGGCTCTTTCGGAAAAACGCTTCACCTATTGTCCAGGCTGTAATCACGGAACTGTTCATCGTCTTATCGCGGAGGTAATTGATGAGTTAGGAATAAAGAACCGATGCATAGGGCTTGCTAGCGTGGGTTGCAGTGTTTTCTCCTATGAGTTTTTTGATTTTGATTTCATATCCTGCGCTCATGGTAGAGCTTTAGCAGTGGGAACTGGTATCAAGCGAATTCACCCCAATGCGGTTCTAATTTCATATCAGGGAGATGGGGATCTTGCTGCAATTGGAACAGCAGAAACAATTCACGCAGCAAATCGTGGCGAACGCTTAACGGTCATCTTTATAAATAATGCTATTTATGGAATGACCGGAGGGCAGATGGCTCCGACCACGCTTTTGGGGCAGGTCACTACTACCACTCCTGAGGGAAGAATCCCTGAAAGAATAGGCTGGCCCATTAAAGTTTGCGAAATGATTGCACCTTTGAGCGGTGTAGCATTTTGCGCAAGAACTAGCTGTCATGATAGCAAGAACATTCTAAAGACTAAGGCGGCAATTCGTAAAGCTTTCCGAGCTCAATTGGAAGACAAGGGTTTTGGGTTGGTGGAAATTCTATCTAACTGCAACGTAGGCTGGAAGATGACACCACAGGATGCAGTGGCTTGGGTTGGCACTGAAATGGTTAAGGAATTCCCCCTTGGCACCTACAAGGACGTATTTGCCGACGAGAAGGAGGCAATCCGTGCCTCTGCAAAAGAAGCAGCTGAGAAATCAACTCAATGAAAAGATGGAATATATTTCAGTCTTCGAAAATGTGTTTTCTGATTTATGGAAGGATTTTTCAGCCTAATAATGAAAGAAAGATTTTCTAAGAACTCTTGCATATTCCTTAAATATATTTAGGAATGAGTTCAAATTTAATTTATAACTCTCACTAGAATGTTAGAAGAATACATATTTGCGGGTTTTGGCGGACAGGGAATAATGACAATAGGCACTCTTCTCGCCTATGCGGGAATGCTTGATGGGTATGAGAGCGCCTGGATACCGAGCTATGGTCCTGAAAGTCGTGGAGGAACAGCCAACTGTAGTGTTGTTATCAGCGATGATGTTATTGGCAGTCCTCATCCATCTAAACCAAACGGTCTGATTATAATGAACGCCCCTAGTTTTGAGAAGTTTGAACCTAAGATGGTCTCGGGTGGCTTAATGGTAGTTAATTCAAGCATTGTACCTTTCAAGAGTAAGCGGGAAGACATAACCGCAATTTACCTTCCATGCGCCGAAATTGCGGTAGAAGTCGGCTCAGCTCTCACAATTTCCGTTGTTGCACTAGGCGCTTTCAATCAAGTTAAGAAGGTGGTTAAGGATGAAAGCATTGAAAGGGCGATAGATTGGATTTTACCTGAACATAGGAAAAAGTATTTGGATGTTAACTTGCGAGCGTATTACACCGGTAAAGAAAAATCCAAGGACTTTCTCAAAATCCAAGGGTTATCATCCTAGTTACTCCTTATTAGGAACCAATTGGAATTACAAAATATTCATAAGCTGAAGTTCCTTACATACATCGTGGACATCTCAAACATCACAGATTCTTTCAAACCCGTGCCAATCCCCTCCCGCTCAATCTGCGCCATCATCGCTCATGCCTCCGCCGTGGAGTAGGCGTACTTGAGGTCGGCACTGTGGAGGGCGAGCATCTGTGGGTCGCCGTTATTTCTTTCATCTTGGCGGGGCACAGGTTCCCCCCTACAGTCTCGGCGCAATTCAAGTTCGCACCCTCCAGGGAGATTTTGGCGTCTTACGAGTTGATGCTCGACAAGTGATATGAGAAGGGCGGGTTTACGTTGTAGGGTTCACCCTGAAGAGTGAAGGGGATTTATAATCCGCTACAAGACTTTGTAGCCAAGCTCTCTTGCCAGCAATTTCAGCCACTCTTTTGGTAAGAAAAATTTTTTTATGAGGTAGTTGAAAAATCACTGAAACTATGTTATACTTATTACGCGGGAAAACAACCGGATAATCGGGAGGAAAATCGGGTTAGGGCGAGTGTTGAATTGTTGTAATTATTTCTTGCAATTATTTTTTTACTTACTATAACTACTTCGCAAAAATCCCGAGAATTCTCCCAGTGTCGTGGATTTGCGCATTTTGAGCGCAGTGATGTTTTCCCCAAGTGTAATTTGAAAAGCGAATAGAGGAGGTGATGTTCAAAGCTAATGAGTGCTATTTTAAGGAGGCTACCCACTGTGGTGTTTGCCGCAGTGGAGTAAGGGTGGAGGCGAGTAATCTAATCGTTTTCATCCGTAACTTATCCCCGTCAGTAAGGAGCTTAGGGAAGAATGCCTAGATGCGGAGTGTATCTGAACTGGACGCCAGATATACGATGCGAACTGGCAAGAGAGAGAAGTGATAGTTTCAGAAGTAGAGACTAGCGAAGAAGCCTCTTAGCGGAGAGTTAGTGTAAATAATTTCTGTATTGTATAAATTCACTGAGAGGTGATTTTATGAGTTCAAAGGGATTATTTAGACTGGCAGTTATCAGTTTAACTGTGGGTCTTTTCGCCTTTGCAGTGAGCTGCGGTGGCGGTGGTGGAAGCAAGCTATCATTAACTCCAGGCGCTACCACTTCTTCCACCGATAATGCGGGAACCTTTGCCGCGGATTATATTCCAGGTCTAGTTATACCGGAGAGCGAAATCAGCAATTTGTCTCCGGAGTTCCAGAAGCTGTTAGCGCATCCGGGCTGGCAAGGTCCCCCAACCCCACTTGAGCCGGCAGGACCTGCGCCTGTTCCTGAGCCCATTTCTGTAGAGGATGTTATTGACCTTTACGGTAATAACGTCACTGCGGAGCATGCTCCTGGAAGAGGCGTAAGCTATGTATTCCGGGATGAGCCAAACCTCACTGACATTGCCTTTGGGGAGTATGATCCAAATATCTACGATAACAATCCACCTACCGAGGAGCCCCCTTGGGGTAGTGACCAGGAGAGTAATGGAGATGGAGATGGATTTGACGACAGGATGCAGAACACCCCAAACCCCGAAGGAATGCGCGGAAAGACCTATTTTTGGCTTGGAGTACCGAGAGAGAACTACTTCAGCAGTGGTGGCTCAATCGGACCTGGCGAGTATCAGTTTGAAGTAACTGAGGTATACCAGGGATTTCTCCCGAGCAGTGGTACTCAGGGCGATTATCCATGGCGTGAGCTAGGATATCGTGGTGATCAGACCTATGCTGCTGGTTTTACCGATCCAGCATTCTGGATTGAAGGACCTAATTATGAGTTGTATAACTCCACAGCTGATGAAGTTCAGCCACTAGAATGGCCACGTCCATTTAAGTGGTATGAGGTTCTCATCGCTCCAATGAGCAACGTAGATGACGATGGCGGTGCGGGATACGAGAGTGGCGCCGGGCTGAAGACATTTGCTTCAGTCCAGTGGTTCTCCAAGGACACAAGTGCCACTTCTCCCCTTGAGTATCCGCTTAGCGACCCGAACTATCCCATCAACGTTCCATATGGTGCGGACTCAGCTATTGTTCAGTTAATCTCCTCTGACAACGATAAGATTCAGAGCGATTTGATTGACAAAAGAAAGTTTGTAGAGCGCGCTGATCCGAATGAGGAGCCCGCGTCAACTGGTTATCTCGGCACATTCCCCGTTTTTGGAGTGATCTTTGAGAGATGGGCGTTTGATGTTCCATTCCTCACTGAGCTACCTGAGGGACAGCTTCCCTGGGAAGGTCCGTTAGGATGGCCTGTTACTCCGCCGTTTATGGTTAACGGTGGCGCTAGAATAATTGGAGATGATGGATTTCAATTCGTTCGTTTTGGTCAGGGCTTTGAGAAGGGTTACATCTACTGGGACGATGTGAAGGGCGACCGTCCTGATAGAGCTTGGGTTTACAGAGTTAAGCCCAACAAAGAGACAATCTTTGACGCAACCAAGCCAGAGGACTATGACATTGACACAAAGGTACTTCGTTTTGGAACTGGTGGACCTTACGGTATCATAGCTTTGGAAGCGCCAAAGGAGCTCAACCTAGCTGAGCCCGCTATATTCAAGGCGAACGTTTTCGGTGGTCCAAAGACCAATAACCTCGGTGATGATTTCGTTATCTGGAGGTTCCGTGACGGATACATTGGTTTTGGACATTACATCGTAAAAGCGATTGATCCACCACCTTATGACTACAAGGCAACCTATGTCGCGAGGGCTATGGCGGTTTTGAACCCGGGCACTGGCATTCCCGATCCAAACTACGTTGCCTTTGGCGACACTGATGAATTCCGTGTTGGTGACAAGATCCCCGGTGGTGGTGGTGGTGGTGGCGCTCCCGTTTTAATAATTGACAATGACCCGACTGACGAGCACGTGAACAAGTGGACGGCAGACTTAGATGCTATTGGAGTTGCTTACGACGTTATACCACAGGCTGATGTAATTTCAGACCCCTCTATAATGGATAATTACGAGTTGACAGTTTTCGCGCCCGTGAAGGATATGAGTGTATGGGGTCCGAGAGGCGGTCCATGGGATTCAAGGATTGAGAACATTCTTATCAACTCCGTGAAGGGAGGAAATGCGGTCATCTGCACTATGACGCAGTGGTGGTTTAGAGATCAAAGTGACCAGGGAAACGTTATCGTTCAAGACTTCCGTCACGTATTTGTCATTGGGGGTTCTGTAGGTTGGTATGGTCCGTTCCCAAGCTACGGTCTAACTGGTTCTCCTGTAGCAAGTGGTCCTGGTGGTAACTTCACCGCTCTGAACTTCACCTACAAGGAGCACCATCTAGGTTCAAACTACTACGCTGGTGATCAGTCGCCATACCAGTACACAGTCCTTGGAAGCTCCCCATACGGTTCAACGTGGTGGCCATTTGCGGCAAGCCACGATCCCGCATGGGGTGGGGGACTTGGGTCAGGTATGGGTTCTGAGTATGGTTGGGCACTAAACACCACACCTGCAAGTGGTGGCACAGGCACCAGTGCGTTCCTGCACAACTGGTTGAATTGGATTGACATCAAGGTTGGAAAGAACATCCTCGGCGGCGGCGGAGGCGGCGGCGGAGGTGGAGAGCAGTTCACCCCGTACGACGGTCCCGTCCAGATTGGTGACCCAGATTACGAACCGCCACGCTCCGGCGTTTACGCCTGGGTCATTAATCCAAGTGCCGCTCCTCCGGTAACCATTCGTGGTGGAGACGGCAAGACCGACGACACTATGGCTCAAGTTTCCGTCGTGGGATCTCCTCAGACCATCCACGTTGAGGTATTGGCTCATGGCACTGACCAGGATGGCGTTGACGAGCCTGATGGTGATGATGCTCTTGGTTTCGAGTACCAGAGCAAGCCCGATTGGTGGTGGGATGACCCAAGTGGTCCATACTACGGTCAGTCCATCCCAAGATGGGAAGAGTGGCCTAGGTACACTTCCTTTATGTACAACGGTGGTATTGATGGTGATATCACCAACGATTATGACGGCAACGGTAATCCTGCAGACGATTTAGGCGAGCCGTTCCCGATCAAGGTCAGAGCATGGCTCAAGGGCATGTATCCAACCTTTGCTGATGCGCTTGCTGCTGACCCAGTTGATGCTGATGGTAACGGTCAAGGTGACCTTGGCTTGTGGGCAGTTAGTGAGGTGCGTGTTAGCGTTGGTGGTCCAAAGCCGGTTGACATCGTGGATGACGGAAGTGTCTACCAAAGCAGTTACGCTCCAGATTCTAACGGTGAGATTTCAGTTACATTGAAATTCAGGCTCTCCGGTGGTGTTCCAGAGGCGGAGGGTGGTCCTTACGATGATTGCGACCTTGACATTGACTTTGACGGTATCAACTACCAGCAAGAAGTTGAGGTGTTCATCAACGGTGAGAGGCCTGGCTTTGGTCCTCAGACATTCACTTACACGACTGACACCTACGTGCCTGGCAATACCTACACAGTAGCTGGTCGCGTTGAGGATGACGCAGCGCCTAACTTTGAGGATATCTACGTCTGGGAAGATTGGGTCTTCGTTGCCAAGCCTATCGCCATAGTCAACGATGGTGGAACCTCTAGCTACAACGCTATCAAGTCCGACCTGCAAGCTCTCGGAAAGGGCTTCGTTGAACTAAACTCTAGCCAGATTACCTCATCCACTCAGCTCCAGCAGTATAGCCACGTTATCTGGGCTCCACCCGAGTCCGTTAACGCCATCTCCACTACTGAAGCTAATATTATTGATGATTACGTCAGAAACAAGGGCGGTAACTTCTTTATGCCATACTCGCATCTCTACTACTACTACTACTTGCCGACTTCGTTCCGGGAGATGATGGGTGCAAGCTACTACTTCTTCTGGTACGACTACGGACAGTTCCCCGTTCCTGACTCATCCTTCGTATGGTACCAAGGTGATCCATATCCATCAGGTCAGCAAGTGACTAACGTACTTAGCACTGGTGGTTACGGTACGATGACTGACGTCTACTACTACTACAGGGAATGGCTCAGCAATACCAAGCCAATCTGCTCCGAGCTTTACTACTATCCATGGTACGAGGATGGCGGTATGCGCGATAACGGTAGTGTTGGCGATAACAAGGGCTGGGGCGCTTGGTTCGCTACCTCATGGAATAGAGTTACTGGCACGAATAACTCTAACGTCGCTCGCAGACACCTCTTGGGTAGGATCCTCGATCAGGAAGATAACACCACCTTCTAATCTCGTTCCATATCTGTGACAGTAGAAAGAGGGGGCTTCTTCGGAAGCCCCCTCTTGTTTTTTAGAGGGGCGTTTAAAGGGATTGATAACCCTTGTAGGGCGTCAACTTGTATGACGCCGAAAATCTCCCTGTAGGGCGCGAAGTTGTATCGTGCAGAAAAACGGCGGGGTACAAGCCCCCGCCCTACATAAACGAACCCTACAGCGCTGGGGCTTGAAAGCCTAGCTAGAAGTTCGAGTCCAAATCCCTAAATTGGAAACGGAAAGTGGCATCTTTCCATTCCTTCCCATCTACTTCAACGTAGGGATAGATGAAAAAGTTCAGCGGTTCGCCGTTTTGAGGCGGGGACAGCACGATATCCCTTCCTATGCTAAAGGCTATCCTATTCTCGTCAAGATTACCGAAATAGTAATCCGAGAGTATTCGCTTGCAAGAAAACTTTGAGATTATTCTCGCTTGGGGAAGAGGTAATCCTTCCCCGATCTATGGTTTCTTCCTACCTAAAACTTCACAAGTTACCGCAATCGTTAGTTCTTCATCTGAACTTTTACCGCTCAGGTGTAAGATGCGATTACCGTACGTGGATTCTGTGGTAAATTCCCACTTTAGCTTTGAGGATACTTCAATCTTTGATACTCTCTGAGAAGGGCTATCAAGAGGAATCGGGAACCATACCTCATGAATATTTGTAAGTGTGAGAGCGAGTGGTTTATTCGCCTGCTTATCATAGATTAGAAAGTAACCTCCCTTGAGTTTTACATCCCGTTTGATGTAATCACTTATTGCCTTGGAAATATCATCCGCTATTACTTCAGAGCTTCCTCCGCTCGGATGCTCGGATTTGCTTTTAGGATGCTCGCCAGATTTGCCGGTGGGGTGTCCTGCGATAAAGTAAGGCGTGAAAGCGCAATTCCAAAGAGTAGTGCAAGGAAAATAATAATTGTTCGGGTGGGATTCATCTTTAAAAACATTATTTATTCCTACTGAAGTAAATTATACTGATACTCAGTTGCACTGAGTATCACTTTATACCAAGTGTGGGTTTGTTTTATTTTCAGCGTCCTTAGAGCATATCCGCTTTCGTTGAGTCTTGGCTAAATTGTCTCGCGCGGATAACTTGCTAATATCCTCTTCTTGGCAAAAATGGAAGAAGTCTCCTTAATCTTTTGGTCCATCTGTGACGGGAAAGCTCGCTTTCTGCCTTTTTGATTGAGTTTACCCAGTTGAGCTGGACTACCCTACGGACGCCTTCAAATGGCTTGTGCCCATGGAAGGAATGGTCACATCGCTTAAAGGCGAGCAGGGTTCCAAACTCCGGTGGCACTTCTGCGGCAAAATCATCCAAATTCTTGCTCTTCAGGAGCCTCAGTCTACCGCCTTCAGGTTCCCAGCCATCGTTAAGATATATAAGCACCGTGATAATCTTCCATACAGCGTCAGTGTGTATCTTTCCATCCTTCAGGCTTGCACGCCCTCTTACCGTGATAATTCTCGGATAATCTAAAAGATTTACGGAAAATTTCTCCCCTACCGCCACCGCGAATTCTTCGCTATTCAGATCATCAAGTAATTCTGCAAACCTAGGCCCATACGTGACCTCAGAAATTGGGTAGCTTCCTGGTCCTGATAATTTCGGGAAATCCCTGAGTAGTGATTCCATTCCCTCAGGTGATATAAAGGGCGGAACAATGATGAATTCAAAGGGGTCGCAGGTGAGTGGTGTTTCTCGAAGGGCGTTTAGGTTTATATAGTGCATGTAGTAGTCACCCATTTGAGAATGGGTATTATTTTAACAAAGCTGGCAGTGCAGAAAGATTTATACGCTCTCACTTCAAACAACGTTTCAACATCATCTATTCCTGTGCTGGTCTAGCTTTTCTCTTCTCTAAAAAGTAGGCAACTAGCGCAATTATGACCGCTAATGAAAGCAGAATACTGAAGGCGTGGTATGTAGGCTCGGCGTCCTGAACGAGAAATCTTGCGCGACCGATAAATAGGCTGACACGAGCCATTACCGTTGAACCAAAACTTGCGCCAAGTGCAATCATCAGCACCCATATGCCAAGTCGCGCGGTTTTACCTATAAATCCTTTATGCTCGTAACTAAAAAAGAAATACACGAGGACAGTGACAACTCCAATAAATATAAGAAGAGAATTTATGAGGCTTGGCAGGTTAACTACACCATTTGCGTTAAAACTAACGTTAGTGAGAGGAAAGGTTGAATACATCTGCGCGAGGATGTAAGAATTAAGCGTAGGACCTATTGAAACGCCTGCTGCATATCCAACATAAAAGGCAAGTGCCCATCTGCTAAGCCATGCAATTTTTGGGAACATTCTTGTGAGCATCAATATCCCAAGGAGACCGGGAATTATATACCAAGGTTCCCTCTGCCATTCTGCGGGGGAAGTTCCTGAAGGCGGAAAGAAAACGCGGTTTATGAAGTTGGGTTCGATTATTTGGTCCCAGGTAAACCATATGATGTATGCATTGCTGATACCCAAGTACAAGTGTTCTGCTAATCGGAAGAAGGGGTTGTCGCGGTAAAGGAAGCTCAGCATCATCAAGGTTAGTGCGGTCGCAACCCAAATTCCGATTATCTGCCAAATGCTAAGCACTTGTGCCTCCAGCTCGCTTCTTTTTCCTACTTCTGAAGTATGCGATATTTCCCATAATGATGAAGACAGTCAGAATGGCATGAACAAAGGACTGGCTGTTCATACCGGCTGAGGCTGCACCGAGATTTGCGTTGAAGAAGGCAGCGCTGAATTCTTGAGCGGTATTGAACTTTCTATCAGAAGGTAGTTTGCTGAGAGCCTGCAGGATATACTTTGGCGCCCCTTCTTTGACCATCAACTCCTTGATTTCTTCTACTGTGAAAGGTGAATTGGACTTTTCCAGAATCCCGCTCAGGTTTTTTAGATAATCATCCGCTACCATCACTTCATATTCCGCAGCCGCCTTAAGTCCACCCATCAAGCCATTCAACTGTCCGGATTGGTAGAAACTGAAGTAATCTGCGAAGGAGACAGCGGTGCAGCCGGCACCCATAGGATACCCGCCCTTAGCAGAGCCAAAGGCGACCCAGGGTCTGACGGTTTCACCCGCCGCTAAAACGACAAGGTACTTGACGTTATTCCTTAGCTTTGGAACATCTTGGAGTAGCTTCAGCTCCTCAACCCTTCTTCCCCATGCGTCAACCTGAAAGAGCCCTTTGATATTGTCATTCATTGCTTGAATCGCCGCAATAAGAACAGGCTTATAGCCAAGAAACACATAGTCAACACCGTTTACCTTGCCGAATTCATCTCCAACCGTGGAAAATGCGCTTACTCCAAGTCCCACTCCTTGCGGACTGAAGAATCCCACACCTATAACGCGAATATCCTTAGAAAAAGCGTGCCGTAAAACAGCTAGAGCCATAGGATAAAGTTCTGGCTCGCTTCCAGGGTCAAAATCCATTGAAAGCACCATTACATCACCAGGATTTAAGGAATTAATTGTGTCGTAAACGCCCCTCACTTCAGGCGTGGGTCTATTCTCAAATACGTTAAATGTAAATATGAGCGGAAGAAAAATAAGCAAAGCCACCAGTAAATAAAGGATGTATCTCTCCCTTTGCGTCATTATTCCATTCCACCCATATAAGTCTTTTCAACACCAAAAATGATGCGAACTGATGTAGCGATTATTCCCAAGCCGACACCCAAAAGAATTCCTCTAAACCCTGCTGCGTTAAGCACGTTCAATAACCAGCCAGAAACTTCGGGAAACTGGAGCCACCAAAGTTTTGTGTTTGTTAGTGATGAGGTTAACCAAGTTCCAATTGGGACGCGTCCGAGCATTACGATAACCGCTGATATGAGAAGGACGGTTGCATCAGGGGTTCTAGCGCGGAAGCTCCTGTACGCTGCTGAAGCTATATAAAATGCGAGGATGGAAAACATCGTCGCGCCCATCGGCACGAACATATTGAAGAACATCCAGGAAAACGGACCCGTGGTATTTTCTAGTCCACCCCAGACTATCCAGGACACGCTCATTGCGACAAAAGAAATTAGAAATACCAGTGAGTATCCATAACCAGAAGAGAGCTTTTGAACCTTCTTTATGTGTGTACCAACGACTGAATCTATTCCCAGTAGGAGTGCAAATCCTCCAATGACCGGTATCCATAGATTCATTGTTTCATAAAAAGCCTGTGAAGCTTTACTCGGGATAAAGAACTGGATGAGCATTAGAATGCCCACTGAAAAGGCAATAATCATCGGAAACTGTTTTTTTAAGAAAACCATCTTTATTGCCGTTTAATTATCTTCTTTCAGTAAAGCCTATGCGTGTTCGTTAAACATCTCCATGTAATACTCCATAGCCTCACCTACACGTCCCATTGTATTTTCTGGGTTTACCGGCTTCAGGGCAATTAAAACAAGCGAGAATAAGAGTCCTAATGTCAGGACAACAAGAATGAACGCCTTTGCCATATCGCTAGCTTTAATTGAGCCAAGTAGTTTTGGCTCACGGGAAATGTAGGCGCTAGCCGCGTAAAGCTCTTCACCAATTAGGGTATAGTCACAGCTTGTGATGAAGAATGGAATCTGAACGTTGCTATCAGTGCCTGCAATCTGAATGGCTCCAGTGGATTGTCCAACTTCACCCAGTAGAAGACTTTCTGCGTAATAGTAGCCGAAGTAAAAATTTGCAGCAGGTTTTTCCCGAGCCATAATACCATTAACCGCAGCTACATAGCTGAACTGGTCGTTTGTGAGGAAGAAGATATCATTCGGGTCGTGTTGGTCAGGTCTGCCTGCGTTATAAAAGGCTTCTCTTACCACTTCTTGACAGACGCTCATCACGATAGGATCAAAGCAAGGCACTTTCACTCTACTTTCAAATTTTGCGACATGCTTAGCTACGTGCCCTAGGATATTAGTGGCAGCAATAGTGGATACAGTCGTCATTGGGTCTAGGCCACACAAGTAAAGTATGGGTCTACCCATCTCAGTTGCGCGCCCAATAGCTTCATCAATGGCGTCTAATCCTGCAATCCTTCTCAGGTAAAGGTCCTTGCGTTTGGCGGTTTCAATTAGGATAAGCAATAGAACGATAAATAGCACTGCCATAACAAGAGTGTTAACTTTGCTTGTGTCAAAAAAGTTCTCTTTAGGCTTTGCGGTCAGTGGGGGATCAAAAAGCCTTACCTCACCATTCTTAATTACACCCAGCTTGAAGTAAAGGCTGTTAAGGTTGTACTCCTGCTTTGGCGAAGTGGGAAAACTTGTTAAATCAACGATTATGTACTGGTAATTCTCGTTTTCTCTGCGGTAAGGGAAATACTGCAAGTTTTCGCTCATTAAGTTTTCATCAGCTCTCACTGGGCTAAAGTCGAAAGGCAAAGGTCGAAAAGGTCCCTCAATACTTTGCGCAAAGTATAGTGTGAAAGCAACGTCTTCCGGTAGGTTCTCAACTCTTCTCCAGGTAATTACAATTGAATTACCAGTATCATTCGGTAAGTCTTTCGCTGAAATTTCAAGTGGCGCGGGAATTTCTGCAAGCTCTCTGGAAACATCCTCGGACCCCGAGCTTTGCAGGCTATCGGTATTACTTATAGCTTCAGCTTTTGATTCTGATGCTATTGAGTAGAAGGGGAGCTTACAAAAAGTAACGAAGGAAATTGTTAAAGCTATGATAAGAGTAAAATTTATGTTGAGTAAGCCAATTATTACTTCCCAACTTTCAAAAAATCTCCTCAAGTTAGCGATTTCCTTTTAGAAGCTTTAGGCAATTATAAGTATAACTGAGCGATAGGGCAAGGGAAGATTGGAAGAAAATAATTATTCGGTTTTAATCAAGCTTTGCTCCAAATTCAGGCAATAATGAACGAAATACTTCCGCCACATGCTTCTTATTGATATCCTTAAGTGGGAAAAACTTTACAGCTGGCAAAAGAAACCTCATAAACGCAATTTCCTCTATGGACAGCCTCTTGGTGTAAAGGCGATCCTTTACTGAAAATACAGAAAAGCCATTTCTCTCTTCACAAGCTCCCTTTGTGATAACAATTGAACCAAGTAGGAATTCATCTTCTCCAGTAGGAATGGTGAATGAGTGCGCTGACCCTGCGTTGCCCAAATAAATTGACCTCCAATCAGAGGTTGTGGGGAAGGAAGAAAATTCCCCGCCTCTATCCTTAAAATTCCTGTCAAATTCTATTAGCTTATCTCTAATGATGGCGAACTTTTCATCAAGATTTAGTTCCTGATAAGGAATTCCTCCAAGCTTCTCTTTGACATCCACTGCTGGCACACCAGCATAAATACTATTCTCCTCCAAATCCTTTGTTACAACGCTTCCTGCTAAAACGCAACACTTCTTACCAATTTTAACTGGAGAGATAGTTACAGCTGGTGCTATCCAGGTGTCATCACCAATTAAGCTAGCTTTTACTTTACCGAGCCTAAAGCCTTGAAGAATATCTCCACCTGATAAGTGTGTCCACAGAGTAGTTTTCGCGCCAATAGTAACGCCTTCCCCAATCCATACGGGGCCGGTGCAGTTTATAATTGCGTCCTGCCCAATCCAAGAGCAGTGCCCAATCCTTATTGGAGAGTAACCGTAGATGGTTGTTCTCTGGTGGATTACCGTATAGTCCCCAATATATACAGCTGGGGCGAGTATCCTGACAAAATCACCGATATAAACGTTATCACCAACGATGATTTCTGAACATTTCTCGCCATGGGCGTTGGTTATTACAACTCCCTCGCCTATGGAAACATTTCTTCCGATGAATTCTTTCTCAGTTAGAAGTTTAAGCTCTTTACTAACCACTTTTTACACGAAGTAAGGTGCCTTGCCATACTTATCTATTTCTGCGTTTGTCCCAGTATATAAGTACCATTCGCCCTCAACTCGAACCCAAATTGTTGGTACATCAATGCTTCCAGTCGGAGTATCTACAGTAACATTGACCTGGCTCCACTTTCCCCTTTTCTTAATTGTTATAGCCTCGGGACCTAATCCCGCTAGTATTTCGGAGGGGACACCCATAAGATCCATTGGAATTCCTGCAATGGCGAAATTTTTTCCTAAGTTTTCAGGGATGCTTTCCTGTATTACTGGCGTTAAGAACGTTTTTATGGAATTGAAGTCCTTGGCGTTTCGGTAAAATTCTAATGCCCTTTGTTTAAGCTTAGGGTCATCCTTTTGGCAGGCTGGTAAGAGAGTTATCAGCAAAGCTAGCAGAAGTATTGCCAGATTTATCAATGTTTTCATTTTTGTTCTCCTTTTAATATTAATAGTTAGGGTAATCTTTTATTGCAATGGATTATCCTACTCTAAGCACCATAAATAGTAAAGTCTCATTTATAACTTAATTAACTATCTACACTTTCTAACTATCATTATCTCATTCTAAGATATCCCATAATTCCGATTGCTTTGGAAGATATTTATTATCGGCGTGAGAAGCCAATCAAATCAATAAAATCAATAAATTCTCGTTTAGTTCTTTAAGAATTGAAACATCTCTCTCAATTCTAAAATTACTGGGATTGGGTTAGCCTGATGCAAGGGCTAATAATACTTTCACATAAACTTGGGACTTCTTTTTAGAATTGACTTTGCTAGCCTTAACTGTTAAACTCAAGATACTCTGAAGGAGAACTGGAGTTGTATATGAAAGTTAAAGTGATTAGCTTAATTCTTTTATTTTTGTTGGTTGGAATTTTAAGTTCCTGTGGAGGAGGAGGCGGAGGAGGCAATGGGGATGGCCTACTTCCCGGAAGAGGTGAAACTAAAGAAGTTAGCGTTCCACCTGATGCCGCAATTACGGTAGAGCTTGCCAGTGGAAATAAGTTGTTCTTTCCCGCTGGCAGTTTCACTCAAACGACGATTGTAATTTTTTCTGACAATATCGTAGGCGTTGAACGCGACCCAAACACATATCCCACTGGAACCCAATTATTTGAGGGTTACTGCACGATAAACAATCCAGCAAGTGAAACTAATGCAATTCAAAAGGACATTCAGCTCACTCTGGCTCTTAGATCTACAGAGTCTGAGGGAACGCGCTTCATAGTTTACCGTTTCAATTCGGATACGGTTAAGTGGGAGCCATTTGGCAATTCATTTGCGGAAGTCGATTCAAGCGGTGTTAGAGCTGTTGCAACTCTTCCAACAACAGGCGTCTCTTACACAATAGGTCAAGTAGGTATCTTTGTCGGAAAGACGATAGAAGGAAGTGGACTTCCTGGTGGGGCTTCTGCGGTTCTTACGGGCACTGTGAGAGTTAGCTCTGCTAGTGGTGAACCAGCTCAAGAGGTAGATTTACTTCTCTTCATCGTTCTTGATGGCAATTTAGTTCCCTATGATTTCCTAAATGGAGAATCAGACCCACAAAATCCTAGCAATCACAACTTCACACGAACGGATGTAAACGGCAGGTACGAGATGCGTTTTGGCAAAGCGGATATCGGGCCCTCTAAGCTCTTCAAGATTATCATAGCCCGTTACGATGACCGTTATGAAGAAACGGAAAGCTCGGTCTTCTCGGTTAGTGAGGGCACTAATCCCGACAAGGACTTTGTGGTTACTCCTAGCGGGTAGAGCTAATCGTTATAGATTGACATCTCCTGCCTTGATTCCAAAGGAGGAATTATTGCGCTTGGGCTCTGTCCGAACCATCAAACGAACTAGCAAGTGCTTTTCCATAGCAAATAATTTTCCATATGGACTTTAGATGTGGTAAGGAGGCAGTTATGCCTAAGGCAATTGGCTTGATTGGGACTGGTAATATGGGTTTTGCCATCGCGGAGAATCTTATCAAGGCCGGCTATAGTTTAGTTGTTTACAACCGAACTTTTGAAAAGGCAAAGCCACTTCTCGATAGAGGAGCTAGAGAAGCGAAGACGCCATCTGAGGTTGCTGAAGCTGGAGGAATTGCAATCACAATGGTATCTGATGACTCTGCGCTAAATGAGATAACCCTTAGTGGCGGCTTAATGGAAAAACTGGGAAAGGATGGCATTCATATTTCAATGAGCACTGTCTCTCCCTTTACTTCTAGAGAACTTGCTTGCAAGCACAGGGGAATCGGTGCCTACTATGTGTCTGCTCCCGTTTTTGGCAGACCCGAACATGCGCGGGAAAGCAAGCTTTGGATATGCATTGCTGGTGATGCTTCTGCAAAGGAGCGCGCAAAGCCAATACTCAAGCCATTGTCGCAGGGAATATACGATTTTGGCGAGGATGTGGGATATGCGAACCTGGTGAAGCTTCTCGGCAACTTTATGATTTGTGCGGTGAAGGAACAGCTTGCGGAGGTGTTCGCTATTGGGATGAAGTTTGGAATTTCCCCAGGTATCCTCGCTGATTTCTACACGAGCACTCTCTTCCCTGCGCCAATTTACAAACGTTACAGCGATTTGATTATTGATCGCGCTTTTGAGCCTGCGGGGTTCCGCCTAGCGTTAGGGCTTAAGGATATGAACCTTCTCACGGAAACGGCGCAAAGCGCGTCTGTGCGCATGCCATTTTTGAACGTCATCCACGAAAGATTACAAACAGCAATAGAAAAGGGTAGGGCAGACTTAGACTGGTCAGCACTTGCGCTCGGAGCATTTGAGGACGCCGAGCTCAGTTAATATTAGATTATCCTTAAGCATAAGCGGGCTCACGCACCGATTATGTTCGTAAACTTACGGTATAATCTAATGAGAGTATTTTCAGAGATTTTCCAGGGAGAACTGAAATGTTCTCAAGGGCTAGAAGAATTGTCATGAAGTTGACAGTGGGGGCGATACTCTTTTTGTCTCTAGCATCGTTTATCGTTCTTCCGTCATCCTGCGCGGGGTTTGCGCTCTCGTTTTCGCACGGAGGAATATTTCCATCCCTTACAACTTCCAGAAGCTACTACTACATTTCACCCTATGCCTACATTGTGGGCTACCGCTTTTACGTTTATGACTCTGGCTCAGCCCCATTTGTTATTTACTTAGGCGTTCCCTATTACATAAGAATATACGCTGATGTCAGTGTCTGGGCGCCCAGAGCGCTAGTGATACTCTTGGAGTAAATGGCTTTGTAGGGCGGATTTACACTGAGTGCTTCACCCTGTAGGGGACCTGTACCCCGCCATCTTGGCGACACACCGGTGGTCGACCTACACGCTGTCATGTTGGTTTCTTTCCTCCGCCGCAGGTGGAGGCACTCAGTGCAAAGGCGCAAATGCATGTGGAATTAAAAACTCCCCGTAGAAGCTCTTTCTACCCATCATCTATTTCCTCCCTCTCGTGCCTTCAACTTGCAATTCTCGGCAGGCTACAAATAATCTAACACAAGTTCCTTAGCACGTCATGTCCTGACAATGCTTGGGATCAGGCTTTCTGATCTCGAGGGGAAGTTCTGAAACTTCGCCCCGGTTGCGCTAAAATCTTCTAAGGAGGAAGTATATGTACGCAAAAGTAATTGATGTTGACCCGCATAGCGTTCTTCAATCTGTTGGGATTGACCCAATAAACTTTGGAGCGTTCAACGGCGAATGGTTCGCGAGTGGCGAGGAACTATCCGTCTCCACGCCGATTGACGGAGGCGAACTTGCGAGAGTTATTGGTGCGAGCGCGGAGGATTACGAGAAGGTTGCATCCGCCGCGCAATCTGCATTTGAAACTTGGCGGATGGTTCCAGCGCCGAAGCGTGGAGAGGTTGTTCGCCAGATCGGAAACGCCATTCGGGAGAAGAAAGCAGAACTTGGCAAGCTCGTGACACTTGAGATGGGAAAGATTCTCGTGGAAGGTGAAGGCGAGGTTCAGGAGATGATTGACATCTGCGATTTTGCGGTGGGGCTCTCCCGGCAGCTTTACGGTCTCACCATCGCCAGTGAACGGCCTCGGCACTTTATGATGGAGCAGTGGCATCCGCTCGGCGTTGTGGGCGTAATAACTGCGTTCAATTTCCCAATCGCGGTCTGGAGTTGGAACAGCACGCTTGCGTGGGTTTGTGGGGATGCAGTTATCTGGAAGCCAAGCACTCTAACACCGCTTACCGCCATTGCGGTGACCAAGATTTGCGCCGAAATTTTTGTGCGGAACGGCTATTCGCCTGCCTTGGCAAGTCTTGTGATTGGGAGAGGGGGTGATGTTGGCGAGCTTCTCATTAACGACAGCCGTGTCAAGCTTGTCTCCGCCACGGGCTCCTGCGAGATGGGGCATCACGTCGCGGAGGTTGTGAGCAGGAGGCTTGGACGGACAATTCTTGAGCTTGGTGGCAACAACGGTATTATCATTTGCCCATCAGCCAATCTTGAGCTTGCTTTGCGAGCGGTGCTTTTCGGCGCGGTTGGAACTGCAGGTCAGAGATGCACAACTACCCGCAGACTTATCATTCACGAGAGTATTTTTGACAATTTCACAGCCCAGCTTGTCATGGCATACAAGCAAGTTCGCATCGGCAATCCCCTTGAGCCAGGAACGTTGATGGGACCACTCGTGAGTGCTGAAGCGGTTGAGATAATGATGAAAGCAATTGAGCGAGCGAAGGAAGAGGGTGGGAAAGTGCTATGGGGCGGTGAAAGATTGGCTGGCGAAAAGTTCCCTGGCGGTTGTTATGTGACGCCATGCATAATAGAAATGCCCGCCCAGACGCTACTAGTCTGCGAGGAGACGTTCGCACCGATACTTTACCTGCTGAAGTATCGTGAATTTGATGAGGCAATTGCGCTTCATAACGGCGTTCCGCAGGGGCTGTCTTCTGCGATTTTCACGAACGATTTGATGCAGGCGCAGACTTTCCTATCAGCGATTGGGAGCGACTGTGGAATAGCTAATGTCAATATCGGGACAAGTGGTGCGGAGATTGGAGGGGCGTTCGGCGGTGAGAAGGATACCGGCGGCGGGCGGGAGTCCGGTTCCGACGCCTGGAAAGCCTATATGCGCAGACAGACAAATACTATCAACTGGAGCACGGAGCTTCCTCTAGCCCAGGGCATAAGGTTCGGGTAAAGAAATTTGGAAAGCCGAAAAAGTACTAGTTTTTTAACGCTGTTAAGATCAGATCCGAGTCAGCCCTCTCGAAGGAGAAATTAGGACTTCTGGCATTGGCTCAAGGGAACATCTCCTCTAGAATAAGATTTTGAGCATGCCCGTAATAATCCCTTGTGGGAAGAAGAAGATAGGGGATAAGTTCCTCAATACGGGACGTACCCCAGCCTAGGATACTTACATAGGAGCTCCGTTCAAGGTGAACAGCGAATTCGCTGATTCTTGCTTTCAAGCCCCCAAAGTTCCTTCAAAAACTTTGCCAAATGCCCCCGCCCAAGTCCTTCATCACCGCGTCCAATTCCGTCCTTATTTATAAACACCGCAAAAATTCTTATTTGGCATCAGTTGTCCTCCCTTGCTTGTTTGAACAACTAGTCTATAATATTCGCTTTGCTATGGCAGTTACTGAACCATTTGAATTGCACGCAAAGGAGTATGATGCTTGGTTTGATAAACACCCCGCTGTTTATGAGATAGAGCTTTCCGCGCTTATGGAGGCAATTTCCGAAAATGGCGTTGGTATGGCGGTTGAAATTGGAGCGGGAACCGGTCGATTTGCGGTTCCTCTTGCTATCGAGTATGGAGTTGAACCGTCCCAGCCAGGAAATGGCGAAAATAGCGCGAGAGCGTGGAATGCACATCATTTCCGGCGTCGCGGAAAAGCTTCCTCTACCCCCAGTAATATGTATGACACAGTCCTTTATATGACGACTTTCTGCTTTATTGATGATCCGATGAAGGCGCTGAGGGAGGCTTATCGTGTTCTTTATCCAGGAGGAAAGATAATCATTGGCTTCATTGATGGACGCTCGCAATTAGGTAAGCTTTACCACCAAAAGAAGGAAGCCAACTCTATCTACCGACACGCGCGTTTTTACTCGTATCCGGAGCTTCGCAAGAAGCCAGTGGAAGCTGGCTTTCGAAATGTAAAAGTATGGCAAACCTTGTTTAATTCTCCGGAAAAGATGACCGAGCCTGAGCCCGTAAAGGAAGGTTTTGGCGCTGGTGGTTTCTTGGTTATACGCGCAGAAAAGCCAGCGCTCAGCCATTAACTTTCCACTAGGTCAAGTTTGCTAAAGCGCGAGCCCAGTATGCCAAAGGAATCAGCGATTAGCCAATCTTCCAGAACGGTAGCGTAAACTTGCCTGAAGTCCACGGTGAACTTCGGATCCCCAATTTCGTCCAAATCTTCACGTTTCAAGGATGCTGGTTTACCGTGAAGTCCAGGTCTTACCCTTTCTCCGAGTAGAAAGACAGGGTTCACCGTTCCGTGGTCTGTACCACCACTGGCATTTTCCTCCAATCTTCTTCCAAATTCCGAAAAAACTAGGCAGATGACGCGCCCCCCGTGTCCGCTTACTTTCAAATCAGTAAAAAACGCCTTTATTCCTTCCGAAAACTCCCTAAGAAGGTTGTTGTGCCTTCCAGCTTGATTCGCGTGCGTATCAAATCCGCCTAGATGCACGTAATAGACCATAGCTGGGAATTCGCCGGAGATTAGCATGGCTGTCCCTTTTAATTGCTCTCCAAACTCTGTTGCAGGGTAATTCGCATTTGAAATTCCTCTCTTTATTGCCTTCTCAACCAGTTCTGCAGTAAGAAGTGTATCCATCTCCGTGTGTGCTACGAAGAGTGTTTCGTCTTTAATTATTCTCTGCTTTAGAAGCTTATCTAAAGCGTCAAGTTCTGACTGCGCCTTTTCTCCGCTAACGGTTGGTTTCCAGCCAATTTCTTCCAAGTTGGAGATAGCGACCACTTTATTTGTTTCGCCCTTTAGGGCAAGCGGAATATCCACCCCGAACTGCACCCCCGCGGATGGCGAAGGCATTCCCTTGCAGGCATTGTCGAAGAACCTCCCGAGCCAACCTGTGGAGACGGAAATATCTTCTGGTTTTGCAGTATGCCAAATATCCATTGAGCGAAAATGCGAGCGGTTAGGATTTGGATATCCAACTCCCTGAATAACTGCCAACATTTGATCTTCATAAAGCTCTCTCATTGCAGTCATTTCAGGGTTTAAGCCCAAAGAGTCGGATAATTTCAATACATTATTTTGAGGTATCGCCAAAGTTTCACGGCTCTTGTAATACTCATCCGCCGTGAATGGAATAACAGTGTTTAACCCATCATTACCACCACCAAGTTGTACCACCACTAAAATATGCTCAGGTTGGCTGAATGCTTGTGCGGTCTTCAAAGGATTTGCCTTTGTTTGCAAAGCCCAAAGTGTTCTGGAAAGAAATGCAGGTGTTATTACCACACCGGATACAAGGCTAACTCCAGCGCATATGAATTCTCTTCTTGTATATTTTCTCACCTGTTTCATTTTCTTTTTCTCCTAACAAAGTTGATACTCGGGCATTGATAATACCAGGTAAGTAATTCTCCTCAAGGCAGAGGCCTCCTCCTTTTCTTGCAGAAAAGCATCCTGCGCGAACTTAAATAAAGGCTGAAGGCGATCGGGGGAAAGTTCGCGTCCGATGAAATGGTCTACAGTGTGAATAACTGCATTTGTCGGATTGGAAAATGCCTCTTGAGGAAGCACGTTCTCTGGAACGAATGGCGGGCGAGGTAGCTTTATTTGCTTGGCTCTATTTTTAACTTTTCCCCTGGGACTAATATTTGGAATTTCACCCGTTATAAGAGCGCGGATGAAATCGTTTCTTAATGTAAGAGTTGAGGATGAGA
The DNA here is from genome assembly GCA_037441675.1 of Planctomycetales bacterium. GTDB lineage: Bacteria > 4484-113 > 4484-113 > 4484-113 > 4484-113 > JBBIRS01. The sequence goes on along the minus strand of JBBIRS010000004.1, from coordinate 40,459 downwards.
GCCAGTTCTTGCCTCCTTTCCATCCGGCAACGGTTGGTGGGTCAAGAAGCCTCTGCCCCATTAACCCCATAAATCCCCACAGTATCTCAGGGCGTGGAAAATTTATTCTCATCAACCTCAAAGTTCCTATAACGAAATCAACAGGACTCTTCACAAGGTTTCCGCGGTTTTGATCTGAATAAAACTCTTCGGAAGTGAACATTGATTTTAGTAACGGTTTTACTTCTAAGTCGCCTTTTCTAAAAATATCTGCAAACTTTTCTATCATTTGCGAATTAGGTTCTTCCGTTATGAAGAATCGCAAGAATTTCCTCGTTAGGAATCTTGAAGTCTCTTTTTCTTCAAGTAGGATTTCAATAATGTCCTCACCATTAAAGTTTCCCCTTCTACCAAGAAAAGTCTTCTCCCCATTGTCGTGCCAAGCTGGACGGAATATGAACTCTCCTTGTGGATTATGTGTCCATCCTGTGAATGCTCTCGCCGCTTCTTTTACATCTTGGTCAGTGTAGTTTCCCTCTCCGAGTGTGAATAGCTCACAAAGTTCCCTCGCGTAGTTCTCGTTTGGATGTTCTTTCCTGTTCTGGCTATTATCAAGGTATTCAAGCATCGCAGGATCTTTGGCAGTTTCTAGAAGAAGAGTTCTAAAGCTTCCAAGAGCGTTTTTCCTCAAGAGGTCGTTTTGTTTCCATAAAAAATTTGCTCTTTTTACGTCCATAAAGGAGCTAGTGAAATGGTTGTGCCAGAAGAGTGTCATCTTTTCAAGGAGAGGGTAGGGTGTCCTCAGCATTTCATCCACCCACCAGCCAGTGATGGCAATTATCCCCTGCCGATTCGCCTGCTGAAACTTCTGCAACAGCTCTTTCCCCTCCTCTGTTTCTCGAAGCTTTTGCCTTGCGCCAGGTTGTCTGAGGATTCTTACCGCCTGCTCCTCCATCTCTCTTACCGAACTCAAGTCTGGCGAGGAGGCAGAACTGTAATTATCAGGAGGAAACAAAGCGTTCACCGCCTCAGATATTCCTAATTTAACGAAGTGATCCCTGAGTTTTACATCCCCACCAAAGCCAGCTCTACTTAGTAGGTGTTGAGATAATTCTTTGTTCCAAGCCGTCATTCTTCACATCCTAAGTAAATATATAGACACTAATACTCAATTCATTGTTCATTGTTCAAGAATGATGGAGGAATCTGGGAAAATGTGTGCGTGTCCGAACTGAACGATTAAGAATCGTATCCCTTTTGCGCCTTAATCTTGCCTATAAACTCATCAAAGAGATACAGATTATCCTCGGGTCCTGGATGTCCTTCAGGGTGGTATTGCACCGAGAAGAATGGGAATTTTTCGTGGTGCAATCCTTCAACTGTTCCATCGTTTATATGTACTTTATCAACTATTAGCCCAGTTCCTTCAATTTCAAATTGTGCTCTTGGTAGCGCAAGCGAAGCACGTTCTCCAACTTTTTCGCCTCGTTCCTCCCTCAACTTTTCAACAACTTCTTCAGGCAATTTGACTGCGTAGGAGTGGTTTTGGCTTGTAATGTGTGCGTGAGTATCCCTCAAATCCCTCACCGGGTGATTTGCACCCCTATGCCCAAATTTCATCTTATAGCAGGATAGCCCGTAGGCATAAGCCAGGAGCTGATGCCCAAGGCAAATCCCAAAAGTAGGAAGCTTGCTTGAAAACTCTCGAATCGTGGGAAATGCAAAATTGCATCTGGCAGGGTCACCGGGACCATTACTTATAAGCAGACCATCCGGCTGATACTTGAGAATCTCTTCAGCTCCGCTCGTCGCTGGGAAGACGCGAACTTCGCAACCTCGTGAAACGAGATTATCAAGAATCGCATACTTCACTCCGAAGTCCATCACCGCCACACGGAAGCTCTCTGCTTGCGATTCTTTCCGTGAGAATTCGGTCAAGCTTTTTTCCTTCTCAGCCTCCATAAATGCGACACCCTCAAGTAGGGTGTTTGGGGCAATTTTCCTTCCTGGTGGTGGCCAGTCGTAAGGTTCTGCTAAGACTACCTCTTTCACCACATCTTCCTGAGATAAAACTGGTGTGTCAGCTAGCGTTTGTTTTGCCTCAGTCTCTGTAAGCTCACTGGTGATTAATGCTTTCATCTCTCCAGCATCGCGAATAATCTTTGTAACGAATCGGGTGTCAATACCCGATATTCCCGTAATTCCATCACTCTTTAATTTGTCGATTAGAAGTCTGTCCGCTCGGAAATTGTCCATATGTGGACAGTACTCTGAGACAATTAGACCACGGGCGAATATCTTCCTACTTTGGTCATCCTCGGGATTCACACCGTAAATGCCAATAAGGGGAAAGGTGAAAACTATTATTTGTCCTGCGTAGCTTGGATCTGTCAGAATCTCCTGGTAACCCATCATTGAGGTATTAAAAACGATTTCGCCATGAGTGGTTCCAGGCTTGCCGATAAGCTCACCCTCTAACACTTTTCCATCTTCAAGAACGAGAATCGCCTTCTTCATACTTGTAAGATCTTATGAACTACATCCTATGCCATTTAATATTTCGCAATTTCTGCATTTGAATCTTTCGCAATCGGCGTAAGCAACTTCTCCATTTACTAAAGTTGCGACAACCTTTCCCCTTAGCTCTCTGCCTTCAAAGGGGGTAAGTTTACATTTGCTGGCAAACTCTTCTCCCCGCACTATCCATCGGCAATTAGGATCAATGACGGTGATGTTTGCGTAGGATCCTTCTCTGAGTCGTCCACGTTCAGGTATATAAAGTATCTCTGCGGGCTTGCTTGTTAGGGCTGATAGGACTCTTTCTGTTCTCTCTAAATTTTTCCACGCGTTACATGCTTCCATCGCTACCGCGAACGCCGTTTCAAACCCGCCGATGCCAAAGGGAGCTTTTTTCAACCCTAGAGCCTTCTCCTTAGAGGTATGTGGAGCGTGGTCAGTAGCAATGCAATCAATTGTTCCGTCAAGTAATCCCTTTACTAGATAATCTCTATCCTTTTCCTCTCGTAAAGGAGGGTTTGCTTTTGCCAGAGAACCTAATTTCTTTACGTCCTCAACAGTAAGCGCAAGATGATGCGGAGTAACATCGCACGTCAGCGCGTCATGAAGTCCCAGTTCATCTTCAAATACTCTCTTTGCTCTCTTGATAAAGAGGACACTTCGGTAACTACTTAAATGTGTAATGTGAATTGGAACTTTGAAAGCCTCCGCAAACACAAGGGCACGTGCAACCGCCACATCCTCAGATAATCTAGTGTTTCCCTGAACCTTTAGTTTCTTGCTTACAGGACCCAAATGAACAATACCCCCTTTAGATAGCCCGTATGCTTCAGCGTGGAACATTTTTCTAATTCCCTTAAACCTTGAAAGATTCAAGAATATTTCCCGTAGAACGAACTCGTCCAGAACATCGCGTCCGTCATCGGTAAAAATCTTGCCCCCAGCTTTCACTAGTGGAGCAAATTTCACCGGCTCAGCGCCTTGCCTTCCCTTTGTCAATGCGCATGAGGGTAAAAGTTCAGGAAGAATACGACCAACATTTTTTATAGCTTTCTCCCTCGCCTGCAGTTGAAACTTATAGATCTTAATATTGTCGCAAGGTGGTTTTGTGTTCGGCATTGAAACTACAAATGTGAAGCCTCCTTTTCCTGCGGAAAGTAGTCCGGTTTCAATTGTTTCTTTTTCAATCTCTCCAGGCTCACGTAAATGACAATGCAAATCAATGAATCCCGGAGAAAGCCAGAGGTTGTGGCATTCTATTATCTTTGTACTCTTTGGAAGTCCCCGAGTAGCGATTTGTTCCTCAATTCTTTCAACCCTATCCTTCAAAAGCAAAACATCCCTTCTACCTTTCAGGAACTTTGTTCCATCAAAAACCTTTACGCGCTTAAATAAGAGGTTCATCTATTCGGGACTGTCAGTATAGCACAAGATGAAACGGAACAATGCAGAAAAATGTCAGGAATGTTTAATTAAGGCTGAAATTTTCTGATGGAGCATTTCCCTTGGAGGCGCTCCATGCATTTTCCCATTCCAACAGAACATTCTGCAGGTGCGTGCGTATGGCGCCTCAGGGCTTGGTGGAAAAAGCTCTTCTCCATTCACCCTTACCGTAGGTGAACCCGTAAACTTAAGCTGAACCGCCTTCTCATCGCTATCCACGTTTATCAGCTCAAGTTCGAACTGAAATCCCTCTTCCTCTCGGAGTTCATTCAGCCATTTCTCCACCAGCTTGTAAGTTGGGCAACCATCAAAGTATAGAATTTCAATCTTCATTTTTTTTTCAGCATCCTTACCAACGTTATACCCAAGTGTTTCAATTTTCTTTCGAATCTGTTCCTTTGAAACTTTCTTCCTATCATACTTCACTTCTACTTCACCCTCTTGGCTCATCCCCTTGAAAATTACATTAGCACTTTGAACTCCTTCCATTCTTTCAAGGGAATATTTAATCCCAGCTGCACATGCGCCGCAGGTCATTCCTCCAACTTCTAGGTTTAACGAATTGAGCTCATCGTTTAAAATTGGAACTTTCTCAGTTACTCGTGAATTTTCGCTTGTTGACCAATTTGCAGATCTAGTCTGAGCAAGTGCGCCGTCCTGATAGTATTTATGGCTAAGGTATGGGAAGACTATCAGTATAGCTGATATGAGAGTTACAGCTTCTAGCGCTAGAAAGTTTATTAATGTACTGGCGGGCTTATAACTTGTGAAGCGGTCAAAATTCTTAATGAACTAGCTCTTTCAACGTCAGCCGATATCGGATTATGGCAGTGAGTGCAAGCTTCCACATCTGATAAACTTGCAAATTCTTTTTGAGATGTATTTCTCTTTGGTCTCCACGCGAAGTAATGTGCTGATGCTAGAATAATGAGGCTCATAACAATTAAGTAAGGGCGAATAGGTTCTAAGTATGTTGAAAGCCATCCCGAGCTAACGCCTATACCGCCAAGAATAAAAGGTAGCGTGCAGCAGGCATAGCTCACCATAGCCGCTAGAAGACCTCCACTTGCGAATAAACTAGATTTATTGTTTTTCATAGACGGTTCACCTCTTTTATCCTTTTTGTGTTGACCATGCTAGAATTTCCTGAATTAGACCATTACCGTGAACTTCATGTTCAGAGAAAAAGCCGAGTACATAGCCTAAAGCTGTGTGCGCAAGCATAGAACCAAGCAGTACCCCACCACCCATGTTAAGCGCAGCTATTGATGCGCCCGGCATAAGCAAAGGTAATGACACCATCATTCCTAACTCAGTGAAAAGGAGAGCGTAGACTATACCCCAGTAGTAACGCTGACTACCAAACAGCAGGATGTATATAAGCGCAAAGGCAACACCATTCATGTAATGATAGATATAACCTGCAAATAGAACCCCCAACGGCATCATAGTCATCATTTGCCCTTCCATGCCACCACTGCCATTACCACCCATCCATCATAGGCATTTGCATACCGGTAATCATCATTCCAAATCCTGTTGGATGTCCATTGGCATAAACTTATTTGCTACCGCGCCCCACCTCAATGCGTCTAGGACTAGGGTTAGGGCGATACCAGCCATAAATGAGACACCAACCTGTTTTCCGACAAAGTCATCCGCTTCCCTTGACCAAATTACCGCTAGCACAATCAGCAAGATAAACGCTGGAACAAGATAGTAGAAGAAACTTACACGAAGAGGAACGATTTTTCCTGCAGAGATGAGAAGAGTAAGCGGAGCCATTCCGCCAAGAATAAGGGCAACAATCCGCATAACAATGCTTTTTGTTAGTTTGTTTTCTATAGTATTTTCTCCTTGTTTTTACATTTCAAAATAATCAATAACGTTAAGTCCTCCTTAGCGCTATTGACAGGGCAGAACCTAACTTCTTTAAGGCTTCCTCGCCTCTCCTTTGCCTTACGTCTTCAAGAACACAAGTTTCAATGTGCCCTTCGAGTAGTCTGACCATCGCTGAAGAAAGTGCAGATTTGACGCTAGCGAATTGAATGAGAATAGATTCGCACTCACTATGCTTTTCAATCATCTGTAGTAAACCCTTTACCTGCCCCGTTATCCTGTTGAGTCGGTCTCTTAGTTCTCTCTGAACTTCGTCGCTTAGGTAAACAGCAGTCTTGCATTTTTCCATATGAACCTCCAGATAGATTTGGATATTAGTCTTTCAAGTAGTATCTCATTTGTCATTAAGCCTCAAATTCTGCGCCATAGATTTTCTTATTCAGCGCAACAGGATAGCTTAGCCACGTCCCGTTCAAAGGCTTGAACAAGCATTCTAATAACCTCGCTCATTGTCGGGTATACGTGAACCGTTTCAATGATATCCTCTAAGGTTAGTCCGCATAGGAGGGCTAAGGGTAGCCTCGTGTATAATTTCGGAAGCATTATGAGCTACTAGATGCACTCCTAGCACCTGTTGAGTATCCTTCTTGATGAGCATTTTTGCCACACCCCTCGTATCCAACAAGCAATTTGCTCTCGGGACATGCTCAAGGGTGATTGTGCGTGACACCGTTTCTATTTCGAGTTCTTTTGCCTGCTCTGTTGTGAGCCCAACGGTAGCCACTTCCGGATCCGTAAACACAGCACGGGGTACCGCTATGTAGTTCATTGACTTCATTTCATTTTCATTCTCTGCGGCGAACATATTGTGAACTGCAAGCACAGCTTCTCTCGCGCTAATCGGCGTAGCTAAAGGCGGTCCGATTACGTCACCCACCGCCCATACGCCTGGGGTAGAGGTTCGGAAGTATCCGTCCACGACAATGAAGCCCGCTTCATCTTTTTGAATGCCAGCTGCTTCTAGGTTCAATCCCGCAGTATTTGGGCAAACTCCGGTGGCAATTAACAGATGAGAAGCGCTTATAAGCTTTTTGTTTAAGGATTCGCTTCCTTCATCGGAAGACTTGACAAGAAGTTGAATTTCATCTTCACATTTTTGAACCTCTATAGGTTGATAACCTAGCATTACAGTTATACCTTCCTCAGTGAAAATGTTCAACAGAGTTTCACCTAGTATTGGTTCAAAACCTGTTGGTAGCAGGCGGTTTCCTCGTACAATTAGAATGACCTCAGAGCCAAATCTATGGAACATCTGGGCTAGCTCGCATGCGATATAACCACCTCCTAGGACCACTAGCTTTCGGGGTAAGTAACTTAGCCTTGTTCCACTTTCGGTTGAGATGAGCTCACTTGTTAGATACGGTACTTTGTCTAGCCCTCGAATGGGCGGTATAAACGGACACGCTCCAGTAGTCACAAGGATGTGCTCTGCTGAGTAGAGCTTACCATTAACCCATACTGAGTGCTCATTTCTAAATCTTGCTGTTCCCTCAATGACAGTTATGTTTGGGCTGTCTTGGGCAATATCCATATACTTTGCCTTCCTCAGTTTTTCCACTAATGAGTCCTTCTGCTTGATGAGTGCCTCAAAAGCCACTGGGTTCGCAGTAAGATTAAGGCCATTGAATTTCAAAGACTTGTGTTGATGATAAATCTTAGCTGCGTTTATTAAAAACTTACTGGGGATACATCCGCGATTCACTCAGGTTCCGCCGATAACGCGATTTTCAACCATGAGCACAATTTTCCCCAGCTGTTCAGCTTTAAGAGCGGCGGCAAAAGCGGCTGAGCCTGCGCCCAGTATCAGGATGTCGTATGAATCGTTCCTTCTATGGATACCCATATCACTCATATCTAAGATGAATTATTATACCATAGGTAGGTATGGTATATTTTAACTGCAGGTAATTTTTTTGTATTATTTTTCTTAGGTGCGATTAAATTCATTACACCGTTGAAGAGAGAAGCACAATTGAAACGTTTATGGTTAAACGTACGAGACGAAGTTACCAAGACTTGAAGATAATTTACCAGTGTTCAAACGTAATTACGAAACAATGTTTCTTGCCTAGTGATGCCCGCACTTGATGGTTGGAGTGATTCCATAATACTGCGGTTTGGCAAGGACAAGACGATTATCTGTGAAAGCATACACTTCCAAATGGAGAAGTTAATCTTCTTAATTTTTCTCCGCTTCAGCCCTATAGCCGAGTTTACTAATCGCCCTCTTTATGCTATTAACGTCAGTTTTATTCGGATCATAACTTATAAAAGCCAGTCCACCTTCCTTTTCACCTTTGAAAACCACCTGAACAGCGGTAACGCCTTCTATCAGTACAATTTCGCTCCGAAGTTTATCTGCATCTTCTTTGCTCTTAAGACCAGAAAGCGTAAATTTCACCTCAAAGTGTTTACCTCGAATCGTCTCAGTAGTGTGAGAGGGCGAGGAGTTTGTTGATGCTTGTTGAGATGTTTCAGGCGCGCTCTCTTTATTTTTCTGTGGGCAGGATACTAAAAAGAACAAATCAATAACGAAAATCATGATTAACAAACTTAATTTGAAGCTCATAACAAATCTCCAAAGATCCTCTTTCATACAACGAAGTCTTTCTTTTTCAAGAGCTCACGAGCGAATTCCGCGCGTTTTGCAATTTCCGCTGAGCCGATTATTTCAGCAAGCTCAAAAAATCCTGGACTGAACTTGTCGCCTGTTATAGCAACGCGCAAAGGCTGGACCACATCTTTTAGTTTCAACTCTTTTTCATTCGCGTATTTACGGATGACGTTCTCAATTTCAGTCTTCTCCCAGTTTTTTATTGCCTTCAACCTCGCAGGTATAACTTTCAAAACTGTTTCCACTTGTTCTCCATTCATAATTTCCAGCCATGCTTCTTTTTTGAAATCATTCTCGTTAGGCGCGCGGAAAAACCACCAGGCAAGCTCTTCAATTTCCGAAAGATGCGTCACTCTGTCCTTGAAAAGGAGCAAGACCTCAGCAATATAATCCTCTCGCTGAGCCTTTTTCCATTCGGCCGGCACGTATTCATAGATTCGCTTGAGGTATTCTTCGTCGCTAAGAGTCCGAATGTATCTTCCGTTAAACCAGAAGAGTTTCTCTAAGTTAAACACCCCAGCAGCTTTCTGAATTCCCGTTAGGTCAAAGTTTGCAATCATCTCGTCACGGGTAAATTCCTCCCTCTCGTCTTTTGGGTTCCAGCCGATTAGCAAAAGGAAATTCACCATCGCTTCAGGGAGAATTCCAATTTCCCTATAGGCAGAAACGCTTGTTGCGCCATGGCGTTTGGAGAGCCTTGCGCGGTCCATTCCAAGAATTAACGGCAGATGTGCGAAAGCTGGTGGTGTCAAACCGAGCTTCTTATAGATAAGTATCTGCTTGGGCGTATTGCTGAGATGGTCTTCTCCTCGGATAACGTGAGTGATTTCCATAGTAGCATCATCAACGACGCAGGCAAAGTTATATGTAGGTGAACCCGTGCGTTTTACAAGGACTTGGTCACCGATATCCTCTGTCTTGAAGACCATTTCGCCTCGGATAATGTCTGTGAAGGAAATCTCTTCACCAGGCTCAACCTTTAGCTTCAGTGCGACCGCCTTTCCTACCGCTAGAAGTTTCAACTGCTCGCTCATAGTGCGCTCAATGCACTTACACCGCTTGAACACGCCCTGGTAGCTCTCGGCTTTGACTTGGGTGGCTGGCGTCTTAATCCCATACTGGCCACGAGTTCCGCCCGTGTAATCATTTTCCGCCGAATATTCATTCTCCACTTCTGACCGCTCTTCCCGCTCTTCGCCGAGAGGTTCGCAATCGCAGTAGTACGCGTGGCCATCACGCCAAAGCCTATCCGCATATTTCAAGTGAAGTCCCTTACGCTCGGATTGGAAATAGGGCGCAAAATCTCCTCCAACTTCTGGTCCTTCATCCCAGTCAAGCCCAAGCCAGCGCAGGCTATCTAGAATCGCCTGCGTATTTTCGTGAGTGGAACGCTTTTCGTCAGTGTCCTCAATCCTCAAGATGAAGGTTCCGTTATGCTTGCGCGCAAATAGCCAGTTGAAAAGCGCAGTCCTTGCACCGCCGGTGTGAAGATATCCGGTCGGGCTTGGAGCGAACCGAACTCGGACGTTTGATTTTGCTTCTTTATTCTCCATTGGAACCTTATCGCCTCTTCCTCATTATAGTTTAGCAGGAAAGTATAGGGATAATAAGAGATGGCTTCGCTAAAAGTTGGAGATGAGAGTTTTCATCTATGGTTTGGCTGTTAAACGAAGAGTGCTTGACTATGCGCCTAATCCGATCAATGATAGTTATAAATGGCGAAGAAGGCTAATGAAAACCCTACTCCCTTGAAGACAGCTCCGATGCCAAATATTTCAGGCGTTAAGCCATATTATGAAGAGGATGGGTTTATCTTTTATCAAGGTGACTCACTGATGTTTCTCCCTAAATTGCCTGAAGATTCTGTGGATATGATTTTCGCTGACCCTCCCTATCATCTGAGTAGTGACGGTTTCACCTGCCATGCTAAAAGACGAGTCAGTGTGAAAAAAGGTGAATGGGACAAACCGAAAGGCGTGGAGGAGGATTTTCAATTCCATTTGGAGTGGTTTCGTAAATGTAGGCAGCCATTAAAGAGAAACGGCACTATTTGGACTAGCGGAACTATGCATTCCATTTATAAATGCGGTTATGCTCTACAACTTGCAGGTTATAAGCTTCTCAACGATATTGCTTGGTTCAAACCAAATGCGCCGCCTCATCTTGCGTGCAGGTATTTCGCCCATAGTCACGAAACTTTAATATGGGCTCGCAAATTCAAAGACGCACGGCATACATTTCATTACGAGCTTATGAAAACTGGGGTTTGGAATGGCGATTTTCTTAAACGACAGGACAGACAGATGCGCTCAGTCTGGGCGATAAATACGCCATCACCCGAAGAAAAGAAATAAGGTAAGCACCCGACTCAGAAGCCTTTGGCACTCTTGCTACGCATAATTCTCGCGTGCACAAATCCTGGTGACTTAGTATTAGATCCATTTGCTGGAAGCTCAACGACTGGATTGGCTTGTTGGCTAACGGGAAGACGATTCATCGGTATGGAAAAGGAATCAAAGTTCTTGGAATTATCGCTCAAACGATTTAGAGATATTCAAGGTCTGAGACGCACTGTAACGATTTTGGCAAAAGGCGATAGCTCTGAAACCAGGTGGGGAAGGAAGACCATCCGTGATTTCAAACCGACTAGCTCAACCATTGAGGATTTCTTGAAGGAACTTGAGGAAATTGTTCAGGCTACTAAATAGTTGGCGCATTAGTCCCGAGGCGAGACTACATATGGGAATTCCTAATTAACCGTTATGGCACACGATAAGTCCTGGAGTAAAATTTTTAATGACTATAAGATACTTGAACATAACTTCGAAAACGCGCCATTTACCCTCACTGCGGAAATGATAAAAAGGGCTTGCCAGAATTTTATGACAACCGGGGAGAAAGAAGTGCGAATTCTATGCAAGCAAGACCATAGGGAAGAGAGACCAGAAGTTTTTAAGATTAACGATCTATTCTTGCTTCCCGTAAAGAATGGCGTGTACAACATTATCAAGGGTGAGGGCTATGTAGACATTCCGCCAATAGAGAGTGAGATAGTAGTTTATAGCTCAAAACTAGATTTCAACTTGGATACGTCTAGGGTTGGCGATTCGGAAATGCAGCATTTGGATTATGCTTATGCGACTAGTTTGATTTGCTCGTTTGCCGATGATCCTTCTCTCGTCCTTACCATTCGTGGTAGGAAATACACACCGTTCTTTGAATTCAAGGTTTGTAGCCAGCAGATCAAGGTTTCGGGGGTTCAAACCGAAGTTGATGCCGGATATGAAGGTAAAGATCAAGTCGTTCTAGTAGAAGCCAAGAGTTCTAGAGCCTCTAACGTAATAATTCGTCAGCTTTTTACCCTTTTGGGCAATGGCAAGCACATACTAAGAAGAAAGTAAGGACTCTCTTCTTTGAGAAGACCCGCGGAGAGAATGTATATTCAATTTGGCAGTTTGAATTCAAAGATTTGAATGACTATAACTCAATAAATCTCGTGAAGGCGTGGAAGTTTAGGATTGTTGAGGGATAGCTAGTAAAGAATTCGGCGGTTCAAAATTCCTCCTTCCTTGTTGCTCAGAGCTTGAACTTCCAGCTTCAAGGTATGACGGAAATGACGCTGTTTTCGTAAACTGCCTCAGTGGGCAAGAATTACCCTTCTCGTGTCGTATTTTGCAACTAGAAAACTGACAATTGCACAATAAAAATGAATGCGTACCAACTGGTAATTCAGGTAAGGACTGGAAAGCGGGACAATTATGAAACTAGAAGTTGCGAAGCAGAGCAACCGCGCAATCCCATTAGGCGCGAAAGAACTAGCAACCTCCCAGCTTGATAAGCCACAACTACTTCTTCACAAGCAAGATCACGCCTCCGCCGATGCTTAACAAAGAAAGCACTAGAACTATCCCAATAAGCCAGCCAGGTCGCGAGATTTGCAACTCCACCGGCACGCCGTGCACTTGTGACCCTGCCTCGCCTCCCTTTCTATGCATACCTCCGTGCATTTCTTCCACTGATTCATTGCGATGATTACCTTCCTCCCCTTCAACCTCCATCATTTCCTCGTGGTGGTGTTCAGCTTCTTCCTCATCTTTCGCTTTCATTTCGCTACCATCAACGCCTTCATCCTTCTCATCCGCACCTTTCATTTTCTCCTTCTCGTGTGGCGAGATTGTGATAGTTGCGGTTGCCTTCTTCCCAGTACCTTCTACGGTGACTTTCCAAACTCACCCATCCAGGCTCATTGGAATGTCTATCTCAATCTCAAAATCCTCATTGTCAATGGAGAAAGTCCCCGCTTCTTTCTTCCCTGCTATTCCCTCAAGAGTTACAGTCACCTCTCTGACGCCTCTAAATCCTGTTCCCTTGATGAGAAGTGATTCTCCCGCTATTACAGACTGTTTCGCTAGGGTGATTCTGGGTCCACCACTATGTGCATAAGCAGGTGTTCCCAGTGTGTTGAGAAGGAAACCGACCGCAAGGAATATATATATGCTAAATAACCTGACCTGTTTAGCTAAACTGCATACTCTAGTACTTTTCATAATTAACCCCCTTAAAATTCGTTTCATCCTTAAATTACAGTCTTTCCTTTCATCCAGCTATCCCAAATGTTTCATCACGGGTGAAAAATAGGAGATTATTAAAAGTATTAGCCAAGCGGTAAATCCCAGAACTACCAACGCTCTAACTGCGATAACTTTTACTCTCTCCGCACGGATGAGAGAATCCACCACAGGGACTAAAATGAAGCCAAGTATAACGAGAGCGGAGCCAAGAACAATGCCAAAGATACCAAGCCATGACTCCAAAGGATAAAACGTCCAGAATGGCCATGGTGGTTTTGTGGTTTCAATTTCAGCAACTGGCGCATTAAATAGCTTTGGCGTGATGAATAACGAGAGCAGAAGAATTACACCAAATGATAAAAGCCAATAGCCGATTAGCTTTCTAAGATGGTGTGAGAAGACACTGCCTTGAGATTTGCTATTTTCATAATCCTCAAGGCTTTGACCTGGTTTCGGTGAAATTCCGTGATAACGGATGTAAAAGAAGTGAGCGCCTATTAAACCTGCGAAAATGATTGGTAGAATTCCGATGTGTAAGCCATAGAATCTAGCCAGCATAGTTGTGGAGAGCGTGAAATCTTCGCGGAAGAGTGGAGCAAAAGGTCCCGCGTAGTGCCCCGATGCGATAAAGTGCTCCAGCGCCTCAATGCCTTCCTGATCCCATTTCATAACCGTCCCTGAGAAGTAGAGCATAAAGGCTGTTATAAATAGCAGAAGTCCAACTTTGTAATTCACAATTCGAGGGTAGCGGTAAGCGAAGGTCCACAAGATTCGGAGCATATGAGCAATCATAAGCCCAAAGCCTATGTTTGCGCTAAAGTAGTGAATTCCACGTATTATGCTGATAAAGGGAGCTTCAGAGATGTACTTCACGCTTGAATGAGCGGATTCGGGGCTAGGATTGTAAAACTGGGTGAGGATTATTCCGCTGAGTATCGCGAGAATGAAAATGAAGAAAGTAATTCCACCTAGAGCATAGGGTAGCGTCTGCGCGTGCAGTGGGATCGGGTAGGAGAGGGCGGGAACCCCCAAGGCTTCATAGGTTTTAGATTTACTCAATACTTGCCTCCAGTGGTAATTTTTCTAACTGAGACACTTGGTATAAATTCAATTACAAAAATGATTTCCACTATAAAAGAAACTGAGAACCATTTTAGATATTATACTATACCGCATAGTATCTTTGAATTTGTTAATTACTACTATTTTTTGTATTGCTTTTTCCAGAGGATTTTAGTACAATTTTTCTTGAGCTGGGCAAGGAAGTGGGAAATCCCGTTGAGTGTGGGATTAACCCCCGCGGACCAGCCACTGTATGGTAGACTGGGTCATCAGTCTTGCCAATGGGCGGGATTATCGGTATGGGAAGCCAAATGGCAATCCAATGTCTGATGCCCATTGCGCGGTGTTCGCGTGAGAAGGGCGATGACCTAGGTTGAAACCGAGCCAGGAGACTTGCCCGCTATAAAGACACCTCCTGACAGAGTCCTGAGTTTATAAAAGGGCAAAGTCGGGTAGTTGCCTTCCGGCTGAGCTTGCCTGAGGCGACGAAGTTTCTCGGAGCGAGCGTGGTGTTAATGCGTAAAAACTGTAAATCTTCTCATTTGGGTATTGAGTCCCATTTATGCTTTCAGTGGAAAACCCTAACCCTACACCTCTTACCACATCAGTTTCACTTTTATTCGCATATCGCACGCTCGTTCACCCACACTAACGGCGGGATACGAGTTCCGCCTTAATGAACGAGCTAGACGATGCGAACTGCGCTTGAGATTAAAAATCTAACATTTGGTTATGGCAGGACCCGGCTTTTTCAGGGGCTAAATCTCTCATTTGCGGAGGGAGAGTTTACCGCCATTCTCGGTAGAAATGGGGCGGGTAAGACGTCTCTTTTACGAGTGATTGCCGGCATCATTCCATCCTGTGGAGACAGTGTTGAAGTATTCGGAAAGGCGGTATCATCAATTCCTCCTCGGGAGAGGGCGAAGTTGATTGCTTTTGTCCCGCAGGAAAGGACTGCACATATCCCTCTCACAGTTTATGACATTCTTACCCTTGGTAGAGTTCCGCACTTGAGCTTCTTCTTCCGTTTATCTGATTATGACCTAAATTGTATTCAGCAGGAATTGCAAGAGTTACTCTTAGAGCCATTAGCGCGCAGGAAGTTTTCAGAACTTTCCGGTGGCGAGCGACAGCGGGTTATAATTGCAAGAGCCCTTGTTCAAGAGCCAAGAATAATCCTTCTTGATGAGCCTACTGCAAATTTGGATTTGAATTATCAAAAGGAAATTATGGACAAGCTTACAAGCGTTCAGTTGGAAAGGGGGCTGACTGTATTATTCACAATGCACAACGTCAGCCTTGCATTTAAGTATGCAAAGCGAATAGTTCTGATTGACAAGGGTTATGTCATAGCTGACGCATCACCGGATGAAATTTGGGCGAGTGGGATTTTGTCCACGATTTATGCGGATGGGATAAGCCTTCTTGACGCAATTGGAAGCGAGGTTTTGAAATGAGAAGAATTTGTCTCCTTTTTACTCTTTGGTTTTTATTTACAATTTTGCATTCGTTTGGCTTAAGAGCGGAGACCATTAGGGATGCCTTTGGCGTGGAGTTTGAAGCCCGCCAGTACTCCCGTATTGTCTCCCTAGCTCCCAATCTTACCGAGATAGTTGCCTATCTTGGGAAACTGGATAATCTCGTTGGGGTTACAACTTATTGTGATTTTCCTCCTGAAGTTAAGAAGCTTCGAAAAATCGGCGGGTTCATTGACCCTAACGTGGAGTCAATCGTGATGCTTAAACCTGATATTGTTCTTGCCTATCGTGGAAATCCACTTCCCGCTATAACCAAGCTGAAGGAAATAGGCATTCCCGTTTTCGTTCAAGACAGCCCTACTACAATGGACGAGCTTCAAAGGCAGATAGAGCGTATCGCCAAACTGCTCTATGCTGACCAGGAAGCCTTCAAGAAGCTAGCAGGTATTCGCGAACTTTTATCCACTTATCGCGTCAATCTTAAGCCAAAGCGGATGAAACCAACCGTCCTTATTTTTACCAATAATAATCCGCCATTCTACTGCGCCGGCAGGAACACGATTCACGATAGCCTAATTGCATACGCAGGTGGTGTGAATGGATTTCTGGTGAAAGGATACGCGCAGATATCTCCAGAGGCGATTCTCAAAGTTAATCCCTCACTCATTGTATTTCCACTTAGGGATAAGTCCGACCAATTAAAATTTCTAACAACCTACCAAAGCCTGAGTTATTTTGCTAAAACAAAAGCATTCAACGGGGGTTCAATAGTATTTGAGGACGAAAATTCACTCCTTCGCCCTGGGCCAAGGCTATTTAGGATACTTGAAGTTCTGACGGATAAAGTTAGTGAGGTTAGTTCAAGATGAGAAATGTTCTTGCATCATCGAGGCAATCAGTTCTGCTCCCAGCTTTAATACTGCTTCTTCTGACGATTTTTTCGATTTTACTATCCATATTAATCGGAACCGCTGGCTTTAATCCACCTTCAGAGTTCTTTAAGACGATAATTTTTGACATACGTCTTCCACGCGCGCTCTTATCGGCGTTAGTCGGAGGACTTCTTGCAATTTCGGGAGTATTTATGCAAACTCTATTCAAGAACCCCCTTGCTGAACCCTACATTACAGGAGTATCCGCTGGCGCAGGGCTTGGTGCAGTGGTTGCGATTAGTTTATTTACATACTCATTCAGTTTCACCCCTTATATTCTGCCAATGTCCGCTTTTATTGGTGGAATTCTCATTAGCCTTTCGCTCATTCTAATAGTTCGTGATGCGGAAAATGTGCATCTTCGCTTACTTCTCGTTGGCATTGCTTTAGGGACTTTTTGCGCAAGTATTCTTACTTTCATTCTGATTCGCTATGCGGATAGAACAGTTCGCAGCGCTCTCTTTTGGATTTTTGGCAGTGTAAGTGGAGCGCAGTGGATTGGTGTTTATTTCTCAGTATTTGTTCTCGTATTTGGAATGCTCTTTGGTCTTTTGATGCACAGGCATCTTGACGCGCTCCTTTTAGGCTCGGACGAGGCTAGAAGTGTTGGTGTAAATGTTACTTCCATTCAAAGGTCTCTTCTCTTCTTTGCAACCCTTTTGGCTTCAGTTGCGGTTGCCTTTGCTGGAATTGTCGCTTTCGTTGGTTTGATGGTTCCACATGTCTGTAGAATTTTCTTTGGTGCTCAGCATTTTCGTCTCCTTATCACGAGTTTATTTTTGGGAATGGCTTTCTTGTCCTTCGTTGATATCTTGGCGCGGGTGATTATTTCTCCTTCGGAAATACCACTTTCTGTCATAACTTCTCTCGTTGGTTCACCATTTTTAATTGTGATTCTTTTGGGAATAAAAGGTGAAAGTCTTGGATAAAATTCAGCTCATCTTTATATTTGTATCTTGCATAATAGCGCTAAGTAGATTTGCCTACAGCGAAATCATAAATGATAGCCCAAGTGGTGAGGAAGAACTTTTACCTGAGGAAAGTCAAGTTCAAAACGCGGAATCAAGTGATATTGGTGAGATACAAGTGATTGATAATTCAATAAGGCTAAGATCCGTGGTTACCGAGGGTGAAACTATCTTTACGTTGGAACGGAAGGATTTTCCCCCATCAGCTGTAAGTGTTGCGGATGTGCTTGAGAAAATACCCGGCGTTTTAGTAATGCGAACAGGTAGCGAAGGAAGTTTGACTGGGCTTTCACTTAGAGGCGCCTCAAGCAATCAGATACTAATAATGTTAAATGGCGCTCCGCTTTCACTCCCCGGAGGTACTAGTATTGATTTGAGCCTCCTAGAGCTTGCAGTTGTTGAAAAGATTGAAGTAGCGACCGGGCTGTCTTACGGTTCACGTGCCATGGGAGGAATCATTAACGTTATCACCCGTGATAAACTCTTTAAAGAACTTAAGCCAAGAAAGAAGTTTGCCTCCTTCTCTATGGGTTCTTTCTCTACAAGAAAGGCTGGATTTGCACTCGAGAACCCCGCGAATTCTAATGCTTTACTCTTATTCGCTAATGCCTTTTCAACTGCGGGCGATTTTCCCTATCGGAGCAAGAGTGGGGAAGGAAGAGTAAGACTTAACAACGAGACTAACAGGGCTAGCCTGCTTCTTAATCGTCAATCCTGGGATGATGATTCAATTGACACGATTAACATTTACGCAGGAATGCTCTTTCGCGGTGTACCAGGATTTTCCGAGTTTCCCACACTTGAAGCAAATCTAACAGAAGCCTTATTCAACCTCTCTTACGAGAATTTCAACAGCGGAAGAAGTGGAGAAACTAGAGCGAATAGGCAATGGGACAAGGAGTTCAGATTTTCCGCAAGTGGTAGCTTAATTAGATTTATTGACCCCAAGCCCGTCCTTGGTGGAGAAATTCGGGAATTCAACAAACAGGTGGACATTTCATCGGAATTTAACTTGATTAGCAATTTCTCTGAAAGGGTGAGCTTGAATTTCTTGTTATCAAAAATGCTTGCAAGCGACTTTGGGAGTCCGAGTAGATTCTCCACGCGCCTAACGCTTTCCAAAGCCTGGAAAAAAGCGTATGGGGAAATTTCACCTACCGTGAACATAAATTCCGCTCAATCACTTCCAACTACTCTTTCAGGGGGAATCACGTTTTCCACAGATGTTAGCCCAAGAGCAAACATTCATCTTGTGGTAGGTCGCTCATTCAGGTATCCCGACTTTTCAGAACTTTATTACCCATCAAAAGGTTTCATTCGTGGAAATAAAGACCTTAGAAGCGAACGAGCGAATTTCATTGAGGCTGGTATTGAGCTTGACATTGTTGACTTTAATCTTAGCCTGGTTGGTTTTCAGCGTGACCAGAAGAACACCATTAAATTTGTTCCTATATCCGCTTATGCAATTGCGCCTGTAAATACTGGCAAGGTTAACGCAAAGGGAGTAATGCTTTCTTTTACTGCAAAGCCTTCTAACCGATTTCAAATTGACTCTACCTACACATACACCTCTTCAAGTTACGGTCGCTCCAAGCTCGAGCTTACTCAGACACCGAAGTACAAATTTTTTGCTTCGGTGGGATATGAATTTCGTGGAGGCACTTTAGGGCTCTCTCAAATACGTGAATCTTCTCAAAGCGCTGATTTATTTGGTTCAATTCGTGTTCCGCGCAAGTCAATCACCAATCTTGAAACCAACATAAAGATGGGAAAAGGTAACCTGCACGTATCCGTCCAGAACATTTTTAACAATTCCGCCCGCGATTTCTGGGATTTACCTCTTCCGGGAAGATTTTTTGAGGTTGCTTATGAGAGTTTATTCTAAATTTAGGAGGAGGAGAAAAAAATGTTAAGAAAAACTTTTTTTGTATTGATATTCATATTGACTTCTCTTTACGCTTCCGCTTGTGGTAAAGGTGGAGGTGCGCCAAGCCCTCAACCACCTAACGGAGGACAACCTGAAGTTCCGACGGTAGGTATCACGGCGGTGGTTACACAGGTGGGCAACCTCTGGGTGCTGGGCAAAAGTGGCATAACAAAGCCGGGTAGTTCCGTCCAGGCAAGGGGAGTCGGTGGGACTACTTCTAGTGCTCTTTCGAACTCTGATGGAAGCTTTAGTATTCCTCTACCTAGCGGTGCCTTAGGTAGTATTCTAGTAACATACATTGACCGACGTGGCTTAACGGTTCACGTAACTCTGAATGCGGTGGAATTGGAGAGCTTCCTAATCAGGGACTTTCTTGCAGTTGGAAGTGCACCTAACGATATGCTCTTTACCGGGGATAAACTTCTAGTAGCTAATTTTTCCGATAATACCGTGGGCATTTATTCGCGAAATGATTTTGCACTTCTTAAAAATGTTGAGCTTCCTGTTGGCGCAGGTCCATCTTATCTAGCGGTATTTCAGACAATCGGCTACGTAGTTTGCAACTCCAACAACACTCTATACGCCTTCAATCTAGAGGACGGAGAAGATCTTGGTTCTATTATCTTCAGCGTTGAACTTCCCTCTGGTGAATCTGCCTTTCTCGGTCCAGGGAAGCCTTTTGCCAATGAGAAAAGAGTGTTTATTCCTGTTGCAAACATTGATGAGTTTGTTAATCCCGGTCTTTCTACTCCTTACCTACCAGCTGAAGTAATTGTGGTTGATGTAGTTAATAGGAGAATTGAAACTCGCATTCCACTCACTGGAAGAAACGCGACAGAGGTTATGGAATATATTCCAGGAAAACTCTTAGTAGTGGAGGCTGGTTCTTTGTCCTTTGATGCTGATTACAATCCATTCCTAACTACTCCGTCATTCTTGGAGGTTTTGGATGCCGAGACGTTGGAAATTGAGGAGAGTGTTAATTTAGGGCTTTTCGGTGCTAATTCGCTTAGCTATGACGCAAGCACTAACCGCATAATTGTGGGTAGTATTTTAGAAGCCAAACTGTTGATTGTGGATGTGGGAACGTGGACCGTTGAACGTGAGCGTCCAATTGAGTTATCAAACGAGAGAACTTTTATAGCAGATACATTTATATTTGACGGTAAACTTCTCGTTTCTAGCTTTAATGAGGATAAGATTTATACACTTGAAACTAAAAATTTTGAGCAGGGAGTTTATCCGCTACCGGAACCATTATTCGTGGGAATTGAAGAGGAGGGTTTCCTTGCCGGTGTACAGAATCTGTTCTTTGATGTAGAGAAGAGCGAGCTTTTATTCCTTCAGGGTTTAGCTAACCGTATCGGTAAATTCAAGCTACCGTGAAATTACTTTAGTTTTGCGTTCCGTTTTTGCCTGGTTGAATTCCTTAGCCTAATTTCGTTTGCTTCAATCGCTTATTCTATCAATATTCTTTTGCCCGATGATGGGGTTGAGAATTCTATGGCTGTTATTATTCTGAATTAGGGAAAAGGTTCAGCAGATTATTCACGTTAGCGAAGCTTGCTTGCAAATGTGTATAGTACTTTTTATACGTTGTTTCAATTGATATGATGTATGTTTGTTACTACGGTATATGCATTTCACTTGCCATTACCACTAATATACTCATATAATCTTACTCCTTAGAAAAGAAATGAAAGAACTAACAGATGCTTTCAAGAACATTGCTGAAAGGTTGAAACTTACTTACGCTGATATTCGTATAACTGAAGCGCAAACAGAGGCAATAACAATAAAGAACGAAAACCTTGAGGAGCTTGTGAAGACTTCGCAGGCTGGTTTTGGTGTCCGAGTGCTTCATAAAGGCTGTTGGGGATTTGCATCATCTCGGGAAATCTCAGCAACCGAGGTTGAGCGAATCACGCGCCTGGCGGTGGAAATCTCTGAATCTTCCGCACTAGCAAAACGTGAGGATGTGGTGCTTGTTCCTGAGCCTTCGCATATTGATAATTGGAAGAATGAGGTGAAAGAAGACCCATTCGCGGTCAGTCTTGAAGAGAAGATTAAACTTCTTTTAGAGGCGAACAAAGCGTTGAATGTTGCGGGGGTAACTAATAGACTTTCCTTTTATAACGCTTTTAGAGAATATCAGACCTTTGCCAATACTGAAGGCAGTTTCATAACTCAGGAGATAGTTGAATGTGGTGCTGGAATTCAAGCCGTCGCAATCAAAAATGGCGAATTGCAGGAGCGGAGCTTTCCAAATTCTTTTCGAGGTCAATTTCACACCGCAGGCTTTGAGGTAGTGCGAGAATTTGACCTTGTGGGCAATGCTCCAAGAATTGCGGAAGAAGCTGTTCAGCTCCTCTCCGCGGTTGAATGCCCGGATACTGTAACCACTCTCATTCTTGATGGAAATCAGCTAGGGCTTCAAATTCACGAAAGCATTGGGCATCCAATTGAACTAGATAGAGTTCTAGGCTATGAGGCAGCTTACGCTGGGATGAGCTTTATCACCCTAGAAAAGAGGGGCAAATTCCGATACGGAAGCGAGATTATGCATATTGTCGCTGATGCGACATTACCCAGAGGTCTTGGTAGCTTCGGATATGACGATGATGGTGTTCCCGCTCAACGTGTGGACATCATTAAAGACGGAATATTCTTGAACTATCTGACGAACAGGGAGACCGCACATATTATAGGGAACACGAGAAGTAACGGCACTAACCGTGCAGATGGATGGAATAGGATTCCGATAATCCGAATGACAAATATAAACCTTGAACCAAGAGAAGGCACACTAGCAGAGCTTATAGCAGACACTAAGGAAGGCGTGTTTATGTCAACAAACCGAAGTTGGAGCATTGACGATAGGAGGCTTAATTTCCAATTTGGATGCGAGATTGCTTGGGAGATAAAGGATGGAAGGCTTGGTAGAATGCTGAAAAATCCAACTTACACAGGTATAACGCCGGAATTTTGGGGCAGTATGGATAGAATTTGTGGTGCGGAGGAATGGAGGATATGGGGAACGCCGAACTGCGGGAAGGGTCAGCCTTCTCAGACTGCCCACGTAGGTCACGGTTGTGCTCCCGCCCGCTTTAGGAACGTTCGGGTGGGAATAAAGGGCTAGAGCTTAGAAACGGTGCTTATAGTCTGAATCCAAAATTAGAGGTTACAGACTAATGTCTGACAAAGAGTATTACTTGACTAAGGAGCGTGCGAGAAAACTTGAAGCGGATATTTTCACTATCTGTGATGAAGCTCTTAAATGGTCACGCGCTGATGAAACTGAGATAGTTATTGTTGCGCAGGATGAGGCGCTTACCCGCTTTGCGAATTCTCAAATTCACCAAAACAACTTTGAGAGAAACGCCACAGTCACGGTGCGTGCCGCCTATGGCAAGAGAGTTGCTAAGGCTTCGGGGAACTTGCTCACAAAGGAAGGCGTTAGGAAAGTGATGGATGATGCTTGCGCTATAGCGCGCCTATCGCCTGCGGATGAAGACTTTGCGGGACTTCCACAGGGTGAATTTACTTATCCTTTCAAAGTTGAATACTTTGAAGATACCGCGAGTCTTTCGCCTATCTCTCGCGCAAAGGCACTTTTGGATGTTTTTAAGTTAGGGGGAGATTCCTACAACGCCGCAGGAGTGCTGGCAAACTCCGCTATTACTTTCGTTGTGGCAAATTCGCATGGGATTCGCGTCGGTTGCAACACGTCTTCTACCAAGTTCACAGTTCTATATACCGGAGAAACTAGTAGTGGTTATGCAGAAGATTTTAAGCGCAATTTCTCAGATTTGGACATTTTAGGTTCTGCCCAAAGGGCGTTAAATAAGGCTGAAGCATCTAAGAACCCTTACAAGGACTTGCCTTTCGGTCAGTATACTGTCGTGCTAGAAGAAGAATGTGTGGCGACAATGATGATGTTCTTATCCTGGTTAGGTTTCTCGGCAAAAAGCTATCAGGACAAGGAGAGCTTTATGTACGGTAAGCTTGGCGAGAAAATTACCGGTGATTGTATCACGATAATTGATGATGCCAGTGACGAAAGGACCCTTGGGCTACCCTTTGATGCTGAAGGCGTGCCAAAGAAGAGGATAGTCTTGATTGAAAATGGTGTGGCGAAGGGCTACGCCCATAATTGGAAGACAGCGAAGAAGGATGGTGTTGAATCTACAGGACATCATTTAGGAATGGATTTCCCACTGCCGTTAAACCTAGTGTTGTTTGGTGGAACTGCGAGTGATGGTGAGCTTATCTCAAGCACGGAGCGAGGTATTCTTGTCTCACGCTTTCATTACACTAATGTGGTTGATCCAAAAGAAACTGTGATTACTGGAATGACGAGGGATGGAACATTCTTAATCGAAGATGGCAAAATTACCAAGGGACTGACAAATTTTCGATTCACGCAAAACATATTGAAGGCGCTTGAAAACTGCGTCGGCATGAGCAGAAGCCAGCGCTTAGCCTCATCGTTCTTTGGTGGAGGCGCGGTTGTGCCTAAGATAAAAGTTGAAAAATTCAACTTCAGCGGAAAGACAGAGTTTTAGTTAGGCTAAAACTATTTTGGCTAGAGCGACAGAGCTTTATTAGACAGCGTGAAACAGGATACGTACATTTATTCCTCGCAAGATCCCCACATAAACTCGTTCTCCCAGACCTTCACTGACAGGTTAAACCGAGCGAGTGAATTGTCAGTTTTTAACGTATCAAGGATATACTTAGCGATATTCTCGCAGGTTGGGCTCTTATCCTTGAATGCGGGAAGCGTGTTTAAGTGTTGAAAATTCAGGTTTTTCAAGCACGTGTCAAGTTTACCTTTAAGCTCAGCTAAGTCCATCAGCGCTCCCCTGTTATCCACTTCTTCACCCCTTAGCTCAACCTCAACCTTATAGCTATGCCCATGAAGTCTTTCACCTATGCCAAGTCCTGGCAGATTCACTGCTGCCTCAAAGTATCCATTCGCTCCAATCTTATAAGGCATAAACTACTCCGTCAGAAAGATTCTACTACCAGCCTATCGCTAATCCAGTTCCGCGTCTACAGGAGCAATAGCCAGAAATTTCACCGCTATGAGCCTCCATCAGAATGGCTTGAACCTGTCCGTGCGCCCATTCGCCAGCAACTTCCACCTCATGCCCGCGCTTTTCAAGTTCAGCGATAACCTCTGGAGGTATCCTTCCTTCCGCCACGAGTCTACCCGGAAATGCTTCACGCGGATAGAAACTGCTCGGGAAATGCACGCTGTGAACCGTCGGTGCTTCAATAGCTTCTTTCAATCTCATTCCAAATTCCACGAGGTTGAGGAAAAACTGCAGTGACCACTGGTCTTGGCTATCTCCACCAGGAGTTCCAAACACCAGAAATGGTTTCCCGTTTTTGGTAACTAATGATGGCGTGAGAGTTGTGCGAGGGCGCTTGCACGGGGCTAGAGCGTTGGGACGTTCTGGGTTAAGATAAAACATCTGGGCTCTCGTCCCAAGCGGGAATCCTAACCCTGCAATAACTGGGGAAGTCTGTATCCAGCCTCCGCTTGAAACCGCAGACACCATATTGCCTTCCGCATCCACCGCGCAGAGGTAAACCGTATCACCTTTGTAGGTATGTCCCCAACCGATATCTTGCGCGTCACTTGCGTGTACCTTCAATGCCTTGCGATTATTCTCTGCTACGTTAAAGTTTTTCGCATAATTCGGGATGCCCTTTCCAGCATCTCCGGGGCGCATCTCCATTGAAGCGGCGTTATTTATCATTTCACATCTCATCACGGCATACTCTTTACTCAAGAGTTTTGGCAGTGGAACTTCATCAAACTTCGGGTCGCCGTAATATGCTTCTCTGTCCGCAAAGGCAAGCTTGGAGGTTTCAATCAGCGTATGAAGATACTGCGCAGAGTTGTGCCGCATTGTTTTGAGATCAAAACCTTCAAGGATTGCGAGCTGTTGCAAGAAAACTGCACCCTGCGTCCAACTTGGACACTTCCAAACAGTTAAGCCTTTGTATTCCAATGATATCGGCTCCTCAATCTCCGCGTGCCATTTAGAGAAGTCTTCCAAAGTTAGAAGCCCTTGATGCTCCTTTCCACTGGCATCTAGCACGGGATTCTCGTGGATGAATTCAACGATTCTCTCTGCAATTTCGCCCTTATAAAAAACATCTCGTGCGGATTCTATTCCTGAGATACGACCATTAACTTTCGCCTTTTCTTCCGCTTGACACATTTTTCTAAGGGTATATGCAAGCTCTTGATTTCTCAGCAGTTCACCCTTTTCGAAAACTTTGCCGTTAGGGCAGAATATCCGAGCGGTTGTGGGGTAACGTTCAAGGAACTTTTCCTTGTTGGTTTCAATTGCGTTTCTTAAGCGCTCGTAGATGGGAAATCCGTTCTCCGCAAGCTCCATTGCGGGTTTAAGGATTTCGGAAAAGCTCATCGTCCCAAAGCGCGCAAGTGCTACCGCCCAAGTATCAACGACAGCTGGAACACAGGCAGGAAGATACCCATCGCCTGGGATTAAGTCAAGCCCTTCTCGCTGAAAGAAATCAATTGTCAATGCCAGTGGTGCACATCCCTGCCCTGAAATTGCGTAAACTTTCTTATCTTTAGCGATGTAAATCAACACTGGCGCTTCTCCACCAATGCCATTCATATGAGGCTCAAGGACGTTCATACAAAAGCACATAGTTGCCGAAGCATCCACCGCATTTCCGCCTGCCTGCAAAATGCGCAGTCCCGCCTCCGCCGCGAGATAATGCCCTGCTGAAACAACCCCCTTTTTGGAAAATACTATAGTTTTGGCTGGAACAAATGACACGAACTAGAGTATATCAACGATTGAGGCAAAATTGCATTCGCCTGAAAACTTTGCGAGGAGAATCAAGATAAGTTCAGCTACAACTTGACATCAACTACAGCTGAGATGCCGACACCTTCAACTCTGTCTAAATCCTTTGCGCTCTCCGCCTGGACAGGCACAAGAACTTTTGCGCGAAACATTCTTGCCTTGAAGTTCGCCTCAAACTGGACTACCGCGTTTACCTTTGCGACCGCATCCCTCGTACCTATGACCTGAGCTGCACCTACGTAAGCTCCGCTGCCCGCAGATATAATGGGAACAACCTTCGTGTCCGCGTTGGCAGGTACATTATTGTTTACTGTCACAGTATTGAGAAAATCATTTAGCTCGTCTCCAAACTGCCTAACCGCCACTGCTATTGCTCCACCTTTGATAACATCCCCGATACCAGCTTTAGCCTGCGCAAAGCGCAAATTGCCAATTCCCGTCACGAAAACTATAAGGGCAATTATAATAGCAATAAAAATCAACAAATATAAACCAGACTTTCTTATTATTTTCATTACTGTTGTTTTCATAGTTTATCCTCCTTTATTTGCGAACTATACAACCAGCAATATAAATATTAGACGTCTTGCGCACCACTTACATTCATATCTGTAAGAATGGAACTGTTGCCTTACCGAAGGCCTGGTCACTTTCAAACTCCATCAGGGTGCTTAGGCTTTCCCTTCCCTGACGAATGGGTAGTGAAATTGAAAGACTTGTGATATAATCTTATCTAAGGCTCGCCGAGCCTTGTTTCATTTTTAAGAAGGAGGTTTTTTAATGGTTAAAAAGTTGTTGTTAACTCTGCCCCTTGTGGTGATGGTGGTAATTCTTGTCTCCGCTTGTTCCGGAGAAGGCGGAAGGGAGTTTTCCTTCTCAACCGGTCCATACTCCGGTCCCGATTTTGGTGGTGGTTGGACAGGCAAAATCACTTTAACGGGCTCTGAGGATTCAGACTTTGCCCTTTCCATCAATCAGGCTGGCAAGAATTACGCTGGAAGTCTTGAGGTTGGGGGCGCAGTGGATTACGTCTCCGGTGAAGTTCGTGGAACCATTGAAAATGACGGCGCATTTAGCTTTGCCGTTGTTTCTGATGGCGAAGCCATTGCAACCTTTGTGGGAAATGTAAGTGGAGACACCATCACTGGCGTATGGTCTACAACGACCGCTTCAGGTACCTTTTCCGGTGAACGCGCCTAAGTCGTAATTTCCCTTTGTAATCTCCTAATTTTCGGAGACAAGTAGCCTTAATTATTCCTAATCCTACAAACCCGACTGCTTAGCGCGCCTTGCGAAGTTATCAACTCCTATAAACAATTTTAATTTGCATCGAGAAGTTTTTACTAGCGAATTTAGCTGGGCCCTTCAATTGGCATAGGGTTTTAATAGAAGAAACCTTGTGACAGCATTGGATTGAAACTTCTCGTCAATTGGTAATACTCCCGATTTTTTAGTCCGAGTGGCCAGTATCCCATATTGAGGTACCTTTCTTCAAGGTTGTCTCTTCCAGCACCATAGACTGGCACAGATGCGGTAAATGTTTTACCTTGGTCAAATAACTCATAAGCTCTTTTACTCCCAACGTACACATTAACGAGCCTAACAGGTTTATTACCAAGTGGAGGAATCCATCCCTTCTCTGTAAAAGGTGCTTCAATGAGGTTAAGTAAATCCTCAGCTGAAAGTGGGTAGTGGTCGTGGTTATTTGCGTCTTCAAGGGCTGATGCGGTCAAGAAATAACACAGATCTTCTCTTCAAAGTAGTTGGGCGTATTCTCTGACATCCCTTGTTAGAATTCTATATCTGTCCCGGTTATACGCCGGGTAGCGTCCGGAAACAATATCATCTTCAGCGAAACCGCGATAATTCCAAGGCAAAGAACGAGAGAATCTAACCTCAACTTTAATTGACCCTTCTCTACGACGTTGTTCAGCTATTGACCCGGAAAGAAGAACTTTAATACCCCACGGTTTACAAGGTGCATCTTTCTCCGAACGCTCAATGTATTGAATATGCAACGTGTCCTGATACACATTCCACTATAAGATTATGCTCTCAAAAGGGAAATCAAAGAAAAGATAACCTCCCTAGCGTAGTTCATCTATATCTCTAGGAAACCTGTTGTTAAGAACAACAAACCTCGCAATAGAGTTAAGAAGCGTCTTCGCGTGGTTGTGTTCTAGAACAACTTGTGACCTGCCGGCACTACTTTCTTTGTTATTGGCAATCTTCTTTGCCCATTCTCCAATTGCTTAAAGCACTGCCATTAAACTGTTGGGTTCTGCAGACTTGTTTCTAACTGAATTTAATGAGCCTAAGATACACCCATCAACAAGAAATACTACCAGTAAAGTAAGACTCAAAATCGCAAGAGTAAATCTTATAGGCTCCCATTTTCCTTTTTTAATTTGTCTTCTCATAGTTTCCTCCACTAGTTAAATTGTATTTAATTAAACCTGAAAGTATCCAAAACCAGTGCAACCTCCCTAGTGAGGATTGTTACACATACAATTTGTAACTAACATACAATACTGCCCGCTCGTCCTTTTCTCTATTCTAAATAATATGGTGCAAGGTCTAGCCAATCCTTGCTAAAAAACCCAAAGTTCGCAATTTGAATTCCACGATGCGATTGGCATATCTTGTCCCAATTCCTAACATTTATTTCCCGGTGGACATAATCCACAATCGGTCAGGCAAGTTTAGTGATGAATTTTCACTTTGCAATCCTCTGGAGACAACTCGCTTAGAGTAATTCCACTCCTATAGTAGTGAGAGGGTACCCATGGTGGATACCACAAACCAGTTTCCACTGGAAAAATCTCAGAATCATAATAGTTACAACATCCAGGGGCTGTAACAACCCTTCCTTGTTCTACAACAATAATAAAAAATATAGCAAGACTATGAGACTTACGAATAGCCGACTTTTACTTAAAAATTTTTTCATTACTTTTCCTCCTATTCACTTAGTCATTTCTCAGCATATCCTAGTGAACAATTTTCTTCCCGTATATCTCGTAATCAAATCCGGGGCTTGTGATTGTTGTATGACAGTCTTTACAAGCATTCTTAGGATTTTGTGGAAATTCAGTCTGGGGGGGGTATTACTCGCTAATGATGCATGTTTCCCTTGGTTTATTCGCCTATTGACGTGATATGAGCCCGATCAATGGCAAGCTTCACACCCTACAAGGGAAAGCTTCTTATCTCTAAAGCCGTTTGCGATATAACCTGAACGGAAATAAAAGCCAGTCGTATGGCATCCCAAGCAAACCTTGTCTTTATCAGAGAGTGCTTCAACTAGGGTTTTCATAAACCGTAAATGAGGAGAATTCTGCCAAACTGTCATTGCTAGCTGGTGACACTTGGCGCAGACATTTCTACCCATATATGTCAGCTGGATTTCACTACCGTCATCGAATTTCCAGTTATAATCGGTTAACGTCGGCTGAGAGTGAACTATGCGGTCCTATACAAAGCTTGAACACAAAAATAGTCTAACATAAAAAACATCTTCTGCCATTTAGTTACTAAATATAGTCTAAAAAGACTATTTCTTATCCGAATACATCCTTATTAAAGCTATTGAAGCATTTTGTAGGTAGAATACCTGCCTGCATAATTACGAACGGGGCAATACGGAAGAGCTATACAGAAGGGCAATAACGGAATGAGCGACGTTCATGCCTTTTTCAGTTAAGGCGAGTCGCCCATTCTCTAATCTAAGGAGTTCGGTATAATCTCGTTCCAACTTTTCAAGGTTACTGTCAGGAATTTCCAATCCAAGCTGTTTAAGACAATTCATCTCAACTCCCCAGTGAGTTCTCAGTCCAAGGATAAGGGTTTCATAAGCTATTTCTTCATTAGAGAGGATTTCAATTCTTTCCCATGCGGGAGTTCCGAACATTATTCTCTTCTGGTAAAGCTGAAAGTCAGGTGGGTTATATGTACGGGCTCTACCGTCAAATCCTGCGGAGGAAAGTCCAAATCCCCAAAAGGGAACCATCAGCCAGTACTTCAGGTTATGCCTAGACCAGTAGTCCTTCCTAGCAAAATTGCTCACCTCGTAGCGGATAAAGCCATAATTAGCGAGTAGCTCCTCCGCCATAATTAGCTCGTCCGCAATTCTATCATCGTTTGGCGCAAGCTCTGGCAAGGATTTAATTAATTTCTCGAAGGGTGTTCCTTCCTCCACTTTCAATCCGTAAAGGGAAAAGTGCTTTGGCTCAAAAGTCAGAAGCTCTTTCAGGTCGGATAAAACCTGACTCTCGTCCTGCCATGCTACGCCTAAGAGTAAGTCAAAGGATATGTCAAATTTGGCAAGCAATTCAGCATTTGCGTTAAGTGATTCAAGAACCTGCCTTCTAGTGTAAACTCGTCCTAGCTTTAGTAAAGACTCGTCTTTCAATGATTGCACGCCAATGGAAAGCCTGTTTATGCCAAGCGCAAGCCATGCGGATAAATTTTCTCTGCTTAGCGTCTCTGGGTTTACCTCTAGGGTGAACTCTGAAAGTGTGGATAAGTCAAAGCTATTATGAAGTTCTCTCACAATCCTTTCTAGGTAAGGAACTGGCATTAAAGATGGCGTCCCGCCACCAAAGTAAAGGGTATCCGCACTAAGCGGAGTTTCGGAAAAGGGGGGGTCTTTGTTTTTTCTCGCTTCGTTAAGCACTATCTTAATCTCTTGAATAAGCAGGTCGGTGTAGTTGTCATAAGTGAGCGCCTTAGGAAGCTCATTTTGCCCCCAGGTTGCAAAGTCACAGTAATAACATCTCCGCGTGCAGAATGGAATGTGGATGTAAATCCCTGGGAACCTGCTGGTCACCTCATTAATGGTTTCCTGTTTCACCTTAAATAAATATAATACGAAACTGTTTGGCGTGTCGCTGTTTAGTATTTCCACGTACCACCTGGGTCCTGGTGCTGCTTAACAACCCCCACCTTGGCAATCAAACACTAAACCCTAAAACCTTGCGCCTTGCAGGGCTCTTTGGCAGGGGCAGGTAGCGATTTGGGGGATGGCGGGGATCATCTCATATAAGAGCTTCTTTAATTTCTCGTTATTCTCATTAAAGACTCTAATTACCTCCTCGTGAGCGACCGCTTTAACCTCGGGATGTCCTTCAAGCCCAACGTCCCAATCCGTTATCAAGCTGATATTCACAAAGCAAATTTCAAACTCCCGCGCCAACACTGCCTCCGGATACTGTGTCATATTTATCACTTCCCAGCCGTGCCCGGAAAACCACTTGCTCTCAGCCCTTGTTGAGAATCTCGGACCCTCAATGACTACCACGGTTCCCCGTTCGTGAACTGGTATGCCTAGCTCCTTTGCCTTGTTAATAGCGACCTGCCTTAACTCTGGACAGTAGGGATCCGCAAAGGAGATGTGAGTTGTCTCTGGGCCATCATAAAAAGTAGAAATTCTCCCGCTAGTCCTATCCACCAGCTGATCGCAAATAACAATGTCACCAGGTTTCACATGTGGCTGAAGAGAGCCTGCAGCGCAAGGACTGATTATCCTCTTCACGCCGAGACTCTTCAGCGCCCAAATGTTGGCGCGATAGTTTATTTTATGAGGAGGAAATTCATGTTTCATCCCGTGACGAGGCAGAAAGCAGACCCTTCGTCCATTTATTTCACTAAGCGCTATTCTCGCACTCGGCAGACCGTATGGGGTTTCCACTTCTACTTCTTCTGTTCCAGTAGCAAACTGATAAAACCCACTACCACCAAATATCCCAATTTCAGCGTAGGCTTTCTCCTTCATTTTCATTCTCCTTGCGCCACACATCAGATTGCGGAAGTTCTAAAAGCGAAGCATCCAGCCCAGAAAAGAGCATACCGTCATCTAAAATCGTGTGAAAAAGGTCGGGTTGAGCGATTTCCTCGCCATCAGCTTCAGTTATATGCACAACTCCGACAGATAGTTTTAACAATGTTTGGGCGATTAACTGATGTCTGTGAGAAATCCTCCAGTCAGCTTCTGAGCTAACAATGGCAACGCAATAGTTCTGCGCATATTCAAGTAATATTTTTATGCCCTCTCTATATCTTGGGTCTTTCTCTCTATGCACATAGTCAAACTTCCCATCCTCGGTAAGCGCACCGAGATAACTACCAAGGTAAACATACTCAATTGAACGCTTTCTCAGTGCGGTTTCCAAACGGTCGCGGTTGAACCATTCCGCCTGCGAAGAGTATGGAAAATTGCGAACGTCCATCACTAGCCTTATGTTTCTTGCTTCTATACGGCGAATGAATTCCTCCAGCGTTAATCCGCTATGTCCGATGGTGTAGATAGTGAAATAACGGTTTCGCGCCATACGAAATTAGAATTTTATCAGAGAATTACCACAAAATTCCTCTCATTTCCAGATTCATTTAATTAAATCTCTTGTATAATTTTTACAGCAGGAGGAATAAACGCTTGTCCCTAAGGAAATTAAAAAACTCAAAAATGCTCATCGCTTTTCTCCCCTTGATATTACTGGTTTCTTGCGGAGGAGTTTCAGTTGGGCTTCCTAGCACCGCTTTTTCAAGTGTAAAGATTGGCTCGAAAATTAGTAAGGAAGATCCTATCAAGGTTAGCTTTTTGAGCAGACTTGATGGTTCTACCATAATCGGAAACGTAACAGTCTTCGCTGATGGAGAGGTCGTAGAAATTCTGGTAGATCTAGAAGATAACGGGTATACTTTAGTGGTTTCACCGATGAAGGAATGGCCAACCGGTTCAAGGTTAGCTCTAACAATTCGGGGTGGTAAAAACGGCGTATGGTTTGCAAGGGGTTTCCCGATTGAAACAGTTAACTTATACTACTTCGTGGAAAGTGAAGGATGAGGGCACTGATTACTGGAATAACAGGGTTTGCAGGTAGTCATTTGGCGGAATTACTACTTTCAGAAGGTTTGCAGGTTTTTGGAACTGTTAGACTTCGCTCAAACCTTGAAAACATTCGAGATATTCTGGGTAAAGTTACCCTTCTTGACTGTGAGCTAACAGACCTCAGCGCGGTTCGTGATACCCTAAGCAGAGTAAAGCCAGACCAAATCTTCCACCTTGCTGCGCAAAGCTACGTTCCTGCTAGCTGGAAGTATCCCGCTTACACCCTCTTTAATAATTTGGGCTCTCAATTGAATGTATTTGATGCGGTTAGGCAACTTGGGCTCGAATGTAGAATCCATATCGCTTGTAGTAGCGAGGAGTATGGGATTGTTAATGAGGACGAGCTTCCTATAAAGGAAGATTCACCACTCAGGCCAGTTAGTCCCTATGGTGTAAGTAAAGTTGCTCAAGACCTCTTGGGATACCAGTACTTCAAAAGCTACAAGATGTTCATTGTCCGAACGCGAGCCTTTAACCACACTGGCCCGAGAAGGGGGGAAGTCTACGTTACATCAAATTTGGCAAAACAGATTGTGGAAGTAGAGCTAAAAAAGCGTGAGCCTGTGGTTCTCGTGGGGAATCTTTCTGCAAGGCGGGATTTTACTGATGTCAGAGATACCGTGCGTGCCTATTGCCTCGCTCTGAATAAAGGACGGGCAGGGGAAGTATATAACGTCTGTTCCGGGAAATCTTACACTGTTCAACAAGTTCTTGACCTTCTTCTTGAACTTTCAGGCGTCAAAGTTGAAGTTAAAGTTGACCAAGAGAGACTTCGTCCTAGTGACGTTAACATACTGGAAGGGGATAACAGCAAGGTTGTTAAAGAGGTCGGATGGAAACCGTTGATAGAGTTCAAGCAAACCTTAAGTGACCTACTTAACTGGTGGAGAAAGAAACTCTCATCCTAAGAAAACAAGGTTAACTTGATATTTCAAGGTTGGATAAACGTGTATGTGGGATTTTTATATTCTGAGAGGCTATGCTCTGTGTGAATTCACAAGCGCTAGGTTGTTCAGTTGGTTCTCATTTATGCCAGTAAGAATTTTGGTAAAATTTACAAGATTTTCGTGCTAAATGGTTGCAAAGCTCTTGCATTCTAATTCACTGAGCGAGTATTATTTACTTACGAAGAGATTAATCGGAAAGAGAAATTTTTGTTGAGAGTTTGTGGATAATTATGTCGATGTTTGTTGATACTTTGTGGCATAATATTTACCAGCGGGATTGGTTGAGGTTATTTACCATGATTAATTGAGTTAGACGCATAATTTTAGGCTTTTTTGGTTGATAATCTTTGAAAATTGTTGATAAATCACCTTTGGTAACCAATTAATGACACTGGTTTTAATTACAGAGATACTGAAACAGGTAAAGGAAAGGCTGAAATCAGTCATACCAAGCCCTAAGTATGAGCTGATCGTTGAACCAATTCAAGTAGAGTCGGTAGAAAGTGGGAAGGTTGTGATTTTAGTGGCTGGCCAGAAGCAGGCGCAATGGCTTCAAGAAGAGTTCTTGCAGGAGTTAATACGAGCCTTTCAGCTAGTTCTAGGTGAACCCTGCGAGGTTGAGATAAAGGTAGCTCCTTCAACAGAGTTAAAATCCGCAGGCGAGGAAGTTTCGTCTTCCGCGGTGCCACTTTCCGAGGTGAAAGCAATCAAGAAACCCCGACCTTTGCTAAACCCTCGCTTCACATTTGAGAATTTTGTCGTGGGAGATTCTAATCAGTTTAGTTACGCTGCCTCAAGAGCGGTGGCGGAAAATCCGGGTTCGGCGTATAATCCACTTTTCATCTACGCTGATGTGGGCCTCGGCAAGACTCATCTACTCCATGCTATTGGCCATCATGTTCTTTCTATAAATCCCGAGATGTCGGTTGTGTATTTGACCAGTGAAAAATTTACCGCTGATTTCATAGAGAAAGTTCGTGCGGGTAAAATGAACGAGTTCCGTCTGAGGTATCGCCAGTGTGATTTGCTTTTAATAGATGATATCCAATTCATAGCCGGGAAGACCGAAACACAAATGGAATTTTTCCACACTTTTATGAGCTCAGTTGACAGTGGGAAGCAGATTGTCATCACAAGTGATGCTCCACCTTATGATCTTAAGGGAATAGAATCAAGGTTAGTTTCTCGTTTTGCCAGCGGTCTCATAGTGGACATAGGCTCTCCCGGAATTGAAACTAGGATTGCAATTCTTCAAAAGAAAGCTGAGCTTGAAAGTGTAACGCTTCCTGAGGATGTCCTAACCTTTATTGCTGAAAATGTCACCACTAACATAAGACATTTAGAAGGGGCTTTAATTCGGGTTCTCGCGTTCTGTAATTTCTCGGGCGCCAAATGTACTCTGGAAGTCGCACGAAAAGTACTAGCGGATATGCTATCAGTTACTAAGGGGAAACGTCTTCTTACAATGGAGGAGATTATTACAGCGATCTGCGAAGTATTCCGTGTGCCTAAAAATGTCCTTCTAAGTAAAGATAGGCGAAAAAAGGTAGCTGAGGCAAGGATGTTAGCGATGTATATAGCGAGGGAGCAGACAAACTTGACTCTGGCACAAATTGGAGAGGAGCTGGGCGCAAGGGACCATTCCACTGTTAGTCACGGCATTATGAAAAGTGCAATTCTTTTGGATGAAGACCCTTATTTTAAGCAACTATACCAGATGATTATCAGGAAGTTAGGCTAGCACCATGTTAGCCAGGGTGGGACTGAATAAGCTGAACAGTTCGGGCTCTCATACCATAACCCATCGTGGCACGTGTAACTTAGCGTGTAAAATATTAGTTTCGCTCTTAATCATAACTTCAGTTTTACTCGTCATCACATTAATTACTCCTGAGGTTAGAGGCGAGGAGCTTTCCGCTCCTTTCAGTGTTGAAGAACTATCCTCATCATACTTACACTTATCCCTTTCCTCAGCGCGCCGATGGATGAAAAGACTTGAGAATGAGAATCTTGAAGGAATTGACCGCCATGCCGTAGTGGAGGCTCTTGTGGAGGAGTTTACATGGTTACTGGAAGTTGCAAAAATCCCGCAAGCTAGAACCCATCTTGAAAATTTGCTTTCCACTGAAGAGGAGGCTCTTACCCGTTATGGCTTTTCTAAGGATGGTTCACTTGCGATAAATGTAACTAGAATGCTTCTAAAGAATCCAGCCTATTCCAATTACACTCTAATGCTTATCCGCATAGAGAATAGAACTCCATTTGTCTTGCGGTTTGCTAATAAATGGAACGTCAGAACCCATCTCGTATCTGGCGAAGAAATTGCAATGTTTCCTCTCACGAAGAAACATCCCCTTTTTCCTAAGCTAAAAAAAATTGCGAAAACCTTTAGCTTTCCTGTTGAAGTAAGTGAGGGGGGAATCGCAAGTTTTAATCTCATCTCTGATGGCAAATTTCAAGAAAAGGACATTGCATACATTAATTTTAATAATTCTTCATTTAACATTATGGTAAAGTTTTACGAGAACATTAAGGGCAAATAAGGTGAGTTTATTGGAAGAGGAAAGAGAAACAACTGAGGAATCGGTATCAACGGAAATAAAGCCCGAGGAAATCTTGGAGCAGATAATCAAATCGGACGCAGAAGCGCGTGAGCATGAGGAAGAAAGCATAATGCCTTCTTCAACATCTAAGAAGCGACTTTTTATTTATGACGAGCTCCTTTATACCACTATCCTCAAGAGATACTTAGATAAACCACATATGGAAATGAGGGTTCGGGCAACTAGGTGGCGGCTTAATTTCCCAAAGTTCTTCCCACCAATAAACTCTGGTCTGCCTAGTATTGAGCGGACCGAAAACTCAGAGGGTGAGGTATGGGGAATAACCATTGATATTTCCAACCAAGATTTGAGTAAACTCAACCGTTACAAAGGCGCGCCCAATCGTTACCATATGAGGAACATTTGGGTGATGGATAGGGGTGGACTAAGGTATCCCGCCATGTGTTATGTTGTTTCAGTACCAGACGAAAAGCCCAGTAAACCCAGCGTGGAAATGTTGAACTCTATTATTGTTGGCGCTAAAGAAAGAAGATTACCTGCAAGCTATATTGAATTTCTTCAGTCCTTGGAGACGTTGTAGAGGTATAGCATTATTTATCAACCTGCATAGCCCGCTCCCTCAATGTGTTTCACTCTGCGGAATTACATCAGTGGTGGTATCGACTTATCTTTTTAGATAGCCGTATCGTGAGGTTCTCAATTAAACATTATTTTAAGTGTTGAAATGTTGCAAACAATATCTGAAGCCCGCAGTTTCCACACTCTTCCATTAGTAATTTCTTGACATGGAGGAACAGTTTGGCGATAAAGAGTTGCACGTTTGTGCTTTCTTCTTTAAGTATGTTGATTTATGTGAATTCAAAAATAAAAGTGTAAGGGGGACAGCGCACTTTATTGATCACTAAAATTTCCGCTAATTTAACTCAAGAATTTTTCAAGTCATTTACGAGCTTCTGAAGATACTTCTCCCACAAATCTTGTCTTCTCACTGCTGTTACCTCCTCAGCCTTTTGCCTTCTCCATTTAGCTATCTGTTGATGATTTCCTGAAAGCAAAACCTCCGGCACTTTCATTCCCCGAAACTCTGCGGGTCTTGTGTAATGTGGATGATCAAGCAGGTAGTTTGCAAATGAATCTTCCAAAATACTTCGCTCATTTCCAACCACATCAGGTATCAGTCTAGAGACTGCATCCACGAGAACCATTGCCGCTGGTTCTCCTCCCGAAAGGACGTAATCGCCGATTGATATCTCTTCATCTACGAGTGTTTCAACAACTCGCTCGTCAACCCCTTCATAGCGTCCGCATAGTAGGATAAGCTGGTCAAACTTACTGAGTCGTAGAGCAACCTCATGGGTGAGTAGAGTTCCCCGTGGAGAAAGGTAGATGAAATGCTTGTTTTGCCTAATGGAGCCCTCCGCTTGTAACGCTTCATAAGCATTAAAGATAGGTTCAGGCTTCATCACCATACCAGGTCTACCGCCATAGGCTACGTCATCCACGCTCTTATGCTTATCTAGTGCATAGTCTCTAGGATTAACGATGCGGTAAGATAGCTTTCCCATTTCCACTGCTCGGCGTAGTATTCCGAACTTGAAGATAGACTCCACTAATTCCGGAAAGATGCTGAAAATAATGTATTCCATCGCAATTATTCTACATCTGAAGTAATTTGATGTCTTAAGCAGTTTCAAATGTAAGTTGGTCGCACGTTTGACTGACTAGCAAGCTATACACGTCCCACTAGCTCGCTAACCACTTCTATTACCATTTGCTTCACATTATCTCTTATCTCTCTTGCCTCCTCAAGCGGACTAGCATAGGTTTTATCACCATAGCCCATATCTCTTATCTCCCGATGGATTACTCTTTTCGCGCCAGGCAGGGTAGGGCACATCTCCCGTGCGCTTGAGCAGACCGTCACAACCAAATCAAATTCAGACGCAGGATGTTGTGACAGTATCTCATCAATTGACTTGCTTCTTTGGTCTGAGATGTCAATTCCCATTTCAGCCATTACCTGCACCGCAAGTTCGCTCAATCCTGCGGGGTTAATTCCTGCACTAAGTGCTTCGACTCTATCGCCGAAGAGCGCACGAGCAAACCCTTCCGCCATTTGCGAGCGAAACGCATTATGCGTGCAGATGAAAAGCACCTTCGTTTTCATACGCTAGCTATTTTATTAAACAAGATTATACTTTAGAGTAAGGCATCCTCTTGAAAGCGATCCAGCCTGAATTAGTGCTATAATGATCTTACCGCTTGGAGCCAATTATGGACCGAGACGGAGGAAAAGAAGAGAGGTCGCCGCGGTTTCATTACGCGGTGAAACGCGTGGCGTGTAGGGTGCAAACTTGTATCACGCCGTCAATGGTTGCGGACAAGCCTATACCCTACAGGTTTGCCAATGTAACTAATTGGTGTATCGTATTTAAGGCACCAGTGTCCTCTCTTTCTCCTTCTAGTTCCATTTTTCTCCAAGAAAAGCAAGAGAAAATTAGTGTTTGCGCAGAAATGCGCGGTTTCATATCGCGCCGTCAGAGGCGGGGTACAAGCCACCGCCCTACAGTTTTTCGTGTGTCACCGATGGGGCGCATCGTATTTCGAGCATCATCGCCCCGCGGGAAAACGTTCACGCCGTGGACAGAGGTGATGCAAGCTTAGGCGAAGAGTTTCTGACGCAAAACATATACTTGGAACAAATCGCAGGTGAAAATTATGTCTGAATTCAAGATTAATGAACTGAAAAAGAAGAAGGAAGCAGGCATTCCCATAGTTTCCATTACCGCTTATGACCTCTTCACTGCGCAGGTGGCTGAAGAGGCAGGCGTTGACTTCATTCTCGTTGGAGACTCACTTGGTAACGTGGTTCAGGGTCATGCGACAACTATTCCCGTAACAATTGATGAAACCATCTACCACACGAAGATAGTTATGCGTGCGGTTCGTGGCACCCTCGTAATTTCAGATATGCCCTTTGGCACGTTCAAGGTCTCCACGGATGAGACTGTTCACAACGCCCTGCGCATCTTCAAAGAAACCCTCTGCGGTGGAGTAAAAATGGAGGGGGCGGATGAAACGAATCTTTCAGCCACTCAGCGCCTAACCGAGCTTGGTATTCCTGTTATGGGTCATATCGGGCTTCTGCCCCAGACAGTCCACGTAGAAGGCGGTTACAAGATTAAGGGACGGACGGAGCGTGGCAAGAAGCACCTTTTGTCTCAGGCGCACGCTCTTGAGTCAGCTGGCGCATTTTTGCTCATTCTTGAGTGTGTGGAAGCGGAAACCGCGCGCGAAATTACTCAGGCTTTGGAAATTCCCGTCATTGGCATCGGAAGCGGTCCCTACACAGACGGTCAAATAATGGTTATACACGATGTTCTTGGAATGCTGGCGGGTCACTATCCAAAGTTCGCGCGCAAATTTGCGGATTTGCGGGGAATCGCAATTTCAGCTCTGAAGGACTACGCAGGCTCTGTTCGTGAGCGCACATACCCCGCAAGGGAAGAGTATGTTAGTGTGGAATAGTAACTAACTGATACTTTATGTTTGTCGCAAAAACAATAAAAGAATTTCGTGAATTACGGCAAGCGCTGATAAAAGAGAGTTATCTCAGGCTCAATCGCAGACCAATTATCGGATTTGTCCCTACAATGGGAAACCTCCACGAAGGGCACTACTCCCTGATTCAGCAGATGGTTTCAGAATGCGACATTAGCGTTGTAAGCATCTTCGTCAATCCAAGACAATTTGGACCTGCGGAAGATTACACGCGATATCCGAGAACGCCGGAAGAAGACATTTATGGTTGC